>JBEKIE010000006.1:0-94938 GCA_050011915.1 Occallatibacter sp.
ATGTTCCCCGGGGCGCAGCAAGTCGTGATCGCATGGCATAGTGCAGCAAGCCACGCATTTACGGTGGTTTCTGCCTGCGTATTGATTGTCTTGATGGGGCTGCTATCACGCGATCAGCAGCGCACGGCGCGAGAACGCGCTGAGCTGGCCGGCGAGATGCAGTCGGCGCGCGAGATTCAGCAGTACCTGATCCCCGAAAAGCTGCCGCCCACTCCCGGGCTTGTCATCCACAGCGTCTACCAGCCTTCGCGCGAGGTGGGCGGAGATTTCTTCCAGGTGCTTCCGGACGCGCGCGACGGAAGCACCTTGATCATTGTGGGAGACGTGGCGGGAAAGGGACTGAAGGCCGGAATGCTGGCGGCGCTGATCGTCGGCTCCATTCGCACCGCTTTCAAATTCACCTCCGATCCCGGCAGCATTCTGGCGCTTCTGAACGAGCGTCTGCAAGGCCGCGGCCTGGTCACTTGCCTGGCCATGCGCATCGATTGCAACGGAAGCGTCGAACTGGCCAACGCCGGGCACCTGCCGCCCTATCTGAACGGCAAAGAGATGGCGGTCGAAGGCGCTCTGCCTCTCGGAGTAGTCCCCGGCATGCAATTCGCGGCTGCGCGCTTCCAACTCGACCCAGGCGACTCGCTGGTGCTGTTGACCGACGGCGTGATCGAAGCCCGCAACTCCGCCGGCGAGCTCTTTGGCTTCGAACGCACCGCCGCCGTTTCCACCCAATCCGCCGAATCCATCGCCCATGCCGCGCAGGACTTTGGCCAGGACGACGATATCACCGTGCTGACCCTCCGTTGGCTCCCCTCCTACGCCAGCCAGATTGCTTAGCGCCCTTGCCACGACCTTCTTGCGACGAATTGAGACCCAATATCGGCGAGTAACTCATGTTAAGTGACTACAAATAAAATACTTAAAAAGCACATTAATATGTTAGCGTTGTACGCTCATATTTCATGAATCATGTGTGCTATAGTCTCATCAAACAGGATGAGCAGCTGGGACCCAAGCTCCCGCCTTCCCAGAAATATTTGATGATCAATCTGGACTCCAGTCCCCCGGCAGGGAGAAGCTGGTAGCTGAAAGTCGGTGGCTGGGAGCTAGCAGCTAGGAGCTGTTTTTTATGGCCATTCGTTTTGACAAATTCACCGTGAAAGCGCAGCAGGCGATCCAGCAGGCGCAGACGCGCGCTGCCGAGCTGGGCAACCCCGAGTTGCAGCCCGTGCACCTGTTGCTGGCGCTCATTGAGGATCGCGAGGGCGTGATCCCCGCGGTGCTCGAAAAGATCGGTGTGCCCACGGAGCGCCTGGAGAGCGACCTGCACGGCATCGAGGAGAAACTGCCTCGCGTGGCCGGCGCGGCCGCGCAGCCGGGCATCGGGCAGTCGCTGAACAAGGCGCTTGAGCAGGCATTCAAGGAAGCCACCAACTTCAAAGACGAGTACGTCTCCACCGAGCATTTGCTCCTCGGTATCGCCGGCCTCAAAAGCGACCCGGCGCGGGATGCACTGGTCGCAGTTGGCGCAACTCGCGACGCCATTCTCAAGGCGCTCACCGCCGTGCGCGGCTCGCAACGCGTCACGGACCAGAACCCCGAGGGCAAATTCCAGGCCCTCGAGAAGTACGCCAAAGACCTCACCGATCTCGCGCGCCGCGGCAAGCTCGATCCCGTCATCGGCCGCGACGAAGAGATTCGCCGCGTAATTCAGGTGCTGAGCCGCCGGACAAAAAACAATCCGGTGCTCATCGGTGAGCCCGGCGTGGGCAAAACCGCCATCGTCGAGGGCCTAGCCCGCCGCATCGTCTCCGGCGACGTGCCCGAGAGCCTGCGCGACAAGCGCGTCATCTCGCTCGACCTGGGCTCCATGCTGGCCGGCGCCAAGTACCGCGGTGAGTTCGAAGACCGCCTCAAGGCCGTGCTCAAGGAGATCGAAGAAGCGAACGGCCAGATCGTACTCTTCATCGACGAGCTGCACACGCTCGTCGGCGCGGGCGCGGCCGAGGGGGCCATCGACGCCAGCAACATGCTCAAGCCTGCTCTGGCGCGCGGCGAACTGCGCGCCATCGGCGCAACCACGCTCAACGAGTACCGCAAGTACATTGAGAAGGACGCGGCCCTCGAGCGCAGATTCCAGATCGTCTACGTGGGCGAGCCCAACGTCGAGGACACGATCGCCATCCTGCGCGGCCTGAAAGACCGCTACGAGCAGCACCACAACGTGCGCATCAAGGATGCCGCCATTGTGGCCGCGGCCACGCTCTCGCACCGCTACATCAGCGATCGTTTCCTGCCCGACAAGGCCATCGATCTTGTCGACGAAGCCGCCGCTTCGCTTTCGATCCAGATCGGCTCCGTCCCCACTGAGATCGATCAGTTGGAGCGCCAGGCCACGTCGCTCGAAATCGAGCGTGCGGCTTTGAAGCGCGAAACCGACTCCAACAGCAAGGAACGGCTCAAAGCTGTGGAGCACGAGATCGGCAACCTGCGCGAACAAATTACGGCCCTCCGCGCCCGCTGGACCAAGGAGCGCGAAGCCATCAACCGCATCGGCGATTTGAAAAAGAAAATCGAAGCCCTGCGCTTCGAAATGGAAGAACAGACCCGCAAGGGCCAGCTCGATCGCGCCGCGCAGATCCAGTACGGCGAGTTGCCCAAGCTCGAAGCCGAGCTCAAAAAACTGAACGCCGCGCAGGATGGATCCGGCAAAGACGGATCCGGCGCCACGCGCATGTTGAAAGAGGAGGTCGACGAGGAGGACATCGCCAAAATTGTTTCAAAATGGACCGGCATTCCCGTCAGCCGCATGTTGGAGGGCGAGGTGAAGAAGCTCGTCCAGATGGAAGACCGTTTGCGCGAACGCGTGATCGGTCAGGATGCCGCGCTCAGCGTGGTGGCAAATGCCATTCGCCGCTCGCGTGCCGGTTTGAGCGACCCGAAGCGCCCCATCGGTTCGTTCATTTTTCTGGGACCGACGGGCGTCGGCAAAACCGAAACCGCCCGCGCGCTCGCCGAGTTCCTCTTCGACGACGAGCAGGCCCTAGTGCGCATCGACATGAGCGAGTACATGGAAAAACACGCCGTGGCTCGTCTCATCGGAGCGCCTCCGGGCTACGTGGGTTACGACGAAGGCGGCCAGTTGACCGAGGCCATTCATCGCCGTCCATACGCAGTGATCCTCTTCGACGAAATCGAAAAGGCGCATCCCGACGTCTTCAACGTGCTGTTGCAGGTAATGGACGACGGACGGCTGACCGATGCCAAGGGCCGCACCGTCGACTTCAAGAACACGGTGCTCATAATGACCTCGAATCTTGGCGCGGCCATGCTTACTGGCGAGTCGCTCAAAACCGAGCATGATTTCGACATGGCGCGCGAAAGCGTGATGCGTGTTCTGCGCGAGCACTTCCGCCCGGAGTTCCTCAACCGCGTGGACGATATCGTGATCTTCCGCTCGCTGGGCAACGCGCAGTTGAGCAAGATTCTCGACCTGCGCTTGAATGAAGTACGCAAACTGCTCGAAGACCGAGCCATCTCGCTCGAACTGACGGAGCCCGCGCGGCAGTTGATCCTCACTGGAGGCTCCGACACGGCCTACGGTGCGCGTCCGCTCAAGCGCGCCTTACAGCGCATGGTCCAGGACCCGCTGGCGATCAAGATCCTCGACGGCGAAGTCCTGCATGGCGCGCACGTCAAGATCGACGTCGACCGGAAATCGAATCAGCTGAAGTTCGAACCCATGGGCCGGGAAGCGATGGCTTGAGGATAAGCTAGAATCGAAGAACGAGGGGGGCGATCGATGAAGGAGCTCGTGTTTGAGGTCGCGCAAGAAGTCGACGGCGGCTACACAGCCGAAGCTTTGGGTGAAAGCATCTTCACGCAGGCCGACACCTGGGAGGAGCTCAGGGCCAACGTCCGTGAGGCGGTTGCTGCGTTCTATTTCGATTCGGCTCCACCAGAGTCCGTCCGGCTGCGCCTTGTCCGTGACGAGGTGCTGGCGGTCGCATGAAATTGCCGCGCGATCTAAGCGGGAGCAAGCTGGTGAAGCACCTTTGCAAACAATGGGGCTACGAGCAAGTCCATCAGGTTGGCAGTCATGTGATCCTGCAAACTTCTGTTCCCGCCCACCATCGAGTTGCTGTCCCCGCGCATGATCCTTTGCGCATCGGAACCCTGAACGCAATCCTTTCAGCAATCGCCGCGCACAAAGGTGTGGGAAAAGAGGCAATTCTCAAGGGAATTTGAAGCACTTGAGCGCATGGTCCAGGATCCGCTGGCAATCAAGATCCCCGACGGCTACTGCCGCAGCTCCACCAGCGTCGCACCCTGCCCGCCCTCGTTCTGCGGAGCCTCTTCGATTCCTGCCACGTGCGGATGATTCTTCAAGAACTCGCGCACGCCGCGGCGCAGAATCCCGGCTCCGTGGCCGTGAATCACGCGCACGCGTTCGAGGCCGGCCATAAATGCGCGGTCGAGATACTTTTCGAGCTCGTTGGTCGCTTCATCCACCGTGCGGCCAATCAAATTGATCTCCATCCGCATCTCGTCCGTGTTCGCGCTCGTCACCGAAACATGCACGCCTATCTGTCTCCGCGCCGCGCCAAGTGGGTCCGCCTTCACCGCAGCTGGGCCTGACGCTTCAGCAAGCTCGTCTCTCTTTGCCCGCATCTTGATCGGTCCCAGCGCCACTTCGAAAAGATCCTTCTCCACCTCGCGCTGCACCACGCCGATCTTGTTCATGGCCTTGATCAGCACGCGATCGCCCGGCGCGATGTGCCGCAGCACGTGCGGTTGAGCATTGGCATCGCCCTGGTCCGCACCCGTGCGATGCGCGACCACCGCCTGGTTGAAGCTCTCCTGGAACTCGCGCCGCAGCCGCTGAATGCGCCGCTCGGCCTCTTTCGATAACTTCTGCTGCGCCGCGCGGTCCTCAATCACGCGCACGTTCTCGCGCATCTGGAACTCAAACTCTTTCATGAGCGAGGCCAGCTTGCCTTCGAGTTCGCGCACGCGGTTGCGCATCTCCACGTCGCCCTCGCGCTCCAGCTTCTTCCGCTCCTGGTTGAGCGCGTATTGCTGCTCGCGAGCGGCCTTGCGTTCCACGTCGAGCTCGGCCAACTCGGAATGAAGCTTGTCGAGGAAGCGCGCAATGTCGGCCTGTTGCGATCCCAGCCGCTCCCGCGCCGCAGCAATAATCGCCGCATTCAGACCCAGCCGCTCTGCCGTCTGGATGCCCGCCGACGCGCCCGGTACGCCCAAATGAAACTGGTAATTCGGAACCAGAGTCTTTTCGTCCACTCCCGCGGCCGCATTGCGGACGCCCGGGTTGTTCGCCGCGTAAACCTTGAGCGAGGTGTGGTGCGTCGAAATCAGCGTCCAGGCGCCGGCTGCGAGAAAATACGCCGCCACGGCCACCGCCAGCGCCGCGCCCTCTTCAGGATCGGTGGCCGAGCCCAGTTCGTCGAGCAACACCAGCGAGCGCGCATCCGCCAGCCGCGAAAGCCGATCGAGATTCACGATGTGCGCTGAAAATGTCGAGAGCGCCGCCTCGATCGATTGCGCATCGCCGATATCGGCCAGGAACGCCGTGAACACCGGAAAGCTCGCCGCCGTTGCAGGCACCGGAATTGCCGCCTGCGCCATCATCGCCAGCAGCGCGGTCGTTTTCAGCGCCACGGTCTTGCCGCCGGTATTAGGCCCGCTGATGATCAGTTGCCGCTCTTCCGCCGTTAGTTCCAAATCCAAGGGAACAATGGCCCCTCCCGTTGCCCGCAATCGCTTCTCAAGCAACGGATGCCGCGCGCCCTCAAGCGCCAAACGCTCCGGCCCGAAATTCGGCGCAACGCAATCAAATTGCTGCCCGAATCGCGCCCGCGCCAGCAGGCTATCCACCAGCGCCAGCACGCGCGCGCCCTCGACCAGGCTGTGCGCGTAGCCGGCCACTTGCCGCGTGAGCGCGACAAAGATGCGGTGAATCTCCGCCTGCTCCTCCTCGATGAGCCGAACCAGTTCGTTGTTCTGCTCGATGGTCTCGAGCGGTTCCACGTAAACCGTCTGCCCCGAGGAGCTGGCTCCGTGAATCACGCCCGTCACGCGCCTCTTCAGCTCAGCGCGCACGGGAATCACAAAGCGCTCGCCGCGAATCGTAATCAGTTCTTCCTGCGTCGCGCCTTCGACCGCAAGCTTGCGCAGCGCCGAGCGCAGGCTTTCCTCAATCACCCTCTGCTGGCGCTCCTGCTCGCGGCGGATACGATTCAGCTCGGGCGTTGCATCGTCGGCGAGCGACCCGTCGGGTTGAATCTTGCGCTCAATCGATTCGGCCAGCGGCCGCAAACTCGTCGTCAGTGCTGCCGACAAATCCGACAGCCCCGGCAGCTTGCCCACCAGCCGCATGGGCGGCTCGCGCAGCAGAGCCTGCCACGACGCGACGTCATTTGCGAGCCGCGCCACACTCTGCAGCTCCGCCGCTTCCAGCGCCGCGCCTGCGATCTGCGCCTTGGCGGCCAATTGTGTCGGATCGAGCAGGCCGCCGAGAGGAATCGAGACCTGCTCCTCCAGCAAGAGCCGCACTTCGCTCACCAGCCGATGCTGGCGGCCGATCCACTCCTCATCGGTCGAGGGCTGCAATGCGAGAATCGCCTCGCGGCCTACCGGCGATGCGGCGTACCCAGCCACCAACGCCAGTAGCGGCTCCCACTCGAGAGCGGCGAAATCGGCGTGCTCCACCGACGACGGAATGGGATCGAGAAGCATCTTCACGCACTATGGTAGCGTTTCGGGCCGTTGCGATGCGCTCACCGCGCCGTATGCGCAGCCGCGCGCGTGGCTCTGCGCAGCGCCGCCCGCGCCAGCAGGCGCGTGGAGTCGAGCGTGGGCAGCGGCGAGTTTGCGTCGTTCATCAGCAGCGGAATCTCGGTGCAGCCCAAAACCACGGCGTCGCAACCTTCCGCCTTCAACCGCCCGATAATGCGCTGGAACGCCCCAACCGCCTCGGGCTTGAAGATGCCGTAGGTCAGCTCCTCCATAATGATGCGGTTGATCTCTTCGCGCTCTTCGGCATTCGGCCGCACGGCTTCAATACCGCGCGTCGCAAGTTGCTCCGGATAGACTTCGCTCTCAACCAGCCATCTCGTTCCCGTAATCGCCAGCCGCCGGAAGCCTCGCTCCGCAGCCGCGGCGGCAACCACCTCCGCGATATGCAGCCACGGCAACGGCGACCGCTGCTCAATCCATGGCAATGCCTGGTGGATCGTATTGTCGGGGCAGATAAGGAAATCGGCGCCGGCCCCCGCCAACACCCGCGCCGACGTCAGCATCATCTCGCCCACGCCCGGCCAGTCGCCGCGCTCCATTAGCTCAATGTAGCCGGCGAACGATGGCGTGTGCACCGTGATCTCAGGATGCGCGCGTGCGCCAAGAATCCCCGCGCCTTCCGCGCAGATGGTCCGGTAGCAAAGCGCCGCGCCCTCGGAGGAGCACGCCACGATTCCGATGTGTTCTGGCCCGATATGTTCCGCCATACCTAAATTATAGAAATGCCGCGAGGCATCCTTTCCTAACTCCTGTCTTCTCGTTCCCTTGTTTCCTGCTGGGGCCCCCATCGAGCGATTTTTGCTCGATGGGGTGGCTAGGTCCCTTATTCCCTGCCTTCTTCCCATTTCGCGACAACCGCCGCCGCCATGCAGTTGCCAATCACGTTCATTGCGGTGCGCCCCATGTCGAGCAATGTATCCACGCCCAGCAGGAGCATGATCGCCGTGGTAGGAATATGGAACGAAGCCGCGGTGCCCATTAAAATCACCAGCACCGAGCGCGGCACACCGGCCACGCCTTTGCTGGTGAGCATCAGCGTGAACACCATGATCAGTTGCTCGCCTACGCTCAGGTGCATGCCCGCAGCCTGCGCGGCAAAGATCGCGGCCATGGAGAGATACAAGCTCGATCCGGTCATGTTGAAGCTGTAGCCCGTGGGAATCACGAAGGAAACAATCCAGCGCGGCACACCGAACTCTTCCATGCGCTCCATGGCCAGCGGCAATGCGGCCTCTGATGTGGTGGTGGCGAAACCAATGGCGGCCGGCTCGCCCACCGCGGCGCAGAAGCGGCCCACGGGAATGCGCGCCAGAAAAAGAATCGGCACGAGCACCAGCAGTACGAACAATCCCAGCGCCGTATAGTACGTTCCCACCAGCTTCGCCAGCGGCACCAGCGTCAGCAATCCCATGCTGCCCACCGCGTAGGCCAGCGCCGCTCCCGCGGCCACCGGCGCCATCAGCATGACGATCTTCGTGATCCGGAACATGACGTCGGTGAGCGACTGCAGCACCGAGACCAGCGGCGCGCGGCGCGGCTCGGGCAGCATGGCCAGCGCTACGCCAAAAAGCAGCGCAAACACCGCGACCTGAAGCACCTGATTCTGCGCCACGGCTTGCGCAATGTTCTCGGGAAAGACGTTGAGGATAACGTCCTGCCATCCCGGCGCATGCGTTGGTGCTGCAGCGGCCTGTGCCGCAGCGGGCAGCGCTACGCCCCAGCCCGCTCCGGAGAGATTGATGGCGATGGCGCCGAGAAAGATCCCCAGCGTCGTGACCACCTCAAAAAAGATCAGCGCCTTCAGCGCCACGCGTCCTACTCCGCGCAGCTCGCCGTGGCCGGCGATTCCCGTCACCAGCCCGCCAAAGATGAGCGGAGCCACAATCATGCGGATGAGGCGCAGGAAGATGTCGCCCAGAAACCGGGTCTGCACGGCGAAATGCGGTGCGTCCGCGCCGAGCTCCGCCCCGGCGATCATGGCAAGGAATGTCCACACCAGCAGTGATCGCCGATTCACGGCCACGGGAACAAAGAGCACCAGTCCCGCCCAGCGCAAAGATTCCGCAACGTCCGCGTTGAAGTGCAGCGCGCCAGCCCAAATACCCGTCGCAAATAACACGAGCGCCGCAGCAGCAAGCGCACGAAGCGTCAGTCGAAAGGCGCGCGCCGGCCCAGCTTTGCCAGGAACCGTTGCAGTATCTTGCGAAAGATTGGAATTCATTTCGGAGCCTTGCGGTGCAAGGTCTCCATTATCCTATGGCGGCGTGGCTGAGTGTCACTTGTCCGCCGCTTTGGAGGAAGTGGCAGGAGCAGACGTCGCCGAACTGGAGGAACCCGACTCACCGCCGCTCGCAGTCTTCGACTCGGCCTTGGCCCCGGAATCGCTCTGAGTATCGGCCCCGGTTTTCTTCTCCGCCGGCGCAGATTCCCCGCCCGAGCTCCCGCCCGACGCTGAGTTGGAGCTGGCGCTTTTGGGTGCGTAGTCGTTCACATACCATCCCGCGCCCTTGAAGTTGAGGCCCGGCGCGGTGAGCGTGCGCTCCAGTGCGCCGCCGCACTTGGGACAGACCTTTTCCGGCTTGGCGCCGAATTTCTGGATTTTTTCAAAACGATGGCCGCATTCCTTGCAGCGATACGGATACAAGGGCAAGTTTCTTACCTCTCCGGCAGGAATCTCCCACTGCCTTCAATTTTAGCCAGAAGGCGACAACTTTCAGCAAGAGCCGCCCTCTCTTTGGATGCCGGAAACTCCGGAAAAGAGCCGTCCTCAGTGCGCCATGATGTGCACCGACGCGCTCACGTCTTCCCACGCCAGCGTCAGCGTGCCCTTGCCGCCGCCATCGTCGGTCAAGGTGTAGGTCAAGTCCTCCACCATGGCCGGCGGCTTCGACGTCATCATCGGCACCTTGCCCAGGTCCTTCGCGGGATCGTAGGCCAATCCCCATTCGCCGGTCGCCTTGCTCACAATCAGCACCCAACGCGCCGTGTCGGAGATGTCAACGAACAGCGTGTACGTCCCCGCGGGAACCATCAGATCGCCGATCATAATGTCGCCATCGGTGTGCAGCGTGGTGGCTGAATTGGCTCCGGCTCGCCAAACAGGGTAAGACTTATGCGTCTGCTTAATGAGACCGTCCGGGGTAAAAATCTTGCCCTCGCGGCCATTCACGCGGGGTGAGTTGTAAGTAATGGTGATGGTCTTGCCGCCAATGGTCGCCGTGCACGTGGCCGGCGGGCTCTTCGGCGGCGGCTTGGGCGGCGCCATCTGGGCCAGAAGCGTGGTTGCGGCAAAAAGCAAACCCGTACAGATCAAAACGCGTTTCATCTGATGTTTCTCCTCGGGCAGAGCCATTTGTGAATTGATCCGGCGTCAAACATCTTTGGGTTGCCCCAGCCTTTCGGCACCCACGACAACGGGCTCCGAAAGAGTGGGAGAGAATGCCGTCCGTCGGCCGGATCAACAGGGAAGGCCCCGACGCGATGATTGTCGCATCCCACGCCCCACTTGCGGAAGCCGTCTATGCGGCCGTCCTGCTATGATGCGCCAAGGAAAGGCGATGGCGGACATTCCCAATCACAACTCACCCGGCGCGCGCTTTCGCGCGGCGCTCGCGGCAGAAAAGCCTCTGCAGGTCGTCGGCGCCATCAACGCCTACGCGGCGCGGCTCGCCCAGGCCACGGGTTTCCGTGTCATTTATCTCTCCGGCGGAGGCGTCGCCGCCAACTCGCTCGGCGTTCCCGACCTCGGCATCAGCACCATGGAGGACGTACTCATCGACGTCCGCCGCATCACCGACGCCTGCCCGTTGCCATTGCTCGTCGATATCGATACCGGCTGGGGCGGAGCCTTCAACATCGCGCGCACCATCCGCCAGATGATCAAGGCTGGCGCGGCCGCAGTTCATATTGAAGATCAAGTGAGCGCCAAGCGTTGCGGCCACCGGCCGGGCAAGGAGCTCGTTCCCGCAGAAGAAATGGCCGATCGCATCAAGGCCGCTGTCGACGCACGCACCGATTCCGATTTCGTCCTCATGGCGCGCACCGACGCCCTCGCCAGCGAAGGCCTCTCCCGCGCTATCGAGCGTGCCCAAGCCTACGTGGCCGCCGGCGCAGACATGATCTTTGCCGAAGCCGTCACCGAGCTTGGCCAGTACAAGCAGTTTCGCCAAGCCGTCGGCGTCCCCATCCTCGCCAACATCACCGAGTTCGGCAAAACCCCGCTCTTCACGCGCGAAGAGCTCGCAGCCGCCGGAGTCGACATTATTTTGTATTGCTGCGCCGCCTATCGCGCCATGAACGCCGCCGCGCTCAAGGTCTACGAGACCATCCGAGCAGAAGGCACGCAAAAAAACGCGCTGCCGCTCATGCAGACCCGCGACGAACTCTACAAATTCCTCGATTACCACGCCTACGAACAGAAGCTCGACGAACTTTTCGCGAAAGGCAAGAAGTCCGAGTAGACATTCCCTGTTTTCATCCGCTAATTTAGTGCTTTCCCGGGGGTCATCATGAGTGTTCAAGAGACGAGCCACGAGCCCGCCGCTTTCAAACCCAAAAAGTCGGTTGCGCTGTCGGGCACGCCTGCGGGCAACACCGCCGTCTGCACCGTCGGCCAGAGCGGCAACGACCTGCACTATCGCGGCTACGATATTGCCGATCTCGCTTCCCACTGCGAATTTGCCGAAGTGGCGCACTTGCTCATCCACGGCAAGTTGCCCACCGCCGCCGAGCTCTCCGCCTACAAAAAACGCCTGCTCGCCCTGCGCAGCTTGCCGCCTGAAGTGAAGCACGCTCTCGAGCAACTCCCCGCCTCCGCGCACCCCATGGACGTACTGCGCACCGGCGTTTCGGTGCTCGGCTGCCTGCGGCCAGAAGCCGAAGACCACAACGAAGCGGGTGAGCGCAACATTGCCGATGCGCTCCTGGCCTCGCAGCCGTCCATGCTTCTCTACTGGCACCACTATGCGCGCCATGGCAAAAGAATCGAGACCGCCGCCGACAGCGAACCTCTCGCCGAACATTTTCTCCACCTGCTGCACGAAAAGCCGCCCAGCAAAGAGTGGACCCACGCCATGCAGGTTTCGCTCATCCTTTATGCCGAGCACGAGTTCAACGCCTCCACCTTCACCGCGCGCGTCATCGCCGGAACCGGCTCCGACATGTACTCCTGCATCTGCGGCGCTATCGGGGCGCTCAAGGGGCCTAAGCACGGCGGCGCTAATGAAGTGGCTCTCGTCATCCAGCAGCGCTACGCATCGCCCGACGAGGCCGAGGCCGACATCCGCCGCCGCGTCGCCAACCATGAGGTCGTCATCGGCTTCGGCCATCCGGTATATACCATCAGCGACCCGCGCAGCGATGTGATTAAGAAACTGGCGCGCTCACTGGCCGTCGACGCCGAGGGCCAACGCTTATTCTCCATCGCCGAGCGCATCGAGACCACCATGCACGATGCCAAGCGCATGTTTCCCAACCTCGACTGGTATTCGGCCGTGGCTTATCACCTCATGGGCATTCCCGTAGAGCTTTTCACGCCCATCTTCGTCATGGCGCGAACCGCCGGCTGGGCCGCGCACATCATCGAGCAGCGCCAGGATGGGAAGATCATCCGCCCGTCGGCGGTTTACACTGGCCCTGAGAATCTCGCATTTGTGCCGATTGAGGCGCGAAGCTAGAACGCAAGGAGCCCGTTTGTCCTCGCCCATCAGCAACGACCGCCCCGCGCCCGATCAGGTCCTCGCCGACATCGCCGACTACGCGCTGAGCTACAAGATCACCAGCGATCTGGCCTACACCACCGCGCAGCACTGCCTCATCGACACGCTCGGCTGCGGCCTCGAAGCCCTCGAATATCCTGCCTGCACCAAACTCCTCGGCCCCATCGTGCCCGGCACTGTGGTTCCCAACGGCGCGCGCGTTCCGGGCACCAACTTCGTGCTCGATCCCGTCCAGGCGGCCTTCAACATCGGCGCTATCATCCGTTGGCTCGACTTCAACGACACCTGGCTCGCCGCCGAGTGGGGCCATCCCTCCGACAATCTCGGCGCAATCCTAGCCACCGCCGACTGGCTCTCGCGCACGGCGATCGCCGAAGGCCGCCTTTCGGTCAAGATGCGGGATGTACTGACAGCCATGATCAAGGCCCACGAAATCCAGGGCTGCATCGCGCTCGAAAACTCCTTCAACAAGGTCGGCCTCGATCACGTCGTCCTCGTCAAAGTCGCTTCCACGGCCGTCGTCTGCCAGTTGCTCGGCCTCACGCGCGACCAGACCATCAATGCCATCTCCAACGCATGGGTCGACGGCCAGAGCCTGCGCACCTATCGCCACGCGCCCAACACCGGCTCGCGCAAGAGCTGGGCCGCGGGCGACGCCACCAGCCGCGCCGTGCGCCTGGCGCTCATGGCCCGCGCCGGAGAGATGGGTTACCTCTCCGCGCTGACCGCAAAAAGCTGGGGCTTCTACGATGTCTCCTTCCGCGGCCAGCCCTTCAAATTCCAGCGGCCTTATGGTTCCTATGTAATGGAGAACGTCCTCTTCAAAATCAGTTACCCGGCCGAATTCCACGCGCAAACCGCCGTTGAAGCCGCCATGAATCTGCACGCGCAATTAGCCGCGCGCGGCCTGAACGCCTCGGCAATTCGAAGTATCACCGTGAGAACCCATGAAGCCTGCCTCCGCATCATCGACAAAAAGGGCCCGCTCGCGAACCCCGCCGATCGCGACCATTGCGTGCAATACATGATCGCCGTGCCGCTCCTCTTTGGCCGCCTCGCCGCCGCCGACTACGAAGACGCCATCGCCCTCGATCCTGTCTGGGGCAAGCGCATCGATGCCGTGCGCGACAGCATCACCTGCGTCGAAGAGCCCCAGTTCACGTGCGACTACCACGACCCAGAAAAGCGTTCCATCGCCAACGCACTCCGTGCCGTTCTCGAAGACGGCACCGTGCTGGAGGAGACGGTCGAATACCCCATCGGTCATCGCCGCCGCCGCGACGAAGGCTTGCCGTTGCTCGTCGAAAAATTCAAAACCAACCTCCGCCGCCGCTTCCCCGCTCCGCAGCAACAGCGCATTCTCGATGCCTCGCTCGATCGCGCGCGCCTCGAGTCCATGCCCGTCAACGAGTACGTCGACCTCTACGTTCCCTGGAACTAGTCGCATCAATATGGATTTGAAAGGGCGCTACTTCAGTCGCGCCGCAAACCGATGCGATTTTGCTCAACAATCTCGCAGACCTCACAGAAACTGTGAGACTGTGAGATTTTTCTGTTTAAGCTATTGATTTCATTCGGAAGAGGCGGCTTCACAGTTTCACAACTCGCTTTTTCGCGGTTTGCCGCCAGTTTGCTGCTTCCTGCGTCGAGTTTCCAGCCTCCTGATGCCATCTTCCAGTTCCAACCCGGGGCGAGGTGAAGACAGGCAATAGGGAGTGGCCAGCAGGGAGTAGTGGGCGGCTCCGCCAGGTTCGAGCCTGTAGATAGGGGGAGGGGGGTGGGGGGGGTTAGTAAGTAGTTAACAGCCGGCAGGAAGCAGGAAGACTGGGGGCGCGGACGGATCGCTTGGCCCTGGAGGCAGCTCATAGAACGATTGTGCGCCGGAAGGGGGAAATTATCTGCAAATCTACGGAAGTTTTTTGGGCCTGTTTTCAGGGAGTTGCAAGGAAGTTGCGTTTCAGGGGGTTGCAAAGGTGGTGGGGTGCACCCCCCGAGCGAGACAGATTGTAGTTTGACAGCTCGCCATTCTTAAAGCCGAATCCGGCATACACCGCCGTAGACACGTCAAAGTCCGGCAATTGCGCCCGCAACTGGTGGGGCATGTTCTCGCCGAGCAGAACCTTCACGGCTGTAACAAGGGCTTGTGGGAGTGACCGTATGCCTGGATGCAGCGGATGGTGTCGAGCGGGAGGCTTGGGAAGCTCTCCTGCGTCTCTTCGACCGTCGCGTCCAACTCTTCGCCGGTGAGGATCGTGTCCGCAGGGATGCGCGTGCCCTTGACGACAGGCTTTCCGCCCACCTTTCCGGCAACGCTCTCAACAAGATCGCATCCCGACCAGTCCACGGTCATGTTTTTCTCCACAACTTCTTTGATGTTAGCCAGCGATCTTCGGCGGGTAAACCCAGGATGATCGAATCGGTGCAATCCCGGTTCATGGAATTGATTCTCGATTCCGTTAGGCCACGAGCACACGAGCTTGCGATCGACCTCGCGGGGCAGCCTCGACCGCGATCCGAATGTCCTGGCCAAGGAGAAGAAGGAAACGCATCAAGCGCTCCAATGAGAACCCCGTGAGATTTCCGCGCAGCAAATTTGACACCTTGGGCTGGTCGATGCCCAGCAATTTGGCTGCTTTGGCCTGTGTTAGCTTTCGCTCGCGAAGGAGCTCTGCGATCTTGCTCGCCAGTTCGGCCTTAGCCAGCGCCTCTTCGGGGTTCGGCACGCCAAGATCGGCGAAGACGTTTCCGCTGCTGACCACGTAGTCGCGTTCGCGTTTCGGCATTTCTATACCTCCTCTTGCTGGTCGATTTCGATGGCCCGCCGTAATCGTTGCTTCACCAGATCGATTTCGCTCTTCGGCGTAGCGACTCCATGCCTTGCCTTCTTCTGAAAAGCGTGCAACACATACACTGCTTTCTGCAGCCTGGCTGTGTAAACCGTGCGGAAGGTGTCACCGAAATGATCGGAGACGACCTCCAGAATGCCGCCAGGAAAACCTTTCAAGGGTTTCGCGTCCAGGTGTCTGTTGCCAATCTGCGCCTGATACATCGCGTACCCGACGTGGCGTTGCACCGGCTCCGGAAACCCGCACAGAATTGGGTGGGAGTCGCCGACGAAGATCAGTTTCCTGGCTTGCACGTGCTCTGCCCGTCATAAATATGCCAGATTTGGCATAAACGGTCAAGGGCAAAATACGCAATGCCGAGGTAAAAGCTATCCAAGGACCTGAAAGCGGGATCTGGGGCCTCTGGGGTACGCGGTTTGTGGTGAATTGAGCTCGCCGGGATCGGGGCAACCCACTTGATGAGTTGTCAGCTATTTGGGTTGGCATTCAGGATATCGTCAACAATACTTACTAACTGATCCGTATCCGACCAGGTAAGGGTAAAAGCGATGGGTGCGATTGGCTGCCCGGACGCAGAGTGAGGAGTTACTGTGAAGCTAATCTGGACGTTGGGCTTGGTGCCCGTGGCTTTGCAGTCGATGGAGACTGTCCCCTTATTTGTTAAATCTGCCTGATTGTCGAACTCCATATTCACATTGATCATCTGCCGCTCCTTTTCTGATTGGGTGCGGGAAGCATACCACGCCTCTTGCGGGGCTGTGTGAAGAATCGGATCCTCAGCAAAAAAATAACATGCGCAACGATGTATCGATTGTTTCGGGGAGCTCCGTCTGCGCGAGAGAACTTAGCTGCCTTTCCTGCGCAGAAAGCGAACGCGGACCCGCGGGTCCGCGTTCGTTGTCTTCCGATTGATTTGTCCGCTACGCCTTCGCCAGCACCGGTTTTCCCAGCTTCTCCGCAACCATCTCGTGCGCGTGCGCGAAGAACTCGTCCTTCGCAATCTTGCCGGCTTCGAGATCGGCCAGAATCGCCTTCTGCGCCTGGTATTCGCGGTTCACGATGCCTGCTTTGGACTGCAGCATGCGCCAGGCTTTGCGCCGCTCCGTACAGAACATGACAAGTTGCCGGCTGAGCGCGTAGTAAACCGACTTTCCGTCTTGATCAACCTGGATGTAGACGCCGAAGTCGGGAATGAAGCTGCGATGCTCGGGCAACAGGTAGTAGCGATAGACCACATCCTGCTGCGTGATGCGCACCAGCATGTTCTCTAGCGGAATCATCTTCTCCGCCTGCTCGGGCTTGATCTTCTTCACGTGATTGCGGAAGCGCGCTTCCGTGGTGCACCAATGGGCAACGGTGTAGCGATAGGTTTCTCCGGTCGTCTTCGACTTGGTCTCGTACCAATCCAAATCAATCGACGGATTGCCCTTGACGTCCAAAGTTTCCTGGTAGGTCTCGCCCAGCCGCGGGTTGAAGACGAACTCCGGCACGCCGCGCGAGTCGCGCACGCGTTGCGCCTGGAAGAGCGCCATGTCGTCGGCAACGCCGTGCTCGGGCTGGCAGGTGGTGAAGGCCTGCAGGAACATGGTTCCGCGATATTCAAGGCCGTCGAGAATGGCGCGGTAAAGCTTGGGCGCGTTGGCCATGGAAACCTGCGCGACGAACGGCGATCCGTGACCGGCGAGGAAGGTCTCGGCCACCGTCTTCTTCTCAGTGTTCTTGCCCTGCGTGGCCGCGCCGAAGACATTCATGTCGTTGCCGCCGAGCATCGGCGTCGAATCGGAGTTCTGTCCGCCGGTGTTGGAGTAGACCTGCGTGTCGAGCATCAGCACCTTCACGTTGGGCCGGTTCTGCAGCATCACCTTCGACGTGTTCTGATAGCCGATGTCGCCAATGCCTCCGTCGCCGCCGACCACCCAAACCTTGGGCAGTTCCTTGATCTCGTCGTCGGTCATCAAAGCGTCAGTAAAGTGCGTGAAGTGATAGTACTCTTCCTCGCACAGGCCCTTGTTTTCGCTGGAGAGAACGATGTCGGCCAAGCGCTCGGGAATGACCGAGCGGCGCGCGTGATCCACGATGAAGCTCTCGCCCATGAGCCAGCCTACGGTTACGCCGTCCTGGAAGAGCGAGTTCATCCACGGATAAGGATGCGGATTGTTGGGCGCGGTTGAGCCGTAGACCGTGTTGCAACCGGTGTGCGCAGCCATGGCCATCACGCTCATGCCGTTGGCGAGGCGTCCGTCGACGGGCTGCAGGTTCTTGTGGTTGAAGGCTTCGGTGAGCAGGACTGCGGCGATGGCCTCGACGAGTTGCGCATCGGTGATTGCGCCGTGCTCCTTCTCGTAGGCCGCGATGCGCGACTTGGTGTCGGTGGTAGTTTCGCCGCCCAGACCCATCACGAGGTGAGCGATGGCCTGGCGCAGGCGCGTGTAGTCCTCTTCGTTTGCCGCTTTCAGCGCGGCTAGTTTGGCAGCGCCAGCTTTCTCCAGCTCGCCTGCCTTGGAAACGAAACGCTCGCTCTTGGCGTGGTAGAGCGGGCGCATGTACGCCTCGGTGACAGCAGCGATGGAGCGCAGCACGCTTTTTTCGCCGCAGCCCGCGCAGGCGCCGTCGCCGGAAACCAGCGCGTCGTAGTTGGTACGCACCATGAGCATGTTGCGCAGGGTCGCGGTCTTTGAGTCCGCGGGATTGGCGCCGTTGTAGAGACCCAGGAACTTCTGCGATGTATCGGGCAGCAGATCCAGGAAGGCCGTTCCGGTGGTGTGCTCGGCATTCACGTCTGTCGTTTCCTGCACCATCTTCAGCGCCTGGTGATCGCCGCAGGCCGTGACGCAAGCCGCGCAACCCTTGCACAGGTCGCTCACAAAAATCGAGAAGATGCCGCCTGAACCGGGAGCCTTGCGCTCTGGCGACGAGAAGATGGCGTTGACCTTCTGATAGGCCATCGGGACTTTGTCGATAATGCTGAAGAACTGCGCCTTGGCCTGGGCTGAGAATCCGTCAACGGACTCGGTGACCTCGCGAACGATCTTTGGCAGCGGCGTTCCGGTCTTGATCTCGGCCAACATGCGCTGGCGCGTGAGCTTCTCAATCTCCGGGAGCTTCGCGAGCATCTTGCGGCGCTCGACAGGATCCGCAACGTAGCGCGTCACTGCCGTGCCAAGAAGCGTGCCGAGGTCCTGCGAGCAGTTAGGCAAAGCCGTATCCGGGCACACCGAGATGCACTCCATGCACTGCGTGCAATTTTCGGGAATGTAGAGCGGCGTTTCGCGGCGCGCGACATACTTGGAAGCAGTGTCGCCGGTGGCCGCGGCGATGACGCCCATGGCCGACAGCGGCGTGGCCGGCTGGTTGTAGCCGAAGTGCGAGCGGAACTCCGCATCGAATGTGCTGACGCTGGAAATCGGAGTGCGCGGACCCTGACCCTCGGGCGCGGCGTGCGAACGGCAGCCCGCGCCGGTGCTGCAAGCTGCTTCAGCGAATTCGGGGATGTCGACTGCCTCGAAGATCGGCAGCAGCGCCTGGCCGCGGAGGCTGGAGTGATCGGCATCGGCGATGGCGCCGATCGCAATCTCCTTGACGCGCTCGAAGCCCTGCAGCATGACTTCCATGTTCGACTGCACCACGGCGTCGCCCAGCTTGCCGAATTTTTTCACGTACTGCTTGTGGACGACGTCGCGGAACTGCTCCTGCGTGATGCCAAACTCCTGCAACATGGGGCTGACCGCAAAAAATGCGCCCAGGAATGCATTGCCCTGCATGCGCAATTGCAGGTCGGCGCGATCGGTGGCCTTGCGCGCGATGTCGAAGCCGGGCAGCGTGAAGACGCGAATCTTCTTTTCGATAATCTGCTTGCGCGCCCAGATAGGCAGATTCTGCCAGGCGCGCTCGCCGTCCACATCCGACTCCCACACCAACGAGCCGCCCTCTTGCATGCCGTCAAGCGGGTTGGTGTGCGTGAAGGCCTTGGGATCGCAGCAGAGCACGACGGTGACGTGACGCAGATCGCAATTGACGCGAATGCGATCCTTGGCCGCGACCATGAAATAGCTCGTCGGCGCGCCCTTCTTCTCCGAGCCGTACTTGGGATTGGCGCTGACGTGAATCACTTCTTTGGGATTGCCCAGCGCGTCGACTTCGTGATCGCGCTCATAGAGCAGATCGTTCAGGTCGCCGAGAATTGCGCCCAAATTCTTGCCGGTGGTGATTGCGCCCCATCCGCCGATGGAGTGGAAACGCACGGCCACTGCGCCCTCGGGCAGCAGCGAAGGCATTTCGTCAGCGACGACACTGTAAGGGTGGTCGATGCCGAGAACGATAAAATTCGCGCCATCGGCCGCTGTCTTGCCATCCTTGCGCGCGCGGCCCGCGGTTGCGTATTCAAATGCGCCGATGATGTGCTCGGGGCGGAAGTCGCGCGAACCAAGGCCATAGCTACCTCCAATGAAGCGTGGCACTTCGGCGAGCTCGACCTTGGGCAAGCCCTCGGTTCCCTGGACAGCTTTTGAAAAGGCCGTGCGAATGTCGCGGCCGAGCGGATTGTCGCCGGCCAGCGCTTCGTCGGTGCGTTCCAGAATGATGACGTTCTTCTTGCCCTTGAGCGCGTTCACCAGCGCGGCCTCGGGGAACGGACGGATCACGTTCACGTGAACCGATCCCACGCTGGAATTGCGAGTCTGGCGCAGATAATCGACGGCTGCTTCGATGTTCTCGGCTGCAGAACCAAGCGAAACAAAGACAGTGTCGGCGTCGGCGGCCTTGTACTCGCTGATGAGCCCGTAGCGCCGGCCTGTGAGCTCGGCGAAATCCGCGTAGGCGGCTTCAAGGAATTCAAGAATCGGCTCGGCGAAGTTGTTGCGCCGCGCCACCACGCCCTGCATGTAGTGTTCCTGGTTCTGCACCGGGCCCAGCAGCACGGGATTGGTCAGATCCATCATCTTGGGCACGCGGCGGCGCGTGGCCCCAAACAAAACGCGCTGCGCTTCAGTGGGGCAATCGATGATGTCGTCCGGCGCGCCCAGGTACTCGCGAATCAGTTCGGACTCGTGCTTGTAGAAGGTACGCTCCAGGTGCGTCGTCAGGAACCCGTCCATGATGTTCATGCCGGGCGTGAGCGAAAGCTCCGTCACGCGGCGCAGAATCAACGCCTGATCGGCGGCCTGCTGCGCGTCTTTACCGAACAACATGATCCAGCCGGTATCGAGGGCTCCATAAATATCGTCGTGGCCGCAGTGCACGTTCAGTGCGTGCTTGGTGAGAGCGCGCGCGCCCACCTCCAGCACCATGGTCGATGCCTTGCCCGGCGCATGGTAGTACTGCTCCACGCCGTAGACCACACCCTGACCGGAGGTGAAGTTGACTACGCGCTTGCCGCAAACCGAGTGCGCAATGGCGCCGCCCTGGGCCGCGTGCTCGCCTTCCGTCTCGATCGCAATCGTGTTGCCGCCGAACACGTTCAGCTTGCCCTCGGCGTAGGCCTGCTGGAACAGCTCGCCGCCTTCCGTGGAAGGCGTGATGGGATAAAACACACCGGCGTCGGCAATGCGTGTTTCCGTGTGGTACGAAACCAGTTGATTGCCGTTGGCGGTAACGCGGATGCCAGGATAGCGAGCAGCCTTCATAGATCCCTCACAATGAACCGTGTTTTGAAGTCTTCAGTTTCCGTTGCGTACGGCCGAAGCGCGGAGGCGAGAACTGACCAGCGTCCCCATCCGGTTTCCACGCCGATGAATGTGCGGTGCGTGCGCGTCTGCTGTGGGTCAGCAGCCCGACCAAAAACCCTTATCAAAGAATTGCAGGCAGAGCGGCCGGAGCGGCAATCAGGAGACCTAAGGGGAAGGTTACTCCTTGCAGATACAGCCATCCTAAGTATGCGCCTCGGATAGAGACGATGTTTCATAATTCGGTACATCAATTGGATGCCGTGCAGGCGCGGAAAGGCGCGTGTTTTCGCGGCTCGCCGCCGTTGCGCTACCATATACACAGGATTCAAGCGGTTCTCCAGTGATTACATGGCATTTCGAGCTTCGTGCAGGGTGGCTTTCTCTTGAGGAAAGAGCCACTTGGCAGTTGGGGCTTCGACTCGCGACAACTGGAGAACCGCTGCGAGGTTCGCATGTTTGTGGTGGTTTGGCAGTTTGAGATTGCCGAGGACAAAGTGGCCGCTTTTGAGGCCGCTTACGGGCCCGAGGGCGCCTGGGCGCAGCTTTTCCGCACATCGCCCGACTATAAGGGCACCGAACTGCTCCGCGACGCTTATATTCCAGGCAGTTACCTCACCATCGACCGTTGGAGCAGCGAGGAGGCCTTTCGCGCCTTCCGCAAGGACCACGACAGCGAGTATGAAGTTCTGGACCGCCAGTGCGACGCCCTGACCAGCCGGGAAACGCGGGTGGGGGCGTACACGGTCTGAGCGCACGATCTTTGGAACTCGATTTCCGGGCCCTACAAGGAATCGGTCTTTGCGATCATCACCGGAACGTTGACGTCGGCCAGGATGAAACCTGAGAACCGCTCCCGCTGCCGAGCATCGACCGAAGCGCACAAAGAACAAAATAACGACGGTCGTTGGTCAGCATGGACCCAAACGTGATTCTGCGTTTGCCTTCTAACGCGATGGTGCGTCCCCGCCCGCTTGCATTGAAGTTGTATGACCCCGTCGCAAAGTCTTCTCGCGCAGTGCGGAAATCCGACCATGCGTAGCTCCTGGTGAGGCCAATCCAGCCCACACCGGCGAAGACCAACAAGCGGTCCGCGTTCCGTGTGATCGCTGTTTTTCCTGCAACGGTCATCGCACAGCCGCAAAGTAGAAAACAGGTGCCAATCAGGAATGGGAGACCGAAGAGTGATGCGGTAAAGTTGAGATGTCCCGATCTAAATTGACTCCCGTAAATGCCAAACATCGACATTCCAGACCAGGCGCACGTAAATGGTATGAGGAAGACCGCCATCCAGGAACGGGTAGTCGCCCCGATGGTGAATCCGCCGGGCAACTGCTCAAACCACGCGCCGCTCGGGGGTGAAGTGAGGTCCGGCCCGGTACGCTGAGAACCGTCCACGATCTCAGAGAACCGAAATGGCTTACCGCAGGCTCGGCACAGGGCCAGATCGGTCGAGACGTTAATATCCTCGACCCCTATCGTTGACTCGCATGACGGGCAAATTGTCCCCATGAGACAAACATTATGTCACAGTACAGCGGTTATTCGAGCACCATCAGATGCCGGCTGAACTGCGGCCCCGCCAGGTATTTGAGGCCGCGATCGAACGTTACCAGGACGCCGTCTTCTTTGATCGCCAGACCAAGAAGGTAGGCGTCCGTCACCTGCTGGTGACCTGTGATGCGGGGTGCAAAGGGCGCGGTCAGATCGGCCCAGCTCCCTGTGAGTGGCCAATAACGGTAACCGGGGCGATCGGCGAGTTCCTTCAGGAGGGCTGTCGCATCTTCGTGTGTCCGCGGACCGGAACAAAAAGAAGGGTTAGTTGTAATCCGCACAAATCCTATTTCGGTGAGCGGGCAAACACCCCAATTGTCTTTCCCTGACGATCCGAACCATTCCTGCGCCTTCTGGAAGAAATCGTGCCCAGGTTCAAGAAGCGCGATTAGAACGTTTACATCCAGCAAAATTCTTCGGGTCATATTCTTCCGCCTCGAGTTTCTTCACCATCTCGGCCGTTATCCTTCTGCCCGTGGGAGGGAACATAGGCAAGCCATGCGGACCGATGAGGATCTCGGGTTTGGGTGCGGGCGCCGCCTCTGCCTTGCGGATCAATTCATCGATAGCCGCGCTAAGGGTGATTCCTCGCGCCCGGGCGTAGTAGGATGCGAACTCGTGGGTCTCTTCGGAAAGTGTGATAGTGGTTCTCATAAATCCACCTTACATCATTTTTCAATTTGATGCGTATTTATCACGTTGATGCACTTTTGTAAATCTGATGCACTAGCGACTTCCTGATGCGATTCGCTCGCTCAAAATTAGCAAACTCAAATATTCTCTCTTTCTTCGCCATTTTTTCTGTCCTTTCGCGTCTCATCCTGCTACAATCCCTTCGAAATCCAATTCATGCCCCTCGCCGTTTCCTGCAGGGAAAGCACGAGATGCGCAGGGCGAGCATTTTTGAGGAGCCCTCCCAATGGCCATCGTTGACGACCGCGCCAAAGCCGTAGAACTAGCCCTGGCACAGATTGAGAAACAGTTCGGAAAGGGGTCGATTGTCCGGCTCGGCTCCCGCGAGGCACTGCTGCCAATTGCCGTGATCTCCACCGGATCGATCAGTTTTGACGCCGCGCTGGGCGTGGGCGGCGTTCCGCGAGGCCGCGTTTCAGAGATTTTTGGCCCCGAGTCTTCAGGCAAGACTACGATTACTCTGCAAATCATCGCCGAAGCGCAAAAAGCGGGCGGTCTGGCGGCATTTGTCGACGCGGAACACGCACTCGATCCCGGTTACGCCAAGAAACTGGGCGTCGATGTCGACAATCTGCTGGTGTCGCAGCCCGACTCGGGCGAACAGGCTCTGGAAATCACGGAAGCCCTGGTCCGTTCCGGCGCCATCGATGTGCTGGTGGTCGACTCAGTCGCCGCGCTGGTTCCCAAGGCCGAGCTCGACGGCGAGATGGGCGACTCGCACATGGGCCTGCAGGCGCGCTTGATGTCGCAGGCGCTGCGCAAGCTCACCGGCACGGTTTCAAAATCCCGCACCGCACTCATTTTCATCAACCAGATCCGCGAAAAAATCGGCGTGATGTTCGGCAACCCTGAAACCACCACGGGCGGCCGCGCGCTCAAGTTCTACTCCTCGGTGCGCATCGATATCCGGCGCATTGCCGCCGTCAAGGAAGGTGATGTGGTGGTCGGTTCGCACACCAAGGTGAAGATCGTGAAGAACAAGGTCGCCGCGCCCTTCCGCGAGGCTGAGTTCGACATTCTCTATGGCGAGGGCATCAGCAAAGAAGGCGACGTGCTCGACCTGGCCGTGACTCACAATATCGTGGAGAAGTCCGGCGCCTGGTACAGCTACGCCGGCGAGCGCATCGGACAGGGGCGCGAAAACACCCGCGGCTTCCTCAAGGAAAACAAGGAAGTCTTCTCCAAGCTGGACGCCGAATTGCGCAAGCGGCTCGGCATCGGCGCCGCCAAGGCCGACGTGCCCGAAGTTCCCGCGGGCGGCGAGGTTCAGGCCAAGGAAGCGGTGCGCGGGCGCAAGGGATAGACGGCAAAACGAGCGGGAGCGTGGCGAACGCCAAGCGGGGCTAGGTGTTGACAAAGAAAAGTAATGTATGTATGTTCATGTAGGAGGATTCAGAGATGAAGCCTACTGAACTGACCAAGGCGCACGTGATCGCGAGGTATGTGAGCCCCGCGCGGCAGAAGGGGGAAAGCGTCGTTCAGATCCGCGTTGGAACGGTGCAGAAGGAGCTCGGCTGGACAAATCGCACGCCCTCCGTCTTTTCCACTTTGTCGTCTAAGGAATTCCAGCAGGAAGCGGGTGTCGAGTTGGTTGAAAAGAAAGGAGGGCCTCCATCAGGCGGCCCGAGTACAACCGTGCAATTTGTTTATAGGGTGCTCAACGAGCATGAACCACGACAAGGGTTAGAATACGCTGCTAAGCCTATCCAAAACGGCGCCGGATTAGAAAAGCTCTATGGCATCCTGGCGGACGAATTTGCCGCACTCGGAGGCGGTGAGGCTTTTCTCAAGGCCGAGAGAAATTGGGGACCAGACGCCTGGGAGCGATATGAGAAACAAGAAGCGGAACGGAAGGCTAAACGCAAATGACCCGGTTTTATTGGGACACCATGCTTTTCATCTACCTGCTTGAAGGCAACCCTGAATTCGGGCCGAGGGTACGAAAGTTGCTTGATCAGATCGTGAATCGGGGAGGCACACTGAGCACGAGCATATTTTCCATCGGCGAAATTCTTACCGTGCCGCGAAAGCGGGGATCCGCTTCAGGCATCGAGGCAGTGAGAAGGTACTTTACCAGCGGGGCTGTAGAGATCCTGGCGTTTACCGAGGCGGCTGCTGACCGGTACAGCGTCATTCGCGCAGCGAACCGGGTGAGTCAGGCAGACGCGATTCACCTTGCATGCGCCGCAGAGGCAGGCATCGATGTCTTCATGACAAACGACCGCGATCTTCGCAAGCTGTCGATTCCGGGCATTAAGCTTTTTGCCGACCTTGACGGCAAGGTGTTTTAAAAGTCCGAAGATCGGCGGCGCACAGCGCTCTCCGCGCTCCGGACCAGAACAGTAACAAGCCCACCAAGTGTATACTTGCCGGTCTGCGCGCTTCCGAGAAGATTTATGGCTTAGCTCGCGCAGACAATTCTGCTGCGAGTATCGATTCTGCTTGTGGCCGCAATTGAGAGAGCCGAATATGAATCGTTTATCACGCCGTGACATGCTCAAAGGCAGTCTGCTGGCGCCGGCCGTTGCCGCCGCGGCCAGTGGCATGTCGCCCGTTGCAGCCGCGATGCAAGCTGCTGGAGAAACCGCCGGTCCGCTCCCGGCAGAGAAATCGGGCACCGCGCAAAAACCGGCGCAGACCAACGCGGCGCGTGAGCGCCTGCTGCTCGACTTCGGATGGCGCTTCCACCTCGGCGACGCGAGCGATGCGACCAAAGATTTCGGATTCGGCAGCGGCAGAACCGGCAATTTTCAAAAGACGGGCGGATTTCTGCCGGCGAGTTCCCTCGCCTTCGACGACAGCGACTGGAAACCTGTCGATCTGCCGCACGATTGGGCGATTGAGTTGCCTTTCACGAACGATCCTGCGCTTCAAAGCAAGGGTTTCTATCCTCTGGGCCGCAATTACCCTGCGACCAGCATCGGCTGGTATAGGCGTATCTTCGAAATGCCCGACTCGGACAAGGGCAAGCGGATCTCGCTCGAGTTCGACGGCGCCTACCGCGAAACCCTGGTGGTCTTCAACGGTTTCTACATCGGCGAGCACAGCGGCGGCTACGATCCTTTCCGCTTCGATGTCACCGATTTCGCCAATCCGGGTGGGCGCAACGTCCTGCTGGTTCGCGTGGATGCGACGGAGAGCGACGGATGGTTTTACGAGGGCGCGGGAATTTATCGCCACGTCTGGCTCGTGAAGACGAATCCCGTGCACGTGAAGCAATGGGGGACCTTCGTGGCGTCGGAGATCAAGCCGGGCGCGACCACACTCTCCATTCGCACGGAGGTGAACAACGACGGCCAGTCGAGCGCCAACGCGCGCGTAGTCTCGACGGTTCTCGATCCCAAAGGCAACGCTGTGGGCAAAATGGTGACGGCCACGGCGGCCATTGCCGCGGGAGCCAAGCAGAACTACGAACAGAAGATGACGGTCAACCATCCGAAGCTCTGGTCGCTCGAGGAGCGCAATCTCTACAAGCTGGTGACGGAGGTGCGCGCAGGCGGCGACGTGGTCGATCGCTACGAGACGCGCTTCGGCATTCGCTCCATCAAGTTCGATGCGCAGAAGGGCCTGTTCCTCAACGGCAAACCGGTGAAGGTGAAGGGCACCTGCAATCACCAGGACCACGCGGGCCTGGGCGCGGCGCTGCCTGACGCGGTGCAGTACTATCGCATGAGGAAACTGATCGAGATGGGGTCCAATGGATTAAGGACCTCGCACAATCCGCCCACGCCGGAGCTGCTCGACGCGTGCGATGAGCTAGGGGTGCTGGTCTTTGACGAGACGCGCATGATGTCGTCGAATCCCGAGGGATTGAGCCAGTTCGAAAATCTCGTGCGGCGCGACCGCAACCATCCCAGCGTTTTCATGTGGTCGATGGGCAACGAGGAGCCCACGGCCAACACCGAGAGGGGCGTGCTCATTCTCACTGCGATGAAGGACGTGGCTACGCGGCATGATGGTTCGCGCCCTGTCTCCATCGCGCCCACGGGCGCCATCGGCGCGGGCGGCCTCGCGGTGTGCGACGTCATCGGCTACAACTACATGGATCCCGGCGCCGAAGCCTATCACAAGGCGCATCCCGGCAAGCCCGTCATCGGCACGGAAACCGTGAGCGCCGTAGGCACGCGCGGCATCTACGTCACCGATTACGATAAAGGCTACGTCGGCTCCTACGATCCCTACACCACAACCGGCCGCGCCTCGGCCGAGGGCTGGTGGAGTTTCTGCAGCGCGCGTCCCTGGCTGGCCGGCGGCTTTGTGTGGACGGGCTTCGACTATCGCGGTGAGCCCTCGCCAAACGGCTGGCCCAACATCAGCTCGCAATACGGCATCGTCGACACCTGCGGATTTCCCAAGGACACGTTCTACTACTACCAATCGTGGTGGACCGGGAAGCCCGTGCTTCATTTGTTCCCGCACTGGAACTGGCCGGGAATGGAAGGCAAAGAGATCGCCGTCTGGGTGCACTCGAATTTCGATCATGTCGAGCTTTTCCTGAACGGCCAGAGCCTGGGCGCGAAGGAGATGAAGAAGGACTCGCACCTGGCCTGGAACGTGGCCTACGCTCCGGGCGTCATCGAAGCGCGTGGCTTTAAGAACGGCGAAGTGGCGTTGACGGCACGGCGCGAAACCACGGGCGCACCAGCCGCGCTTGCCATGTATGTTGACCGCGCAAACATCACCGCCGACGGCGAAGATGTGGCCATGTTTGCCGTCGAGGTTCGCGATGCCCGGGGCCGCGTTGTGCCCATCACCGACAATCTCGTCACCTTCAAAGTCATCGGAGCTGGGAAGCTGATCGGCGTCGGCAACGGCGACCCGAGCGATCAGGAATCCGACAAAGGTACGTCGCGCAAGGCGTTTTCCGGACTTTGCATGGCCCTGGTTCAGTCCACGAAGTCGGCCGGCAACATCACGGTCCAAGCCACTTCTCCTGGACTCGCGCCGGCGCAGGCAATCACCTGGGCCGGCGAGATCGCTCTTCGTCCGCAAGTGCCGGAGTGGGAGCGCGCGGCGCCGAGGGGTGCGGGTATCACCGGTCTGTGGCGGCCCGCGCAGGACGGCGGCACGCAGATTTTTGAGCTGCATCAGGATGGAAGCAAGCTCACGGGCGTTGTGGAAGGCGCCGGAGGCAGCGCCGCACAATCCACGATTACCGACGGTCAAGTCGACGGGACCAATGTCCGCTTCAAGGCCGGAAATAGCGCGTTTTCCGGCCGCATCGACGGTGACACTATCGAGCTCGAACGCACCCCGAACGCCGGCCCGCGCCCACCGCGGCCC
This sequence comes from Occallatibacter sp., assembly GCA_050011915.1. Lineage (GTDB taxonomy): Bacteria > Acidobacteriota > Terriglobia > Terriglobales > Acidobacteriaceae > Telmatobacter. The sequence goes on from JBEKIE010000006.1 coordinate 28,564, forward strand.
ACGGCTCAGCCCGAAGCCTCGCGCCCGGCCGTCGGTCCACCGCCCGATGGATCGGATCCCTCGCGCAGCCCATTGTTCCGTCCTCCGGGTCCAGTTGCAATAGTTTTGCATCGCGTCGAGCGGTAGGCGCGGGCGGAAACGCCTCCGCTGCTAGAATCCGTAGTGAGCCATGCCCCAGAAAGCCCTCTATCCCGGCACCTTCGATCCGCCCACCAACGGTCATGTCGACCTGATCCAGCGCGGATCGAAACTCTTTGACCACCTCACTGTAGCCGTCCTCAACAATCCGGGCAAGGATCCGCTGTTCACGGTCGAAGAACGCGTGGAGATGCTGAAAGAGGCTACGGCCGGCATCGCCAATGTCTCCGTGGCCACGTTCGACGGCCTCATGGTCGAATTCGCCCGCCAACAGGGCGCGTCGGCTGTTCTGCGCGGCATCCGCGCCATCTCCGACTACGAGCACGAGTTCCAGATGGCTCTCATGAATCGCCGCCTCGCCCCCGAGGTCGAGACCGTCTTTCTGCAACCGGCAGGCCGCTACTCCTTTGTCAGCTCAAGGATGGTCAAGGAAGTCTTCAGTTTCGGCGGCGACGTGAGCGGACTCGTCCCACCCAACGTACTCAAGCGGCTGCGCGCGCGGATCAACAACGGCGTTTGACGCCGTGACCTGCCCAGTGCTTTTAGTGCTTCTGCGCCTGGTGCTCGATCTCCCATCCGATGCCTGCAAACCTCATGCCGCCCGTGAGAACTTCTCCACCTTGGGCCGCTTGCGTTGCGACGCGTGCCATAGATCGTACTGCTGCTGCAAGTCGAGCCAGAGTTCGGGACGGCTGCCAAACGCATCGGAAAAACGCAGCGCCATCGCGGCAGTGACAGAGGCGCGGCCGTTGAGAATGCGGGAGAGCGTAGAGCGGGCCACTTTCAGCCGGATAGCGGCCTCACCAACGGTCGTCCCGCCGATCCACTCACGAAGCAACTCACCGGGGTGCGGGGGATTGTACATTCTGGTCACGACGCATTGTCCTTTCTAGTGATAGTCGCGGTAATCGACAAGGATCGCATCCTCGCCGTCGAAAGCGAAAACCATTCGCCAATTGGCATTCACCTTTATCGACCAATGGCCGGCTAGATCTCCTTTAAGCGGATGCAGATCCCAGCCATTGACGGCCATGTCCGAAGCAGACTTGGCAAGGTCGAGAGTAAAGAGCTGGATGGCGAGCTTGCGGGCGTGCGCCGGTTGAATGCCCGACTTGCTTCCCGTCAAAAAGAACTTCTCCAGCCCCGCGTGCCGGAACGACCGGATCATGTCTCAATGTAGCGCGTAGCGCCTCACGCGTCAAGGCTCTGATTTCCAGTACACGCGAGGCAGGCGACAACCGGAGATTCGTTAGAGCGGCATTTTGCGCTCATCCCAAAATCTGTCAAGATAGAAGTGTTATGACCGTTACAGCTCCAGCAAAAGTCTTTGCCGATCGCATTGGCCGGATTGAAGTATCCGCGACCATGGCTGTGGCCGCCGAGGCGGCTAAACTGCGCGCTCAAGGCGCTAACCTGGTAGATTTCGGGGCCGGCGAGCCTCACTTCGCCACTCCGCGGCACATCAAGGACGCCGCGATTGCCGCCATTGAGGCCAATTTCACCCGATACACCGTGGTTCCGGGCATACCCGACGTGCGCAAAGCCATCGTCGAGCGCCATGCCTGCGACTTCGGCTCGGACTACTCGATCGACGAGGCCATTTTCACGTCTGGCGGCAAGCTGGCGCTGTTCAACACCCTGCAAATCCTTGTCGACCACGGGGACGAGGTCATCCTGCCCGTTCCCTACTGGGTCAGCTTCAAAGACATCATCCAGTACGCGGGCGGCAAGGTGGTGTATCTCGAGACCAGCGAGGCGGAGAGCTTCCGCATCACCGCGGACGCCATCGAGCGCGCCATTACGCCGCGCACCAAAGCCATCATTCTTAATTCGCCGTCGAATCCGGCGGGGTCGGTGGTCTCGGCCGAGGATCTGGAGCGCATCGTCCATCTCGCCCACGATCGCGGCATTTTCCTGCTTCTGGACGAGTGCTATGTCTACCTGAACTACGCCGGCAAGGCAGTCTCCGGCGGCTCGTTCACCTGGGCCAAGGAGCACCTGGTTATTCTCGGTTCACTCTCGAAGACATACTCGATGACCGGCTGGCGCGCGGGCTTTGCTCTGGCCTCGAAGCCGGTGGTCGCCAACCTGAGCAAACTGCAGTCGCAATCCACCTCGAATGCCACCAGCATTGTGCAAAAGGCGGCGATCGCGGCGCTCACCAGCTCCCAGCAGTGCGTGGCCGAGTTTCGTGCCGAGTTCATTGACCTGCGCGACTACATGCTGGCCGCGCTGGCCAGGATTCCGGGCGTTACCTGCACCAGGCCGGAGGGGGCGTTCTACGTCTACCCCAACATCTCGGCCTACCTTGGCAAGGGCGGTGTCAAGACGGCGACAGAACTGGCCACGCGCCTGCTCCACGAGGCCCACGTCGTCACCGTGCCCGGCGAGGCCTTCGGGACCGCGGAACATATCCGCATCTCCTATCCGGTGACCAAGCAGAACATCGACGAGGGCACGCGCCGCATGGGCGAGTTCCTGACTGGCCTGAAATAACAACAATCTCCGTCTATATCCCGCCGCGAGTGGCAGCCAATGGCCCGATGCAGCGATACAAACTGCATCCGGGCAGGCTGCCGCGGCCGGCGGTTTTTCTCCTCGAAAATAATTCGCTTTGCCCTGTGCAAACGTTATCTATGTCGAGTAGGATGTTTCTTCAATGTCGAACGCTATCGATTTCCGTCCCGTGATCTTGGCCGGGGGCAGCGGTACCCGTTTCTGGCCCCGTTCCCGGCGCGCCCGCGCCAAGCAGGTTCTCGCCCTCGACGGCGAGCGCTCCATGATTCAGCAAACCGTGGAACGTCTCAAGCCGCTGACAACGCTGGAAAAAACCTGGATCATTACCAACGAGTTTCTGGGTCACGAGATCGCCGACCAGTTGCCCGGCATGCCTTTGGCGCAAATCGTGCAGGAGCCGGTGGCGCGCAATACCGCCCCTGCCTGCGGCCTTGCCGCCTTCCTCATTGAACGCGACAACCCGAACGCCGTGCTGGGCGTCTTTCCCTCCGACCACGTCATCGGCAACGAGCCGCGTTTTCTCAAGTCCCTGCAAAAGGGCATTGCCGCGGCTGCCGCCGGTGAAAACATCGTGGTGCTCGGCATCGAGCCCTCGCGCGCCGAAACCGGATACGGTTACATTGAAACTGGCGACCTGACCAGCGACGACTCCGCTCTCCACGTGCGCCGTTTCATCGAAAAGCCCAACCAGAACCGCGCCGATGAGTTTGTCGCGGCCGGCAACTACTACTGGAACTCCGGCATCTTTCTTTGGTCGGCCCGCACGCTGGCCAATGCTGTCCGCGAGCACTTGCCTGAAACCGCTCCGCTGCTCGAATCCATCGCCGCCGCCTGGGGCACTCCCCAGTTCGACGAGGTTTTCCATAGCGCATATCCCAAGTGCGAAAACATCTCCGTTGACTACGCGGTCCTCGAGCCGCGGTCCGCCAAGGGCGAGCACCTGTCGAACCTTTTTTGTATTCCCGCCGAGTTCAGTTGGAACGATCTCGGCTCATGGGCCTCCCTCTACGAGTACCAACTGGAGGCGCGCATGCGCGGCGACGCCGAAGGCAACGTGACCGATACCGGCGGCCACATGGCCATCGAAGCCACGGACAACTACATCTTCAGCCCTAAGAAGTTCGTGGCTCTGGTGGGCGTGAAGAACCTGGTCGTCGTCGACACGGAGGACGCGCTGCTGATCGCCCACCGCAGCCACTCGCAGGATGTAGGCAAGATCGTGAAGGAACTGGGCGTCACCGGCCACTCCGAGCTGATCTGACGACTTCTGTTCGCGTCCGGCCCTGACCCACCTAAGCCTGCGGATGAATGTTTAAATGGCTGTGAGACCGGGAGGATCCCCTTTGACAACCCTCAATGACGTTTACTGGAAATTTGGATTCGCCTCTGAAGCTGCGCAGCTTCTCGAAACTGAACTGGGTACGGCACTTCTTCTTGCCGAAGCAGTCGAAAAGAACTTGCTGGCCAAACGCGACCCAAAAACCGCAGCCGAGGTCTACCAAAGGATCGACCGCATGACTCTTGGCCAAATCATTTCCGCCCTAAAGAAGTGGAAAGGTGGTGCTCTACCTCCGGGAATCGACTTTACAGTAATTGAACCTCTGCTCGCTGCGGCCCTTGACGCACGAAATCAGTTACAGCATTCCTTCTATCGTCGCCATAATTTTCGCAGAAATTCTGAAGAAGGCAGAGAACTGATGTTGGCGGACCTTGAATCGATCCATGAGGCGATTTTAGACGCCTACAAGGCCGTGCTTTTGTTGAGCGGCACAGACCTAGACGATCCAGCCATGCAGAACCTACCGACGCCAACGAAGCACCTGCCAATCTAGTTGCCCGGACTCAGGCCGCCACCACTTCCACGCGGCCCGCTGCCTTTTTGCCCTCTGGTCCAACGACGATTTTCACCCCACGCCCGAGCCGTACCAGGCAATCCATCATCTTGACCTCGCTGATGCCGCGGAATTGTCCACGCAGCATCCCGGAAAGCTTCGGCTGTGTCATTCCCAGCACCTTCGCCGCCTGTTGCTGGCTCCATCCCCGCTTGCGCAGAATCTCGACAATTTTCATTGCCAGTTGGGCCTTGAGGAGCATCTCATCGGCGTCTCGAAAACCCAGCTCTTCGTACGCGCTCTTTGCTGCCTTCACCCTGCTCATCGCACAACCCACATCTTCTTCGCCGATCCGATCCAGCGCAGCGGCTTGAGGGCGTCTGCCACGTTTCTATTATACCCAATTGGGAATAATACAGGCGGGAGAGTTCACCGCTGTACAATTCTTGCGTATCTCAGTGCGCGCAAATCGCCTGAGGGGAGCAGGAAATGCCCGAAACCATCGATTGGCCGATGCATCAAAAGCCGCGGCGCCCGCGCCTTGTTGTCTACCTCCTGATCGCTCTTATCTTCCTCGTTTTCATTGGCAGCCGCACCGCCATCTCCTATTGGGTTGACCTCCTCTGGTTCGATTCGCTCGGCTATGCGCCCGTCTTCTGGAAGACCTTTGGCCTCGAGTGGGGAACCTTCGCGGTCTTTGCGGTGCTTACTTTCCTCGTCCTCTTCGGCGCCTTCCTCGTTCTCCGCCGCAGCCATGCCGGCGATTTGCCCGATACGCATACGATCTACTTTGCCGGCCGCCCCATCGAGCTGCCGGTAGCAAAGTTCCTGCACTCGATCGCCCTCATCGCCGCGCTGGTCATCTCCATTGTCACCGGCTTCGCCATGGAATCGCAGTGGCCTACGTTGGCGCTTTATTGGCACGCGCCTGCCACTGCCACGAGTGCTGCCGATCCCATCTTCGGCCGCCCGCTGGGTTTCTATCTCTTCACCTTGCCCGCCTGGGAACTCATCGCCGGATGGTTGCTCACGCTGGCAGTCATGATCTCGATTCTCGCCGTGCTCTTCCTGATTGCTGCAGGCGGCGGGCGTTTGCGTGGCGGCCAATTAAGCGGCTCCAATTTATCGATCTGGCGCGGTGTCTCCATCGCTGCGGGTTTTTTGCTCTTCACGCTGGCCATTCGCGAGTATGTTGGCCGCTTCGATCTCCTCTTCGACCAGCACACCGTCTTCTCCGGCGTCTCATACACTGACGCACACATCACCATCCTCGGCATGTCGTTCATCAGTTTGGCGCTGGCGATCGGCGCGGTGATTGTCCTCGCCGGCGGCCTGCTCAAGCCGCGCCCGCGCTGGCTGCTCGCGGCTGTCGCTCCCGCGGTCGTTTGTTTTATCGTGGCCGGTTTGGCCGGATGGTATATGAGCACGTTCATCGTCAAGCCCAATCAACTCGACCGCGAGCGGCCTTACATTGCCGACAACATCGCCCTCACACGCCAGGCCTATGGCCTCGACAGATTCGCCCAGCAAGAATTCCCCGCCGAGACCACCGTTGCCGCGGCCGATCCGGAGCACAATCAGGCGACGCTTGAAAACATCCGCCTCTGGGATGTGACCGCGCTGCAGGCCGCGCTGAGCCAGGAGCAGGAGATCCGCACTTACTACGCTTTTCCCGACATCGATATCGACCGTTACCAGATTAACGGCTCCTTGCGGCAGGTCATGCTCGCGGTTCGCGAGCTGAACGTGGACAAGCTGCCCGAGAACAGTCGCAATTGGGTCAGCGACAAGCTCATTTACACGCATGGCTACGGCATCACCATGAATCCCGTCAACGGGTTTTCAACCGAGGGCCTGCCCACGCTGTACCTCTCGAATATGCCCGTGCAGAGCACCGTGCCCGGCCTCAAAGTCACGCGTCCCGAGATTTACTTCGGCGAAATGACCGACACCGATGTCTACGTCAAAACCGGCCAGCAGGAGTTCAACTATCCCCAGGGCCAGAGCGACAGCCACTCCACCTACGAAGGCACGGGCGGCATTGCGATGGGCGGCTTTCTGCGCCGCGTGCTGCTGGCCTTCGATCGCGGCGACCTGACCAAAGTTCCCTTCAGCGACGACATCACCGCGCAGAGCCGTCTGCTGATGCGGCGCAACGTGCTGGCGCGCGTTACCACGCTGGCGCCGTTCCTCACCTTCGACCACGATCCCTACATCGTGGTGGGCGACGATGGACGCCTCTCCTGGATCATTGACGCCTATACTTCCTCATCCACCTATCCCTACTCCGCGGCGTCCGATCTCAACGGGCAATCGGTCAATTACATACGCAACAGCGTAAAAGCGGTGGTGGACACCTACGATGGCGCCGTCACGTTCTACGTCTTCGATTCGTCCGACCCCATCCTTGCCGCATGGCGCGGCATCTATCCGGGACTGTTCAAGGACGCCTCCACCATGCCCGCGTGGCTGCGTGCCCACGTGCGCTATCCCGAACTGCTGCTGAGCCTGCAGGCCGATGTGTACGGTCTCTATCACATGACCGATCCCGAGGTCTTTTACAATCGTGCAGATCAGTGGAGCGTGGCTACCGAAAATGGTTCGAGCCAGAGCGGCGACCAAAGCTCGGTGGCCATGAAACCCAATTTCGTGCTCATGACGCTTCCCGGTGAATCGAGCGGTCTTGAATTCGTCGAGATTCTGCCCTTCACGCCTATCAGCCGCAACAACATGATTGGCTGGATCGCGGCGCGCAGCGACGGCGCGCATTACGGAACTGCCGTGGTGTTTGACTTCCCCAAGTCGCGTCTGGTCGACGGGCCGCAGCAGATCGAGGCGCGCATCGACCAGAACGCGCAGCTCTCCGGGCAGCTCACGCTCTGGAATCAGCAGGGCTCGCACGTCATCCGCGGCAGTCTGCTGGTAATTCCCTGCGGGCAGGCCCTGCTCTATGCGGAGCCGATTTACCTGCAGGCCAACCAGAGCCCCATGCCGGAATTGCGGCTGGTGGTTCTGGCTTTGCAGGATCGCCTTGCCTATGGGCCGACCTTCGAGTCCGCGCTCGCGTCGCTCTTCGGATCGCAGACCCCATCGCTCACCGGTGCGGAATCTCAGCAGTCTCCATCGGCGGCAGCGCCCTCGGGCGCGCCCCAACCTGCAGCCGATGTCAACTCGCTGATCGCGCAAGCCAATCGGGACTTCAACGACTATCAACGCCTGACTTCGGAGGGTAAACTGGCCGAGGCCGGCCAGAAGCTCGACGACCTGAAGCACGTTCTCGATCAGCTCAGCGCTCATGCGAAATAATCCTCGTGTCTGAACACCGCTCTCAACCGCATCACGGAGTGAATGCCATGCCTCGTTTTGCCGCCAACCTGACCATGATGTACCAGGAACACAAGTTTCTCGACCGCTTCGCCGCGGCAGCGCGCGATGGCTTCACGGCCGTCGAGTACCTGTTCCCCTACGAGCATCCGGCCGCCACGCTGGCTGCTCTGCTCAAGGAGCACGGACTGCGCCAGGTCCTCTTCAATTCCCCTCCCGGCGACTGGAAGGCCGGCGAGCGCGGCATCACCGCTCTGCCCGGCCGTGAAAAGGAATTTCGCGACGGATTTTTGCAGGCGCTGGAGTATGCGCTCGTGATGCAATGCCCGCGCATTCATTCCATGGCCGGAATTTCGCCCGCGGGAGTGGACCGCGCGCATCTGCTTGGCGTCTACACAGCCAATCTTGCCTGGGCGGCAGAGCAGGCGCGAGTCGCCGGCATTCAATTGCTCATCGAGCCCATCGCCTTGCGCAATATGCCGGGCTTTTTCCTGAATCGCCAGGAAGAAGCACACGCTATTATCGCGGAGATCGGCGCGGCCAATCTCAAAATCCTCATGGACCTCTTCCATTGCCAGGTGCAAGAAGGCGATCTGGCCATCAGGATTCGCAAATATCTCGCCGACCCGAAGCAGACGCGCGTAGGCCACATCCAAATTGCCGGAGTCCCGGAGCGCCACGAACCCGACACGGGCGAGGTGAATTACAGCTATCTCTTCGATGTGATTGACGGGCTCGGCTACGAAGGCTGGATCGGCTGCGAATACATTCCCGCTGCGGGAACATCAGACGGCCTCGGCTGGTTCAAGAAATGGAAGACCGCCGCGAGCTAAGAATCACTGCGCGGCGGCGCCAGTCCTTCAAATTACCAGCCTTCCTTACTTCTCCAATCCAAACGTGAACGTCGTGGTCGAGTGCATCGTCTCGCCGGGACGCAGAACCGTGCTCGGGAATTTCGGATGGTTCGGCGAATCCGGGAAGTGCTGTGTCTCGAGGCAGAGTCCGGCGTGCTTCTCGTATTTCACGCCGTGCCTGCCGGTGAAAGTTCCATCCAGGAAATTGCCGGAGTAGAACTGCACTCCCGGCTCGGTCGTCTCCACCGTCAGCTTGCGTCCGCTCACCGGGTCGGTAACGATCGCAGCCAGATGCAGCGTTCCGGGCTTGCCGTTCAGCACGAAATTGTGGTCGTATCCGCCGGCTAGTTTCAGTTGCTCGTTGTCGGCGTCGATGCGCGCTCCAATCACCTCCGGCTTGCGGAAATCGAGCGGCGTGCCGGCCACCGGCGCCAACTCGCCCGTTGGGATCAGCCCTGCGTCGACAGGGGTATAACGGTCGGCATTAATTTCAATCTTCAGGTCGAGGTTGTTGCCCTGGTCATCGCCATGCAGATTGAAGTACGTGTGGTTGGTCAGGTTCACCACCGTCGCCTTGTCGGTTTTGGCCGAATAGTCGATGCGCAGTGTATTCCCCTTGAGGGTGTAACGCACCGTCGCGGTCAGCGTTCCCGGAAATCCCATGTCGCCATCGGGGCTTACATGCGTGAACTCGACGCCGTCCGGCACTTCCTTCGCCTGCCACACATACTGGTCGAATCCAATAGGGCCGCCGTGCAGTGCGTTGGCGCCGTTATTGATGGGAATCTGGTAGGTCTTTCCGTCCAGCGTGAACTTGCCCAGTGCAATACGATTCCCGTAGCGCCCCACCACGGCGCCGATATACGGATTTGGCCTGATCAAATAGGTATCGAGCGTGTCATAGCCCAGCGCGACATCCGCCATCTTGCCCGTGCGGTCCGGGGTTCTTATGCTCACCAGGTGCGCTCCATACGCCGTCACGCGCACTTCAATCTGCGCGCCGGTCAGCGTGTAAATCGGGACGGCGGTTCCATCCGCGGTATGACCCCATATCGACATCTTCATCTCTCCCTGTGCAATGGACGTAAACGCCATTGCCATTCCAATCAAAGTTGCGAAAACTCCAACTGCTCGTTTCACGGTTTACCTCTTTGCCTTGCGGCCTGCAATATTCGTCGGCCTGCCGGTTTCGGCCTGTTTCACCGCTTCGCGTTTAGGAAGCCTCAACCGACGCGATGACGTTCCTTGGCAACTATAGCTGATGGGGCAGGCACCGCGATCGTACGCCCTGCGACGGGGTGGGACGAGCGGTGAAGCTCCGGCGTCGCGACAGGCAAGTTTTGCTAGTAAATCCTGCTGGCGATTACCTGCGTCCCGGTGGCATTTGACTGGATACTCGTTGACCGCAGCAGCACTTCGAAACTGCGCAGGGTTTTATCCGGACGCGTCGCTTGCTTCAGAATCGGATCGATGGCCGATGGATATAACAGCATCTCGGCCGCGGCCTGCGTCCCGGCCACGTCGAGCCCCTCAAGAACCAGCAGGTGTCCGCTGCCGCTCAAGTTGGGAAGGAAATCGATGAGCGCGAAGGTCTCGTGCGCCGGCTCGTTCCAGTGGCTGGAATAGGTCGCGGATTCTCCCGGTTGCGGTTTGAGATTGATGATCTGCGCTCCATTCATGCCGGGCCGGTCGACAATGCGGAAGTTGGCATTGCTCTCGGCAATCGCGGCCCAGGGATTGCTGCTCACCGATCCAATGATGACGGCGTTGGCGTTCTTGAGGTCATCCAGCCGCAGATCGCGCGGAAAGCGGATGAAAACCCGCTGCGGATCGTCCTCTGTCAGGTGTGCGAACGCCGCCGCAATCTGCAGGTCGACGAAGGGCGTCAACTGCTGGGAGCGTAGATCCGCGGCGCTATGCGCATTCAATCCGGAAAGGGGCAATTCCTGGTAGCGGCCTGAAATGTATTCCGCCAAAGGCACGGGCCGGTGCGAAATGTCTTCGAGTAGATTGAACCCCGCATCGGACGGCACAATATAGCTGTTTTCGGATCCGCTGAATAGCTCGGCCCACAGCACATGCGCCGGCTGTTGCGGCAGGGGCGGCGCCGGCGCTCGTCTGGCGGCATACCAGGTCACGGCAATCAGTGCCGCGCTATAAGCCACGGCCAGGACTGCGCCCAGCGCCCGGCGGCTTGCCTTTGACTGAACCGTCGACGCTGCTTCCGCGTGGTGCGCGGGCAACGCATGAGGCTGAGTGTGGCCCGGAGCCGCCGCCGTCGACCCCGGCATCTCTTCCCTGTTGACCTCTTCGGATGCCGGAAAGAATACCGGCACATAACCGCCCACCGGAATGTCGATGCGCAGCGGTTCCGAGCGGCCATGGTCCGCAAAGTGCTCTGCCAGCCGCTTGCGCAATTGGCGCGCATAGCTGCGCACGATATTGTCCTCAAGCGTGCGGTAATCCGCCGGACGGTCGAAGACCTGCACGCCGATCTGGTGCTCCGTGATCTCGTTTCCCCGTCCTTCCCGGGTCTCGGCCACGACAAACAACAGAAACTTCGTCAGCAAGGGAGATCGGGCAAAGTTTGGCCCGGCAATCACACGCTGCGCCAAGGCCCAATACGGATCTTCCTGCAGACTCGCTGGCCATGCCTCCTCGGGTGGAAGCATCCTGGACCTGGATTGGACGGCGGCAAAGTGATCCATGAGCCTTATCTCCTGGCTGCCATCCAGGGACGGGGAGCGGTCTCCGGTTCAACTGTTAAACAATGACGCACGGCTTGACCCAGTATTTGGTTTTCCCATCAACACGTCTGCGCACTGCGCAGGTTAGGATTTCATTTCCATTCATGCCGGGGGCAAACTGGCAAGCTGTTCGAAACCAGTAAGTCTCCTCTGGCGATACGCCAACGCAACAGCTCTCTTGTTCGGACTTGCAGGCTGATTTTAATGCACGCAAATACATTGCTTCATGCGCCGCATCATCTGCCCCATTCCGCGCGCACAAAAACAACGCAGAAATCGGTCTTCCCGTCGAACGATTTCCACAGTTTACCAACATTTAAAACAGTCAACAAGTCCTTTTCAATCAAATAATTAAATGCTTTGAACACTAGTGTATACACGTTCATGCACTTAGGGTAAACACTCCCGCACGCATGGCAAGTGCAATATCGTTGCACCGCTCGCCGAAGTGCGGGGCGGATGCAAACGTGTAAAAAATCTTGAAATTGGAGGTAGCAAGGCATCATGAACATCAAACAGCAATTCAGAATTGCAGGACCAGGGCTCACCCTTCTGGTCTCGCTCCTTGCCCTTTGCTTTCCTGGCCGTCTGGCGGCCCAGCTTGATCGAGGAGAGGTGACTGGAACGGTGGAGGACCCGTCCGGAGCGGTCGTACAAAAAGCCAACATAGAGCTCATCAACGGCGATACCACCGCAATCACCACAACCAAGTCCACAGCCACCGGTACCTATGTATTTGACGACGTGCTTCCCGGCAACTACACCGTTGAGGCTGAGGCCCCCGGATTCCAGAAGTATGTCGTGCACGGGGTAATTGTGCAGGTACAGCAGGTCGAAACCATCGACATTCACTTTGCCACCGGCAGCGTGCAGCAGAGCGTCACTGTGACCGCTGCCCAGCCGCTTCTTGAGGCAGAGAACGCCCAGGTCGGCCAATCCATCACCAACGAGTCCGTCAATGATCTTCCCCTTGCCACCCGCGATTGGGGCTCGCTGGCGCAAATGTCCGCCGGCGTCAGTACCACACCGACCGGATCCGGCGGCGGAGGCATCACCGCCGACGCAGGCAGTTCTAACTCTGCTTATTTCAGGGTGAATGGCGTCGACGAATGGCAAAACGATTTCCGCCTGAACGGCATTAACGACAACATCGAAATCTATGGCGGCAACTATACCCTGACCAACGCCGCCATCGTCCCACCGCCCGATGCCATTCAGGAATTCACGCTGCAGGCCGGCGACTTCAACGCCGAATTCGGACACTCCACCGGCGGCATCATCAACGCGAGCCTCAAATCAGGCACCAATGGAGTGCACGGCGACCTCTGGGAGTACGTGCGCAATGACGATTTGAACGCCAACTACTTCTTCAACAGAACCTGCTCGGGCACCGGCTGCGTCTCCGGTCCCATACCCGACTACCATCAGAACCTGTTCGGCTTCACGGCCGGGGGCCCGGTCCTGATCCCGCACCTCGTGCGGGGTAAGAACCGGCTCTTCTGGTTCACCGATTATCAGGGCGGACGCTACGTCCTGCCCGAGTCGCCGGGCGGCCAAAACGTCCCAACCTGCGACGTAGCCGGCGCAACGTCGGCGTCTGCGTGCTCTGCCACCAGCGAATTCGGCAGCAACTTTACCAATCTGCAGGACAACATCACTTTCAACAGCGGCACGTCGACCGATGCCCTGGGCCGCGTGTTTCCAAACGGCACCATCCTCGATCCGGCCACCACTCGTACCATCGCCGCCGGAGGAACCGACCCCATCAGCGGGATCACCAACAGCTCTTCCAGCGCAGTCTTTGTCCGCGACCCCTTTTACAACTGCACCGCGGCTGGCGGATGCAGCCCAAATAACTACAAGACCGGCGGAGCGCTGGCCGGGATCACAAACTTCACCACGCTGGTATCCTCGTTGAACGTCCTGCCCACCGCCCGCATTGACTCGAACGCGGTCAAGGTCCTTAACCTTTTTCCGCTGCCCACGGTGATCAACAAGCTGAGCAGCAATTTCCCCAGCTACATTCCCATTGAGGACAAGAACTCCAACACCTGGGACGTCCGCATCGATGCGATTATCCGCCCCGGTAAGGACATTCTGTTCGGCGTCTATGACCGCAGCCTGCTGAACGCCCACTTGCCGGGATACTTTCCCGGGTATGCCGTAGGCCAGACCGACGCGCGCAACGATAGTCTGCCCGCCTACGCCTGGGCCGTCGGCTATACGCGCATCTTGACACCCACACTCACCAACGATATGCACGTGGGCATGGTGCACGCCGACAAGTTCCAGCAGTCAATCTACGGCAACGTCATCGGCAGCTCGGCCTGTACGGGAAGTGTGACCTCGGGCTCGTGCAATATTCCTCTCGAGTTCGGCATACAGGGGATTCCGCAGGTGGCCAACAATGGCGGCTTCCCATACATGAACATCGCCGGCCTTCGCGGCATCGGCGTTGGCAACTACACCCCCACCATTCAAACCGTCTATAGCCTCGAGGGCGTGGACGCGGTCACGAAGCTCTGGCGCAACCACACCTTCAAGACTGGAATCGATGTGGATGACATGACCGCCAACATCTCGCAGCCGCCGCAAGGCCGCGGCGACTTCAGCTTCAACGGCATGTATACCGACGTTCCTAACCGCATCAGCCCCACTGGCACCGGCCTGAACGGCATCGGCGATATCCTGGTGGCGCCGATGGCTTCGCTGGTCACGCCGAATGGCGCAACGGGCGTGGATTACGTAGGCGGCATGAACGGTTTCTCCGGCTCCAATATCGCCGCCACCGACGACCATCGCTGGTACATTGGCGTCTACTTCCAGGACGACTGGAAGGTGGATCCCAAGTTGACGCTGAATCTCGGCCTGCGCTGGGATCTGTTCACGCCCTACGCCGAAACCCGCGGCTTCCAGGCCAACTTTATTGCTGCGGGCGGCAACGGGGCCACCGCCACCTACGAAATGTCCCCTCAGGGTTGCCAGGTAGCGCGGGCGGCGATCTTCAATACCGTGGCCGCTCTCAGCAATGTCAACATCTCCTGCGGCGCCAGCCTCGCTACTGGCATCACCCCAAAGGACGACTTCGCCCCGCGTGTCGGGTTCGCGTACAAGCTCCGGCCCACGCTGGTGGTGCGCGGAGGATTCGGCACAGCCTATGGAGCGCTGGCCAATCTCGGTTACGGCGGCACGCTGGGATTCAACTACCCGTTCGTCTACACCCAGACCGTCCCCGCTCCCGATTCCAATCACCCGTTGCTGCTGGCTCCCAATCAGGCGGCAACCATGGAGCAGGCCTTCACCGTCTTTAATTTCCAGAGTCCGACGGTGCTGCAAAGCCCGACTCCATACACAACTACACCGGTGACTTGCCCGACCGGCAGCTCTTGCGATGGAGGTCAATACATCGGTAGCGACTATCTGGGCCTTCCGTTCGATGCCCGCCAGAACAACTACCAGACGCCGCTGGTACAGACGGAGAATCTGACAGTCGAGGATCAGTTCACGACCCACGACGCGATCCAGGTGGGATATGTCGCCACCCAGGGCCGTCACCTGGATATCCTCGGGAATACGAACAGCAACTCCGAGATCTTGCCCAGCGGCACCAACACCCAACTCTATATTCCGTACCCTTACTTCAGCCGGAACAGCACTTACGAAACCACCAACGCCGCCAGCAGCTACAACGCCTTGCAGATCACGTTTCAGCACCGGATGGGCTTTGGGCTTTCGCTGCTCGGCAACTACACCTGGTCCAAGTGCCTCAGCGACCAGCACGCGCCGCAGAACTCGCAGTACAACGTAGGTTACCGCGCCCAGTGGCTGCCCGGATTCGGCATCGCTGGCGACTACGCCCTGTGCGACGGCGATGCCGCCGGCCTCGTCCACATGGCCGGAACGTACAACCTGCCCGTTGGCCGTGGCAAGCAGTTCGGGGGCTCCATGAGCAGGCCCGCGGATCTCATCGTGGGCGGGTGGGTGATCAACGGCTTCTACACCTTCCAAAGCGGGCAGCCGCTCACCGTCACATGCCCGAATGCGACGTCGGCCGACTTTGGCTGCGCTGCCAATCTCACCGGGCAAGGCCTCTACACCGGCCCGCACAACTACACGCAATGGATGAACTCCGCTGCGTTTGCACAGCCACCGGTAGCCACCTCCATCGGGCAGGCGAGCGTTGCCCCGCTTGGAGGCCCACTCCAGCAGGTACGCGGACCGCATTTCGCCAACCTGGATTCGTCAATCCTGAAGAATTTCAACTTCACGGAAGCGACGGTTCTGCAGTTCCGCGCCGAAGCCTTCAACACCACCAACACGCCGCCCTTCGCGCAGCCCGGGCAGTTGAACTTCACAACAACGAACTTCAGCAACATCTCGGCCACGAAGAACAGCAACCAGAACAATGGCGCGCGCACGCTGCAGCTCGCGCTCAAGCTCACCTTCTAAGACACCGGGCCTCCCAAACGTGTCTTAGCTTCAATCCCGCATCCGGCGCAGATCATCGCTCCGGATGCGGGACTTTCTTTGTGAGGCGTCGCAGCCGCGGATAAAGCTGGCTATAATAGCCGATGCCCATCCTGGCCTACGCGTTCAATCGCAATCGAATCACGGAAATGTCAATTATGAAGAAAAAAACGTCACATTGCGCAACATTGTCTTTTCTTCTTGAAGCTTCTCTCCGCTTTCTTCTCGTTCCCTCTCTCGCCGCCGGCGTCGCATTCGCGCAGCAGGCGCCTTCCGCCGCGGATTCTTCCGGTACTGATTTCGTCCTCCAGGGCGTCGTGCGCGGCTCCGAGAATCAGAGTTACGTGCAAGTCCCCTTTGCGGTACCCGTTGGCACGGAGCGAGTCACCATCACCTTTGCCTACACCGGAAAGGAGCAGCACACCAACCTCGATCTCGGTCTGCTCGATCCCGCAGAGCTCCGCTGCTGGAGCGGCGGCAACAAACCCACGCTCACTGTCGGCCTCATGGATGCCACTCCGTCCTGTTTACCGGGCGCCATTCCATCCGGCACGTGGAATGTTTTGATCGGCGTACCCAATATTCGCGCCAGCGTCGAGTCGCACTACACCATTCACGTCTTCCTCACGCGCTCGGGCGCGGTGGCTGCGCTGCCGCCGGTCCTGCGCGAGCCGTTGCGCGCCGGGCCCGCCTGGTTCCGCGGCGATCTGCACATGCACACCGCGCACAGCGACGGCCAATGCCCCAGCCAGACCGGGAAGACGGTTCCCTGCCCGCTTTTTTTCACCGTCGACGCTGCCGCCCGCCGCGGACTCGACTTCATCGCCATCACCGATCACAATGCCAGCTCGCAGTATGACGAAATGCGCGAGTTGCAGCCATACTTCGACAAGGTGCTTTTGATTCCTGGCCGAGAAATCACCACCTTCGAGGGCCACATCAACTTCCTCGGCAGCACCGATTTCGTTGACTTCCGGCTTGACGGCCGCACGGTTCCCGATGTGAACACGTTGCTGCGTAACGCTGCAGATGTTGGCGCAATCACCTCCATCAATCACCCTCTATCGCCGAGCGGCGAAATCTGCCTGGGCTGTGGGTGGACGCCTTCCACGCCGGTCGACATGCATCTCGTCACCGGTGTTGAAGCCGTCAACGGCGGCAGCGAGCAGCATGGTCTCTCTGACCTTCCTTTTTGGAATCGGGAGCTCAATCGCGGCTGCCGCCTCACGGGAATCGGCGGCAGCGATAATCACCGCCCCATGCAGCCCCTCGATCAAACCGGTTCCATCGGCAGTCCGACGACAGTTGTATACGCAGCGGAGCTCTCCACGCCCGCGATTCTCGACGGCATTCGCGCCGGACATGTCTTTATCGATGTGGCGGGAACCCACGACCGGCTTCTTGAATTCGCGGCGCACGCCGGCGCACGCATGGCTCAGGCGGGAGATCTGCTTGACGCTCCGCCGGCTGAAGCTATGGAGTTCAAAGCGCACGTATCGGCTGCCGCGGGCGGAACGATGCATTGGATTGAGGATGGCCAGGACGTCACGCCCTCCGGCGGCGCGGCCATCTCCACGGTGGACGCCACGCAAACTCTCCCGTGGACCAGCGATGGACTCCGCCACTGGTTTCGCGCGCAGGTTGCCGCGCCCGACGGCAAATTGTGGCTTATCGGCAATCCCATTTACGTCAATTGGGAAAATGCAAATGAATGTAACGGCAATCAGCCAGCTCAACCCAAGGGGATGAAAACCGCTCGATGACACACCTGCACTTTCACCTGGCGCTTGTGCAGTTTCTGGCCGATCACAGAAACATCTACCTAACTCACTTGTTTCACTCCGCAAGTTTTTTCG
Organism: Occallatibacter sp.; assembly: GCA_050011915.1. Taxonomy (GTDB): domain Bacteria; phylum Acidobacteriota; class Terriglobia; order Terriglobales; family Acidobacteriaceae; genus Telmatobacter. The sequence goes on from JBEKIE010000006.1 coordinate 46,299, forward strand.
GTTCGGCTGATTTCTACGTATTCTTCACCGTCCTGGTTTACGTCATGTGGGACAAATCTTTTGCGATTCGGCTTTCGGTGCTGGTTCTCGTCACCATGGCCTTCAACGATCTGCTGAAGATACTCATCAAAAATCCCCGGCCCTTCGTCACCGACGGAACCTACGAAAAGAAATGGGCAGTTTCTCCGGCCGAAGCAAAGGTGCTGGCTCTTGAGTACTCCACGCCCTCGGGCCACGCCATGGGCACGGCCGCGTTCTTCTCCTACCTCTTTGCTTTCGTAAGCAATCGCTTCGTGCGCTTGGGCCTGGTGCTCCTCATCGTCCTCATCGGCGTCTCGCGCCCTTATCTCGGCGTGCACTACGTTGAAGATGTTTTGCTGGGCTGGGCGATCGGCCTTCTCTTCGGCCTCGGCGCCATTCGCTACGCCGCCCGGCTTGCGAGCCTGTGGAACAGATGCCCGCACGCTTTGCAAATCGCGATCGCAGTTGCTGCAAGCGCCGCGCTTTGGTTGCTTACGTGGGCTTGCAATGGCTGGCATTTGGACAGCCAGGTGCGGGAGATGACGACTTGCTGCGGCTGGCTGACCGGTATCGTGATCGCCTGCCCGCTCGAGTTGCGCATCGTGAACTTCGACCCGCGCAGCGGAGGGCCTGCAGCCAAGCTCCTTCGCTACATCCTGTCGATCGGCATCATGATTGCCGTTCTGCTGGCGCTTCATGCGGCCTTCAGTCCGTTTGCCGGCAATGCGACCATCCTTGGCTCAGCACTGGACTATCTTCGCAATGCAGCCGCCAATTTCGCAGGCATGTTTCTCGCGCCGCTTCTTTTTTGCAAAATGAAATTGGCCGCCGCCATGCCTGATTCACGGCCCTGAACCCGAAATATCCATCAAGGCCGTCCAACCACCTCATGACAATTGAATGCAACATTCAAGCGGTAGCACCATTGCTCGATCTCCGCAATCGTCTCGGGTGAAACGGGAATGCCCTGTGCGTTGTTGAGGTCGGCCTTGCGCGCGGAACGCTCGCCGGGAACCAGAATCTCTTCCACGCCGGGACGTTTTTTCGAATTCTTGATGCGATCAATGGTTTCATCGATGCGCTTGAGATACTCGCCGTAATCGAGAAACGCCTTCACGTCGAAGAGGCAGAAGAAATGGCCCACATCCTGTTTGCGATCGAGGTGCTTGTACATCGAGCCGACGTCAGGCCCAATCGCCGCGCCGGAAAGCACGCTGCTGAAGAGTTCCACCATCAGGGCCAGCGCATATCCCTTGTGCCCGGCCATGGTGAGCACCGTGCCGAGAAGCGCCTGCGAAGCATCGGTCGTCGGATTGCCCTCGGGATCGAGCGCCCAGCCAAGCGGTATGGGCTGACCTTGCTTTTGTGCGGCAATAATGTTGCCGCGCGCCACTCCTGAAGTCGCGAGATCGATCTTGACGGGAAATCCCTTGCCGGTGGGAAACGACGCGGCGATGGGATTGGTGCCAAAGAAGGATTCGTATCCGCCTTCAGGCGACATGGCCGGCTCGCAGTTGGTCATGGCCAGCAAAATCATCCCTTGGCTCGCGGCGAAGTTGCAGTACCACGAGAGCGCGCCAAAGTGCTGCGAGTTGCGGATGGTCGCGGTCGCCACGCCATTCTGCCGCGCCATTGGCATCAGCAGATCGAGCGCCTTGCGCGCCTGCACCTGGCCCAGCCCGTTTCCGGCGTCGAGCACCAGCACGCTCCCCGCCTGCCGGTCGATCTCGAGTTTCGCTTTGGGATCGATGAGTCCCAATTCAATGCGCTTGAGATAAATATTCAGCCGCGAGACGCCGTGGGTTGACACGCCGTTCACATCGGCATCCACCAGCACCTCGGCAAAAAGCGCCGCATCCGCAACCGACACGCCCATTCCGGTTGCCAATTGCGCCACGACGTTGACAAGCACCTCTTTGGAATAACGATTCATAAAGGCTTCACCAAAGATTGAAATGCGCCCCGCGTCCCGCGACCGGACCCGGAGCACAAGCGCGTGATGCTGCGTACCTACGCGCTGCGATAAAGCTTGGTCATCACGAACTCGCGATGGCCCAGCGCCTCTGCCGCGGTATTCCGTCCGTTCGCGGTGCGCACGATCATCTCGATCAGCGCATCCCCTGCCTCGTCGAGCGTCATCTCGCCCTGCAGAATCGGCGACACGTCGAGGTCGATATGATCGGCCATCAACTTCACGGTCTTCGGATTTCCCGAAAGCTTGATCACCGGCTCAATGGGATTGCCGATCACGTTGCCCTGCCCGGTGGGGAACAGGTGCACCACCGCGCCCGATGCAGCCCACAGTGTCACGGCTTCCGCCGCGGCGCTCGACGTATCCATGAACCACAGGCCCTTGTCCGTCGGCATCTCTGCCGGCTTCAGGCAGCCAACAAACTTCGTCTTCTTGCCCAGCTTTTCTACGTTGCCCAGCGCCTTCTCTTCAATGGTCGTCAATCCGCCGGCAATGTTGCCTTTCGTCGGCTGCGATTCGGAAAGATCGTCGGTCTTCTGGCCGAAGACAAGCTTCTGGTAGTCGTCAAACATGGCCTGGAATTGCGCGCGCACCGCGTCATTCGCGGCCTTGGCGGCCACAATGTGCTCAGCGCCGGTCAGCTCCGTTGTTTCACCAAAGGATGCCATACCACCGATCGCGCAGTGCTTATCGATCACGTTGCCGACCGCTGGGCAGCTCGCAAGCCCAGTGGTGGTGTCACTTTCGCCGCACTTCACGCTGATATAAAGCTCGCTGAACTTGCACTCCGTGCGTTGCAGCTCCGTCGCCCACTGCACAAAATCCTTCGCTTTCCTTGAAGCCTGCGCGATACACGCGATATCGCCCTGACCTTCGATGGAAAATCCGGCCACCGGTTTCCCGGTCTTCGCGATGCCATCCACAATCTTCTGCGTCCAGCCCGGCTCGATGCCGATCACGATCGCCGCGGCCACGTTAGGATTCACGCCGGTGCCGATCATGGTGCGGAAAAAGAGATCGAGATCTTCGCCGAATTGCAGGCGTCCGTAGGCGTGAGGCAGGCCAAGCGTTCCCTTGATGTTGTTCGCAACAGCCTCGGTCGCTGCATTTGAAATGTCGTCCACGGCCAGGATAATTACGTGATTGCGGATGCCGACGCGTCCGTTTTCACGCCGATACGCATGAATTGTCTGGTCCTTCATTATGCCCACCTCTTCGTCTTCAGGTTGTGCACGTGCACGTGCTGCCCGGCCTTGACCGGCTGCACGATTCTTCCGATTTCGCAGCCATACTTGATCACCGTATCGCCCACGGCAAGATCCTTGAGCGCCAGTTTGTGGCCCAGCGGAATATCCTGCGCCGACTTTGCCGCCAGCGGCTTGTTGGTTGAGAGATTCCGGCCGGTCAACTCTGTTCCGGCTGCAATATCCACGACGGCCACGCCCACCGTGTCCGCCGTGTCGTGAACGAGAAACTGAATCATCGGTTTTGCTCCTTCATACATCCTTCTGCGTAAATGTCATATTCCGCCAGCGGTTGTCGCATCGCCACAAGCGCGCAATCGCCACGTCTTCGTTGATTAGCAGACTTGTGTCCACCGCAATGGGCTTCACAATGTTAAAGTGCTTGGCCAGCGTCGGGGCGCCTTCGCTGCCCACCGGGCTGCACATATCCATCGGCGCCATACCCGAATGCCGGAAGAAGATGGTGTCGTGATCAATGATAATAGACTCTTCGCGCCCTGGGTTTGCCGTTCGCGGGGTCATGCAACAACGGCAATGCGCCATCCGTGAGTCGCAAGCCAATCGTGTGCGCTTGTTTTGTCATTGCCAATCGCAAAATCGGCTAACCCCCGTGGAAACTGCGGGCCAGCCTTTCGTGCATGGGCAGCGTTTTTTCGCTCCCTCGCTCCCTTGCTCCCTCACTCCCTTGCTCCCTTGCTCCCTGCGTTCGGGTAGAATTGATCAAATTCGTGGATCGTTCGCAATCTTTGTGATTTGAAACTGGAAGAAAGGGCCTTCTTCGGGCTGGCGTCATGGTTCCACTTGCGCCATCGCGGCTCTCCCGAGTTGGTCAAGGCCGATGAACACTGTTTCGAGTGATCCTGATGCGATTCTCCAGACCGGCTCTCCTTCCGCCGCCGCGCCGCGCGGCCGCCGCGGCTTCTGGGCGCTGATTGCCACGCAATTTCAGGGCGCATTCAGCGATAACATCCTGCGCAACCTCCTGCTCTCGATCGTTATCGGGATGAACATGGCGCAGACCGAGCGCGAGACGTTTGTCTCGGTGGTCACGTTCCTGTTCTCGGTGCCCTTTCTCATTTTGAGCATGCCCGGCGGCTGGCTGGCGGTCCGCTTCAGCAAGCGCCAGGTGACGATCTGGACCAAGGTCATGGAGTTCGGATCCATGCTGATCGCGACAGCAGGCCTCGCGACGCACACGCTTGCGCTCTCTCTGGTCGCGCTCACGCTGGTGGCGAGCCAGGCCGCGCTCTTCGGGCCGTCGAAGTACGGCCTGCTGCCGGAGTTGCTGCCTGAGAAGAGCCTCTCGTGGGGCAACGGCGTCATCGAGCTGTGGACGTTTCTGGCCATCATCATCGGCACGGTCGGCGGCGCGTGGATGGGCCAGCAATTCAGCGGACACGAAGTGGTTGCGGGCTACGTGCTTCTGGGGCTCTCGGGCGTAGGTTTCGTCACCAGCCTCGGCGTCGACAACGTGCCTGCCGCCGCGCCGGAAAAACCCTTCCGCATCAATATTGTCGACGACCTCTGGGTGCAGATCGGCAAAATGCGCAAGGACCCCGCGCTGTTTCTGGCCGTGCTGGGCAACACTTATTTCTGGTTTCTCGGCTCCCTGCTCTTTTCCACCATCGTCATCTACGGGCCGGATGTGCTGCACGTCGGCCAGACCAAAACCGGCTACCTGAACGCGATGCTCGCGGTGGGCATCGGCATCGGCAGCATGACCGCCGGTTGGGTGAGCGACAACAAGATCGAATACGGGCTCATTCCGCTGGGCTCCATCGGCATGACCGTCACCGGTTTCATTCTCGGCGTCACGCCGCATGGCATGTTGGGATCGGCGGTACTGCTGGGCCTGCTCGGTTTCTGGGCCGGATTCTTCTCCGTTCCGGTCAATGCGCTGATCCAGCACAAGCCTGCGGATGAAGACAAGGGCGGAATCATTGCCGCGGCCAACCTGCTCTCCTTCGTCGGCATCGCCGCCTCGTCGGTCGTCTATTTTGTCTTCACCGCCTACGTCCACCTCGAGCCGCGCGGCGTCATCGTCGCAGGATCCGTCATTACCGCGCTCGCCACGGTCTACGTTCTCTATCTGCTGCCGGAGTGGTTCGCCCGCCTGATTCTGTTCTTCGCTACGCGCACGGTGTATCGCGTGCGCGTGATGGGCCGCGACAACTTCCCGGAAAAGACCGGCGCGTTGCTCGTCTGCAACCACATGTCGTTTGTCGATGCCCTGCTCCTTGTCGCGGCCACCGACCGCCCCATCCGCTTCATCATGTACAAGGGCATTTACGACCACCCCCTCGTCAATCCCTTTGCCAGGATGGTGAAGTCCATCCCGATTTCGAGCGAGCTGCATCCGCGCGAGATGCTGCACTCGCTGCACACCGCCTCCGACGCGCTACGCAACAACGAGATCGTCTGCATCTTTGCCGAAGGCCAGATTACGCGCACCGGCCAGATGCTTCCCTTTCGCCGCGGTCTGGAGCGGATCATGAAAGACGTCGACGTCCCTATCGTCCCCGTGAACCTCGATGGCGTGTGGGGCAGCATCTTCAGCTTTGAGCGCGGCCGCTTCCTGTGGAAGATGCCGCACCACATCCCGTATTCCGTCACGGTGAGCTTCGGCAAGCCGATGCCCCCCAAGTCAACGGCCATCGAAGTACGCGCCGCAGTGCAGGAATTGCAGGCAACGGCTTTTGAGGTGCGCAAGCCGCGCATGAAGACCCTCGACCGCGCCTTTGTGCACAGGGCGCGCCTGCACCCGTGGCAGTTTTTCATGGCCGACGGCAAAACGCCGCGCGTCTCCTTCGGTTCGGCGCTCGGCAAAACCGTCTACGTCGCGCGCCGGCTGCGGCGCCAGATCGGCCAGCAGCCCATGGTCGGCATGCTGATTCCCCCCTCCGTCGGCGGCGCGCTTACGAACTACGCGCTCATGCTCATGGGTCGCGTGCCGGTGAACCTCAACTACACCGCGCCCAACGAAGTTCTCGCAAGTTGCGCGCAACAGTGCGGCATCGACGTCGTGATCACGTCTCGGGCCTTTCTCGAACGCTTCCCCAACATGACCATCCCCGGCCGGACGTTGCTGCTTGAAGAAGCTCTCGCCGCGCCGCGTTCCAGAGAAAAGCTGGCCGCACTGGCGATGGCGTGGCTCTTGCCGGCCGGCCTGCTTAAGCGCGCGCTGGGCGCGCATCGCGTCAATACTCAAAGGCTGGCGCCCGGGCCACCGGCAGAATTCGCAATCGCTAAAGGCCGCGCCGCACGCATGGACCAGCTGGCCACGGTCATCTTTTCCAGCGGCAGCACCGGCGATCCCAAGGGCGTCATGCTCACGCACTTCAACCTCATGTCGAACATCAGCCAGGTCACGCAGGTCTTCATGCTCGATGGCCGCGACAAGATTCTCGGCATTCTGCCCTTCTTCCACTCTTTCGGATTCACCGCCGGGCTCTGGCTGCCCGCGGTGCAAGGCGTCGGTGTGGTCTTCCACGCCAATCCGCTCGACGCGCAGATCGTCGGCGCGCTCATCGAAAAGTACAAAGTCACGCTCCTCGTCGCCACGCCTACTTTCTTGCAGGCCTACATGCGCCGCTGCACGCCGGAGAGCTTTGGCTCGCTGCAATACGTGCTCGCGGGCGCAGAGAAGCTGCAGGAGCGCGTCTCCCTGGCTTTCGAAGATCGCTTCGGCATCCGCCCGCTGGAGGGCTACGGCTGCACGGAGTGCTCTCCGATCGTTTCGGTGAATGGCAAGGATTTTCGCGCTCCGGGATTCCGCCAGGTCGCATCCAAGCGCGGCAAAATCGGCCACCCGCTGCCCGGCGTGTGCGTCAAGATCGTCGACATCGACACCGGCCAGCCCGTCGCGCCGGGAACCGCAGGCATGCTGCTGGTGAAGGGCCCCAACGTGATGCGCGGCTACCTGGGCAAACCGGAGAAGACTGCCAAAGTGCTGCACGACGGCTGGTACACCACGGGCGACGTCGCCATGATGGAAGAGGACGGCTTTCTCACCATCACCGACCGGCTTTCGCGCTTCAGCAAAATTGGCGGCGAGATGGTGCCGCACATTCGCATAGAAGAAAAGCTGCAAGAGCTGGCCGATGCCGCCGAACAGGTCTTCGCGGTCACGGCCGTGCCCGATGAGAAGAAGGGCGAGCGCATCGTCGTGATTCACACGCTTCCCGAGGCCAAACTCGCGCCGGTGCTCGAGAAGTTCGCCCAGTGCGAGCTGCCCGCACTATGGAAACCGAAGCCGAGCCAGTTCGTCCACGTCGATGCCATCCCGGTGCTCGGCACGGGCAAGATGGACCTACGCGGGATCAAAGCCCTCGCGGCCGCACAGCCTGTTTCCGTCGAAGCCGCCAGCGAACCCGACCGCCCCGTTTGACATCAATCGCAACACATCCGTCGCTTCACTCGTAGCGCAGAGCCTCGATGGGGTCGAGATTCGCGGCGCGGATCGCGGGAATCATGCCGCTGACAAGCCCGGTAACGACGAGGATCACTGTGGCGATGGCGATCGAGCCGGGCGTGATGATGAGGCGGATGTCCGCGTTCGATGCGTTTTGCGCAATTTCACTGTAGAACGGGATGCGGCCAACCACGACAGAGATGAGCCAGGCGAATCCCACGCCGCACACTCCGCCCACGCTGGTAATGGTGAGCGCTTCGGCCAGAAATTGCACGAGGATCTGGCTGCGGCGCGCACCCAGCGCTTTCTCAATGCCGATTTCGCGCGTGCGCTGCTGCACGGCCACCAGCATGATGTTCATGAGGCCGATGCCGGCGATACCAAGTGTTAGCGCGCCGACAATGGTGAGAAATGCCTGCAAAACAATGGACAGAATTCGGAATTGCGACAACTGCGTCATCAGGTTGGCTACGTAGATAGCATTGTGATCGGCGGGAGTGAAGTGATGCGCCGCGGCCATGGTGGCGCGCAACGACTTCTCGATCTGCATGTGATCGCCGTGATAGCTGAACCAGATGCCGTCGACATAATGCGTGTCCTTGAGGTCGCTGAACGTGCTGAAGGGGATATAGATGATGCGGTTACGATTGTCGTCGCCGCCCTCCTGCATCTTGGGGCTGAGCACGCCGATCACGGTGAAGATGACGCCGTTGATGCGGATGCTTTCGCCTACCGCCCACTCGCCGGAAAAGAGCTTGGTCTTGGCCTCGGAGCCAATGACGCAGACGTGCGCGCGTTGCTCCTCTTCCTGGCCGCTGAAAAAGCGGCCGGCATCGGTGTCGAGCTTGAAGATGTCCTGAAACACGGGACGCACGCCGTCGACTTCCCAGGTGTAGGTGTGCAGGTCATTCTGGACGGTGGCATTGATCCACTCGTTCGGCGAGATACGGTAAACGCCTGCAACGCTGTCGGCGACGCGGTCCACATCGTCAAGTGTGAACTGCACTTTTACGCCTGCCTTATCGCCGCCGGCCTGCTGGCTGGTGCGGCCGGGAAAGAATCCGATGGTCTCCGTGCCCCACTGCGCAAAGATGGCCTCGATGGCTTTGCTGAATCCGGCGCCATAGCCGAGCAGCACCACCACGGTAGCGATGCCCCACGCCATTCCCACCATGGTGATGGCGGTGCGACGCATGTTAGCGAGCATTGCTGCCCAGGCCTGCACGAGTATGTCTTTGAGCATTCCCGGAACTCCCCTTCTCGGTTTCTTGTTTTCTGATCCCTGATCCCTGTTCCCTGTTCCCTGTTCCCTGTTCCCTGTTCCCTGTTCCCTGTTTTTTCACTCCCTGCGCAGCGCTTCGATCGGGTCGAGGGCCGCGGCTTTGCTGGCCGGATAGAGCCCTGCTACGATGCCGCAGATGGCCAGCGCACCCACGGCCAGCGCAGCGGACCAGGGCACCAGGCGCGGAGGATCCCAGCCGGGCATTTTTCCCGTTAACAATAACTGCAGCGGAAACATTAATGCCTCAGACAAGGCCACGCCGATGAGACCGCTGATTCCGGTGAGCAGCAGTCCTTCCCAGAAAAACTGCGCCATGATGCTGCCCCGCGTAGCTCCCACCGCTTTCATCACGCCGATCTCATGGGTTCTCTCCGTTACCGAGACCAGCATGATGTTGATGATGCCCACTGCGCCAAGACCCAGCGTGACCAGGCCCACGCCGCCGAGAAAAATGTCCATGGCGTTGAAGATGGCGGCGATCATCTGTTCGGAATGGATGGTGTTCCACTCCTCGAAAGCATCGGTGAGCGAGGGATCGAAGCCGTGGCGCTCGGCAATCACGCGATGCACCGCCGCCACCGCAGCCGTCACGTCGCCTTTTTTCGCGGGCTGATATTGAATGGAGCTCAGCGCGTCGAGCGCCACGTTGTCGCCCTTCATGGCGAAAAGTTCCAGCATCGTGGATTGCGGGATGTAGATCTTCTGGTTCTCGCTGTCGTTGTTGCCGTGGCTCACGGGGGCGGCGCGACCCACCACGGTAAACGCAATGTCGTTGATGGTGATGGTTTCACCCAGTATCGGGTGGCCGAGAAACAGCAGCAGAGAATTCTTCGATCCAAGCACTACCACGCGCCGCCGCTGGGCGAGATCGGAGGCGTCAATGAATCGTCCCTCGGCGATGGGCAGGAACCGCACCTGAGAATAGTTTGGTTCGACGCCCAGTACCTGCCCCGAGGTGTTCGCATAGGCGCTGACCTGGTAGAGATCGTTGCGATTGAGGTAGCCCGTGACGGCCCTGAGCTCGGTCAACTGGCGCATGGCGGCTTCGTCGCCCACGGTGAGTTGATAGGGCCGCATGCCTGTGTGCTGATTGGGCAGAGCGGGAATGGTTCCATTCCACATCATCACCAGGTCATTGCCGAACGTGGCGAGCTGCTTGTGCTGACCGCTCTTGAAGCCCTCGCCCAGCCCCACCAGCACCAGCAGCGACCCCACGCCCCAGGCGATCCCGAACATGGTGAGAAAGCTCCGCAGCTTATTCGCCATGATGGCGCGGAACACCTGCCCGAGCGTGTCGGAAAAACTGGTCATAAGCCTTTGACGATCCTGAATTCCCTGTCGTGACTTTACGCGAGCCCCCGCGAAGATGATACGCCGCGGCCGGCATGCCGGTTCCCGCAATCCGCGCAGGTGCGCGGCCCTTTAGCCGAGATCCGTGGAACCACCGCCCCGCCATTTGCGTACTGAAGCTCATTGGGTTACAACGGTTCCAGTGCACCGTCTGAATTGTTGATTGCTTCTTCCATCAGTGTCCGCCGGGAGAGCCGCCGGTCCCTGCGCGAGCGGTTTTTGCTCGCCGGCGTAAAGATCCGCTTTCTCTTCGAATTCCTGGGAGGCCCGCATGGCCGCATCGCGTAAGAAGAAACGAATTTGGATCATCCTCGGTTGTGTCGTCGCAGTCCTTGTCATCGGGGCGGTGGTCGCGCTTGTACACCTCGCCAAAGGCGATCCCATCGACCCCAACAAGATCGCCAAAGTCACGCGCGGCGACGTTGCCCGCTCCGTCGTCGCTACCGGCCAAATCCAGCCCATCACCAAGGTCGAAGTCAAATCCAAGGCCTCCGGCATCGTACAAAAGCTCTACGTCGATATCAACGACCGCGTGCACAAGGGTCAGGAGTTGGCGCAGCTCGATCAGCAGGAGATCCAGGCGCAAGTCGATGCGCAACGCGCGCAACTGGCCAGCGCCGAAGCCAATGTCACCACCTATCAGGCCAATATCGAGCAGGACAAGGTGAACGCCGAGGCTCCCGACCTGCCCATGTACAAGGCCACGCTCGACCGCAATGTGGAAATGAACAAGGAAGGCATCGTCAGCCACCAAGCCCTGGACGACGCGAACCGCGACTATCTGGCCGCGCTCACCCGCCGCAACTCCGCCCAGGCGCAGATCGGCGTGGATAACGCCAAGCTCAAGCAGGCGCGCGCGCAGGTGCAACAAAGCCAGGCCAGCCTGAAACAACTTGAAGAACAGCTCGGCTACACCACCATCGTCGCGCCCATGGATGGCGTCATCCTGTCGCGCGACGTTGAAATGGGCGATGCCGTCAGCTCCATCCTGGTTCTCGGCTCAACGGCTACGCTGGTCATGACCGAGGGCGATACCTCCGAAGTCTACGTGCAGGGCAAGGTGGACGAGGCCGACATCGCCCATGTCTACCTGGGCCAGCCCGCGCGCATCAAGGTGGAGAGCTTCCGCGACCGCCTCTTTAACGGCAAGGTGACCAAGATCGCCCCGATGGGCGTGGAAAAGGATAATGTCACCACGTTCGAGGTCCGCGTCTCCATCAATAACCCCGGCGGCGAGCTCAAGGCCAACATGACCGCGAACGCCGAAATCCTCCTCGATGAGCACAAGGGCGTCCTCACCGTCCCTGAAAACGCTGTCCTCTACGACAACCAGCGAAACGCCTCGGTTCAGGTTCCGGACAAACACCAGAAAGAGGGCTTCCGCAAGGTCCCCGTCACCGTTGGCCTCTCCAACGGTTCCGTCACCGAAGTCGTCTCCGGCCTCAAAGAAGGCGACCAGGTGGTGTTGCAGCAGTAAGCTCCGGTCTCTCTTCCTGTTCCGTGATTAGTCGTCATCCGGATAGCCGAGCTCAAGAACCTGCGCGCTGGACGTGCTCGAAGCGTAGGTCGTGTCTCCGTCGTAGACCGCAGTGATGCTATTCGATAGGGATTGCGTGAAGGTCTGCGACCAGGCAGCGATGCCGGACGAAAGCTTGACGCTCGCGAGCCAGTTGCCGTTATCGTAAAAATCAACCTGCCCGGTTGCCGATAGAGGACTAACGTTGGCTGTCAGCGTGACCGTATCTCCGAGATACCCTGAGTATTCACTCAGCGTCAGCATAGTTGTGCTTGGCGTTGGCCCCGGATTACCGACAGTGAGTGCGACGGCGCTGCTGGTGCTGGAAATGTAGGTTGTATCTCCGCTGTAGACGGCCGTAAGGCTTTGGGAGCCCGCAGCATTGAAGATGCTCACAAAGGAGCACGTGCCCCCGGCGATCGTGCAGTTGCCAATCGCGCTGGATCCGTCATAAAAGACCGCCGAGCCCGTCGCCGCGGCCGGCGAAACATTGGCCGTCAGCGTCGTGAAATCGCCGATCACCAACGAGGAAGGAGCAACCTGCATTACGACGGTCGAGGGCGCGTCGCCGGTAACGAAGAGAGAAATCTTACCCGATGCGCTCGCTTCCCACGAAGCGTTTCCGGCAAAAGCCGCTTGCAGGGTCATCTGGCCGGAGCTGGCAAATGTCGTATTGAGCGTGGCAGCGCCTGCGTTCACATTCGCCGCGCCGATCGCGGTCGATCCGTTATAGAACGTAACCGCGCCTGTGGCAGTTGCGGGAGTGAGATGGGCCGTCAGGGTGACGCTCTCGCCGATCGCGGTGGAGTTGGTTGATGTCGTCAGATTTGTCGAGGTCACCAGCGGGCCGCTGACATTCATGGTGAGCGAATTCGACGTGCTGGAAAGATAGTTATAGTCGCCGGAGTAAACTGCGCGAAGTGTATCCGTGCCTCCCGCGGCAAACTGAGTTGTCAAAGTTGCCACGCCTCCGCTAACGGCAGCGCTGCCGATATTGGCCCCCCCGTTATAAAAGGTGACCGTACCGGTGGCTGCCGAGGGCGAAACCGTGGCCGTTAAGGTCACATTGGTGAGGTACTGCGGTGTCGTGGTGGAGGCCTGCAGACTCACGGAAGAGGATGCCAGATTACTGCTGTAAACGCCGATGGCGATGGCCGCGGACGTGCCTGCTGCATAGAAATCGTTTCCGCTGTACTGCACAGTAATGCTCTGCGAACCGACGGAATTGAACGTTGTCTGGAGCAGAGCGATTCCCGTAGTCCCAAGCCCGCCGGCGTCACTGATCTGAGCCGTTCCAATCGCAGTCGATCCGTCATAAAAAGTTGCGGTTCCGGTGGCCAGCGTCGGATTGACATAAGCCTCCAGGGTCACGCTCTGGCCCTGTGTGACGCTGACTGTAGAAGCGCTGACGGATACATTCGCGGTCGATTTGTCGGCTAAGCCGCTGCCGAGGCTGCCAGTACCGCCCATGCACCCGGCAAGTGACATAAAAAAGACAACCGGAAGCGGAATCAGAATATTGCGATGAGAAAAAGGCGGAACGTTCATATCCTCTCCTTTCGTTCGGGAGCGGCTTTGCATGATCCATTCGCACAATCGAACCCCGATTTGAGGACGAAGTAGCGAGAAAATCTCGAATGCTGATAGATTAGACTGCCGGCGCCTGATCCAGGTTGTCTCGAAAGCAAGATTTGTGCTCCGGTTTCCATTAAGCGAGAATTCGGAGCCGGAATATCCACGTCACCCGCTCGACAAAGACGCCGTCCGGTCTGATATTTGTTGTTCATGGCCACTAAGATCAAACGCATCGGCATTCTCACCGCTGGCGGCGACAGCCCCGGCCTGAACGCAGCCATCCGCGGCGTGGGCAAGGCCGCGCTCGGCTACTACGGCATGGAGATCGTGGGTTTTCGCGACGGTTTTCGCGGTTTGGTCGAGAACCGGCGGCTCAACCTGGATCGCGCCACGCTTTCCGGCATTCTCACCGTCGGCGGCACCATTCTCGGCACCAGCCGCGACAAGCCGCATCGCATGGAGATCGACGGCAAAACCAAGGACATGACCGGCGTCATCAAAGACAATCTCAAAAAATGGGGAGTCGAATGCGTGGTTTGCCTTGGCGGGGGCGGCACGCAGAAGAGCGCCCTGCGCCTGTACCGCGCCGGTATCAATGTGATCACGCTGCCCAAGACCATTGACAACGACGTGGCCATGACCGATTCAAGCTTTGGCTACGCCACCGCCCTCGACATTGCCACCGAGGCGATAGATCGCCTGCACTCCACCGCGCACAGCCACCACCGCATTATCGTGGCCGAAATCATGGGCCATCGCGCGGGTTGGCTTACGCTGGGCGCGGGGCTCGCCGGCGGCGCTGACGTGATCCTCATCCCCGAGATCCCTTACGACGTGGAGAAGATCGCCGAGGCCATCGGCCAACGCAGCAAGCGGGGCAGCAACTTCAGCATTGTGGCCGTGGCCGAGGGCGCCATGAGCCGCGACGACGCGCGCAACTTCGATGCCGCCGATAAGAAACTGGAACGCGCCAAGACCCTGAACGACAACCTTGAGGCCAAGCGCGCCATCGCCGCTCTCGAGGTGCGGCATCAGGACAACACGCTGCGCCTGGCCCACCAGCTCGAGGAGCTCACGCATCTCGAATCGCGCGTGACCATCCTTGGCCATGTGCAGCGCGGCGGCACACCCTCCGCGGCCGATCGCATTCTGGCTACGCGCCTGGGCACGGCCTGCGCCGACTTGATCGCCAAGGGACAGTTTGGCGTGATGGTGGCAGCCCGCGGCGAAAACGCGGAGCCGGTACCCCTGGATCAGGTCGCAGGCAAGCGTAAGTCGGTTCCACGCGACCATCCATGGGTCGAGTCAGCCCGCCGCTTGGGGACCTGCCTAGGGGATTAGGGCAACTGTGCGAGCGAAAGTGAAGAACCGGCCCTGGTGCGAACAGCCTGTACTTGCGGCGGCCTTGCAGTCTTTCCGGGCCCTGAAAGCGGGGGCACCCGGGCACCCCTATTCAGAGCGAGGGCCCAGGTCCCGCTAGGGCAAAGGGGACGCCATCCGGAGTGGTGGACGCTGCACCGTGGCCAGGCTTTGCCCTCCGTCTAAAACTTGACATCCCTTGACAACAATACTGTTGTCTGGCATATATTTGACAACGAAGCTGTTGTCGGTCCGTGTAAAAGGATGGGGGAGCAAGTGAAACGCGCTTTGGGAAATTGGGTGACCGGGGAGTACTTCTGGGATCGCAAAGAGGAATTGGAACTCTTTTTGGAATACATTCGCAAAGGTGCGAATATCCTCCTAACCGCACCTCGTCGCATTGGAAAAACGAGCTTGATGCGCGAGGCGGAATCGCGCCTAGGTGAGGAGTTCCTTTGCCTCCAGGTTGATTTCCAGAAGGCCCAATCTGCAGCTGACGCCATCGTTGAGTTAACGGTCGCAATGAGCCCTCATCTCCCACTTTGGTCTAAGGCAGCTACGGTTTTTTCTGGTCTTTGGAAGAGGATTTCTGGCACGGTTGAGGCCATCAAGGTTCATGAACTAAGTGTTCAACTCCGTAGCGAGGTTTCAGAAAAAGACTGGCGCGACAAGGGGGAGCGCCTTCTGGAAATTCTCGCCGAATCGGAACGGCCAGTTGTTCTGTTTCTGGATGAGGTCCCAATTCTTGTGAACCGCATTCTCCAGGGGGGCGATTACCGAGTAACCGACGAGCGTCGGCGTGCCACGGATGAATTCATGTCCTGGCTCCGAGATAACACTATAAAGCACAAAGGCAAATTGCGAATCGTCGTAACAGGATCTATCGGTCTCGAACCCGTACTCAGATATGCAGGATTGAATGCAACTCTAAACACATTCGTTCCTTTCCCTCTAGGAGCGTGGCAACCTGACGTCGCGAGGGATTTTCTGTGCGAGGTCGCAACTGAAAGTGGTTTGACTCTTCCGCCGGAAGTCGCGAGCGGAATGGTCGGAAGGGTCGGATACTGCATTCCTCATTATGTTCAGGTCTATTTTGAAAATGTATATCGCGCTTGCAAGATGTCTTCGGCCACAGAAGTCAGCGACTCACTGGCCGAATACGTCTACGAGCACTCAATGCTGAGTGTCCAGGGCCACGCTGAATTAAGCCACCTAGAGGAGCGGCTAAGGATGGTTCTGGGGCCAGAGCGGTCACCTCTTGCTATGGAGTTACTCACTGAGCTTGCAGTGACCGGCAAGCTCACACCTGATTCCGTCACGGTCATATCGGCGGGTTATTCATTTGGAGACAAGGCCACGGAGGCCACCGTTCGAGAGATCCTAGGGATTCTAGAGCACGACTACTACATTGAGCCTAATTCCGATGGCACTTATCGCCCGGTGTCCAAACTCCTAATGGATTGGTGGAAAGCGAGATTCTCGTTCGGGTACATCAAAGCTTCGGAACGCGCGAGGTGACAAATGAACTCATCTCTACTGAAATACAACCCAAGTCTCAACTCGGACGAAGAGATCAAAGCGCAATTCGTGGCGCGCCAGCCTGTATTTGAACTCATTATCGAATCGCTTCGCGATAACCGGAGCCGTCCCTCGAATCAGCATGTATTGATCACCGGACCTCGGGGTTCGGGAAAAACCACGATGCTAAGGAGGATTGCGGCAGAACTCCGCAGCTCGCCCGACTTAGCTTCATCATACGTTCCCGTGACTTTCTCTGAGGAGTCATACGGCGTGACCTCTGCTGGTGAGTTTTGGCTTGAGGCTGTTGAGAGACTTGCAGGTGAGAGAGACTCTGCCGAACTCAGGCGGATAGCCAAGGAAATCCGCGAGCAGCATGATGACGTTTCAATCCGCGAACAGGCGCTTTCACATCTTTTAGCCTATGCCCAGGAAGCGAATATTCGCATTGTCTTAATGGTCGAAAACCTCACCATGTTACTTTCCGATCAGATGAGGATGGGCGCAGCTTGGGAGCTGCGCCACACATTCGCAAACGAATCTTCCATCCTTCTGATCGGTACATCTTTGAAGAACATATTCTCCGGTGCTCTCCAGAGCGGCGGAGCCTGGTTTGAGATGTTCTCTGTTTACCATCTCGGGCCGCTCGATTCTTCCGACTGCGAGCGTCTATGGCGTTCGATCACCGGAACTGAGATGAGTTCCAGCCAGCTTAGACCTATTGAGATTCTGACCGGGGGGAACCCTAGGCTTATCGGAATACTCGCCGAGTTTCACAAGTCAAGCTCTCTAAGCCTCCTCCTCAAGAGCCTAATAAAACTAATCGATGAGCACACTGAATACTTCAAGTCACAGCTCGACTCGCTTCCGGCGGTGGAGCGCAAAGTGTTTGTAGCCGTCCTAGACGCATGGACACCTGTAACAGCATCTGAAATCGCAGACATCTCCAGGATTTCCCCCAAACAGTGCAGCGCGCTCTTGAACCGGCTTGTCTCAAGGGGCGCTATCACCGTCTCAGGACCGCCCACCCGGAAGCGATATCAAGCCGCTGAACGTCTCTTCAATGTTTATTACCTCCTCAGAAAAGGCGGACATCCATCTCAGAGAATCCGCGCTGCCGTGCGATTCATGACAGTCTTCTATGAACAAGAGGAGTTAGTACAGTCGACGCTTCGAATTGCGCTGGAAGCGTGTCGCATGGAGCCGCATGCACGGCATGATCACTACTTGGCCTACGACGAGATTCTAAGACAGGCCGAAGAGGATAGGCGCTACGACCTTGCTTCCGAGATTATTTCTCACACGCCAGACGAATTTTTCAGGTCAGATCAGCTGCCAGACTCAGTGAGGGACCATGTTGGTGAACTGAGGCACCGCGAAAAGGATAATTCCCTCCCGATGGATTATGAATTGCTACATAAATTGCTTGCGAGAGCAAATGCAATCGAAGGATCAGGCACAGAGAAAGAGGAGGCATTGAGGGAATTGTTGAAAGAGCACCCCCACTTTGGGCACGGGTGGGCTCATCTCGGGGAGTTCCTTCTTAAGAGCAGAAATCGCTTGAGCGAGGCCTTGGAGGCCCTGCGCACGGCTGTCGCCGAATCTCCTAATGATCACTGGGCGTGGCACCTTTACGGCTCCGCTCTTCTCCGGTCCGGCCAGGATGACCAAGGCACCGCTGCCCTGCGGACGAGCATTGGATTAAGACTCGACTATCCATACGGTTACCTCCGGCTAGGGGGCTTCTTTCATGACAAGGGGCTCTACCGGCAAGCAGAGGAAGTTCTGCGTGAGGGCGTGCGGTCGGTCAAAGAAAATGCTGCAGCTCCGTTGTACGAGAATTTGGGCGAGCTGTACCGGTATCACATGAATCAACCTGAGAAAGCGGAAGCGACGTATCGCCGGGCTCTCGAACTGGGCGAAGACAGATCTGGAAATGTGTCCCTTGAGCTGGGGGAATTGTCACTCATTAACAATGACGATTTTCGCGCTGCGGAGCCCTTTTTCGTCAGAGCGGAGAAGACGTTTCGACAGCAAATAAGCAAGAGGCCTTCCGATGATGAGGCCTGGTATGGCCTAAGCCAGGTCTTAGCCAATTTTCCTCAGAAGATGGGCGAGGCAGAAGAAGCGATCCGGAAGGCAATTGAGATCCATCCAAATAAAGCGCAATACTGGAACCACCTTATGGACTGTTTAGTGGGAAATGATCGGCTTAGTCTGGCAGTTCAGGCCGCAAAGGACGCTGTGACAAGGATGCCGCAGGGGGATTCTTGGAGGCGTCTCGGTTGGGTGTACCAATACGCCGGAGACTACGAAAAGGCGTTGAGTGCTTACAGAAAGGCGGTCAAACTCGAACCAAACCACATAGAAGCTTGGGAGCGTCTAAGCGAAGTACTCCTTTACTTAGGCGGGAAGAATAGAATTGTTGAAGCGAAGGGTGCGCTGAAGAAGGTCGTGAATGCTCGTGGTGCGGCGGCGTCAGTTTGGCCAACACTTTTGCAGATTATGGCAGAAGATGGCGATGGGAGTACAGAGATAATCAATGCAGCCAAGAACTTTGTCGATGCTCATCGACGTGACTCTGCGGCATTAGTTGCGGCAGCAGAATCGATATATGTTTCATCCCGAACTGACCTGGCGAAGATTGCTGAATCGATGGCCAGAGAGGCATTAAACAACGATGGATCTGACGCCGCCGATGCCTCTTACCTGTTAGCTCGGATTTATCTCGACAGGAGAGAAATAACCGCCTCGTTACAGTTCATGAAGAGTATTGTGGATGACGCGGATAAAGACCGAAAGGCCGTCGACCGCGTGATCAGATTTACAATTCGCGCTGCGGGGATGGGATTCGCCAACGAAGTCCTCGTCTTACTTCGTGCTAGCCTTTCTCATCAAGCATTCGAGCCGCTAGATGTAGCCTTGTCGAAAGTGACAGGCAGTGAAATTCTCGCACCACAGGAGCTTTCCGAAATCGCGGAAGACATAGTGAAGAGGATTGAGCGCCAGCGCAATTTATTCAGGCGCGACAATCCGTCGCAGTAAGTTTTCTTTGCACATCAGAACAACCAGCCCTTGCTCTGACCAAACCGAAGTGGTTTCTTCGCGACTGGAGCGGTGTATCCGAAGATGGCCCGCGCGCTGAGAATTTTGTTGCCTGCCATTTGCTCAAGGCGGTCGAAACCTGGACCGACCTGGGCTTCGGAAACTTCGAGTTGCGCTATCTGCGAGACAAGCAGAAGCGGGAAGTGGACTTTATGGTGGTGCGCGACCGCAAGCCTTGGTTTCTGGTCGAGGTCAAACTCAGCGAAAAGGTGCTTTCGTCCGCGCTCGCCCATTTTCAAGCCCAGATCAAGGCGCCGCATGCATTCCAGGCAGTCATGAATCTATCGTTTGAGCCAGCCGACTGTTTCTCGGGCAGCCATCCGGTCGTCGTTCCTGCTCGCACGTTGCTCAGCCAACTCCCCTGAGGCCCACCCGCAGGCAAAGCCATGGCCCTCGTCACCAATTGATTCTGGGGTAAGCACTCAAGGACTCGAACCTGAGGCGCTTTCGCGGCGTCCGAGCCGTGAGCCGAAATCCTGAGTCCGTTGCGGCGGGCGAAGAACCCCTTAGCCCAAACGCACTCCGTCGAGCATGGTGGGCGCTGCAGGATTTGAACCTGCGACTTCCACCGTGTGAAGATGGCACTCTACCGCTGAGTTAAGCGCCCAGAAAAGGCTTTTGGAGGGGCTGCGATCGCCGTCCCGGTCGGGGAAACTCCCCCGTCCCCGAGAGGCGTGGCCGACCGCCGTTTCCTTCCCTGAGATCGGCCCAGAAACCGGCCCGAAACCGCTGAAACAGGAAGGTCGCCGCAGAAGGCATCCCGTAGGGTAGAGTAACACCAGCAGGGCTTTACGTCCAAGTCCGGCGCCCCATGGGGACGTGGTTTGCCGTTGGCGCAACGAGGTCGGACCCTGGGGGTTGGACGGGAAACCGGGTATGTTCAGGAGAACGCGTTCAATCCGCCAGGAAAGCGAGCTGCCTTTGGACGGGGAAGCCGTTCTCGGCCCTGTTCCCGACCTGGCAGGCTCCGGATTGCGCCCCTCGGTTTCGGGCCAAAAGAGCCACATTGCCGCCTTCTCCAGTAGTCGCGAGCCCAGGAATCGCGAGCCCGGGAATCGCGGGCCGGGGAGCGGCGCGCCGGACCCCGCCGCGCACGGCCAGGATAACGAGAATTCCGGGGTAGAAACCGGCTGCGAGCCGCAACCTTCTGGCACGGATGGGGTTCCAGAAGATATGGCAACCATGGTCCTTAACGGTCCTGCCTTGGGCGCCGGTTCGGCCCTTCAGCCGGGCACGGCTCCTGACCCGAACACGGGCGTTCGGGAGGGACTGGACCCCACCAGCGACGCGGCCATCATGCTCCGCGTGGCCGAGGGGGACGAGGCCAGCTTTACGTACCTGGCGGAAAAGTACCACCGGCCAATGATTCATTTCCTCTTCCGGATGGTCAACAACCAGGCCATTGCCGAGGAGTTAGCCCAGGAAGTTTTTTTGCGCGTCTATCGTGCCAGGGGGAGTTACCGGGCCGAGGCCAGGTTTACCACCTGGCTCTACCGCATTGCCACCAACCTGGCGGTGAACTACGCGCGCGACACCAAGCACGAGCGGACCGCGCAAACGGTGTACCTGGACCAGCCGGACCCGGAGACTGGTACGTCTCCGGATCTGGCGGACGACGAGCCTTCGGCGGAAGAGCGGTTGCTGCGCGATGAGCGCATGGCCGCCATTCGCCGCCATGTGATGGCGCTGCCAGAGCGGCAGCGTATAGCAGTGCTGATGCACAAATACCAGGGGATGGATTACCGGCAGATCGGTGAGGTGCTCAAGCTGAGCGAGTCGGCGACCAAGTCGCTGCTCTTCCGCGCCTACCAGACGCTGCGGGAAAAATTGAAGGATTTTGTTTGATCGAAAAGTGGAAAGAAGCCGGAATCAACCGGCAGAGAGTGGGGTGGCAAGCCATGAAACAGACAAACACGAATTGCAAAATGGTGGACGAGCAACTGGCCGATCTGCTGCTCGATCCGCATGCTGTGCCTGCCAAGGTTCAAGCGCATGTTGCCGAGTGCAGCGACTGCCAGCGCGAGCTCGCGAAGCTCGAGGCCGCCATGCAGTTGCTGGATACCTGGGAAGCTCCCGAGCCGAGCCCTTACTTTCTCACGCGGCTTGGCGCACGGATGCGGGAAGAGCGCCAGGCTGCGCCGGCCGGTTGGCTGGCCCGCGGAATCGCGCGCATCCGTTCCAGCATCGCGTATGGTCCGGGCTTGCACGTGCGTCCTTTGGCGGCCATGGCGTTGACCGTCGTACTGCTCGTGGGCGGTGGCGCCTATCTTAGCGTCAATGACGTTTTCCAGCCCGCGCAGACCACCCCGCTTGCCGCCACTGTGAACGATCTGCAAATACTCGATAGCAATGCTCAAGTGCTGGACCAGATGGAATCTCTCTCCAGCAACGAGAGCGGAGACTGATTTCTCTGAGATGTGGTGTTACAGACGGGAGAAGGACTTGTGAACTGGACCTGGAACGCGGAAAGAATGCGTCCGGCGGCGTCCATCGCCGCTGCGGTTCTGCTTCTCTGTCTGCCCGCGGCCGTTCTGCATTCTCAGCGCAGGTTTGATTTCCGCCCCGGCTATAACATGCGGGCGCGTCTCGGTCAGAACCAGCCGCGAGCAGTCAAGCCGCAAAACCCTCCGCGGCAGTACCAGAATCAACCACGCGACAACCCGCGCCAGCAACAGCAGTACCAAAATCAACAGCGACAGTACCAGAGTCAGCAGAGAAGGTACCAGAACCAGCAGCAGTATCAGAATCAGCAGAGACCGTACCAGAACCAGCAGCGGCCTTATCAACAGCCGAACAATGGTGTGCGCCCCAATCCCGGCTACCCCGCAAATCCCGGCGCGCAGAATCCCTCGTTCGGTCATCCGACCTATCCCAGCGTTGTCCGCCCCGGCACTGCCTATCCCGGCGCTGCCCCTCCGGGACATCTCGGCGACTGGCTGAATCAACATAGGGGTCTTCCTGTCGATCAACAGGAGCGGCTGTTGCGCAACGATCCCAGCTTCAACCGGCTGCCTCCGGCCAACCAGCAGCGGCTCGTCCAGCAGTTGCATCAGTTGAACCAGATGCCGGAGCCGCAGCGCGATCGCCGCCTGGCTCGCAACGAGATGCTGGAGCGCATGTCGCCGCAGGAGCAGATGCAGGTGCGCCAGGCCGGCCGCGGCTATCAGGCGCTCCCGCCCGGCCGCCAGACACTCGTCAAGCAGGCATTTCAGGATCTGAGTGCCGTACCGCTCGATCAGCGCGACACCGTGCTCAACTCCGCGCGTTACCGGAACACCTTCACGCCGGATGAGCGCAATATTCTGTCGAGTCTGTTGCGCGCCGAGCCCTACGAGCCGCCGCGCTAAGTCCGCCGCGCCGCGCCCGTGCCTTGCGCCGCCTTGCCCCTGAAGTAATCGAGCGATTTCATCAGCCCTTCCTTCAGTTGCACCTGCGGCTCCCATCCCAGCAACGTGCGCGCCTTGGTGATGTCGGGGCGGCGGCGCGCCGGATCGTCCACCGGCAAATCGACAAAGCACAGTTTGCTCTTCGATCCCGTCACCTCCAGCACAGTTTGCGCGCACTCCAGAATCGTGAACTCCACGGGATTGCCGATGTTCACAGGGAGATGTTCGTCGCTCTGCGCCAGGCGCACGATGCCATCGATTAAATCGTCGACATAGCAGAAGCTGCGCGTCTGTTGGCCCTCGCCGTAAATCGTCAGCGGCTCGCCGCGTAGCGCCTGCATCATGAAGTTCGAAATCACCCGTCCATCGCCGGGATGCAAGCGCGGTCCGTAAGTGTTGAAGATACGCACCAGGTGCGTATTCACTCCGCGGGAACGGTGGTAGGCCATCACCATCGCCTCGGCAAACCGCTTGGCCTCGTCATATACCGAACGCGGACCCACGGGGTTCACATTGCCCCAATAGCTTTCGCTTTGCGGATGTTCGAGCGGGTCGCCGTAGCACTCTGATGTCGAGGCCTGAAGATAGACCGCATTCGACCGCGCCGCGATTTCCAGCGTATGCTCCACGCCAACCGAGCCGGCGCGCAGTGTCTGGATGCCCAGGCGCATATACTCCGGCGGGCTGGCCGGAGAAGCCAGATTGAAGACGCAATCCACCCGGCCCGGATCGAAGCTCGTGCAGATGTCCCGCTCTTCAAAACGGAAGCGCGGATGACCGGCGAGATGGGCCAGGTTCTCCAGGTTTCCCGTTGAAAGATTGTCCACGCCGACGACGGTGTGGCCATCGCTTAACAAGCGGTCGGTAAGGTGGGAACCAAGAAACCCGGCAGCGCCGGTGACGAGAACATGCATGGTCAAAGTTCCGTGCTCCAAGAACAGTGTTCAGCGGTCAGTGCTCAGTGGATGGTCCCGAATCGCTCCCCATGAACGAGCCTCCTCTGATCACTGAGCACTGATCACTGAACACTTCGTTTACGCCTTTCGCGGTTTGCCTTCCTGCGCATGATACGCCGTCGGCCGGCCCATGCTCACATAGGTGAATCCGCGGCTCTGCATCTCGTGCGGTTTGTACAGGTTTCTGCCGTCGATCACGATCGGGAAGCGCATGGCCCGGTTCAGCCGCGCCAGGTCCATCGTGGCAAACTCCTTCCAGTCGGTCAAAATCAGCACCGCGTCGGCGTCTTTCGACGCCTCATACAGATCGCTCACATAGCGCATTCTCTCCGCGGAAGGCAAAACTTCCTTGGCGCGCTCCATCGCCGCGGGATCGTAGGCAGTCACAATTGCGCCCGCCTCGAGCAGCATCTCGATCATGTTGACAGCCGGCGACTCGCGGATGTCGTCCGTTTCGCCCTTGAAGGCCAGGCCCAACGCCGCCAGCCGTTTGCCGCGCAGCGTCCACAATGCCGAGCGCACCTTGTTGAAGAAGACTTCCTTTTGCGTCTCGTTGATCTTGCGCACTTCTTCGAGCAGTTGCAGGTCGACGCCTCGCTCCTGCGCCACCCAGTGGAATGCGGCCACGTCCTTCGGAAAACAGGAGCCTCCATACCCCAGGCCCGCGCGCAAAAACCTGGGACCGATCCGGCTGTCGAGCCCCAGCCCCAGGGAAATATCCTCGATGTCCGCATCTACAGCCTCTGCCAGGTTCGCCACGGCGTTAATGAACGAGATCTTCATCGCCAGAAAAGCATTGGACGCGTGTTTGATGATCTCCGCGCTTTGCGTCGAAGTCACGATCAGCCGCGCGGCGCTGCACGCTCCTGCGAGCGCGCCCGGTTGGGCATAATAGCTGCCACTTGTCAGCGGCTCGTAGATGCGCTTGAGCACTTCGGCGGAACGCTCGTTGTTTGCGCCCACCACAATCCGGTCGGGATGCAGAAAATCCATGACCGCCGTGCCTTCGCGCAGAAACTCCGGGTTCGAAACCACATCGAAGCGTTCCGGCTCGATGCCGTGCCGATGCAGCACGCGCCGGATCCAGTCGTTGGTGTACACCGGAACCGTGCTCTTCTCCACAATCACCTTGTAGCTGGTAATGGTGCGCGCAATCTCCGCCACCACGGCTTCTACATAGGACAAATCCGCGGCGCCGCTGTCGCCTTGCGGCGTGCCTACGGCGATAAACACCACTTCGCTCTTTTCCACGGCCTCGCCCAGATCCGAAGTGAAGAGGATCGAGCGGCCGCGGTGCTTGGCCAGCAACTCCGGCAGGTGCTCTTCGAAGATGGGCACGCCGCCGTCGCGCAGTTGTTTCACCTTGGCTTCATCGTTGTCCACGCAGATCACGCTGTGGCCGATCTCGGCAAAACAGGCAGCCGCCACAAGTCCCACGTAACCGGACCCGATGACACAGATAGAAACTGGCTTGCTCATGCGCTCGTGCCTTCTGCCCGCGGTTTCTCGCTGGCCCATCGCTATTCTATATCGCGCCTGTTATGGCTCCGGCCCTCGCTCCCTGCACTCCCCGCTGGGCTACAATACATTCAGGCCAAACGGCAAATTTCTTTGCGCACCGCGCGCCAATCCAGCAAGGAGCTGCACCACTTATGGCGATTCCCGCCACACAACTTCGTCCGGGCATGATCATCAAACACAACGACCAGCTGCACACGGTCTTCAAGGTCGAGCACCGTACGCCCGGCAACCTTCGCGCCTTCATCCAGGCCAAGCTGCGCAACCTGAAATCCGGCGCCATGTTCGAGCACCGCTTCCGCTCCGCCGACGCCATCGACAAAGTCGTCGTCGACGAAATCCTCATGGAGTTCCTCTACGCCGACGGCGACGATTACTACTTCATGAACCCGCAGGACTTCGAGCAGACCGTGCTCAAAAGCGCAACGCTCGGCGACGCGGTCGAATATCTGACTCCCAACCTGCAAATTCACGTCAGCTATTTCGATGGCCAGCCGGTGGGCATCGAACTGCCGCAAACCGTCGATCTCGAAGTCATCGAAACCGAGCCGGGATTGAAGTCGGCGACAGCCTCCAGCGTCACCAAACCCGCCAAGACCGAGACCGGTCTTGTGGTCCAGGTCCCGCCCTTCATCAACCAGGGAGAAAAGATTCGCGTCGACACCAGTGAAGGCGCCTATCTGAGCCGCGCATAATCATCATTTCATCGCCGGAGGTCTCATGCCCGTCCCTGCAGTCATTGCCACCGCCGCCGAAAACTACCGCTTCAACTCCAAGTCGCTGAAGGAGGCCGTCAGCGACCTCTCGCCTGAAGAGTGGCTCAAGCGCCCCGACGGGAAGCTGAATCACATGGCGTGGATCGTAGGCCACTTGGCCTATTGTCGTGGCCGGACCCTCCATTTCATCGGCGTCGAGTGGGGGCAATCGGAGCTTGAGATCTTTGGGCGCGGCAAGAAACTCCTTGAAGACTCCGCCTACCCGTCGCCCGAGTCGCTGCTCGGCACCTGGAGCGAGTCCGGCCACGCTCTGGCGGCCGCACTTGAAACGGTTCCGGAAGCTTTGTTGGCGCAGCCCGCAACACAGGGGCCGCCCAGCCTCGACGGAAAAATCAGTGGCATCGTCAGCTTCATGGCCATCCACGAGACTTACCACCTCGGCCAAGCCTCCTATCTGCGCGGCTGGCTGGGACACAAAAGTCTGATGGGTTAACTGCGAACCCGTCGTGAAACCGGCGCATCGGCAGGCCACGAATTCTTGCTGCAAGGAAGGATGCCTGCAGCGTTCTACGATCAGCTGGTGCTTTTCTGCAAATCAATCCAGGGGGCTTTCAATGAAGCCGCTGCTCTCTCTTCTTCTCTCGCTTCTCGCATCCCAGGCCGCCTTCGCCGCCGCACCGCCGACCGCTCTTGCCGCCGACCAGGCCGAGGCCGTCAAAGGCAGCAATGCCTTCGCCGTCGATCTCTACCACCAGCTCGACGCGCAACCAGGCAATCTCTTCTTCTCGCCGGAAAGCATCTCCACAGCTTTCGCGATGGCCTACGCCGGAGCCAACGGCCAGACGGCCACCGAGATGGCGCACGTCTTCCACTTCACGCTCCCGCCGGATCGCCTGCACCCGGCCATGGGCGCGCTGCTGGCCGCCATGAATGCCCCGCACCAGGGCTACGCTTTGAGCGTAGCCGACGCACTTTGGGCCGAGCAGGACCAGAAGTTTCTCCCCGCCTACCTGAAGCTGGTTCAAACCAACTACGGCGCAGGATTTCACCCCGTCGATTTCAAGTCCGACCCCGAAGGCGTGCGCGCCACCATCAATCAGTGGGTCGAAAAGCAGACCAACGACAAAATCCAGAACCTTCTCGGCCGCGGCGCCGTCACCCCCTCCACCCGGTTGATCCTCACCAACGCCATCTACTTCAAGGGCGCTTGGGCCGATCAGTTCAGCAAGGACGCAACCGGCAACAAGGATTTTCACCTGTCCGCGAGCAAAACTGTTCAAGCACCCACGATGCACAACTCGGGAGGCTACTACTACTTCAAAGGCCCATCCTTCCAGGCGCTCTTGCTGCCGTACGACAAGGACGAAGTCTCGATGCTGATCCTGCTCCCCGACAGCGTCGACGGCTTGCCCGCTCTCGAGCGCTCGCTCACCGCCGCGAATCTTGAGAAGTGGACCGCGTCGCTCGGTTACGCGCATGAGGTGATCGTCTCGCTGCCGCGATTCAAGATCACCCAGCAGTTCGAGCTGAACTCCACACTCGAAAAGCTCGGCATGAAATCGGCCTTCGACGCCACCACCGCCGACTTTTCCGCGATCACCGGCGACAAGAGCCTCGACATCTCCGCCGCCATCCACAAGGCGTACATCGATGTAGACGAGAACGGCACCGAGGCCGCGGCGGCCACCGCGGTGGTGATGATGGCCACGGCCATGCAACAAAGAACCCCACCTCCGCCGCCCATCGTCTTCACCGCCGACCATCCCTTCCTGCTCCTCATCCGCGATAACGCGAGCGGAGCCATCCTCTTCATGGGCCGCGTCACTGACCCGGCACAGTGACGACCTTGTGAAACTCGACGAACAGTGGCAGATTAAACTCGAGCGGATTACACTTGCCGCATGTCGGATATTCAGCATTCCTCCGCTCCGTGGCTTTTTGTACGAGACAGCCGCAAAGCCGTCCAGTTCTATAAAGACGCATTTGGCGCCACCGAGACGTATCGGCATGAGGGCCCGGAAGGCATCGTCGCACGGCTCTCCATAGGGTCTTCGGAGCTTTGGGTAAGCGACGAATCTCCAGAGCATGGAAACTTCAGCCCAGAGACTCTCAACGGCACCAGCTTCCGCATACTGATCACCGATCCAGATCCGGATGCCTCATTTGCGCGCGCGTGCGCTGCCGGCGCTAAAGTGGTTCACGCAGTTGTGGAAGGCCACGGCTGGCGGGTAGGCCGCGTTGTGGATCCCTTCGGTCATCATTGGGAGATCGGTCGACAGATCTGATGCCCGGGCGTCGCGGATTGGCGCCTATGTGCGTCATTCAATCCGCTAGCTGCTTGATCGCCAGTATCAACAGGCGATCCATCGCCAGCGCACCCCAACGCTCGTAATTCACCGGGCCTTCGGCGTGTTCTTCGGCTTGCTCTTAGACTTGAGATTCAGCGCCACCGCGGCGCGAATAAGATCCTTCAGCGCCGCCTCATTGATCTTCTCGCCTTCGTGGATGTCGATGGCGCGGCGGACTTTTCCGTCGAGGCTGGAGTTGAAGAGACTCGCGGGGTCGGGCAGCGCAGCGCCTTTGGCAAATGTCATCTTGACGACGCTCTTGTAGGTCTCTCCCGTGCAGACGATGCCGCCGTGGGACCAGACGGGCGTTCCCATCCACTTCAACTCCTCCACAATCTCAGGGTCTGCCTGGTGGATGAGCGCGCGCACACGGGCGAGCGTTTTGCCGCGCCAGTCGGCAAGTTGGTTGATCTTTGCGTCGATAAGGACAGAGGCGGATTCCGCGGAAATTGAACTTTTCATGGGCAACTCCAACACGCTCACCTATTTTCGCGCCGCTCGCGGCAACCTGCAACCTAAGCAGCCATGCGGCGGGAATCTTTTGAAAAACTCCACTTGACATAGGATCGCCTTTGTGTGTTACATTCAGTAACACTATGGCAAGTAACACTCAATCCGGGCATGATCCTGCGGAGCTGGGAGAGCTGGAGAGGGACATCCTCTCGATCGTCTGGCAGCTGGGTTCTGTCACCGCTGAAGAGGCGCGCGAAGAGCTCGACCGCCCCCTCAAGGACTCGACCGTTCGCACCGTGCTGCGCCGTCTCGAGGAGAAAGGGTACCTCGCACACTCTGTCGAGAATCGTACTTTTTTGTATCGTCCGGCAGAATCGCGGCAGCGCGTGGCCGGCCGCGCCGTCAAACGCATCGTCGACTGGTTCTGCGAGGGCTCGGTGGAGGCGCTTCTGGTGGGCATGGTGGATTCGAAGGTGCTGGATCGCGCTGAGCTGCAACGCCTGGCAGCGCGCATCGCCGAAGCGCGGCAACACGAAGACCGCTCCAATCATCCCGCCCACAGCAAAGCAAAGGAGGCCCGCAAATGATCGTCGCCCCCATGATCCCTGACCCTATGATCTTTGGCAAATTGACCTCTGGTCCCATGATTCCTCTTCATGTCACCTCCGCCCAGTTCATCTTTGCCAAAGTCGTTTCTGAGCTGCCCGACGCCGCCCTGCGCTCACTGGCTCTTGCCATCGGCGTCTGGGTGGTCCTGCATCTTTTTCGCGTCCGCAACGTGCTCGCCCTCAAGTGCGCGTGGACGCTGGTGCTCGCCGCGGCGTTTATGATGCCGCTGCTTTTGCCCATTGCATCGCATCTGCCTCGCGCCACTCTGGTCCTGCCCGCCTTCATGCACCGAGCCGCGCAGGCAACTTCCGCGCCGCCGTCTTTTGTGCCGCCCGAGCCGATCGCAGCTGCAGAAACTTCACAGCCCACCGCATCGCCCGCGCCGCAGAAATCCGCCGCACCCGCGACAGCCCAACCGGGCGACCCCGCTCCCCCCGCGGCCATGCCCAGCAACTACAGCATTTTCCCGGCTTCGGAGGCGCCCGCCCCTCAGGCGCCCGCACTTCCAACTCTCTCGATCTTCGCGGCAGTCGCGCTCCTCTACTTCGCCATCTCCGGCCTGTTGCTGCTTCGCCTCGTTTACGGCCTCGTCTCCGCCGGTCTTATCTGGCGCGCCGCTCAACCGGTCTCAGCCGAGTTGACCGCTGCTCACGGTCTCCGTCTGCGCGCAAGCGCCGCCGTCTCCTCGCCCGTCACGATTGGATCTTCGGTCGTTCTGCCCGCGGACTACATGGACTGGGACAGCGAAAAGCTGCGCATCGTTCTCGCCCACGAGCGCTCTCACATTCGCCAGGGCGATTTCTACTTGCAGGCCCTTGCCGGCCTCTACGCCGCCATCGTCTGGTTCAGCCCTCTGGGATGGTGGCTCAAACGCCAACTCTCCGATCTGGCGGAGGCCATCAGCGACCGCTCCGGTCTCGAGCAAGCGGCCAGCCGCGCCTCTTACGCCCGGATCCTCCTCGAATTCGCGGCCGCGCCGCACCTAACCGAGATTGGAGTTGCCATGGCCCGTTCATCGAATCTCTCGCACCGCATCGAGCGCCTGTTCAACGAAGGCGCGTTCCGCCAGGCCTTCACCGCAAGCCGTCGCACGCTTGCCACAGCCCTGCTCGTTCCCGTGGTCCTGTTTGCCGCCACGACCCTGGTGCGAGTGGAGGCCCAGGCTCAAGCGCAGCAAGCCGCATCCACTCCGAGCCAGGCTTCGGCCACAAGCCAGTCACCCTCGCAACCTGCCACGCCTTCTGACGCTGCGCCCGCCGCACCCGAGGCCGCGCCAACTCTGCCGCAGCCACCAGCGCCCGGTTCCGCCGCAACGCCTGCTATCCCCGCTGCTCCTGCTTCGCCTGCGCACGTTGAGATTCCGCCTGTGCATGTCGTAGTGCCCGCAGTTCATGTGAATGTGCCGGCTGTCCACGTCGCCGTACCGGCTGTCCATGTGAATGTCCCGGCCCAGCATATCGAGGTGCCCGCCGTGCATGTGGATGTGCCGGCTAAACACTTCGACGTGCCTGCTGTGCACGTAGATGTGCCGGCGCATCACATCGACATTCCGGCCAAAGTGATCGATATTCCGGCCAAGCAAATCGACATTCCCGCCAAACACATCGACATTCCGGCGACTCACTTCGACGTGCCGTCATCGGATGCGCCGAGCGGGTCCGACGGCCGCGCATCGAATGGTCCCGGCGGCGAACTGCTTGCCGTGCTCGACCATTTCGGGCACGCTCTGTTTTCAAGCGCTGCTCCCGAGCCTGCCGAGACAACCTTCGATCGCACCTTGAGCTTCAGCGGTAAGCTGGATCTCTCGGTCTCGACCGGCGCTGGATCCATTACGTTCACGCGCGGCGCCGCCAGCCAGATCCATATTCACGGAATCGTCAAGGTGATTCACGGCGGCGATCCGGCGCAGGCGCAGCAAGTCGCCGCCAATCCTCCTATTGAGCAGCAAGGAAATACCATTCGCATTGGCGGTCACCAGGAGAACCTGCACAACATCAGCATCAGTTACGAAATTGAGGCGCCGGCCGACACCCAGCTCAGTGCTGCTACCGGTTCAGGCAATATCACCGATACCGGCGTCGGGCAGGACGCAAAGTTGACCACCGGTTCGGGGAACATCATGGCCACCGGAATCGACGGCGGCTTCAAGATCCAGACTGGGTCCGGCAATATCGCCATCGACAGCACCGGCCAGGGCGATGCGAAGGCGCAGACCGGCTCCGGCACCATCGATCTGAAGGGAGTGCATGGTTCGCTCGTCGCCCAGACCGGCTCGGGCGGAATCAAGGCCGCCGGAACGCCTTCTTCGCCCTGGAAGCTCCAGTCCGGTTCCGGATCCATTGAACTGTCAACGGGAAATGCGCCCATGGATCTTGACGCAACTGTCGGGTCGGGCTTGATGCTCATCCATTTTGCGAAGGTGACGCAGACCGCCGCAATGCCGGGCGTCCTGGACAGGCATCACGTGCACACGCAGCTAAACGGCGGCGGACCCGAGGTCCGCATTCAAACAGGCTCAGGAGATATTCGCGTCGACTAACCCGCGTTTCTCACATGCGGCAAGAACCTGTAGCGCCGGTCTCCCGACCGGCTGTAGCGGGGGTCTCCAGACCCCCGCAAGCTAAAAGCCGAGAGCTAAAAGCTGTCATCAATTCCCGTTGGTCAGCTTCACCAGGCGCGCTTCGAGCAGCGCCTCAATCACCTTCAGCGCCTCCAGCACCGATTCCGAGACCGGCTCGTCAACCTGCACTACGGCCAGCGCCTTCACGGGTTTCCCCGCAACATTCGCGTTGAGCCGTTCGCGCCCCAGCGCGAAGTTGGCGATGTTGACGCCTTGCTGGCCGAGAATGGTGCCGATGCGCCCGATCACTCCAGGCACGTCGAGGTTGCGGCAAACCACCAGTGTGCCTTCGAGCGGCGTTTCCACATCGATGCCGTCAAACGCCAGCAGGCGCGGCTGCTCGCCGTGAATCACCGTCGCGCTGGCGCGGCTTTCGCCCTGCGCCGTGTGCAGCACAACCGTGAGCACCGTGGCCGCGCCGCCGCGATGGCTCTCTTCCTTCTCTTCGTGCACCCGGATGCCACGCTCGGCAGCCACGGCTGCCGCGTTGATGCGATTCACATTCTCAGAACCCGCGAGCAGACCGGCAATGGCCGCGTTGCGCACTAGCTCAGTTTTCACTTCGGCCAGCGCGCCGCCATAAATCAGCGCAATCGACTCGAGACCGGGGCCCCCAACTAACCCGCCTTTGGTTTGTTGGGGTGGGGTGCCGCTCTTGCCCGCTTGCGCGAGGAACGATCCCAACCGCCCCGCAAGATCGATGAAGGGCGCGAGCTGCACGTACTCCTCGTGGCTCAAAGAGGGCAGATTCACCGCGTTCTGCACCACGCCGAGCTTCAAGTATTCGCGCACCTGTTGCGCGATCTGTATACCCACGGCCTCCTGCGCCTCGGCCGTCGATCCGGCGATGTGCGGCGTGAGAATCACGTTGTCGAGCCCGAAGTAGGCCGAATCTTTTGGCGGTTCGACGGTAAACACGTCGAGCGCCGCGCCGGCCACCTGGCCGCTCTTGAGTGCAGCCACCAGATCCGCTTCGACCACCAGCTCGCCGCGCGCGCAATTGACAATGCGCACGCCCTTCTTCATCGTGGCGAGAGTTTTTGCGTTGACGATGCCGTGGGTTTGCGGCGTGAGGCCCACGTGCAACGTAAGATAGTCGGCCTTGGCGAAAAGCTCTTCCATGGGAACCACGGCAATGCCGTTCTCGCGCGCCACGGCCGCGGAGACAAACGGATCGACACCGATGATCTCCATGCCGAAGCCGCGCGCGCGCCGCGCCACATCGAGCCCAATACGCCCCAGGCCGAGGATGCCGAGGGTTTTGCCGCGCAGCTCCGAGCCCTGCAGATTCTTCTTCTCCCACTTGCCGGCATGCATCGACGTGTTCGCCGCAGGCAGCTTGCGGGCCAGCGCGATCATCAGGCAAATGGCCAGCTCGGCCACGGCCACGGCGTTCGCGCCCGGAGTATTCATCACCACAATGCCGCGGCGCGTAGCCGCTTCCGCATCGATGTTGTCTACGCCCACACCGGCGCGGCCGATGACGCGCAGCTTGGGCGCGTGCGCCATCAGTTCGTCGTCCACCTGCACAGCGCTGCGCACCACCAACGCATCGGCATCGGCAAGCGCCGCCGGCAATCCGTCGGGCAACTGATCGTGCGTCTTCACATCCCATCCCGGCTCGGCTTGAAAAACGGCCAACGTGGCCGGAGAAACCTTCTCTGCCAGTACGATCTTCATGGCTGCTCCCTTATCCGTCGCGCCGGAATTCGACGCTTTCTCGTAGTCGTCAAAGCGAATGCCCTGCTGCTCGCAGAGCAGGTCGAACATGCGCACCACCGCCGCGTGCGGCTTGCCTTCGCCGCGTTCGTACTTGGTGAGCGAGTTGGGATGCACGCCCAATCGCTCCGCCATTTCGTATTGGAAGAGATCGAGCTGCTTGCGCGCGATCAGCAGCTTCTCGGCAAATGTCAGTTCAGGCATGAATCCTCTTGAGTGGTGTTAGCTTAAAACCGCGCCGGCTCCTAACTCCGCCAACACCGCTAGGTCTCTGACCGATTGAAGAAGAACCTTCCCGTGCCCCATCCATTCGCCTTTTCTGGCGAATGGGTGGGAAACCACCGAAGCCAAAAGTACGAATCCGCGCGGTCAGAGAACTAGCTCCGCTTCGCGTAGACGGCCTGCGCCGCGGCCACCGCCTGCCCCCACTTCACCGGCAGCCCCAGCGTGTCCTTTGCGATAAATTCCATCGCGCCCAGCAGCGCCACGGTGTCGAGATAGTCAAAGAAGCCGAGGTGCGCCACGCGGAAGATCTTGCCCTGCATCTCGCCCTGGCCGTTGGCCGCCACCACCGCAAACTTCGCCTTCAGCGCCTTCACCACCACGCCCGAGTCCATGCCCTCCGGCACGGCAACCGCCGTGGCCGCAGCCGCCGGCGCAGTGGGCGCAAAGAGCGTGAAGCCCAGCGAAACCAGGCCCGCGCGCGTCGCCTCCGCGTTCACCTGCGCGTTGTCGATCAGCGCAATGCGGCCCTTTTCGAGATCGCCGTCCGCTTGCCCCGCAATGTAGTCGAGCGCAGCGCCGAGTGCGGCAACCAGCGCGACGGCCGGCGTATAGGCGCTCTCGCCCTTCACTGCGTTCTTGCGCTCCTTGCGCAGGTCAAAGTAGTAGCGCGGATTCTTCGTGGTCTCCATCGCCGCCCACGCCTTCTCGCTCACGCTCAGGTAGGCGAGGCCGGGCGGAATCATCACTGCTTTCTGCGAGCCGCCGATAATCACATCGATGCCCCAGCCATCGACATCGAAATGCGTTGTCCCGAGACCGGTGATGCCGTCGACAACGAGCAGCGTGTTGGGCGCAATCTCGTCGCGCAATTTAGCAATCGCCTCAATGTCGTGACGCACCGCCGTCGAAGTCTCCGTTGCCTGCACGTAGATCGCTTTGTGCTCAGGCTTGAGCGCGGCGCGCAACTGTGCAAGGTCGAAGGTCTGCCCGTATGGCGCCGTCACCACGTCCGGCGCGCAGTTGAAGGCCTTCGCAAGACCCGTCCAGCGCTCGCCGAATTTGCCCGCCGTCAGCACCAGCACCTTGTCGCCCGGCGAGGTCAGGTTCGACACTGACGCTTCCATGGCGCCCGTGCCCGAGCAGGCCAGCAGCAGCACATCGTTTTTGGTGCCCACAAAAACCTTGAGCTGCGCCAACACCTTCTGGAAGAGGGCGCGAAATTCAGCCGTGCGATGGTGGATGTCGGCCGCAGCCATAGCAAATTGAGCTGCCGGAAGCAGTGGCGTCGGGCCGGGAGTATAAAGGCGCGTCTTGTGGATCATGTTTTCCTCGTCTTGGATCAGATTCGTAGCTCGTCAAACACAGAATACACACTTTTGTGGTTTTTGTGATTAATTGTTGCTGTGGAAATCAAATTTGGGACTCCAACCGGAGAGAATCTGCCCGCTTTGCCCCCAAATCCCCTAAGTCGTTACAATTTCCCTTTAGCCAGCCCCGCCGCCCGGCGAGCACTGGCGCGTATAGTCTTTAGCTACAAGCCAGAGGCTAGAAGCTAGGAGCTAAAATGTCCGAACCCGGCGCACTCGAAGCCCTGATCGGCAAGCAGATGGTGACCGCCATGAAGGCCCACGACGCGGAGCGCCTCGGCACCCTGCGGCTGATCAAGTCCGCGCTCATGAACAAAGCCATCGAGAAGCGCGGCGCGCAGAAGCAAGTCGACGCCTCCCTCACCCAGCTCGAATCCGAGCAGGTTCTCGCGAGCATGATCAAGCAGCGGCGCGACTCCATCGAGCAGTTCACCAACGGCAACCGGCCGGATCTCGCCGCCAAAGAAGCCGCGGAGATCGTGGTCATCGAGGAGTTCCTGCCTAAAGCGCTCGACGAAGCAGGACTGGCTAAGCTCGTCGCCGAAGCCCTCGCCGAGCTCGAAGCCACGCTCGGCCACAAGCCCGGCCAGAAAGAGATGGGCGCGTCGATGAAAGCGGTACAGGCCAAACTGCAAGCTGCGGGAGTCCGCGCCGACGGCAAAGCCGTGAGCGAGCTGGTGAAGAAAAAGTTGGCGGGATAACCAGCGCCTCGCCGGCTTTTCGAGAAGCCTGGGATTCCGGCCTATGAGCGGGCGAACTCAAGCAACCGTTTCATCTCGTTTCTGTCCGCGGCTTGCAATGCCTCAATATACTGGCGCCGGAAGTCGCCTGCCCGCGCAAGTTCCGCACCGCCCCATGTAAAAACAGGCCTTCCCTGCCTGATTGCAAGAACATCGGCCATCAACCGCGCATGGCGTCCGTTGCCGCTGGAGAAAGGGTGAATGAAAACCAGCCGATGATGAAACCGAATTGCGATTTCGTCCGGCGCGTACGATTCGTGCTGTAGCCAATAACGTGCATCGCCAAGCAAGGCAGCCAGGGAATTCTGAATTTGATGAAAGGGAATTCCCAGGTTCTTCTCGGTGGTCCGGTATCGCCCCGCCCACTTCCAGGTCTGATCGAACATGCGCTTGTGTAGTTCGCGTACGTACGGTTCGGTCAGAGGGTCCCGGCGACCGGCGCTCTTATCATGGAGCGCCCAGCGATACCCTTCAAGAATGTTTTGCCGCTCCCACTCGTTCAGCTCGTCCCGGGTAGCAAGGCTGGGAATCAGGTCGGCCTGTTCTTCCCTGGAAAGCGGTGTTTTGCCGTCTCCTTCATCGAGCAGTGTCATCGTTTGCCGTGCCCTTCCGCGAGGCGGCGGGCCTCCTCTTCAACCG
The DNA here is from genome assembly GCA_050011915.1 of Occallatibacter sp. Taxonomy (GTDB): domain Bacteria; phylum Acidobacteriota; class Terriglobia; order Terriglobales; family Acidobacteriaceae; genus Telmatobacter. The sequence goes on from JBEKIE010000006.1 coordinate 82,948, forward strand.
CCTCGTCGAACCTCCCCGCCGCCTGATCTTCAAGCGCCATGGAGTGCTCAACCCGCATAACATGCTTGCGTGCCTGACGACGGGCTCGATTCTCCATCAGTTCCCGCATTGTCCCCGCCCTCGGCACCAGCGCGTAGACCAGATCGCAGTCCAATGCGTCGGCTACTTTGCGCAAGCTCTTCAAGGTGATGTGGTCCTCAGCCTCTGCCTTCTCGAGCTGCAATGGAAGCTGACGACTGCTGCCAAGAATCCTCCCCAGTTCCCCTCCCGAAACGCCCATCGCCTCACGGATTGCCCGTATCCAGCCCTTTTGTGGCCGGGGCGCTGCCCGAGCCGCTCGAAAGGGCTCCAGGCTGCGGTCCAGTTGTTTCAATCGAAGACCTCGAAATTGGGCGCGCATCTTGGCCTCCTTTCACAGAATTGACTATCTAAATATAGTCTAAACTGCGACAAATGACAATATATAAGTAGCCAATTTCAAATAAATGACAATCTATCAATTGTCACATTCAATGAGCGCCCCCCTACCTGAACCGGCAATCAGCTTTTCCCCTCAGATCGGTCCCCCCGCAGGCGAAACTAATCCCACCCATTCGGGTCTCAATCATCAGCCTCACCCCGGCACTGCCGGAGCCGCACCGCTGCATCGGTGCGCCCCTCGCATCCGATGGGAAAGGCTGGGCCGTTGAACGACTTCAGGCGCGCGCGCGATCCGCGGGCGCGACCTGGAACGGAATGTGAGGAACCATGAAGGCCGCATCGAAGCTGCACGATCTTGTTTCGAGGGTCCCTGGCGCCGCAATCGTTTTTGCATGCGCCGCTTTTGCCTGCGCACCCGCGCTCCTCACCGCTCAGCAGGCTTATCCGGCATCGCCCTACGGCGCAACCGGCAGCGCTTACGCACAGCCCCAATATCAGCCACCACAATACGGCTACGCGCAGCCTTCTCCGCAATACAATGATGCGCAGCCGCAGTATCAGCAACCGCAAAATCAACAGCCGCAGTACGCCCAGCAACAGCAGCCTTACGCGCAGCAACCTTATGCGGCCGCCCCTTACCAGCAGCAGGATTTGAGCCAGCCAAGCGCGCCGGCGCAGGCTCTCAGCGCCCAGGATCTCGAGCAGCTTCTCGCGCCCATCGCGCTTTATCCTGACGCATTGCTGGCGCAGATTCTCACCGCAGCCACCTATCCCGCGCAGGTGGCCGTTGCCGACCAATGGTTGCAGCAAATGCGCGCGCAGGGCTACGGCTCGCCCGACCAGATTGCCGCGGGCGCAGCGGCGCAGGACAGTTGGGATCCGAGCGTGAAGGCGCTCACCGCCTTCCCCGATGTGCTCGACCTGTTGGATCACAACCTGCAGTGGACCACGGATCTCGGCGACGCCTATTACAACCAGCCGCAGGATGTGATGCAAACGGTTCAGGTGCTGCGCGATCGCGCCCAGCAGGCCGGCAATCTCCAGAGCACGCCGCAGGAGGATGTGACCGACAACCAGGGTTACGTCGACATTGCGCCGCCCAATCCGGAAAACGTCTACGTTCCTACCTACGATCCGTGGGACGTGTACGGCGCGCCGATTGCGCCGTATCCCGGCTTCTCGCTCGTCGGTGCGCTGGGTTCATTCTTCGGCGGCCTTCCCATTCAATACGGACTCAGCTTCGCGCTCGGGGCCTTCGATCGCACGCCCTTCGGCCTGCTGTCATGGGGCCTCGACTGGCTAGGGCACGCCGTGCTCTTCCATCACTCCGGCTACTTCACGTCGAGCGCCTCAGTGGCCGATTGGGGCCTGCCGCGCGGCGGACCACGTGCGTATAACGGCGCCTATAACGGCTGGAGACAGAACGCTCGCGCCCCCGGCGGATACAACGATCGCGACCGGCGCTATCCCACGCCACAAAACCCGTATCAAGACTCGCACCAGCGCGGCGTGGCGTACAGCAATCGCGCACCGGCGCAGAACTACGCGCGGCAGCCCGAGCCCTATCGCGAGCCCGCTCGCCCCGATGCCTACTCTTCACGCGGTTTCCAGCAGCCGGCAAACGGATACACGCATCCGGCGCTGCCCCAGCAGAACTACGAACGCCCCGCGCCGCAAACCTACGCATATCACCCGCAGACCTACCCCAACCGTCCGCAAACATATTCGAATCCGGCCTACGCAACGCGGCCGCAGACCTTCAGCAATCCGCGTTACGGCGACAACAACCGGCCGGCGCAGAGTTACACGGCGCGGCCCGGATCGGCGTATGCCAATCCCTATTCGTCGTATCGCTCGCCGCAGATGGATTCACACGCGTATTCCAGCCGCGGGTATGAGCCCCGTGGCAATGCGATGGCACGCAACGAACCGGGTGGTTTTCGCGGATTCAGCAGCCAGAAGGAACCCAGGTTCAGCGCGCCGAAGAATTCCTACAAAGCTCCCAGGGGCTTCGGCGGCGGACATGAAAAAGCGCCCAAGGCTCCCAGGATGAGCCACTCGAGCGGCGGGGGCGGGCATCACCATTTCCTGTGATTTGAGTGCACAGACGCTTGCTCGGATGTCAGGGTGCGGAGTCTGTTTCACTTGCCTGCTTCGCGGGCTCGCTGTAGATCTCTGCTTTTTACGTTTTTGAAATGCCTCAACCCTTATACTTGTGCCGAGATGGCTTCCCCAACGGCGCATTCTTCCCTAACCCAGAGGAAATCATCGCTGCGGCTGGGCGGCAATCGCCTCACTCTCGCCGCGCTCGCGCTCTTCCTCTTTGCAGCGACGCATCTCCGGGCGCAAGGCCCTCCCTACCAGACCGACGACCCCGTTCCGGTCGATCTGCATCACTACGAGTTCTACATCTTCGGCGGCGTCGACGGCACTCCCGCCGAAATGGACTCCACGGGCCCGGCCTTCGAGTTCAACTGGGGCGCCATTCCGCGCGTGCAGCTGCACGCCATTCTGCCCTGGGGCGTCGTCGCTCCGTCGAATAATCCTGTCTATCTTCCCGGCGGCACGGGACCCACTGAATTTGGGCTCACCGACATGGAATTGGGCGCCAAGATCGCGTTCATCAAGGAGACGAAGCGCTTCCCACAGATCGGCAGCTTCACGATGTTTGAAATGCCCACGGGCAACGCAGCAAACGGCCTTGGCGTGGGCAAGGTCTGGTACAAGCTCCCCATCTGGCTGCAGAAAAACTCCGGCAAATGGCTTTTTGACGGAGGCGGAGGCTACCAGATCGTTCCCCAGGCCAACTACCGCGACTTCCCTTACACCGGCTGGCTCATCAAGCGCGAGTTGAGCGAGCAATGGGAAATGGGCGCGGAGCTTTTCGCGCACGGCCGCGAGGGTTACGCCGCCGCGCAAACCGAACGCTCGGCCATGATCGATATGGGCGGCTACTACCACTTCAAGCACAATACCAACGAGCAGATTCTGTTCTGCTACGGCCACTCCGTCGCGGGACAAACCGAGAACTACGCGTACATCGGCATGTACTGGACGTGGGGCAAGGACGACAAGGCCCTATCGCCGGAAGAAAAGAAAGAATCGGCGGGAATTACGCTCTTCCCCACGCCTCCCGGCAGAAACGGGCTGTAACCCCGTCACGCCCATGACGATGGGCATGAAAGGATAGCGTAGATGGAAATCACCGCACGCAGTTTCTGGACCCTCGTCCACGGCATGGGCTTCGGTGCGCTCTATCTGCTGGCTTGCTCAGGCGCGCTGGTCGAGCTTTATCGCCGCTACGGCACGCACAGCCCGTCGCTGCCCACGGAGCGCGACGAGAAATTTCTCCGCGTTTATCTCGTCGCAATGGCCGCGTTGGCATGGTTGGCCGTGCTCACGGGCGCATACATTATTTATCCCTGGTATCGCGCGGTTCCGCCGCCGGGCACGGTGAATCTCGCCGCATTTCCTCAGCGGCTGCTGATGGCCAGCCCCGCAACCAGCGGCTGGCACTCCATCGGCATGGAGTGGAAGGAGCACGTGGCTTGGATCGCGCCCATCTCCATCACCATGGCCGCAGCTGTTGCCCTGCAATACGGGCGCAATCTCAAGAATCATCCGCAGCTTCGCTCCGCGGTTTTCGTGTTTGTGTGGGTCTCGCTCATCGCCGCGGGCGTGGCCGGCTTCTTCGGCGCCATGATCAACAAGAACGCGCCCGTTGAGGGTGGTCCGGTCATTCACATTATTCAGGGAGAAACCAAATGAGCGCGCAAAATACCTCAGCTTCCGCCCCATCGGCCACTCGCCCCAACGGCGCAGGTGCAGCGGCCATTCTCGCAGCCGGCATCGGCGCGTTTCTATTGGCCGTCTTCGCCATCCTGGCCGATCAATCCGCGGCCATCAAAAGTCTGATGATCTTTTGGAAGCCCACCGGCCCGCTCTCCGGCGTCACCACGTGCGCGATCATGCTGTGGCTTGCGGTGTGGGCCATACTGCACGCGCGTTGGCACAACCAAAACGTCGTTCTCACGCGCGTCAACGCCGCGGCGTTTGCTTTGCTCATTCTCGGGTTGCTGCTCACGTTTCCGCCAATCGCGGATCTGTTCTAACTGCTGCTTCTCGCTTGCCCGCGAAGCGGGCAAAAGAAGGTAGTTCCAGACGCGAGCCCTGTGATCAGAACGGCCCCTCATGCACGAGCCCGCGCAGCGGGCGTAAGAATGATCGCGGCACAAAATTCCCGCCCACAAAAAATCGCCGGAGCCGCTTCTGCGGCCCCGGCATGCGAAGGAATCTGCGCCTGCCTTACTGCCAGGCGGTTACAGCCGTGTCGGTCAGGGTGAGCCCGTCGACGTGGCGAGCCACCAGCACGGTCTGCCCGTTGAATTTGAGCAGAATGCCCACCACGCGAATCGAGGCATTATCCGTAAGGTCGCTGAAGGCGCCGAATCCGTAGCGGAAGTCGCAACCCGTGCCCAGGTAGACGGTAATGGGTGAGGGAATCACCTGCCCAGCAAATCCCGTCACATTCATCTGGAAGGTGCCTTGCGCTGCATTCCTGCTGCCCGCAACAATGGTGCCGTTATAGCCCCAGTTCCGCAGGTGGATGCGCTTCACGGTGAAGGGACTCGCGGTCGGATCGGGCCCGCCCACCGAGATCTCCTGGCCGGCCGTCAACGCTGCGTCGTTAAAGAGCAGGTTGGTGAAGGCATTGTGCATCCAGTAGATGCCGTACTTCTCATTGCCTGTGATGCTCACGTTGGCGATTCCGCCCAACGGAACCTCGGAGAGCTCTGATGGCAATACATGACGCACGTAGAACTGCATGTCGGTGGCCGCACCCGTAGTCGGCGTCACGTAGGTCACCAGACCGCCTGCGTAGAAGCCGGTGTCGGAGACAATGGCGATTTCGTCCGCATCCAGCGTTTGGTCGGCGGGATCGAACTGGCCGGCCACTGCCACGACGGCGCTGGAGCCGTCGCTGATCAGTTGGCTCTCCGTTGCGCCGCCATCCCACTCCGTCGAACTGGAGATGTTGATCGTGAACGCCTCGCCATGCGGGCCCGTGATCGCAAACGAAGTAGCTGTCGCGCTGGAAGGCGCGGTAGTCACCGATCCGATGAACTCGTCAATGTGCGCGCCCTGGTCCGTGCGGGCCACCGTCGTCACGTCAAACGTCGGATTAACCGTGCCCGTAATGCCGCCGCCGCTGGTCTCGAGCGATTGACCCAGGTCGAGGTCCATGCGCAGGCCCACGGGCACGCCGCCGGTGGCGCTGACTGTAAGAGGATTGTTCAGCGTAATGTTGACGCTCGATGTCGTCAGCGTTGGCGTTAACGTGGAGATCGTCGGCGGCGCAGCGCCCGTGCTCAGGTAGTCAATTTCATTCGACGTTCCCAATCCGATGGTTACGCCGGTATAGGTTCCGGTCTGAACATCGTTCATATCCACCAGGCCCTGCAAGCCGTTGTAGCGGGCAAAGTCCACGGTGACGGGGTTCACAAGCAGGTTGTTCGACTTTGTTGATCCGTTGGTCAGCACGATACTTTCGAGCTGAATCTTAACGCCAACCACAGAGGGCAACGGCGCGGGCGCATCGGTGCCAACCACAAAGGCCGGGCCCATGCTTGAGTTGGATTGCGTTCCGCCATTGCTTGCGACCATGGAACTGCCGCAGCCTGCCGTCGCGACGAGCGCTGCACAAAGAGGCAGCAGCGCCAACTTCAGGAGCTTCACACGTTTTTCGGGGGACATAGGTTGCTCACCTTTTTGCGAGTCTTCGTGCCGTTCGCCAAAAGAGCGCCCAGTGGCGTGAGTGGCTCAACAATTTGCCTAACCTGTAGCCACGCTGATCGCGGTCTCCTCATGTGCTTCGCTTGAGCAGCCCTTGCTGCTCATGCACGGGAAAACACCGCCCAACACGGAAACTACCAGGTCGCGCAAATTGTGGAACCGCTCTCTCACCAGCCTCTGCCTGGAACGCTGCCGTGGGTGCAAGCCTCCCGTCCATCCCGGCGGGCTCAAGCCATCCTCGGCATTCAACAAAAAGCAGATCGTTCCAAGGCGTGCTCACGCACGGAGTCATCGCCAGAATTTAACTACGGCGGAAGGAATCGGTGTTTTTAAAGCCGCCGCCTCCCGTCGATGAGTTAAGACCCGAAAGCGCGCAAGAAAGTTGCGAAAAAGTTGAGACTTTCTCTGCTCGATATTCGTCTCACCTGGATGTCATCTGCAGGCCCTTTTCCCCGTCTATACCTATCCCGTGTTAATTAATTTTTCTCAACCAGATATCGCGAAATGACACCTTGCAGGGCGTGCCCTCGATCTGCAATCCGAACAGCCCCGAGACATTGTTCGTCGAGGCCGGATCGTCATCGACCAGCACCGCCATCAACTGCCCATTCAGGATGTGTAGAATCACTCCGCCCCTCGCGATGATCGTGTACTGGTTCCACTCGCCGTCTTTTACATAAGTGCCCAGTTGCGCGCGGTCGCCGATGGTTCCCACGAGACGCTGAAACTTGCCCGGCTCTGACTCGACCACCTGCCCGCGCCAGGCAACGATGCCGAGCGACGTGTTCTGCGAGTAGAGCTGCCCACTGTATTGCTTGGCGCGCTCGTTCACCGGGTACCAGAAGTCGGCCTGCGGCCCGATCATCACCCAGCGCGGATCGAGCGTCGGCTCGCCTTTGCCTGCCACGCGTCCCGGCGGAATGCCCGTGCTGCTGCGGTACTGCACGCCGCTGCCCCCGCCCCACTCCACCTTGATCTCGAGCTTGAGATCGAAGTCCTTCGCCTCCACGCCGTGATAAACAAGAAAGGAATTTCCGGCAACCTGCTCTTTGGTCGAGACGCCCACAATCGCGCCGTCATCCACGCTCCACACGCCGGGCCGCCCGTCCCAGCCGGTGAGCGTTTTGCCGTCGAAGAGCGAAACGTAACCGGCGTGATCGGTAAAGTCTATCGGGTCAGGCTCGATGAAAACTCCGTTGCGCTGCCCCGAGATATTCGGTTTCGCCTTCAGAAGCTCGGAGCGGTCCGGCGGCGTCGCGTTCGTCTGTGATGTTGCGCTCGTCCGCGGTGGAGTGGCGCTCGGCTGGTTTTGCGCCACGGCCATTTGCTGCACAGCGATCAGAATTATCGATGCCGCCATCACACACATCGACCGCCCGGAAACAAACGCCAATGTGCGTTGCATAAAGGGGCTCCAAAACATTCGCCTTACTTGGGTACCGATCTAACTCCGCCAGCTCCGCTAACCCCGCTAGCTCCGCTTTTGATCAGTAGACTTCCGACCGCACGCCCTCGGGGATCGGCGTATGCTTCAGCAAGCCCAGTTCGCCGGCCAGCCGTTCCAGCTTGACGCGCGTGGCCGCCATGGGAGGCACCAGCGGCAAACGCACGGTGTCGCCGCAGCGGCCCATCAGGCTCAGCACGGTCTTGACCGGGCCGGGATTCGACTCCCAAAAGTTCGCTTCGAACAACCGCGCAAAGCGCCGTTCCAGATCGCGCGCCTCGTCCCAGCGGTTTTCCAGCGCGGCGCGAATCATGCGCGCCACATCGGCAGGCGCTTCATTCGAGGCCACGCTGATCAATCCATGCGCCCCCACCGCGATCGCAGCCAGCGCCAGGTTGTCGTCGCCCGAAAAAATCTTGAAGCCGCTCGGCAGCAAATGCGACAGCTCGGCAAACTGCGTGAGCTTGCCGCTGGCTTCCTTGATAGCTTCGATGTTCTTCGCCGCCGCCGCCAACCGCGCCACAGTCTCCGGCTCCAGGTTCGCGGCGGTGCGCCCCGGCACGTTGTAGACGCACACCGGCAGCGGATCAACCTCGCGCGCCAGCGCCAGAAAATGTTGGAACTGCCCCTCCTGCGTCGGCTTGTTGTAATAAGGATTTGCCGAAAGCACCGCGGCCACACCGGGCACGCGCTTGAGTAGCGCCGCCTGCCGTAGTAGTACGCGCGTCGCGTTGTGCGTGCAGCCGGCCCAGATGGGAACGCGTCCCGCCGCGGCATCGATCACGAGACGAATGGTATGCAGCCATTCTTCTTCGTCCAGCGTCGCGGCCTCGCCCGTCGAGCCGCAGACCACCAGAAAATCAATGCCCGACTCGATCTGCCAGTTCACCAGCGCCCACAGCGCCGGTTCATCCACCGATCCATCGCCCCTGAAGGGCGTCACAATTGCAGTACCACAGCCCGTCATTTCCATATCAGGTCAAGTGTATAACGGTTCGGTGAAGCCGACGTGAAGGCCCGGCGACATCTTGCGCGCAACAAGATCGAGTTCTTATTGGGTGCGCCCACGCAGGAAAGATGGAATGTCCCTTGCGCCGTGGGTGACAGCGGCGATCTCAACAAGTCTGTTCCTCACTCTGTAAATAATTAAATAAGCGCCAACTGGCCAGAATAATACTGAATGGTCTGTAAGATCTCTTCGAGTATGGCCGATTCCAGGAACGCGAGCCACTAACTCAATGGCATCACGGAGCTTGCCGACCCAGCTGTCTGCCGCGTCAAAATCGTCCTGCGCGATGTATTCCCAAATCTCATTCAGGTCCGACCGGGCCTCAGGACTGATGACATACCTGCTCATGCCCGCTTTTTCCTTCGTGCTCGGGATTTTCGTTCCAGCTCCGCCCATACGACGTCCGGCTCAACGTAGTTTCCGCGATCAAGCGACTGAAGCCGCGCGGCAAGTTCGCGGTTAAACGCAGCAAGCTGTCTTTCGCGCGCACTATCTTGCTATCTTGCTCCTCTAGCAACCGCAGCGCCTCGCGCACCACTTCGCTGGCCGAGGTATAGCGCCCGGAGGCAACCTTGGCAGCGACAAACTTGTCGAGTTCGCGTGTCAACGAAACATTCATGGGGAAGTTCTCCTCAAAATCGATCATGGGCCGAATAACAGGCTTTGTCAATCTCTGTTATTAGCAGCAAGCCCTTGCGCGCACGAGCTCCCTGTCGGGGCATGCACGGCTTGGAACAATCGCGCCCGTCTCGGTGTCTAATGATGTATGGCCTCCCATGTACGTTGGGGTCGATGGACTCGGATTGCGTGCATCGCCATCCTCGCGCCGATCGTCTGTCTCTTTGCCGTCGTGCGCATCCAGCAGTACGTCTTGCGCTGGCGCGCCGAGCGCTTGCTCGCCGACATCCGCGAAATCCAAATGGGCAAAAGTACCTGGGCCGATGCGCAGCGGCTGATGCACCGCTGGGGCAAGCGGGGTGGTTATCAAAACGAATGCGATCAGCAATATTGCAGTTACGAAATTTCAATCGACGATGTTTCCCACGCATTGCATCATTTCCCGCTAATTACTGGAGGAAATTGGGGATCGGAATTGCGGTGGCCTCGATGGATGAATCGTCCGTACCGATGGGCTGGAGGCCGATTTGCCGTTGTAAGTGCCCGATTCGAAGTCCGAGACGGAGTCATATGGTCAAAATCATATGCCGTATTGATAACTCCTTTCCCAGAAACCTATAACGAGTACGGCGAATTGAATGCGGTGACCAATTCCTCCGTGATAGCGCAGGCCGTCTGCGGAACTTCGTGTTCCCACGGGCGCTTTCTATCGAAAGAAACAGTCTTTTCCGTAGACAATCCCGAAATGTCTCTATTGGTAGAAGATGATCGCGAGGGACATGATGCCGAGGTTCAGTTCACACCCTTTGCCGACGTAAACACCGTCAACGCGTTGCTAGATTTCAATCTCGGCTGCCTGACGCGCTGGGACGAATGCCGCACTGCAGCTGAGTTAGTACCATCCGCGGCTTCCCTCTACAACGCCGGTCTCAGAAAAATGAACGAGGGCGAAGACGTAGACGCTCTGAAGGGCCTCCCCCTCTGGATCGCGGCTCGTGACGCCGAGTATGTCGTAATTGCGGAGGTTCTGCACAAACCATCCCGTAATCCCCCCTACAAGCATTCGACCAAAACGTCATTCCGCATCAAGAAATTGCTGAAGGGGGAATCGGACATGCCAAGTCGCAGTTTTTATATGGCCAAGACGGTCGGGTCCGTAGAAACCTGCCCCGTGTCCCCGGCCGACGCCCGCGGCCTTCCGAGTGGAGCAGAAGTTCTCCTGGTTTTTAGTGGTCAGATCAACGAGGAGTCCACGTCTGAAGCAGAGCTGTCTCCCTGCGTTGTCGTGTCAATGACCGATCAGAATCTCGCCGCCGTAGAGCGCGGCATCGCTCGCGACTCGGTTCTGCACTATCCCGAGGCAGCCAACAATTAGAGCTGATCGAAGATCTCCCGAAACTCCCACGCCCCGGATTTCCCTACCAGCCACTCCGCCCCGCGCACCGCACCCAGCGCGAAGCCGCGTCGCGAGTGCGCGTCATGCCGCAGTTCCAGCACATCGCAGTCGCTCGCGGCGCGCACGAGGTGCTCGCCCTCGGCATCGCCCACGCGATGCGACTCGATGGGCACGTCGATCCCCGGCCGCACGCCGAGAAGTATTTCCTTGAGCGTAATCGCCGTGCCCGAAGGCGCATCGAGCTTGGTCACATGATGCGTCTCGTCGATGGAAAACTTGTAGCCTTCGAGCTTCGCCAACTCCGCCGTCAGTTGGAAGAGCTTTTGCACGCCGATGGAGAAGTTCGTCCCGTAGAGCAACCCGCCGCCGCGCTCGAGAGCGAGCGCCTTGATCTCCTCGAGCTTCGCGTACCATCCGGTAGTTCCGACCACAATGCGCCCGCCCAGCGCCAGCACCGCGCGCATGTTTTCAACGGCCGCTTCGGGAGCGGTGAAGTCGATGACCACATCGACGCCGGCGAGATTCGGAGCTGTCAGCGCCGAGGCATGAGGATTTTCGTCGATGTCGAACGCGCGCACGCCGTGGCCACGTTCCCGCGCCACTTCCGCCACCAGGCTGCCGGTTTTCCCTTTGCCCAGAACGAGAATCAGCATGAAGTACAGCTCCTAGCCACTGGCTTCTAGCTACTAGCTTCTGCCGAGGTGAATCGAGAGCCCGTGCAAATCAACTGCTTGAGTTTCCGAACTTGAAGCGGCTGTGGCGACAACGAGCTGGAAGCTAGGAGCTAGAGGCTAGAAGCTGCTTCCTCGCTTCCACATCGAAGATCTCCGGATCGGGCTCTTTAAAGAACGCCGCGTGCAGCGAGCGCACCGCCTCGTCGGCGTCGTCCTCTTCGATCATGAAGCTCATGTTGATTTCGCTTGCGCCCTGCGAAATCATGCGCACGTTCACGTGCCGGATGGCGTTGAACACCTGCGCGGCAATGCCGTTCTGGCCGCGAATGTCCTCGCCCACCATGCACACCAGCGCCTTCTTGCCTTCGTAGGTCACGTCGGCCAGCATCTTCAACTCAGCGTCAATCTCCGGCAGGCTCGCGTTGGAGTCGACCGTAACGGAGATCGAGACCTCGCTGGTCGAAACCATGTCGATGGGGCACTTGTGTCTGTCGAAGATGGCAAACATCTTGCTCAGGTAGCCGTGCGACATCAACATGCGGCTGGCCACGATGTCGATGATGGTCAGCTTTCTTTTCACGGCGATGGACTTGAACGGGCTCTTGCAGTGCGGCGCCACGGAGATGATGCGCGTGCC
>JBEKIE010000007.1:0-89829 GCA_050011915.1 Occallatibacter sp.
AGCAGCTTTATTCCTCATCTTTCCCTTGACTCACAGAATTTAAATCGCGTGGCGCGTGCCAGTCAGAGGATATGTTCGTCCGCGGCCACGCACCCCATTGAGAGTGCCGCGGAAATCGTGAGCCGGACCAGTTCTCAGCCGGCCAAAACAAATCGAGAGAGAGGTTGCGTCATGAGTACAACAGGGTTCCCGGCTCCCGGGTCGGGTGCAGGCATCACTTCCCAGATCGCAATGCATCGCGCCACACCGGTGGTCGTTGAAAATAGCCGGCTCCTCATCGCCGTCACGATGATCTGCAGCATCCTCTCCGCTTTTTTCGCGGTCTGCATGGTGCTCATGGTGTTTTCAGTTCTTTCTTCGGGCGGCTTCAGCGGCGGAAATTTGTACAACGCCATGTGGTGGAGTTTCGGTGCATTTGCTTTCGGATATGGCTGCCCGTGGATGTGGAAACTGTCCCGCGCCATGGCGGGTTATAGGGTCACGATGGATGGCAGGGGTGTGATGTTCAATCTGGGCACAAAGAAGCAACCTTCCGATCTGTTTCTTGCCTGGGATCAGATCGCAGCCATCTGGCACAAACGCGTGGGCAACGCGCAGCAATACTACGTGCAGGGAAGGGACGGAAGCGAAGCCCGATTCTCGTCGTACACATTCTTCCGTCCCAAGAAGGTCGCGCGCCTGATCGCCGAGCGCACGGGACTGCCGATCCAGGAAGCCTGATCGTCGCGCATTCCGCGTCGTATTTGCGCAGCCGGCGCGACAGCGGTCAGTGGTTCGCGGTCCCCTCGCTCCCTCGTTCCCTACGTCCCGCTCTTCCCCATCCGCCGCGCCGGCTCTTCCCCGTCCAGCACGCGAAACACACCCTCGGCCAATGCCTGCAGCTCATCCTCGCCGGCAAACACCGCAACCGGCGAGATCCACTCCACGAATCTGCGCAGCCGAGCCACCGCGCGTTCCGAGTGCGCCATGCCGCCGGTCACGAGCACCGCGTCCACCTTGCCTTCGAGCACCGCGGCCATTGCGCCAGCTTCTTTGCCGATCTGGTAGATCATGGCCTCGAAGACCGCCGCGGCCTCTGGGTCGCCCGAATCGATGCGCCCTTCCACCTCGATCAAATCGCGCGTGCCCAGGTACGCGAACAGCCCTCCATCGCCGAAGACATGCCGGTCGAGCTGCTGCGCGGTCATGGTCCCGCTCGCGCACAGCTTGACCAGCGCGCGCACCGGCAGAGAGCCCGTGCGGTCCGGCCCGAATGGGCCTTCCTCGATGGAGTTGCTGTCCATCATGCGCCCTTCGCGATGCGCCGACACCGTGATGCCGCTGCCCATGTGAATCACGATGAGCCGCAGCGATGCGTAGCTGCGTCCCACCCCGCGCGCGTAGCGCCTGGCCACGGCCTTGGTGTTCAGCGCGTGGCCGATGAATGATCGCGGGACCAGCGGCGAGCCGGAGAGCCGCGCGCAGGGCTGCCACTCGTCCACCGTTACAGGGTCGACGATGTAGGCATTGACGTCCGCGGCCTGCGCAAAGCGAAGGGCGAGCACCGCGCCGAGGTTCGATGCGTGCTCGCCGCGCCGCGCCGCCCTCAGCTCCGCGACCATCGCGTCGTCCACGAGATACGTCCCGCACTCCATCGGCGGCAACATCCCGCCGCGCCCCGCCACCGCCTCCCACGGCTCCGCCGCTTTACCCTTTGGAGTAAATCCAGCCGCTGCCAGCGCCTTTTCGATCAGCTCCGCGCGGTACTCAAGCCGGTCCAGCATGGGCCGCCCTTTAAAGCGCTGGATTTCGTCGTCGCCGTGGTGGATGTTGCGTGTGAGTTCCTCGCCCGCGCGCGTAAAAACGCCGAACTTCGTCGAGGTTGTGCCGGGATTGATGGCCAATACGCGGCCCATCGCCCGATCAGCGGCGTTCGATGCTTTGAGGATGGTTTCAGGAGCCACGTTCGCTTCTCCGTCCTGGAGTTTACCCCGCTTGCCGGGTTTTTGCGTGTGAGGGCGACCGCTTTTTCGAGCGCCCCTTCCCTGATACCATCAAATTTGCACTCGCCGTCCCGGCGGGATCGTGGAATATACCCAACCGAAAGAGGTAATCGTGGCAGACACCAAAAAGATCGCCGACAAGGCGGAACGCAAAAAGCTCAAGCGTACGGCGCGCAAAAAGGCAGCGCCCAAGGCTAAGCGCACCACTCCGCGCGGCTCGCTGAAGAAGAAAGTCAAGAAGATGGTCCGCGGCCAGAGCAAGCGGTAAGAACAGGGGTGGGATTTCAGGTGTCAGGTGTCAGTTTCTGGCGCTCAAGCGTTAAGGGCTCCTCGGTCTGCTCTCTGACCCCTGAAACCTGACACCTGTACGGAGGCCTCACTGCCCAGCCAGTTTTTCGCCCGCAAATCGATCGACAAGCTGATTCGCGAGTCGGAAGAGCCCGACCACAGGCTGAGGAAGACCCTCGGCCCGTGGTCGCTCACCGCGCTCGGCATCGGCGCGGTCATCGGCTCGGGCATCTTCACCGTCATCGGCACGGCCATCTCCGGCGAACAGCTTCCCAACCCCACCGTTGCCGACACGCCGCTCATCCACTATGTCCTCACCCATTCCATCCTCGCCGGCCGTCCCGGCGCAGGTCCCGCCATCGCAATTTCCATGATCCTGGTGGCCTTCGTCTGCGCGCTCACCGGCCTCTGTTACGCCGAGCTCGCGTCAATGATTCCAATTGCAGGCTCGGCCTACACCTATACTTACGCGACGCTCGGCGAGCTCATCGCATGGATCATCGGCTGGGACTTGATTCTGGAATACGCCGTCTCCAACATGAGCGTCAGCGTCGGCTTCGCCGCCCACGTCGTCGACCTCCTCGACTGGTTCGGCCTGCATCCCTCTGCCAAATGGATCTCGCCCGCTTATCTCCCCGAGGGGCTCCAGGATCTTGCCGGAAACGACATCTACAAACCCGGCTGGCACATCGGCTTCAACATTCCCGCCTTCCTCATCGTGATGCTGCTCACCATCATTCTCGTCCGCGGCATCCGCGAGTCGGCCCGGACAAACAATATGATGGTGGCCTTCAAACTTGTCGCCATCCTCATCTTCGTCTTCGCCGTCCTCAACTTCATTCACCCCGCCAACTGGCATCCCTTCATGCCCAACGGATGGTCGGGCGTGCTCACCGGCGGCTCCATCATCTTCTTCACCTACATCGGCTTCGATTCCGTCTCAACTGCGGCTGAGGAGTGTAACAATCCGCAGCGCGATCTTCCCATCGGCATCATCGCCACGCTCGTTGTCTGCACGGTGCTCTATGTCGCCGTTGCCGTCTGCCTCACCGGTTTGGTTCCATGGCAGTCCATGGTCGGCGACGCGGCTCCCGTCGTCAACGCGCTCAAGAAAATCTCCCTCCTGCCCGGCGGCCATCCCCTCTATTGGATTCGCCTCGTCGTCCTGCTGGGCGCGCTCATGGGCATGATCTCGTCGATCCTTGTCTACCAGATCGGCCAATCGCGCGTCTGGTTCTCCATGTCCCGCGATGGCATGCTGCCCAAGGTCTTCTCCAACGTGCACCCCCTCTTCCGCACGCCGGCTTTTTCCACATGGGTCGCTGGAATCCTGGTCGCCATTCCTTCCGGCCTATTCGACATCGGCACCCTCGCCGACCTCTCCAACATCGGCACGCTCTTCGCGTTCGTTCTCGTCTCCATCGGCGTCATCGTCCTGCGCTATCGCGAGCCCAACCGCCGTCGCGGTTTCGTTGTCCCCGGCGGTCCCGTCATCCCGGAGCTCTCCGTCTTCTTCTGTTTTCTCCTCATGACCGGTCTGCCGATTCGCACCTGGTATCGCTTCATAGCCTGGCTCGTCATCGGCCTGTTCATCTATTTCCTCTACAGCCGTCACCGTTCCGAGTTTGCCCGGCCCCGGTAGACGCGCACCGACGGAGTCTCTGTGAAGAACTGGCAAAAAGCTCTCATCATGACGCTGATCACGCTCACCATCGGCGGCATCTATCTGCTCGTCGTCTTTGAAAAGCGCCGCAATCCCGGCGTCGCCTCCCAGGCCAATCCCGAGCAGAACCTCACGCCCGACGACGTGGCTGTCGTGCGCACCATGTTTCCCACATCTTTCGACGACGTTCTCAAGCTCGAGAACACCAGCGTCTGGATGAAGAACGGCTACACCATGCCCTACTTCCCTTACGAAGGCGGCCGCGTCGTCTTCGCGAAATCCGCCGGCGTCATTCCCTCCGCGCAACGGCTCGACATCAAGAAAGTCGTCAAGGCCGCCGCGCCCGCGGCGATCGACGACGGCATCTCGCACGGCGCGCGCCAGGTCTTCGCCGTCTTCGCGCTGCCCGGCAGCCCAAGCCTCTACGCCACCGCCATCGGCGTCATCGATGGCCCGCAGGAAGCCTACTTCAGCGACGTCCTCTTCTTCTACGACGATCCCCACACCATCTATGACAACTGGCCCAAATCCGTCTGGGCCGCCATCGACGCGCACCAGGTCCTTCCCAGTATGAGCGAACTCCAGACCCGCATGTCCATCGGCCAGAAAACCCAATCCGACGGCTCCTCCGAGGGCAATCGCACCGTCACCTACAACCAGGCCGGCAAAATGTGGACCATCACCTTCGTCAACAACAAGGTCACATCAATCAAAAACCAGTAACGCGGCCCCGTGCTCCCTCCTTTCGCGTTTTTTGCGAAAGGGTGGGACACCACGGATCCAGGCTTCTTGCCCTCCCGCTAAACTAAAACTGTGACCGCCATTCAGTCCTTCATCCGCCGCCTGCCCAAGGCCGAGTTGCATCTGCACCTCGAGGGCACCATTCTGCCCGCGACGCTTGTCGAGCTCAGTGCGCGCCAGGACTCCCGTTCGATGACGCTGCCCGAGGCGGAAGCGCT
Organism: Occallatibacter sp.; assembly: GCA_050011915.1. GTDB lineage: Bacteria > Acidobacteriota > Terriglobia > Terriglobales > Acidobacteriaceae > Telmatobacter. The sequence goes on from JBEKIE010000007.1 coordinate 4,893, forward strand.
CTACCGTTTCACTGACTTTACTGAGTTCATTGAGTGCTTCAAGGCCATCACCCGCCGCCTCAAAGACCCCGAAGACTACGAACTCGCCGCCTGGCGCATGATGCAGCACCTGCACGCCCAGGGCGTCGTCCACGCCGAAGTCTTCATCTCCGTCGGCGTTATTTATATGTGGCGCAACTTCGATCCGCGCGCCTTTGAGCCCATCTTCGCCGCCCTCGAACGCGCCCGCGAGCGCGCCGCCCTCGAGTTCAACCTCTCGCTCTACTGGATCTTCGACGCCGTCCGCCACTTCACCGTCGAAGAGGCCGACCGCGTCTTCCGCAAAGCCGCCGAGATGCGCCCGCATTACCCTTCCATCGTCGGCATCGGCCTCGGCGGCGACGAGCGCCGCACCGGCTCTGAACCCTTCCGCGTTCAATTCGCTCAGGCCCGCGCCAATGGCCTCCGCCTTACCAACCACGCCGGCGAGACCACCGGCCCCGAGGCCATCTGGGAGGCGCTTTCCATCGGTTCCGAGCGCATCGGCCACGCCGTTTCCGCCATTCAAGACGAGAAACTACTCCAGGAGCTTAAAGCGCGGAGCGCCTGCCTCGAATTGAACCCCACGTCGAACGTACGCACCGGCGTCTGCCCCTCCTTCGCCGCCCACCCACTGCGCAATTACTTCGATCGGGGACTCCTGGTAACGCTCAACTCCGACGATCCCGCCCTCTTCGGCTCCGATCTCGCCAACGAGTTCCTCCTGGCGCATACCGAACAGGGATTTACCCGCGACGAACTGCGCCAACTCGCCGCCAACTCCATCCGCGCCAGCTTCCTTCCCGAAACCGATAAGACTTTATGGCTGGCCCGAATTGACACTCTTCAGTAATTAACATCCGCGTTTTCCGCAGTGCCTCAGCCAGCCAGACCTACGCATTTTGCGCTATCATGGTGTGTCAGGAGGCAGTTCGAGATGTCCATGGAAATCGATTCCTTCACGCCCGATGAAGAGACTCCCTTCGAGGAAAAGACGGGATCCACTGCCATAAAGGTAATCACCTGGTTCTCCGTAGGAATGGCAGTTGCCGCGCTCGGGATTTTCGTGGGCGCCGAGTTGCGCAGCCGTTATCGCTTCAAGAAGCGCACTCCCTACGACTTCTATTCGAACGCTGGAGAACAGCAGCCCAGCGAATTCGGCGTCGGCGTCTAAGGCGCAGCCGGCAGGTCCGTCTCACTCGATGCCGCCTGCGGGCGGCATCGTTGCGTCTGCACGGAAGTTCCTGTCGCTGGACGATCGCCTCAGTGGCAGACGGGGCACGGCCCGCCGGATGCAATCAGAACGCAACATCAAGACTCATCGAAAACGGCATCTCGCGTTCCGCCTCGCCGCCAGTATGCGCCGGCGCGTTCGTCAGCAATTCTGCGTAGCGCCTATTGCTTGCCCCTTGTGAGCATCCGCAACCGCATGCCGCACATAGACCCAGAGATAGAAAACGCCCATAGCGAGCAGGATGAGCGGGACCGGCCGGGCCAACAACACCGTGAGAAGCTGGCCGGTTAGCCCTGAAGTGGACTCTCGCAGATGGGCGCTATGGATGGCGAGCTGCTGTACGGTAATATCGCTGGTCATCAATGCGCCTGCGCCCGTGAACAGGAGTGCAAGCCAGGAGGTTGGGCCGCCCTTGGCCCAAAGCATGGCGAAGGCGGGAAAGACGAGCAGTAAGAGGCCGGTATCGTGCAGCCGATGATAGAGCGGAAGCATGGAAAGAGCGGCGATGGCCGCGAGCGCCAACCGCGCGCCCTCCTGTGAGAAGCGCCTGCGCAGTGTGGTGATCGCCCACACCAGCAGCAGCGGCGCGCAAAGAAGATAGGTGATCGGATTGTAAAAGTGCGGATCGTCGCGGAAGACGCTGACGGCGGTTTGCAGGCTGATCGTGATGGCGCCGTGGCGTCGGGGATCGAGGCTCGCGGGGCCCGGGTCGTTCAGATTGCCGTGCACTGAAATCGTCTGCAGGTTGCTTTCGAGTTCCGTCATCCAGTGCGGCGCCACGCACCAGACCCAAAAGGCTGCGCAAAGACTCAAAACGGCCGTCATCGCCAGGGTCTGCAACGCGCGCTTCCGGTAGAGCCCGCCGGCCAGCAGAAAAAAGAGCCAGACCGGGCCCGCGACATGAGGCTTGATCGCCAGGCTGAGTGCGAAACAAAGTATTCCGGCCGGTATGAACCGGTCCTTGAGAAAGCACCAGACGGCAATCACGCAAAGACTTACTACGATGCCGGCCGCGTTGCCGATTTCGATGAGTAACTCGCTTCCGGCAAGAAAGATGGCGATCAGGCCGCCCAAGATTTGGGGCGCGGCGTCCGCGCCGAGATCCCACATTAGATAAGCGGCGAGGATCGTGCTCGACGCAATCGCAATCATCCACAGCAAGTGCGAGGGGCCCCAGGGCAGCAATGCAAAAGGCGAAGACAAAAGAAATGAGGCCGGCAGGTTGACATAGAGCGTAACGATCCGGTGAAGCCCCTCGTAGGCTGCTGCGTGGTCTCCCTGTTCCGCCTGATATACGCGCAGCAAGTCGCTTTCGCGGTACGGGTCGGAGTGTTGCAACAGGCACCGCGCGCCGTAATATTGGCCATCGAAATCCGCCATCGCGGCAGGAAAGAAGTGCTCGCAGAGCAAGCCCAGCGATGCGAACAACACGCTACCCAATGTGAGCAAAAGGAGGCCGTCGGACCGCGCTTTGGTCATACTCGATCTCTCCTTTTGCCGGGGCGCTATCCGATCTCGGAATAGTACTGCTGGCTTATCCTTCTGCCGGAGGGCGAGTAGCGAGCCGCGTGAACCATTCCCAGTTTGTGGGCCACGAAGCCCGCCGTGGTCGCAAGTACGCCCAGTCCGTACTTCACGCTGCGCTTGAAATTGATCGACGAAGCCTCCTCAAAGTACTTCGTCGGGCACGAAATCTCGCCGATCTTGAAGCCAAACATTACGGCTTGCGCAATCATCTGGTTGTCGAAGACAAAATCGTCGGAGTTTTCGAGCAGCGGCAGCGCTTGCAACAGTTCGCGCGAAAACGCACGGAACCCCGTGTGATATTCCGACAGCTTCACGCCCAGAAAGAGATTTTGAAACGCCGTCAGCAGCCGGTTCGAAATGTATTTGTAGCGCGGCATGCCGCCTTTCAGCGCGCCCCCGCCCAGAATTCTCGACGCCAGAACCATGTCGTAGACGCCGCTGGCCACCATGCCCGCCATGGCCGGAACCAGCAGCGGCGTGTACTGGTAATCGGGATGCACCATCACCACAATGTCCGCGCCCGCCGCCAGCGCCTCGCGATAACAGGTCTGCTGATTGCGCCCGTAGCCGTAGTTGGCGTCGTGGATAAACGTCTGCACGCCCAGCTTGCGAGAAAGTTCCGCCGTCTTGTCCTTGCTGGAGTCGTCGACCAGAATCTTGATGTCCACCACGTCCGACAATTCCTGCACGGTTTGTTCCAGCGTCTTTTCGGCGTTGTACGCCGGCATCACCACCGCAATCCGTTTTCCGTTAATCATGGCTTTGGCTCCTCAAGCGGATACGGCCAAACTCGCGCCGGAATCGCGTCTGGCTCGACCAGCCAAACAGTTCTGTCCCGATAGTACCGGATCAACTCCTGATTGCCGGCAGAACCCTGATCTCTTGCCCAAATCACTTTCGCATGATCGATGTCCGCGCCGTTGTAAACCCACTCGTCGAACGGATCGTGATTTCCCCAATAGCGAACGATCGCCAGTTGCCCGCGAGGAAGCTGGCTCAGCCGCGCTTCAATCTCTTCGCGCTCCACACCGAAATGCTGCGGACCCAGCCAGGTAAAGTTCCAGCTGCTCGCCGGCCACTCGCTGGGAGCGATATGCAGCGGCTCGGCAAACACCCGCAAGCACGCCAGCAGCACGCAGAGGCTCACCGTCGCTCGCACCAGCGCCAGCCCCACCGGCTGTCCTTCAGGCTTCCATAGCCGCAGATGCCGCATCATTTGCAGCCCGATTGCATAAAAGGCGCAGGCAAAGGGCGCTACGTAGTGCGGCAGAAGGAAGACTTCGATCGCCATTCCCGCCGCCAGCACCAGTACACAAACCACCAAAAACCGGATGCGCTTGTCCAGAAAAACCCGGCGTACCATGATGAGCGGAATCAAGAGCGTGAAGTTCGTATAAAAGAGAAACGTGAAGGCGACCTTCTCCAGCGTGTGCGGTAAGAACCCGCCGGGCGTGTGGATCTTTTCAAAGAAATCGCCCTCGCCCTTGTGATAGAACTTCCGCATCTCCGCGTAGCGGTAGTTCGGCTCGGGCCGCGCATGTTGCCACACATAATATGGCGCAATCGCATAGGTATTGCGATTCACCGTATACGGCGGCGTCAGCGGATTGCCGAAGGCGCGGTAATCGTAATAGCCCATCCACGCCACGGCGGCCATACCAAACAGGAGCGGCGTCGCGGCCAGCCGCGCCATCGCAGCAGGGCTCGGGCGATTCTTTCCCTTCCACATCCAGCGCACCAGCACGAACCCGGCGGGCAGGCACATCAGAATCCCCTCGTAGGGCCGCGTCAGCACCAGAATCGTAATGCCGATGCCGATCAGCGTCGCATAGCGCATTCGTGCCGTCTTCATGAGCCGCGGCAGTGCTCCCAGAATCAGCGCCCCGCCCAGTGCGCCCAGCGATCCGCCCGCGTGATAGGTATTCGTCCAGTAGCTGAACACGCCCAGGCGCAGCACAGCAATCGCTCCGCCCAGCAACGCCCAGCTCGACGGCAGCCACGCCTGCAGCATCCAGCAGAGCGCCGCGCACATCAGTGCGCTCACAATCAGCAGACCAATCCACGGATTTCCCAGAATCACCTTGCTCGCCGCCAGCACCAGCCCCTGCCCCGGAAAGTACATCGACTGATAGGTCGGCAGCATCGTGATGTGAATGCTTTCAAAATGCGTCCACATCGCCGGAGTCGGATTCGCCAGACGGCCGTGCGCAAACGTGTCGCATGCCAGCAGAAAACTGAAATCATCCGGAACGAAGGGCAGCGGAACCGGGAACAGAGGAAAAATTGCCAGGCGCAACACGATCACGCTCAGCCCGACGCATGCGACCGCAAGCCCCTGCCTTTGCGCCAGCCGGCCGAAGAACCGTTCCACCCGCCCGAACAGCCCATTTCCTAGGCGCGGAAACGCGAAGGCCGATGCTGCCGCCAGCGCGGTCATGCCGCATTCAAGGATCATCAGTGTCGGGTTGGATTGATGGGCGTTGGGCAGCATCTTGGTCTTATTTCGTTTCCGCGGAATTTCGCGAAATTATGCGGCGGATCATCGCGATTCTACGGCATGACCGCGGGCTTGCTGATCCCGGATTCGCCCGCCCGAACCCCTCTCGTCACCTTGCAATCATGCCCCAACGCAAAAGAGGCTGGATGCTCGCGGAGGATCCGCCATCATCCAGCCTCTCTCGAAAGTACAATCTCTTGAAGATGTCTCGCCCGGTTCAGGGCTGAGTTGAATTCGGTACGTCCCGCCGCCGCGCGTTTTTAGCTTAATTCTCGTTTCGCATTACGCGAGCGACGTGCTCACGTTGCCGAAGACGGTGCTCACAGCGGTGGCCACGTGCCTCACTCCGGCGATGCATCCCAATGCAATCAGGCAGACCAGCAAGGCGTACTCAACCAGGTCCTGACCGCTTTCGCTGCATCGCAGGCGTTCGAGCCCCACCCACAATCTGAGAAAAATGTCGTTCATTTCAGATCTCTCCTCTTCGCCGTCTGCACTCTATCGATCTTGGCCAGAGCATGGCTCAAGTCATTCGGAGCACTATCTCGCCGGAATTTTGCTTGATGATCCGCCCGCAAGCGTCGAAATCATCTCAGGAAAACTCTCTCCGTTCGTGTCTCCCCGGCTCTCGGCTGCTATTCAATCTCTGGGAACCTGACCCGAGTGGGAATGAACTGCGTCCCAAACGATCGTTGGTTCACGTTCAGTCGCGCCGGTTGCTCCCGATTTTCCGAGTACCTTGCGCGGTTCAATGGCTTACGCGAGCGACGTGCTTATGTTGGAGAAGGCGCCGTTCACGGATGCCGCTACATGGCTGATCCCCGCAACGCACAGCAGAGCAATCAGGCTCACAAGTAAGGCATACTCAACCATGTCCTGCCCCTGCTCATCGCTGGTCAGTTCATGGAGTCGTACATGCAACCTAAGAAAAATGCTGTTCATCCCTGTACCCCCCTTATCCGTGAACGGCCGGCCGCAGCCGGCGTCAGGCGTGCTTCTTGCCTTGCTTGCACGATCTCTCGTGTCTTTCACTGACAAAGAAAGAAAACCTCCAGGACATATGTCCGGAAGTTTCTCCCTCCCTGGTTGTTCGATGTGCCTTTCGATCGCCAGGATGGTGCGCTCTTGACGGGGAGAATTCGAATTCCCTGCTGAAAGCAGGGCTCGTATCCTCCCCACAAAGAGGCTGAGGTGCTGGGTTTCGTCGTGCGTCCGGAGATTGCTCCCCGGAGTTTAGGCCAGCGAGGTGCTGATGTTCGTGAACACGGTGTTCACGGCCGTCGCGACATTGTTGACGCCCGAGATGCAGACCAATGCGATCAAGGCGACGAGCAATGCATATTCCACCAGATCCTGACCCTCTTCACCGTTCTTCAGGCCCTGGAATTTCACATACAGCTTCAGAAGTGTGTCGCGCATTTTGTTTCTCCCTTTCGGTGATTTACCGGCCGCAGCCGGCGTGCTTGTTTCCACGAAGTCTCGCGTCTAAAAAAAGCACAGAAGTCGGTGAGCTTGCTGCGACGAGAACCCAGGCTATTCTTGTCTGCCTACGTCTTCGTTGTTCACGATTCGAACTGCTGTCTTAACAGGAAGGGTACAGCCCGGCAGTTTGTCGGCCTGTACCCTCCCGTCAAGAAGCTGAGGTCCTGGGTGCGTTTGACTGCCAGGAGTTACGCCAGCGAAGTGCTGATGTTCGTGAAGACAGTCGTAACCGCAGTGGCAACCTTGTTCACGCCGGTGATGGCGGCCAGAGCGATCAGGCAAACGAGAAGGGCATACTCGACCAGATCCTGACCCTCTTCGCGGTTCATCAGGTTCTGCAGTTTCACATACATTGCCAGAAACAGGTTGTTCATTTTTTATTCCTCTCCGATTCTTTTTCCCCAGCCTCAGCCGGGCACCCTACCTCTTGCATCTGGCGTGCCAATCTCGAACACGTCAGCTTGCACTTTAAAATCAATGAACTAGAAAAATCTTACCCCCAATTCGCGTCGCCGCGTGTATACGCCTGTTTACAACCTTGGCTCCACAGACAGGCCCCGTTTACATTACCTTCTGCATTTCAACGTGATGTCGCCCCGTCTTTTCGCGGCGTCTTCGTTATTTATTCGTCTTTGCTGCCCCCTCCGCCATACTTTCTTCCGGCGGAGCTTACGCTCACGACCCTTTGCAGTCGCACCTAAAGCCGTGCCGTAGAATAACCTCCATGACTGGCAAGCTGGATCTTCCACCGGCGCAGGAACGCCGTGATCTTGCGGAGTTCTCGATTGCGCTGGTTGCCGGGCTCGCGCTCACCCTCGCCGCCCTCTTCTTCTTTGCCGTACCCGCCATCGGCAATCTCGCCGGATCTCGTGATTTTGTTTCTTACTGGGCCACCGGCCGGCAGCTCGTCCACCACGCCAATCCGTACGACCGCGATGCTATTTCGGCACTGGAGCACGCCGCCGGCCTTGACGTGCGCGCGGTTCTCATCATGCGCAACCCTCCCTGGGCCTTGCCGCTCGCCTACCCGCTCGGTTTCCTCCCTTTGCGCGTGGCGGCAATCCTCTGGTCCCTGCTCCTTCTCGCCTGCCTGCTCCTCTCCGTGCGCATCGCCCGCCAGCTCTACTCGTCTCCTCCCAATCGTCTCCATTGGCTCGCGCTGTCCTTCACGCCTGCCCTCATCTGCCTCACCATGGGCCAGACCGCGCTCTTCTCCTTGCTGGGGCTGGTCCTCTTCCTGCGTTGGCATGGCTCCCGGCCGTTTCTCGCCGGAGCCGCCCTGTGGCTCTGCGCCCTCAAGCCGCATCTTTTCCTGCCCTTTGCCGCCGCCCTCGCCGCATGGGTCGTCTTCTCGCGCGCATGGAAGCTGCTGGCAGGCGCCGTCGCGGCCCTCGCTCTCTCCAGCGCCGTCGCGTCCCTCATTGATCCGCACGCCTGGCTCGACTACACCCGCTTGATGCGCTCGCCCGCCGTCGAAAACGAATTCATCCCCTGCCTGGCGAGCGCCCTCCGTCAATGGGTCGATCCCCAGGCAACCTGGCTCCAGTACCTGCCCGCCGCGCTCTCCTGCGTCTGGGCCCTCCTCTACTTCTGGCGTCGACGCGCCGCATGGGACTGGAAGACCCACGGCAGCCTTCTGATGCTGGTCTCCCTTGTCGCCGCGCCCTACTGCTGGTTTTACGATCAGTGCCTGGCCATTCCCGCTTTGCTCGAAGGCGCCTACGCCACGCGCTCCCGCAATCTTCTCGCCCTCCTGGCGCTCGCCATCTTCGTCATGGACATCGAGATTTGCCTCGTCCGCGTCCTTTCGCCCCTCTATCTCTGGACCGCTCCGGCGTGGCTTATCTGGTATCTCCTCGCAACCGCGCGCACCACCAAAGGCTGACTCGCTGGCCCGCCGACTTGCTAACCCGCCTTCTTCCTCCCTCGCTCCTTTGCTCCATCGGTCCCTGGGTGCCCGCCTTCTTTATAATTGCCGTGGAAAGGCGCTCCCACCTTGAAGAATCAGCGCGACTTCACTGCACTTTTGATCGCGATGGCGTGCGCGCTGGCGGTTTTGTTCACCACGCTGTTTCTGGCTATCATGCCTTTCAACCGCGCCATCGTGGCCCGCCGCGACTTCATCGTCTACTGGGCCACCGGCCGGCAACTTCTCCGCCACGGCAATCCTTACGATCCCGCCGCCATCAGCCAAATCGAGCACGATGCCGGGTTCCAGGGAGGCTCTTCCTATTACATGCGCAATACGCCCTGGGCCCTGCCCCTGGCTTTGCCGTTGGGCTTTGTCAGCCCTATGGCAGCGGCGCTTCCGTGGTCCCTGCTCATGCTCGGCCTGCTCGCGATCTCCGTGCGTATCATGTGGAAGTTGTTCGGCGGATTACCCAACCGCCTTGATTGGCTCGGCTACTGCTTTCCTCCGGCTCTCTGGTGCGTGCTCCTCGGCCAGACCTCCATCTTGCTGCTCTTTGGGTTCACGCTATTTCTGCGTTTCCACAAAAACCGCCCTTTCGCAGCCGGCGCTGCGCTTTGGCTCTGCTCCATCAAGCCGCATCTCTTTCTTCCTTTCGCTCTGGTTCTGTTGGTCTGGATCTTTATCGCGCGCGCCTGGCGTATCCTGGCCGGCGCCGTCACCGCATTCGCAGCAGGCGCTCTGATTACCACATGCATCGACCCTGCGGCCTGGAGCCAATACGCGTATTACATGCGCACCTCCGTGGTCACGCGCGAGTTCACCCCTTGCCTCGCGGATCTATTGCGAGATTCCATCAGGCCAACCGCCGAGTGGCTCGCCTTTGTCCCCGTAGCGTTGGCTTGCCTTTGGGCGCTCGCCTGGTTCTGGCCCCGGCGCCGCGACTGGGACTGGCTCGATCAGGGCCCCATGCTGGTATTGGTTTCTTTGCTCGCGGCGCCCTTCGGCTGGATCTTCGATCAGTCGCTCGCCTTGCCGGCTGTGCTCCGGGGAGTTTCCCGAACCTCGTCTCAGCTTCTGCTCTCGGTCCTCGCCCTGATCTACATCCTGGTTGAATTCCAGTTGGTCCGTTTCGACCTGCACTCCGCCGCATATCTCTGGATCACACCCGCGTGGCTCGCCTGGTATCTCTTCGCGCGCGCCTCGTCCCGCAAAACCGCCGCGTCCGCCCCAACTCTCTCCGCTTGATTGCTTAGAGGCTCCCGCCGGCCGCCGCAGGCCCGATCTCCATCGTGTCCCCGCGTTCCGTGCGTGTCGCCGCAGCGGTGCCCGCCGGCAACTCCAGCACGCTGTACGCCGCGAAGCACGCCGACATGCGCCACGCCCCAACGCTGTGCCGCACCTTCCTCACCTTCAGCTTGCGGTCCAGGTAGACCAGATCGATGGGGAAGTGCATGAAAAAAGTGTGCACCGACTCGCAGGGAGCGATCCACAGTCCCTCGCCGGGAAAAAGCCCCTCCCGGCCCAGCAGGCCTTTTCTTCGCGTGGCTCCGGTGTGCGCTTTTTCAAGCCGCGTCGCCAGCACCGTGCCGCGCGTCACGTTGTGAACTTGTTGGGGCCCTTCGGGGGCAGCGGGGTGCGGAGCAAACCACTCCCGTACACCTTTCGCCATGCGATGCCAACCATTCATCCGCTTGTCTCTGTTGCCGGCACCGTCTCGCAGCGGCCCATGCTATGGCTGCGGGGCGCTCGTTGAAGTACTCGTGGTACTCGTGGACGATGCACCGCCGTTATTGATTGGCGATCCCGCCGTACCGAATCCGCCCGTCCCCGATTCAATCACCAGCGGCTTCTCCGGTTTCATGCTTTCGATCAGCGTCTCCACCGGAATCGCCGGGGCAGGAGGCGGCAATGTGTTGTCCGCCGTCTTGTCGTCCGGCTGGTGCATGGGGATGTTCGAATTGGGCGGCATGAACTGGTCCGGATACTTCAGGTCCGGCGTCGGCGTACCGGCCGGCAGCGGGGATACGATCTCCGGCGTCACCAGCACAATCAACTCGGTATCGTTCTTGGTCTTTATCTCCGACTGGAACAGCTTGCCGATGATCGGAATGCTCCCCAGAAACGGAATCTTCTGGAAAGTGTCGCTGACATTCTTGTCCAGGAGGCCGCCGATGATAAACGTCTGGCCGTCATTCAACTCCACTTCCGTGTTGACTTTGCGCGACGTGATTCCCGGCACTTCGAATCCCGAGATCTCTACCTCGTTGACGTAATCCAGTGCGCTCACCTCCGGCGCCACCTGCAAACGGATCGTGCCGCGCGGAGTAATCGTGGGGATAAAGTTAAGCCGGATGCCGTAATCCTTGAACTCGATGCTGATCGCGGCCGCGCCGCCCGAACTTGCCTGCGCCACCGGATACGGGAACTGTCCGCCCGCGAGGAAGCTGGCTTCCTTGCCGTCCGTTGCCAGCAGGTTCGGTTCCGCCAGCACCTCCACGATGCCCTTACTCTCCAGGGCATGAATGTCGGCTCCCACGTTCAGCCCCGGAAAATAGGCAAAGATGTTGCCTTGCGTGCTGCCGAATGCTGCTGAACCGTCGGTTCCGGAAACCCCGCCGGTGCTCGAGCTGCCGCCGTTGGAAATTGAGGGCGGAGTCAACTGTCCCGTCGATACTCCACCCAGGGCATTCCCCAACCCGAGATTGTAGAGGTTGACGCCCAGCGTCAGCGCCTTGCTGCGGTCCACGGCGGCGAAGCGCACCTTGAGCAGAATCTGCGGTTTCGCCTTGGGCACATTCACATCCAGCAGATTCACCACTTTGCCGCCCGTCGACGCAATCTCCACCGCGCGAGCCGAACTGTTCAGATCCTTCACCGTGCCGCGCAGAAAAACGTTGTTGTTGGCGTAACTCACCCGGATCGGTTCACCGGGCAGCTCCGCCCTCAGCTCGCGCCGGATGGCATCCAGGTTGTCGCCCGCCAGCGCCACACTGGGCCGCACGGTCACGTTGAAGAACTGCCGTCCGCCGTGAATATCCCAGATAATCAGGCTCGTCGCGCCCGGTCCCTTGCCGGTAATCATCACCTCGGTGGGGCTCACGGCTGTCGCTTCCGCCACTTCACCGGTGCCTACGGCCACGCGCTGTATGGGCTGCGCGCAGTCCACCAGTACGGCTTTGCCTACTTCCAAATTGAGTTCATTCGCGGTGTCGTCAAACGTGGCTCCCGCGGAGGGTGGGGAAGACGGAGCGGCCTGAGCCCGCACCACCTGCCCGATGCAGAGAGCCGCGATCAGCCCACTGCAAAACGCGATGGTGATCCCAGTCGTCGATCTCAATGCGGTCCCCCGGGTGTAGCGAATTTCTCTTCCGTAGTCTTTGAGCCGTTACTGACGGTGACCGTATACGTCTTCGGCGCAGGCTTGTGCTCGCTACCCGCACTCCGCCGCGACGAACCCTCTCCTGTCTTGGGCGTAGCCGGTACATCGGTCGCAAAAATGTTTTTCATCGCCGTGGGCGGCACTTTGGCAATCTGCGTGTCCAGCGGATTGCGCAGCACCAGCTGAACCTTGAGAGAGTTGGCGGCTAGGCTCAGCGTCTCGGCCTGCTCGGGAGTCACCAGCAGATTCACCACCTGCACCTGCTGCGGCTTGCCTTGGGAGTCTTTCTGGATGTCTGTGCCCGCCGACAGCACCTCGATATTCTGCAGCAGCGTCTGCGTCTCCTCGCTTTGATTGCCGTTGTTCTGGCCCGGAGGACTGCCTGACACCAGAACGTCCACGCGCATGCCCGGTATCACGAATCCCGCCACGCCTACCACTTCGTCCACGCGCACCGCGCACGCCCTCATGCCTTGGGGAATCGTGGGCGCCAGTCCGCCGCCCGATCCCACTCCGGCCAGGCGGCTGTCCAATATCATTTCTCCCTGGTAAATCTCCGAGATCACCCCGCGGCCCACCGCGTCTTCCTGCTTCAGAATCGCGCCTTTGGGCGCCGAACCGGCAATCGTGATCGTGGTCAGGTCGGCTGTCGTGATCACAGCTCCCAGGGGAATATCCTTTGCCGCTGCAACCACCCGCGCCGTGGCCATCGGCTTTGACGCCGCCACGCGAACGCCCACCAAACGATATACCAGCCACGCGCACAATCCAGCAATGACAAATGCGATCAGGAGGATCGTGAGCAGTCTTCGATTCATCCCTACTCCGTTGGAGCTGGCAGATCGCCAACTCCGCTTTTCTCTGCCTGGTCTCTCTTTCGAATCCGGCAGTTGCCCGTCAATCCTGCTACCCTGGCCATCGCCTTCGCCTCGCAGCGGAAAGTGCGGTTTCAGTGTAGCCCTTCACATCATTTACCTTTCTGCTGGATTTGTCGATATTACTTGTGGGGTATCAAGAGAGGAATAGGTAAAAGCGGAGGAATGAGCGATGCTTAATGCAGTGTCGGCTTGCCACGGGTGTTCTGTGGCGCATGGCAGGTTCCCGCGCAATCGAAGACCGCCAGGCCCTGCAAATCATCCATCGCGATTTCCCCAGTCGGAGCTCTCTCTTGGCTCATCTCGCGTCAAACACGGTAGGTCCGGATTCGCCGGCATGGGCGATCCTTCAGGATCGGCTTGGCTCCGATTCCGTGCTCGGCGATCCGCCCTCGGAGGGTGCTGTTCATTTTGCTCCTGTGTTGATGATGCCATCGCACGACATCCTGCTGTTCGCGACCCAGCCCCCTCCCAGCCAGGGTCCGGGATCCTTCCTGGGTTCCGTCCTCGTCCACGCTCTCGCTGCGGCTGTCCTCTGGTTCAGCATTGGCTACAAGCCTCCCGTCGCCCGCATCACCCAGGAGCACTACCCCGTTCGTCAGATCGATCTGCGCACGCCGTCTCAGCAGGCAGCCAGTCATATTCCTTACCCGAATCTGCATCCCGGCGCAGCGGCTCCCGCGGGACACACCCGGCAATCCCTCTCGCTCCCCCGCACCTTGACGCCGCACGCGCTGGGCCCGCAAACCCTCATCCAGGCCGACATTCCTAAGCCCATTACGTTGCCCCAGCAAATCCCTGTGCCGCAGGTCGTCCTCTGGTCTCCCAGCGACACCACCGCCAAGCACATCGTTCCCCCTTTGCCGGAGCAACCCACCGCGGCCGATGTCGTTCCCGTCCTCGACCGGCCCAATCAGGAACTCAACCTCGCCGACGTCGACATCGCCTCCAGCAATCAGCCCTCGTTGAAATCGCTGATCGCGCCCAGCACCACGTCGCCTGTCACCATTCACGCTCCCGCACAGGTTCAACTGCCTCCCGCCTCGGCCTCGCAGCAATCGGCGACCCCCACGCCGGCCGCCGTCCTCTCGCTCTCTGACATTCGCCTGAAAGATGGATCCGCCGCGCTGCCTCCGGTCAACGAATCTCAGGCATCGAAATCGCAGGATGCGCTCGCTGCCGGCCAGGCCCAGAACCCCTCTGCACAGGCGGGCAAAGGCGCTCCTGCCGCGAAGCCCGGTGATAACGGCGCGGGCGTGAATCCCGAGACGTCGGCAAACCCTCCCGAACCGTCCCCGGCGGCATCGAAGCCTGAAACCGCCTCGCCTGCTCCCGCGGCCGGAATCGACACAAATGCGCTCGGCCAGCCCGCGTCCACTCCCATCGCCCTGCCCAAAGACGGCCATTTCGGCGCCGTCATCGTCGGGGACGCCCTCGAACAGGAATTCCCCGAGATTACAGGCGCATGGAGCGGCAGGATGGCCTACACCGCGTACCTCCACGTCGGCCTTTCCCGCAGTTGGATCATGCAGTACTCGCTGTCGCGCGACGCCGAAGCCGCCGCTGGCGGCACCGTCTCCCGCCTTGAAGCGCCCTGGCCCTACAACATTGTCCGCCCCAATCTCGCCCCCGGCTCCATCGACGCCGACGCGCTTATGATCCGCGGCTTCGTCAATGAATCCGGCCGCTTTGAGGATCTCAGCGTGGTCTTCCCGCAGTCCTTCTCCGGCGCGCAGTTCGTCCTCACCGCTCTGCAGAAATGGGAATTCCGCCCCGCTACGCAGAATGGTCAGCCAGCCAAAGTCGAAATCCTGCTCATCATCCCCGAAGAGCTGCAATAGGTCTGGTTTCGCGCTCGCCTCTTGCCCACGCCTTTCGCTGCAACGGAAAAAGGCACGGACATTGCGTCCGTGCCCTTCGCGAACCTCGTCGCGGGCGGGTTTCCCCCGTCTCTCTCCGCCGTCTACTTCGCGTTGTTAGGCAGCAGCCGCGGTGTCGTGAAACTCGATGCGATCGCCAGAAAGATGTCCTGCATGCTCGATACCGTATGCGAAGCATCCTGGCAGGTGCTGCCGGATCCGCTCTGGTTGTAGTCGGAGTAGAAATTATCCAGCGAGGACGCGATATTCTCCATCGTCACGCACGGGGTGAGTTGCGCAAGCGTAAAGGACTGGTTCAAAGTTTCCGGGTAGTCGCTGCTGCTAAGCAGCGTCGTATCGGTCAAGCCAACGGACCACCCGCTGTTGCAACCCGAATCTTCCGAGCCGTAGGCGACCGAGAACACCGTGGTTCCTTGTTTCATGGCGTACTGAGCCGCAATAATCCCCTGCTGGCACTGATCGTACCAATCCGGATACATTCCCTTTCCATTCGCGCCGAGCGTGTTATACCCGTAGGTCGTCGGAGCGGTAGCAGGGGTGTAATAAGAAGGCGTGGGATCGTTCGAAACATGAGGTCCAACCTCGCTGCCGTAAGTCAGCGATGTGCTGGGATCGGGGCCCATCGGAAACTCGTACGCGTCATAATATTGGTTGGTGCTGTTGGCTGTCCCGTAGGCGCTCTCATTTTCCGAATAGTAGCTTGCGTTCGCCTGACCGTCGCTGAGGAAGATGATCGCATTTTTCGACCCCGGGCGCGCGGTCTGTTCGGCCTTCAGCGCAGCCTGCGCCTCATAGATCGCGCTGGCAAAGTATGTATTGCCGAATCCGCTGCCGGAACCGGTGCCCCAGATACCGAAGGTATAGGTCAGGCAACCCGACGTGCTTCCATACCCGACCGCCTTCACAAGGTTCGAGCTGGAGTTTAATTCCCCGGTGCTGTTAGGACTGTAATAGTCGCTCAAAAAGGGAGTGACCTGGTAGGTCGCAGTCCACGTGTAGCCTGGATGCGCGCCCGCCGACGTCTCCGTATAGGTCATATATGTGGCGTTCGGCGTCCCGGGCAGGGTTGCTCCGGGAATGGGCAAGGTGTACGGCGCGGCTACCGGCTGACTGGAATAGTTTGTCCAAGTGTAGGGGCTGCCGCTGCAATTGATCTCGGCGCTTACCGAATTGACCGCGGTGCCGTTGTAATTCGTCAAGATGTTCGGAAACGTGAAAAGGCTCACCGCGATATTCGCCGGCGTGCTCGATTGGGTGCCGTTGGATGCCAGGCCGCAGGTGCTCGCAGTCCCCGCGCAAGGATTGACAGAACCCAGCAGAGCCTGAACGCCGCTCAGCGCGCATTGGAACTCTGTAAGGTTATTGCAGTCGCTGTCCACGCTGGCCATCGATCCCGTCGAGTCGATGATGATCGCTACGTTCCACGGCAGCGACGCGCCCTGCATCGAGGCTGTGGCGACCGCGGAGATTTTCATCGTGTTCTTCCCCACCAGTCTCATGAAGGTCGTGGGAATGCTCGCTGACTCCGTCACCTGCACCGCATTTGAGGGAGAGCCGGTGCCACAGGTGCTCCCGCTGGGCATCAGCAGGTTCAGGCACTTTGGGGCAACGGTCGTTGTTATGGTTCCGAGGTAGGAAATCGCGTTCTCATCGCCGGCCGATGCGCTGTAGTCGTTGGCATACGTCGTGGCATTGTTCGTCGACGAGGTGTTGTACACCACGCCCGCCGCCGCCAGTGCCGCCGCGTTGGCGTAGGTTTGCAGCCGGGCCTGCGCAATGTACCCGCGCCCAGCGTCCATGCCCAGACCGCCCAGCACCATCAGGGCCACCAGCACCACGGCCGACATCGGCAATATCTGTCCGCTTTGATCCGTAATCGTTTTGCGCGCAATAGTTGTGACAATGTTCTTCATCGCATAGTCCTCCGTGACGTGGCGCTCTAGTACTCGTACTCCGTCACCTGAGCCGTAAGCTGGCAGCCGGAAGCGAATTTGATGCCGTATACCGAAAGAATGCAGGGATATGTGGTCGCAACCGTGACCGCCGAGCCCTGCACCAGATCGCTCTGATCGCCCGAGCAGGTCGTGGCATTCACCTTCGTTCCATTCATGGTCAACGTCAGCCCGATGCTCGACGGAGCCAGGCTCGGGCTCGCGTTTTCGATCGCTGTCAGTGTGTCCGCGCAGGGGTTGGTCGTGCTGGTCCGGATTTGTTGCAGGTACTGTCCGCCCGAACCCGTCGCTTGAATCAGCGTCAATTGGTTGTTCAAAGCAATGGCAAACGACCCGATCCCGGTCACAAAGGCCAGGAATACAGGCAGTACCAAGGCAATCTCGATAAGCGCATTCCCATCCTCGCCCCTGAAGCGCACGCCGCGCCCCCGGCGTTGAACGGGCAAAATGGCCCGCCAGAACGTGCTTCCGCGAATTTTCATGCATCCTCCTTCAGGCGCGACCCCCGGTTCTCATCTGGACTCAGCCGCGCCGTTCTTCCCTAAAACTTTCTTGCGCCCCCGGCGCCCCTTACTTCGCCCGTTTCAACTGCTCCAAAAAACGTTCGAATTCCTTCCTGCCCGCCGAATCCAGCATCGGCTCATTGCTGCAGTGTCGGCCCTGCTCATCGGGGAGAACAAATTGCAGGCCCACACCATCCTGTCCCCAGCGCACCGCTCGCGACTGCACCGCGATCGCGCGCTCGGCAAGCTCATCGTCGACGTCGCTCCTTTGCAGTGTCATCAGAACCAGGGTTCCCGGATACCAGCGCTCTTCGGTCACCACATACAGTCCCGTCGAGCTGATGTCGCGAATGCCATGCGCCACCGGCGCCGACCCGTTCCAGTAATACGCGGCTAGACCCGGCGTCAATATGCGCGGAGCCTTGCGCGGATCAGGCGACCACCAGCGCTGCAACCAGTTCCGCGGCTTGAACGCCTTCGCGCCCGGCTGCGTCAGATCCATCTGGTAGGTCTCCGGCGCGGCCTTGGTTCCGTGACCGTTCCGGTTCTCCAGCTCCAGCAATCCCGGTCCACCGCTCCACAGCGGCTTCTCGCGCAGCAGCACCGCGCCGGCAATCGTCGGCGACACCGCTCCCGCCTCGTTGCGCGGATTGCTCAGCCGCTGCAGTTGCCGCCCCATCTCCTCGGCCACGCACAGCACCAGTTGATCGCCGGGCTGGGTCTGCGACGAGTAAATAGAGTGCGCCGGTAACGCCAGCACGCTGTTGGGCTGAGGGCGAGACGAACTCACCTGAAACGTAGGGAACGATTCCACCGTGTCGATGACCCGGCACTCCGCGTCCAGGTAGATCAGATCCAGTGGCGCCGGCATCGCTGCCGCGGGAATCCCCCGGAACGGCGTCATCCACACGCCTTCACCCGACTTCAACGGCCGCGCCGCCATCAACTCACCCACGCGTGTCGACGGCAGGTCCGCTGCCTTCACCTCGAGGCCAAGAAAGCATTCCCGGGTTTGGTTATAGGCGCAATGCGTCCGCGATTCCATGGTTCGTTTATCCCGTGGCGGCTGCACAGCAACTCCTCTTCCTCTCTGTGCTTCAGCCGCTTCCTCAAATCTCTCCAGAAGCTCCATACAACAAAGCCCTCACCTTTCGCGCACGTTCCGGTGCGAAAGAGAACAACTCACCCGCTTCGCTCTCCGGGCTGCCCGCTGAGATGCTTGCGCACCCAGGCAGGCCTCCCGGATCTACGAATCGTTCCACTCCCGCCGTGGCGCCTGTTGTCTCCTGGTCGCCTACGGGCTCTAGCTCGCCGTCTACTTCACCCTGGTGCGGCGGCGCTGAATGATGATCACCAGAATGATGACTGCCAGAACCCCACAAATCACTCTGATCATCGTCGTATTGTCCATGCCGTTCTCCCTTCCTGCCCCTCTATTTGTTGGTTAGCGCCGTAAATGACTCAACCATTACTATCGCGGCTGGTCCCAGTGTAACCAGAAATAGCGCAGGAAAGATGAAGAGTACCAGCGGAAACACCAGCTTGACCGAAGTCTTGCCTGCCATCTCCTCCACCATTTGCACCCGCTGCGTGCGCAGCGAGTCGGAATGGACGCGGAGCATTTTGGCAATACTCGTTCCAAATTGTTCTGTCTGCACCAGCATTGAGACCATATTGCGTAAACTCTCTACGCCGGTGCGGTCTGCCATGTTTTTCCATGCATCGGAACGCGCTCGTCCCGCGCGCTGTTCCAGCACCACAACATTCAACTCGTCGCACAACTCGGGTTGCGACGCGGTCAACTCCTGTGCCGCTCGCGCCGTCGCCTGGTCCAGGCTCAGGCCCGCTTCCATGCAAATCACCAACAGATCCAGTACATCGGGCAATCCGCGGGTCAGCTTCCTTTGCCGCTTGTCGATCATCTTCCCCAGCCAGAAGTCCGGCGCCAGAAAGCCCCCGCCCAGTGTCATCAGGTACACAAAGAACGGGCCAAAGTTTGCCAACCCCGTCACCAGCGCGATCGCCGACAGAAGAATCGGTGTCACCACTTTGCAGCCGTAGAACACCTTCACCGCCGACTCGTTGCGGTACCCCGCCCGCGTCAGCCGTTGCAGTACGATCGAAACTTCCTTCTCGCTCTTCGGCATCAGGTTCTCGACCGTCCCCATCAGGCTCCCGATCGAGGTCTTCGCCTGCTGCACCACCGTCGTCAGCCTTCTCTCCTTGCGGCGCGGGTTGATGGCTTCGCTGATGCGCTGCAGCATCACTTCGCGGTAAAACAACAGCAATCCGCCGCTGGCGATCAGCAGAAACACAGCCAAAAATGCGAGAATCGCAAAAGTCATTTCTCTCCCCTACACGTCGATGTTGACGATCTGCCGGATCACAAGTCCGCCCAGCAGGATCAGTCCCGCAGCGCCCCACAGCATCTTGATCCCGATATCCCGGTGCCACAGAATGCTGATCATTCCCGGGTCCACAAAATAGATGCCGATGCCCAGCACGATGGGAAGCAGCGTAAGGATCAACCCCGTCAGCCGGCCCTGTGCCGTATGCACCATAATCTGTCGCTTCAGCCGGAAGCGTTCCCGGATTACATGCGATGTCTTGTCCAGCACCTCGGCCAGGTTGCCGCCGCTCTCCTTTTGAATCAGGATCGCGGTCGCGGTGATCTTCATGTCCTGTAAAGGGATGCGGACCAGCAGGTTTTCCAGCGCGGCCTTCATCTCCAGGCCGTAATTCTGCTCCTCAAAGCAGACCTTGAACTCGCCCTTGATCGGATCGGGGCATTCCTTTGACACCAGGGCCATGGCTGCCAGCAGGCTGTGGCCCGCGCGCAGTCCGCTCACCATCAGATCCAGCGCCTCCGGCAAGTTCTTTTCGAATGCGCCGAAGCGTCGGCTCCGCTTAAACATCACCCACCCGAAAGGTAGTGCGCCCAGCACCGCGCCCGCGACTAACGCCAGCGGAACTGACTGAAACGACAGGTACAGAATGTACGAAGGCAGCGCTAAACACGCCGCGGTCATGATCAGCAGGCGGCCCGGACTCCAGTCCAGATCGGCCTGGCTCAATACCCTGTGCAGATAGGGCGCCAGCTCGAGGCCCACCAGCTTCCGGTTCAGCCACGGAATGCTGCTCAGTTGCTCATCCTTGCGCAGGTTCATGCTCTGCTGCCGCGCCACTTGCTTGGGCTCCGTCTTCAGCACCGCATCCAGCGCCGCCAGCGCCTGCTTGGAGTTATTGGAGGGTGACGCAGCCGTCAATGGCAGCGCGATGACCACAAATACTCCGATGAACACCAACACCGCAATGATTCCCATCTCAGTACCCCTCCTTTCTCCTTAGCTGACCTGCGTTTCCTTGTCGAACAGGCTCGGCGGCAACACAATGCCCGATACCCGCAGCCTCTCCAGGAACCGGGGACGGATGCGGCTCGGCGCGAACATGCCGATCACCCGGCCATCCGGGCCGATTCCCTTCTTCTGGAAGGTAAAAATCTCCTGCATGCTGATCACGTTCTCTTCCATGCCCGTGATCTCCGAAATATTCGTGATCTTGCGCGTTCCGTCGCTCATGCGCGTCGCTTGCACCACGATCGTGATGGCCGACGCGATCTGCTGCCGCACCGACTTCTCCGGCAGGTTCATGTTCGTCATCGCCACCATCGATTCCATACGTGAAATGGCATCGCGCGGCGTGTTGGCGTGAATCGTCGTCATCGAGCCCTCATGGCCCGTGTTCATGGCCTGCAACATGTCGAAGGCTTCCTCGCCGCGCACCTCGCCGATGATGATCCGGTCGGGGCGCATACGCAGGCTGTTGATCAGCAGTTGCCTCTGTTTGATGGCGCCCTGTCCTTCGATGTTCGGCGGCCGCGTCTCCAGACGTACGATGTTCTCCTGCGCCAGCCTCAATTCGGCCGCGTCCTCGATCGTCACCAGACGCTCGTTGTTGGGAATGTATTGCGACAGAATGTTCAGAAACGTGGTTTTGCCGGCGCCCGTTCCTCCCGATACCAGGATGCTGATGCGCGCCCGCACCGCCGATGACAGCACTTCCATCATCTCGGCCGAAATACTCTTCAATTGCACCAGTTGATTGGCCGCCAGCGGTCCGGTTCCGAAGCGCCGGATCGACATCGACGGCCCGTCCAGCGCCAGGGGCGGAATGATCGCGTTGACGCGCGATCCGTCGGGCAGGCGCGCGTCCACCATGGGCGACGACTCATCCACTCTGCGGCCCACCCGCGATACGATGCGGTCGATGATCTGCATCAGGTGCCGGTCGTCACGGAACGAGGTGTTCACCTTCTGCAGCAGGCCGCCCTTTTCCACAAATACGTGGTCTTTGTCGTTCACCAGAATGTCGGAGATCTTGGGATCGCGCAGCAGCGGTTCCAGAGGCCCCAGCCCGAAAACCTCGTCCAGCAGATCGGCATGAATCTTCTCCTGCTCGTCGAAGTTCAGCGGCACCCGCTGGTCCGACATGATCTCCTTCACCAGCCCCGACACCGCTTGGCGCGCCTGGCTCGAGTTCACCCTCGACAGCTTCTCAAGATCCAGCTTCGAGATCAGCGTGCGGTGAATTTCCGCTTTGTAGGTTTCCAGATTCAGCAGTTCCACGTATTCCCTTCCATACCGCCCCGCGATGTCCTGCACCGCTTCGTCATCAGAACAACCTGAAGCCCTTCTTCTTGGCCGTGGCCGATTCCTCTTGCCCCGTAATCGCCTTCGCCATCTTCTTGATCTGCCGCGTAATTCCGGAATCCTCCAGCGCCAGCGGCGTGGCATGAATCTGCATCTTCTGCACCGCCGCGTAGTCGTTGGGAATCTTCCATTGCGCCGGCTTGGTCAATGCCTTGTTGATGTGCTCCTCCGATACCCCCAGCGCTCGCGACTCAAACCGGTTGATCACGATCTCCAGCTTCGGAACCGGGCCCGAGAAAAACTCCGCGATCAGACGGTTCGAGTTGCGCAGTTCCGGAATGCTCGCCTGCGTCACCAGATACACCGTCGTCGCTTCCCGGTACGCCGCCGAGCCCATCAGGTCCAGCTTTGATCCCAGGTCCAGCACCACGTTGTCGAACTCCTGCCGCGCCACCTGGATCAGCCGCTCGATCGACCAGTCTTCGGCCTGGTACTGCACAAACCTTCCCGGCGCCGCCAGCAGCCAAACCCCTGAGCTGTGCTTCACCAGCAGTTGCGAAAGGAATCGTGCATCCAGCCTTTCTGCTGCTTCCAGGGCATCGATCGTCGAAAACTCCGCCACCACACCCAGGTTCAGCGCCGCATCGCCCAGCGGCAGATCGAGATCGATCAGCAGCGTCTTCTGGCCCTTTTCCTGGGCCAGCGCCACCGCCAGATTGGTTGCCAGCATGGTCGTGCCCGTGCCGCCCTTGGCGCCCATCACCGCCAGCAGTCTTCCCGCCGCCTGGGTCGTGCTCAGCGCCACTGGCCGTCGTGCCGTGGCCCGCACCAGAGCCTCCCCCATCGCTTCCGCGGAAAACGGATACGTCAAAAACTCGCGCGCACCCACCCGCATGCAGCGCATCAAAAGCTCCGAATCGGTGCTGTTCGAATACACCATCACCGTCGCCCGGCCGTTCGTCCCGATGCTCTCCACCAGGTCCAGCGCAAACTCCATATCGCTGTCCAACTCCACAATCACTACGTCGTAGTTCTCCTCCAGCATCTTCGGCACATCTTCCAATGCCGGCGGATAGCTGGAGAATTCGCACACCTCGTTTCCGCCGCAGTCGTTCAGAACCATCACCGCCGCTGCGCGCCGGCCTGCATCGGGACCGATCAATGCGATCGATAGCGGCTTGCCGCTGATCGCTTCGGTGTTTGGTCCGGCATGCGGATTGACCAGTTGCGGAGAAAGATTCGTGGCCACTTTCGTCATGCTCCTTAAGGTCCTATGCCCTTGCGGTGCAGTGGTCGTGCTTTCCGGAAACTCGTAACGAGTTTGCTGCAAGCTGGACATCGCCTACCTGCGTCCTTTAGTGCGTAAAAAACGAAATAATCGTTCCGATCGCGATTGCCGGTGCGTACGGCATCTTGCGCCGCAGCGGATTGGTCAGCACCGCCTCTCCGCGATCTTGTTGCGAACCGAATGCCAGGTCGCCGGTGTGCTGGAAAAGTTCCTTCAGGAACCCTCCCCACGCCGCCCAACCCAACGCCATTAATCCACCCACCAAGCCCGTGAACACCAGCGCATAAATCAATTGCATCGGGCCGATCCAGGCCCCGATCGCCGCGCACAGTTTCACGTCCCCGGCGCCCATCCCGCCCATAAAGAACAGGATTCCGTAAAGCAACAGCCCTAATCCCGCGCCGCCCAGGCTCTGGCCCAGGCCGTGCCAGCCGTGTATCCAGCTGGAAACCGCTACCCCAATGACGAAAAACGGAAGCACCAGCCAATTCGGAATGCGCCGGCTGCGAAGATCCGTAAATGTCGCCACAGCCAAAACCGCCACCGTGGGCCACCATGCGATCGAATGCACCATCCCGCGACTTCCTTCCTTCGTCGTTCCGATTTCAATGCCTATACAGCAATTCTCTAGCCAAACTCGCGCGCCCAAAATGCCCTTTGTCGCCAATCACATACCGTATGCCCTCCACAAAAGGTGTACACGGCTGTATACGCGCCCCACCCCCTCGTGGACTAGACCGTATACACTCTCGCGCTGGCTTTCGGCGGGTCTTGGGAACCGCGCCGCGCCCCTTTCTAAACCATTGGAAAATCAAAAGATGATCGCCCCAACCCGGGGTCGAGCCCACTGTTCCCACAGTCCCGCGCAACCTTCCGGCGGAGTTGCCTTCGTTGTGCTGCAACCCTCCCGCCATTCTTGAAGCCTCTGTGTTGACAATTCGTCGTTCCAAAACCACTGATCTCCACTCTTTAGTAACCCCCTCCACGCTCAAGAAACGCTCCTTGCCGCCTTTCGCAACCCCACCTGCACTCCTCAGGGCGTCACGGCCCGGTGCGCATATCGCTCTCTCGGCCTCCGGTATTCTTCGGGTTTCTCCGGTAATTTCCGTGTTTCTTCCCCGCACGGTGCCCCAATCCCAAACCCTCTCCTATCCCATCCCCGCTCGTCGCCATCCCCGTCAGACGCCCTCGGCCTACGCAATGACCAAGGACGCGACCTGCTAGCACGAAAGAGGAATATGCGCCGTCACAACGATTACCGATCATAGACATACATCGCGAATCACTCAGACCGGCACCTTGAATTCTGCGAGTTGGAAGACCGTACACGCATGACAAGAGTTGGAATTTATTCCGAAGACGGCACGCTGCAACCGCTTCTTTCTTCTGCCCTTGGTAAAGACTTCGACGTTTTGCTCGAGTCCGACGGGGAGGGAATGGACGCACTGGTTGCTGCCGGAAGCTGCGATGTTCTGATCCTCGACCTGTACTCCCACGAAGACTCCCTCCAAACCCGCATCGAATGCGTGCGCCGTCTCATCGCTTCCAACGTCCCGGCCATCCTGATGGCCGACGACAGTCTGCGTTCCACAGCGTTCGAGCTCGTCCGTTCCGGCGCCTTCGGCTACACCCGTCGGCCGCCTTCCATTCGCGACCTCAAGACCATGCTCAGCCGCGCCTGCGAAACCTCCGCGCTCAAGCAGCAGTTGTTCACTGCGCATCATCGCGTCGAGGAGCCGGGCAAGTGCGATCGCATCATCGGATCCAGCGCCGCCATGCAGCGCGTCTATCAGTTGGTGCGCAGCGTAACCAATCTCAACGCCGCGGTTCTTGTCACCGGCGATAGCGGCACCGGCAAGGAGCTCATCGCCCGCGCCATTCACAACCTCGGCTCCCGCGCCGACAAGCCCTTCGTCGCGGTCTCCTGCGGCGCCATTCCTGAAACCCTCATTGAAGCTGAGCTCTTCGGTCACGAGAAAGGCGCATTCACCGGCACCGTCGGCGCCCGCGAAGGCTACTTCGAGCAGGCCGGCGACGGCACCCTCTTCCTCGACGAAATCGGCGACCTCAGCCTCTTCACCCAGGTCAAGCTGCTGCGCGTCTTGCAGCAGATGGAGTTCAACCGCCTCGGCTCAAGCAAGCTCACTCCCCTGCGCGCGCGCCTCATCTTCGCTACCCATCGGGACCTCACCAAGCTGGTCGCCGAAGGCAAGTTCCGTCAGGATCTCTATTACCGCATCAATGTGATGAGAATTGATTCGCCCCCGCTCCAGGATCGCCCTGAAGACATACCGTTGATTGCGCGTCACTTTTTGCGCCACTATGCGGGCACCTTTCAGAAACCCATGGACTCCATCGAGCCCGAAGCGCTCGACATGCTCCTCGGCTATGCATGGCCCGGCAACGTGCGCGAGCTCGAAAACGTCATGCAGCGCGCCATCATCCTCGCCCCGGGCCGCTCCATCCGCGCTGAGGATCTGAGCCTCAGCACCCACGAGCAGGACGAAGACACTGGCGCATTCGACGAAGTGGTCGACATCGCCGACTATCAGCCGGCAGGCTCCTTTGAGCGCCAGCTCCGCGACTACAAAGTCAAACTGGCCGTCGCCGCGGTGCGCGAAGCCAACGGAAACAAAACCGTGGCTGCCCGCAGCCTCTCCATCTCACGCGCCTATCTGCACCGCTTGCTGCGCCTGGCTGAAACTGAATCTGAAGCCGTTTACGCCGAGCCGCCCCTGCGCCACTCCGTCACCGCCTGACGCCGCAACCATCCTCAACCCAGCACGAACGTGAGTCTCTCGCAAAGATGCGGACATGGCGATGTCTTTCTCTAGCTCCGCCAACTCCGCTAACCCCGCTAGCTCCGCCAACCCCGCTAACTCCGCTAACCCCGCCCTATGCAAAATAATCGATGCGCGACGGCGAGCCCTCCGATCCTTCGCCCGACTCCGTCTCCGCGTCCAGCATCAGATCGTCTTTGTCATTCTCTTCCGCGCCCGCGGCTTTTCTCCCGCCACGCTGCCCTTCGCCGTCTCCCGGCCGCGCCGAGCCCTCAACATCGAAGATCTCCGGCGGCCGCATATCCGCCTGCGACGCTTTCACGGCCGGCAACCCGCGGATTCCGGGGATGGGGGAGATTTCCATCTTCTTTTCCCGATTCCTGCCCCAACCTATCGGCAGGACGACGCGATTCTTTAATCTTCCCCGGCCCTTTTGTCCAATTCCCACACAAACGAACCCCGGCAACAACCCCTTGCTACACTGTGTCCATGCAAGACGAGCAGGATTTCCGCCGCACGGCGGAAGCGGCGCTCGAAAACCTCAAGCGGCATCTCATCGCACGCGAGGAAGACGAGCAGGCAGCTTTCGAGGTCGAGGAGCAGGGCGGAGTGCTGAATGTCCTCTTCGAGGATCCCGCCGCCCGCTTCGTCATCACGCCCAACACGCCTGTGCGCCAGATCTGGATCTCCGCGCTCGCCACCAGCTTCAAGCTCGACTACGATTCAAAGCTCAAGGAGTTCATCCTGCCCCGCACCGGCGAAACCCTCGCCGCCCTCATCGATCGCCTCATCGGCGAACAGCACGCTCCAAGCGCCAGCCGCCTCTAATGTTTCTGCTCCCTCGCTCCCTGCCGTGGCCCCCGGCGAGCGGTCTTTGCTCGCTGGGGTGGCTTGCTCCCTCGCTCCCTTGCTCCCTTCTCCGTGCCAAATGCTACGATAATCTGCATCCTTTGGAGGAAGCGCACCCATGAGCGATACGACAGCAGCCCCGGAACTCACCGCCGAACAGGTTTCCACCATCACGCGCCAGACCAACTACGGCACCTGGCGCTTCCAGAAAACATGGAAACCGCTGACCATCGCCGATGCCGAGGGCTGCTGGTTCACCGATGGCGCGGGCAAGCGCTACCTCGATTTCAGTTCGCAGTTGATGTGCGTCAACCTCGGCCACAAGAACCCGCGCGTCGTCGAGTCCATCGCCGAACAGGCTCGCGAGCTTTGCTATGCCGCGCCCGGCTATGCCACCGACGCCCGCGCGCGCCTCAGCTCGAAGCTTCTCGAAGTTCTTCCCGAGGGGCTGAACAAATTCTTCTTCACCACCAGCGGCACCGAGGCCAACGAAGCGGCCTTCAAAATCGCTCGCATGTTCACCGGCAAAAACAAAATCATCTCGCGCTACCGCTCGTATCATGGATCCACCGCGGGCTCCATCGCGGCCACCGGCGATCCCCGTCGCTGGGCCATGGAGCCGGCCGGCAAAATCGCCAACGTCGTCTTCGCGCCTGAGACCAACTGCTACGACTGTCCCATCAAGCACACCTATCCCACATGCAACATCGCCTGCGCCGACTACATCGAGCACATGATCCGCAACGAGAGCGACGTGGCCGCCATCATCCTCGAGCCCGTCGTCGGAACGAATGGAGTTTTAGTCCCGCCGCCCGAATATCTCCCGCGCCTGCGCCAGATCTGCGACCGTCACGGCGTGCTGCTCATCGCCGACGAAGTCATGGCCGGCTGGGGCCGCACCGGCAAGTGGTTCTCCGTCAATCACTGGAACGTTAAGCCCGACATCCTCGTCACCGCCAAGGGCATCACCTCGGCCTATGTTCCCCTCGGCCTCTGCGCCACCACTACCAAAATCGCCGATTACTTTGAGGACCACTACTTCTCGCACGGCCACACGTACGAGGCGCACCCGCTCACTCTCGGCCCCGCCGTCGCCACCATTGAAGAGATGCAGCGCCTAAAGCTTGTGGAGCGCGCCGCGGAGCTCGAGCCTTACGTTCGGGAGAAGCTGCTGAAGCTCAAGGACAAGCATGCATCCGTGGGCGATGTGCGCGGCCTCGGCCTCTTCTTCGCCGTCGAGATCGTGAAGAACCGAAAGACAAAGCGGCTCTTCAACACCATGCGCGACAAGGTCGAAGGCAAGCCATTAGTTGTCGATCAGATCGTCGGCAAGATGATGGCGCAGGGCATCTCGATCCAGGCCTGGGTAAGCCACTTCGTCATCGCCCCGCCGCTCATCGTCACCAGGGAAGAGCTCGACCTCGGCATCGCGGCGCTCGACGAACACCTCGCCATCGCTGACGCACTCGTGGAAGCTTGAGACGGAAACTGGAACTGAAACTGCGCGCCCCACCCTTTCCGGGTTGCGATTTTTCCGGAGACGATGGGGGTGTCCCATTAAGTCCTTTACAATCAAGCGAAATGTTGGTTTTTCGGGTGCCAAAAACCGGTCAAATGTTTGCTTCAAAGGTGTCATTTACCCCGCAAATGTTCGCTTGGGAGGTTGCGATTCTTTGAGACAAATACCGGGAAATCAACCATTTTAGGGGTGACGGGCACCGGGAAATTAACCATTTAAGAGCGAAAGTTCGCAGAGAATTCCCCAAAGCAACGTTCAAACACGGGATAGGTGGCCCAAAAAGCGCGGTTTTGCGCGCATTTTGGCGCGTTCTTGCGTGCAGATTTGCGTCTGTGGGATGCTCCTTTTCACTCCTTCGCTCCGAGCCAAACGGCGACCTCCGACTACCGGCTCGCATGTTGTTCCCGGCGACGTTGTGGTTTCAATGCCGTCCCGCGCATCCCTCTACAGGAATCGTTTCAATTGTCCGAATTTGGCCCCCGAACTATAGCGGAAGCAGATCGTTAGCGACGCGATTTTGGAGAGCTGCGGAGAGATGGGCTCGTTTGGCGAATTGCGGCCAATTATCGATGGCGGCGCGAACTTCTGATAAAGCGCTTTCGGGTTTTCTGACGCTGAAACGATCGGCAACCGTGAGCAAATCCTCCTTGGAGATATCTTCGAACTTTCGATTGACGCTCATCTGATGCTGGTAGGTCCACTCGCCTTTGGGGTTGTAGGCGTGTGTCACGTCGTAGGCCGGGGCGAGATTCCACGGTTGTCCTTGCCGAAGTATGAACCCAAAGTTCTTGGTGTGATCGTCGCAGTTGCGAGCCATGACGTTGAATGCCATGCGACGGAAAATCTGATCGAAGGCGCCATCATCGAGGCCCAGCACACTGGCAGTCATGAAGAGCTGAGAATAGTCGTGCGTTCCACGCTGTCGAAAATCGAGATGATTGATCGCGCAGAGCGTTTGGAGATGGTGCTTTAGTGTTTTGCCATCGATCACTTCACGATCAAATCGTTTGGTCATAAAGTGAGCGCGTCCATTCTCTTCAAGCAGGCGCGAGTCGGACATCCCGATGCCAGCGGCCGTTGCCATCAGGTGGTATGCAAATTCAATTCGACCGTAGCCCTCACCAGTTCCGAGTTCTTTGTCTTTGCCAACTCCGTCGAACTTCAACAACCAAAGCTCAAATCCGGGGGCGGCATCGAATTGTCCACTCCGCACTTCGTCTGTTTTCGGATTCCAGGCGATGACTGCCTTCGCTCGGGCGCCGCCGGCCGAAGTCCCAACCTTTATGATGTTGGCGAGGGCTGCCTTGGCTTCGTGGTCGACAGAAAAGGTTCCCTGGACTAGCCGCCTGGCCTCTTCCACTAGCTCTCTCATCTCGAGCGGAGCGGAACTTTCCCTATGAGCCCCTCTCGCAGGTCGAAACTCTAGTGCCCCCATGCCTCTCTTTCCCATGTATGCGAGACGGTCAAGTACTGTAACGGAGCTTTTCTCTATGCCCCGCTGAGCCATCCATGCGTCAATAAGAGCGTTACCGAAATCATCCGGCAGGGCGTCTGCCAAGAGCGCAGGCAGTCGAAAGTATGTGGCTTCCGGTAGCGCCGGAAAGACGTAGACCGAATGGGTGGCCCTCAGAGGCATGTGCAGTGGAGCTAATTCTGTGCCCGTTCTCTTCCAGGCGGAATCGTATTCGAAGGCGTAATACGCGAGATTAGGATCAAGGGCGACGGCCCCGACTGAGCGTCCCCATACCCGCACTTCGATGACCGATACGTCTTTCATTCTTGATTAGCCTCGATGCCTGAACGACGCACACGCCGGCGCGCCGCCTCCGAATGATGCAAGAGCGCTAGAGGGCTAACAGAAGGCCTGGGAG
Source organism: Occallatibacter sp. (assembly GCA_050011915.1). GTDB lineage: Bacteria > Acidobacteriota > Terriglobia > Terriglobales > Acidobacteriaceae > Telmatobacter. The sequence continues at coordinate 35,108 of JBEKIE010000007.1, forward strand.
CGAGCAAAAGCAGGCCATCGAGAGAACCAAGAGCTTTCAAAACTCGTACGAGCGTTTCAACACTCGAACCGCGACCAGCTTCAAGGTTTCTCAAGGCCCTTTCGGAGATCCCGGCCTTCTCTGCAGTCGTAATTTGATCGAGGTTCCTCGATATACGCAGATCTCGGAGCTGTTTCCCGAAAACAGCCTGTAGTTCGCCCGGGGACATAAATGACATGTCTTCCATACAGGTAGAATAGTGCCGTTTATTATATGATGTCAACATAAAAGGTATAATAGTGCCTATAAACTAATATTGCTTTTATCGGTAGAATAGTACCTTTTAAAGCGACATAGTGACTTTATCGGCAATATTGTGCCCCTTAAATGGCTAATTGATGCAACCAGCTCCAGGAGCCAGCAGCTAGAAGCTGTTTTCACGCCACTTCCTCTGCGCGCTCCGCAACCACCGGCGCAGCGATCTTCATCATCGCTACGTACGTCGCGCCCGCCGTAAAGAAGCCGACGAACCACGCGTAGTCGTAGAGGAAGTGCAGGCTGGGAACGAAGACGCCGATGAGCGCCAACCCCACGCCGAGCGAAAGTGCGATCAGCGCTCGCGGATTCACGCCTTTCGAGTAGTAGTAGATGCCTTCGCGGTGGTAGAGAGAGTTCACATCCAGCTCCGTTCCGCGGATGAAAAAGTAATCGCACACCATGATGCCGGCCACGGGACCGAGCAGGCCCGAGTAGCCCACCAACCATCCGAAAATGTACGAGTCCGGCGTAGCCAGCAGCTTCCACGGGCACATCGCAAGACCCAGAAATCCCGTAATCAATCCTCCGGTTCGGAAGCTGATCAACCGCGGATAGAGATTCGAAAAATCGTTCGAAGGCGAAACGACGTTGGCTCCGATGTTCACGTTGAGCGTCGCAACGAGCACCGCAATCATGGCCACAAACGCGACCAGCGGCTGATGAAACATTCCGATCAGTTGCACCGGATCCCAGATAGGCTTGCCGAACAGTACCGCCGAGGCCGACGTGACCGCGATGCCGAGAAACGTGTAGAGCACCATCGCGACGGGCAATCCAAACGCCTGTCCCCACGACTGTGCACTTTGAGATTTTGAATAGCGCGTGAAATCGGGAATGTTCAGTGCCAGCGTGGCCCAGTAACCGACCATGGCTGTCAGCGACGGGAAGAACACGAGGAGGAACTCATGTGTAGAGTGGAACTTGCTCGGCGTCGAAAGCATCGCGCCAAAGCTGCCGGCTTTGATCCGCACCCAAGCCAGCAGAGCCGCGGCCATCACAAACATGAACGGTGCGCCAAACGCTTGCAGCCGGCGAATGGATTCGACGCCGCGCCAGACGACAACCATGTTGAGCAGCCAGAAGCCCAGAAAGCACGTCCACAACACGCCGAGATTGCCCGCTGTCGACGGCCAGATCACGGTCAGCATCGCGTCGATCGCACTGCCGCCGATCCACGACTGAATGCCGAACCAACCGCACGCCACCACCGCGCGCAGCAGCGCCGCAAGGTTTGCGCCGCGCACGCCAAACGACGCGCGCAGAAACACCGGAAAGGGAATTCCGTACTTCGCGCCCGCGTGCGCATTCAGCAGCAGGGGAACCAGCACGATCAAGTTGCCCAGCAGCACCGTCCCGATGGCCTGCTTCCAGTCCATGCCGTTGGCGATGAGCCCCGACGCGAGGCGATAGGTGGTGATCTCCATGCACATCGAGAACCACAGCGCCGTGTAGTTGTAGAAACCCCACGTGCGCTGCTCCGGGCCGGTCGGCCGCAGATCGCGATTCGACAGGGATGGATCGACAGTGCTCACGGGACCTCCTCCGTGACATCCGTACTTTCTCTTGAATCTAATTTCAGAACAATAAAGTCAACGTAAGGAAAGACCTGTCATCCTGAGCGAGGGTCGACCGCCGCAGCGGACGACCGAAGTCGAAGGATCTGCGGCTGCTTTTCTGCGATCTAAGTCGCACGGGACCTGCTTTTCCTATCCCTGCGGAAGCCGCTCATAAGCAGCTTGATCCCGATCAGAAATCCCGCGGCGCAGTATATGTAGTCCGCGATGGAGTGTGACTTCAACGCTAAGTCCAAGCAGACGACTCCACACAGCAGGAAAAATAAACCGAACACCCATGCACCAATCCGTTGGACGAGAGGCGCATTAGGATTGCCTCGAATCAGATATGCGTCTACGTTCCGCGCATTCCTCACCGTGTCAGGAAAGACAATGTTTCTCTGCCGTTTCCGTAGCCCATCAATCATGGAATCCGGCTCTGATTTCATCGAATCGATTCCTCTTAAGCAAATGTAGCTCTGCCATCCGAGTGTAGCGCAAGCCCTGCCCTCGCCCGGACAAGCTGACAGCTAAGAGCTGAAAGCTGCCTTCCTATTTCCACGCCCCTCCGCGCGCCTCGCGCCGCAGATACTTTCCGCGGCCCGGCTTGGCGATGAACTTTCCGCCGCTCACAATCATTTCGCCGCGCGAGTACACATCGCGCGCATTCCCGCGCACCTTGAACCCCTCGAACATCGAGTAGTCCACGCGCATGTGGTGCGTCTTGGCGCTGATGGTCAGGTCCTCGTTCGGATCCCACAGCACCAGGTCGGCATCGCTGCCCGCTTGCAGCACGCCTTTCTGCGGATACATGCCGAAGATGCGCGCCGGCGCTGTCGACACCAGTTCCACAAACCTGTTGATGGAGAAATTCCCCTGCCCCACGCCGTGGTGGTGCAGCAGTTGCAGCCGGTTCTCGATGCCCGGCCCGCCATTGGGAATCTTCGTGAAGTCGTCTTTGCCCAGCGCCTTCTGATCGTCGAAGCAGAACGGGCAATGATCCGTCGACACCACCTGCAAATTGTCCTTGCGCAGGCCCTCCCACAACTTCGGCTGGTTCTTCTTCTCGCGCAGCGGCGGCGTGAAGACGTACTTCGCGCCCTCCCATCCCTTGCCTTCCATGTTGTCTTCAATCGAGAGCAGCAGATACTGCGGGCAGGTTTCTGCAAACGCCGGCAATCCGCGGTCGCGCGCTTCGCGCACTTGATTGAGCGCGTCTTCGCTGGAGAGATGCACGATATAAATCGGCACGTCGGCAATCTCCGCCATGGCGATGGCGCGGTGCACTGCTTCGGCCTCGGCCTTGGTGGGCCGCGACAGCGCGTGATAAATGGGCGCGGTCTTGCCCTCGGCCAGCGCCTGCTGCACGATCACGTCGATCACCGATCCGTTCTCAGCGTGCATGCAGATCAACGCGCCGTTCTTCGCCGTCTGCCGCAGCGCCTTGAAGATCGTTGCGTCGTCCACCATCAGCACGTTGGGATACGCCATGAACAGCTTGAAGCTGGCCACGCCTTCGCGCACCATGTCGTCCATGTCTTCGAGGCCCGCATCGGGAAGATCGGTCACAATCATGTGCAGACCATAGTCGATGCACGCCTTGCCCTCGGCCTTCTTCCACCAGGTGTCGAGCGCCGTGCGCATCTTGGTGCCCTTGGCCTGAATGGCGAAATCCACAATCGTCGTCGTTCCTCCGATCGCCGCCGCCCGCGTGCCGGTCTCAAAATCGTCGTTCGAATACGATCCGCCAAACGGCATGTCGAGATGCGTATGCGCGTCGATGCCGCCCGGGATCAGCAACAGCCCCGTAGCATCCACCACCTTGTCCGCGGAGCTTGCCGGAATCCCCGCGCGCACTTCCTTGATGACCGCGCCGTCGATCAGCAGATCCGCCTTCACGCTGCCGTCGGCATTCACAACTGTTCCGTTCTGAATAAGTGTCTTCATGATGGCGTCTTCCTCGTTTCTTACCGCGATTGAATCGCGAATGCCTCAGCCGCTAGTCTCCACTCGCTGGCGCCGCGCACGCTGCGCCCTTTGTCCGCTGCTCCCACGTTTCCGGAGCGACGTCCTTATCGACGCGCACCATCGTGATGCATCCCTCGACCGGGCACACGCAGGAACACAAATTGCACCCCACGCACTCGGTCTCATCTACGCGCGGAATGCGCGCCAGCGGCGTCGCATACGGACCCTGCGCAATGGCCGCCTCACGCTCCCTGCGCGTCACCGGCGTCTCCGCAATCGATGCGAGGCTCCCGGCCTGCTCCGCTGCCGGAGTGCGATGCAACTCGACATGTCCGTCCACCGGACCGGAAACGCGATCAAGATGAATGCACTGGTGCGCGCCGTCCCAGCATGCAATGTGGCACAAATCGCAGCCGATGCACTTCTGTTCGTCGATGCGCGCCACGATTTTGAAGTTCAGATTCAGGTGCTTCCACTCCGTCACGCGATTCACTGACAGCCCGCGGAAATTGTCGATGGTCTTGAAGCCTTTCTCGCGCATCCAGTTGTCTAGGCCTTCAGCCATGTCCTCGACGATGCGATAGCCGTAGTGCATCACCGCCGTGCACACCTGCACCGTGCCGCAGCCCAGCAGGATAAACTCTACTGCGTCGCGCCATGATCCAATGCCGCCGATCCCCGACAGCGGCAGCGCCGCCTCGGGATCAGCCATAATCTGCTGCACCATGTTCAACGCGATGGGTTTCACCGCCGGTCCGCAGTAGCCGCCGTGCGAGCTTTTGCCGTCCACATTGGGCCTCGGCACAAACGTGTCCAGATCGATACCTGTAATCGAATTGATGGTGTTGATCGCCGACAACCCATCGGCCCCGCCGCGCTTGGCCGCGCGCGCCACGGTGCGAATGTCAGAGATGTTCGGCGTAAGCTTCACCAGTACCGGCGTTCGCGCCTTTTCCTTCACCCATCCCGTAATCAACTCCGCGTACTCCGGCACCTGGCCCACCGCCGAGCCCATACCGCGCTCGCTCATGCCGTGCGGGCAGCCGAAGTTCAGCTCGAGACCATCGGCTCCCGCATCCTCGGCGCGCGCCACAACCTCGTGCCACGCCTCGCGGTTCGACGCCACCATGAGCGATGCAATCACCGCGTTGTGCGGATAGCGCCGCTTCACCTCGGCCATTTCAGTTAGATTTTGTTCGACGGTGCGGTCGCTGATGAGCTCGATATTGTTGAAGCCCATGATGCGCTGGCCGTTCCAGTCCGTGGCCGAGTAGCGCGAGCTCACATTCACCACCGGCTCGCCGATCGTCTTCCACACCGCGCCGCCCCAGCCCGCGTCGAAGGCGCGCATGATCATCTCGCCCGTGTTCGTGGGCGGCGCAGAAGCCAGCCAGAACGGATTGGGGCAGTTGATCTTTCCCGCAAAATTCCGTACGCCAATGTCAGGCATGAGCAACCTCCGCAAATTTCAGAATCGCCATCGCAGCGCGCTTGCCTCCGGCGACCGCATCCACAACCTCGCGCCCGCCGTTCACGCAATCGCCGCCGGCAAAGTACCGCGGATTGCCCGTGCGCCCGGTTTCGCGATCCGCCACAATGCGCCCATCGTGCACTTCCACGCCGCGCAGCTTTTGCAACAGCTCGGTCAGCGGCGACTGACCGATGGCCGGCACCACCAAATCGCAATCGAATGTGGTTTCCGATTCCGGAACCACCTCAAGCTTGCCGTCCGCTTGCCGCACCTGCACCGTTTCCAGCAGCAAGCGCCCATGCGCCTCCGGCCGGATGGCCACCGGCAGCCTGCGCCACAAGAATTGCACGCCTTCCTGCTTCGCGTGCTCGTACTCGAAGTCGAATGCCGACATCTCCTGCTCGCTACGCCGATATAACATATAAACGGTGTCCGCGCCCAGTCGCCGCGCGGCGTTGGCGGCGTCGATCGCCGTGTTGCCCGCGCCCACCACCACGACCGTTCCGTGCAGTTCCCGCAAGTGCCCGGTCTTGTACGCGGCAATCAGCTCCAGGGCGTTCATCACACCCTTCGTGTCTTCGCCGGGAACATTCAGCCGCTGCATCGCGCCCAGTCCCAGGCCGAGAAATACAAAATCAAACTCTCCTTCCAGCGCTTGCAGAGCCGCGGCCGAATCCACTTCCACGCCGCAGCGGAACTCCACGCCGAGCTGACGTATCATCTCCACTTCGCGCACGCTGTCGGCGGCGCGCAGCTTATACTCCGCCACGCCATAGGTGTTCAATCCGCCGGGCAGTTCGCGGCGTTCGATCACCGTCGCCCGCGCGCCCGCGCGGCACAGCTCTGCAGCGCACGCCAGCGATGCCGGGCCGCCGCCGACGCAGGCTACGCGCAGCTTTTTTGTTCCCGCCGCTTTTACCGGCGGCGTCTCACCCGTCGACCAGAACGCATCCATCGCGTGCCGCTGCAACAGTGCAATCTGGATCGGCTTGTGATTCTGTCGCACCATCACGCACGCGCCTTCACACAGCACATCCACGGGGCAAACGCGCGCGCAGCTCGCGCCCAGAATGTTGGCGTCAAGAATGCGCAACGCCGATCCGCGCAGATTGCCCGAGGCGATGCGCTTGATGAAACCCGGCACATCGATATGCGTGGGACACGCGGCCGTGCACGGCGCGTCGAAACAGTTCAGGCAGCGGTCGGCTTCAATTACCGCTGCCTGCGATGTCAGCGCCGGTTTCAGTTCCCCAAAGCGCGCCTTCAGATGTGGATCATCCAGTAAGGTTGCTGTGCTCATGTCATCCCCTCTGCCCTACAACGCCACCAGCGGCCCGTACAAATCGGGCCGGCGGTCGCGATAAAATTGCCAGGTGCGCCGTACTTCGGCAAGCTCGTCCAGATTCAGATCCGCGGTCAGCACCTCGTCTTTGTCGCGCGAGGCCTCGGCAAGAATCTTTCCTCGCGGATTGCAGAAGTAGCTCGATCCGTAAAACTCGCCGATGTTCCACGGAGCTTCAGTGCCCACGCGATTGATGGCGGCAATGAAGTATCCGTTGGCCACCGCGTGTGCCGGCTGCTCCAGCCTCCACAGGTACTCGCTCTTCCCCGCGGTCGTCGCCGAAGGATTGAATACAATCTCCGCGCCGTTCAGTCCCAGGCAGCGCGCGCCCTCAGGGAAATGCCGGTCGTAACAGATATAGACCCCGATTTTGACAAATCCCAGATCGAACACCGGGTAGCCCAAGTTGCCGGGACGGAAATAGAACTTTTCCCAGAAGCCCGGCGCCACGTGCGGGATGTGCGTCTTGCGATATTTGCCCAGGTAGGAACCGTCGTTCGATATCACAGCCGCCGTGTTATAGAAGACGCCTTCCTGCTCCACCTCGTAAACCGGCACAATCAGCGCCGTGTGCAGTTCCTTCGCGAGGCCGCGCATCAGTGTCACCGTGGGGCCGTCGGGAACCGCTTCCGTCATCTCGTACCACTTCACCTCTTGCTCGGCGCAAAAGTAGGGTCCGTTGAAGATCTCCTGCAGGCACACAATCTGTGCTCCCTGCTTTGCCGCCTGGCGAATCAGCCCCACATGCTTCTCCACCATCGCTTGCTTTTGTTTGGGCAGCGGTTCCGTCGCAGGCACTGCGTTTGAAGCCTGAATGATCGAACATCGAACAATTCGGGGCATTTCGTGCCGCCTCCGTCGAAAAGTACTGTGAGTCTTAGAAATTAACTGAATTGCGCCCATTCAGCAATAGGCCGCGCAGACCATGGAATGCCGGCCTGTTCACCGGCGGCGCAACCCGCTTCCCCGCCGGCTCCGTCTCGCCTCGGTTTGACTTCAACTGCCGCCAATCGAATAATCGAGAGGAATGAATATATATGAGGAGATCGTCAAATTGCAACGCGAGGGCCGCCGCGGCGCGGTAGCCACGATTGTGAACTCGCGCGGCTCGATCCCCTCCTTTCAAAGCGCCAAAATGCTCATCCGCGACGACGGTTCCATTGCCGGGACCATCGGCGGCGGCTGCGTGGAAGCCGAAGTCTGGCAGGCGGCGCGTGAAGTCATCTCCCAGGAAAAGCCGCGCACTCTCAGCTTCGATCTCAACCAGAACCCTAAAGACGACACCGGCCTCGTCTGCGGCGGCACGCTGGAAATCTTCATCGAGCCCGTTCTGCCCTCATCGCTGCTTTACATCTTCGGCGCGGGCCACGTGGCCTTTGAGCTCTTCAAAGCCGCCCGCAATGCCGGTTTCGACTGCATCGTCGCCGACGACCGCGAAACCTACGCCAACTCCGAGCGCTTTCCCGGTGCCGTCCAGGTCGTCGCTCGCGACTTCGACGAGGCCCTGAAGGAACTCGCGCCCGCAGAGTCCTCTTATATCGTCATCGCCACCCGCGGCCATCGCGACGACATGCGCGTTCTTCGCTGGGCGGTTCAGACTCCCGCACGCTACATTGGCATGATCGGTTCCAAACGGAAGGCCATTACCGTCTTCCGCGAACTCACCCGCGAAGGCCTTCAGGCCGATCTCTTCGATCGCGTGCATTCGCCCGTCGGCCTCGATATCGGCGCCGTCACGCCTGAAGAAATCGCCGTCTCCATCGTCGCCGAGCTCATCGCCGTTCGCCGCCGCGCCGAGCGCGCCCTGCCTCACATGAGCTGGTTCCAAAGCGGCAGGCACACCGCCGCCAACGAATTGGCTGCTCCGAGCGAAACCCTCCCGACCCCCGCGCAAAAATAATCCGGCCGGCTGATCCCCGCTCCAACGCCGCTCCCGGATTGGCCGGTGCGCCAGGAAGACAGTTGCTTTTCCGGCATCCCCTCGCCAATTTTCTCTCCGAAATTCCAGAGATCGCGCTATCTTCTCTCTATGCAACAAACCGTACAACTCGCCGGGCTCGTTCTCGCGGCGGGCGACTCCACGCGCATGGGAATCGACAAGGCCATGCTCCCCTGGCCTCCGCCGTCGCCCGGTGAAGCCGAATCGCACCACACGCTGCTCTCCGCCGCGCTTGTGGCCCTCGATCCTCTCACGCGCCTCACCGTCGCTGTTGCCGGCAAGAACGCTGATGCCATCGCCACCATGGTGGGCGCGTGCGGCGCGTATCTTGTCCGCAATCCCACGCCGGAGAAAGGCCAGTTCAGTTCGTTGCAAATCGGTCTCCAAGCCATCCTCGACCGCGGCTGCAATGCCGCCATCATCGCGCCCGTCGACTGTCCTCCGCTCAGCCCTTCCTCGCTCGAACTCCTTCGCAATGCTTTTCTCCGCGCCGTCACTGGTGATTTCTGGGCCGTCGCCCCAGAACACGAAGGCCAGCACGGCCACCCTCTCTTCGCCGGCCGCGATCTTATCGACGCCTTTCTCAAGGCGCCTGTTACCGGCAACGCGCGCGAAGTTCTTCACGCCCACGCATCCCGCGTGGTCTACGTCCCGGTCCCCGAGTCGCTGGCCAAGGCTGGACTCAACACACCGCAGGAATACGCTGCCGGCGCCAAATCGAAATTTCCGGAAACTTAGTTCCTCTTCGCGATCTGTTGGAGGACCGCCTCCAGCGCATCCATCGCCAAGTGGCTGGCGTGCGACGACGCCTGCGGCAATCCGCCCACCGCGTGCAGCAGCTCTTGCCTCGTCAGCTTGCGCGCCGCGTCCACGCTCTTTCCGCGCACCAACTCCGTGAGCGCCGACCCGCACGCCATCGCGGCCACGCATCCTTTGGCGAGGAAGCGAATCTCCGCAATCCGCCCTTGATCGACTTTTATCGCGAGTTCCAGAATGTCGCCGCACGCCGGGTTCTCGATGCGCACGCGCACGTCCGCATCGGCAATCGTCCCCGCGTTGCGCGGATGCTCAAAATGATCCAAAACTTGCGGTGAATACATGCGCCTCGATCGTCGCGCCAAGCGACAAAATCACGCTTGGCCGGCGTGGAAAATGCAGTCCATCCGAATGGAGACTGTGGTTTCGACTTCAACAGGTGTTCCATTCAACAAATAGGGCTTGTAGACGTATTTGCGCACAGTCGTCAGAGCGAGCGGTCGGAGCATCATCGGTCCAGATAGCGTCTGAGTGTGGGTTACGTGGCCGTCCTTATCAATAGTGATCGCGATAACAACCGTTCCCGTGACCTTTATGCCATCTGAATCCTTCTGGCAGGCGGGCTCCTCCTTGTGGATGAGGAGAGCGTTGGCGATCTTGGGATCGAGTTGGACCCTGTGGGGGAACGGAGCCACCATTTGCGCTGCGGAGGTGGATAGAAGAACAGGAACGAGGAAAAAAGATAACGTCAATTTCTCCATTGCGAGGTGCTGACTCTCGATCCTTTCGCGAAGCAGCCAGAGAACGATGATACTCCCGATGAACTCCTCGACTGAGCGAGGATCCTCGCTTGGGTCGGTCTGACACAAGACTTAGGTCGCGTTTCGCTGCGCAGCCGTCTTCTGCCGCCCGTCGAGAATCTCCGTCACCAGAAACAAGTCTGCCAGCAATGCGCGCAAATGGATCGACGCATTCAGATTATCGATCAGTTGCGAGCTGATCATCGGCTGCGCCAGCACCAGTTCCATCGCCGCCAGTGCGCCCTCCGTATCGCGCCGGAGCACAGCAAAGAATGCCGCGAACTTGCTCGCGGGCTCAAGACGTTCCTCGCCGATCGCCTCCGCGCAACTCCGTTCGAGGCCGCGCATCGCCTTCACCGCGCGCGTCAATTGCTCTCTCAGCCCGCGTCCCTCGTCGCTCGCCAACCCGCGCGCCGCGTAGGAGAGCGTGAACTCGTAGCACTCCTCAATCGTCTCGCACTGCTTCTGAATTTCAGTCGCCATCGCTTGCGGCATAACCCTGCTTTGTCTCGGAGTCCGGCGACGTCTTCACGGCCCATCTCCCGGTGTCGTGTTCCTCGAGATAAAAATCCCGGCTCATCCAGCCGAAGATCATCGACTTCGTGATGGGGAACTTCTCGGGCCGCACACCCATATATACATGCACCATCACCAGCGCAATCAGCCCTACTCCCGCGAGCCCGTGCAGCACATACATCAGGCCCCACGTCATATCTGAAAACAAATACGGATTGCGTGTGAAGATGCCCGTCTCGACGCGCTTCATCATAAACAGGCCGGTCGCGATCACCGCCAGTCCGCTGAGCAGAATTGCGCCGTGGTAGAGCTTGTTTTCGAGCGGATACTTGGCAAACCGGCTGGGCAACGGCGCGTCTTTGCCGAAAAACCGCCGCACGCGATTCATGGCGTCGTGCAGATCCGTCCTATCCGGCCAGATCGACCAGAAATCAAGAAAGAAGGTCGCGTGCACGATGTGAAACAGAATTGAAGCCGTCAGCACCAGGCCGGCGATCCAGTGATAGACCACCCAGCTGAACTGGATCCCCACTTTGGGCAGAAACGCCGTGAGCAGCAGCGTGAACATCGACGCCGCCATGATCCAGTGGAAAAGCCGCGCCGCCAGCGAGTGCCTCGGTACGCGCTCGGGAACCGCCGCCGCATCCGCCTCGGCCTTGCGCTCCGCAAAGCGCTTGGGCGGCTTCACGACGATCAGGTAAAGCGCGTGCACGATCATGAAGCTCAGTCCCGCAATCACCGCGATCCAGATCAGGCCCCACGCAATATGAATCGGAACCGACTTCCCCCACGGACTCGTCGCCCACTGAATCAGCTGCGGCATGCCGCCTCCTGTGCGCTTGCATTCATGGCAACTATGCCGTTCGTCTGCGGTTGTGCCGCGCCGGCGATGGCCCGCTTCACCAAATTGCGCATCAGCGGAATCTTGTAGCCGTTGAATTGCAGCGGAACCGCGCCTTCGACGGCGAGCTTGCCTGCCATTTCCCCCGTGTCAGCATTCGCCGTCTTGCCGCGCACCGCATCTTCGACGGCCTTGAGCCGCATGGGCCGCGGCGACACCGCATTCACCGCAATGCGAATGTCCTGAATCGTGCTTCCATCGAGCTTGATCGCCGACGCTACATTCATCAGCGGGAAATCCCACACGTTGCGGTCGCGCACCTTTTCGAAATAGAAATTCGCGCCCGCCCAAGTGTTCGGAATGCGGATCGCTGTCAGCAAATCGCCGGGCCGCAGCATATTGATTCGCGTAATATCGTCCTCGGGCCCGACAAAATAATCCTCTGCATTCACAACTTTCTCACCCTTCGTCGTCTGCACCACGAACTTCGCGTCGAGCACTATGAGCGCCGGAACAGAATCGGAAGGGTGCACGGCCACGCAGCGGTTGGCGCCAAAGATCGCGTGCTCGCGGTTGCGTCCCACCGGCGTGTCAGCGTAACAAATGTTTCCGCCCGCGCGGTAGCACGGCCAACCGCCGCGGTAGTACCAGCAGCGCACATCCTGCGACACGTTGCCGCCCAGCGTGCCCTGGTTGCGAATTTGCGGCGACGCCACGAGAGATACAGCCTGCGCCAGCACGCCGTAATTCTTCTGGATCTCAGGATGATTGGCAATTTCGGTAAGCGTCGTCATGGCGCCGATCTCCACGCCGCCGCTCGTCACGCGAATCCCCTCGAGCTCCTCCACGCCGCTCAGGTCGACCAATACCTTCGGTTTCTTGATGCGGTCCTTCAGCCAGTCGAAGCTGTCGAGCCCGCCGGCCATCACCCAAGCGTCTTCGCCGTGCTGCTGCAGCAGCTTTTGTGCCTCCGCGGCAGAGCCCGGCTGCAGCAGATCAAAAGCCGGCATTACGTCTCGTATGACTGCCATTGATAACTCCTCGAGGTCTCAGGTGTCAGGTTCCAGGTGCCAGCTTCCGGGCGTCGATTGAAACCTGAATCCTGCAACCTGACACCTGCAACCTGACACCTGACACCTGCAACCTTGCCCATCTGCTTTTCAAATACTGGCCATGAGCGGCGGCTGCATCGGCCTTCCCGCTTCGAGCGACGCGAGAATCGTATCCGCATTCACCGGCGCGCGCTGAAAGATCTCGTCGCCCACGGCATCGCTCAGCGCATTTAGAATCGACGCGCATCCCCCCCCCACCGGCGGCTCACCCACACCGCGCGCGCCCACCGGCGTCTCCGGGTCCGGAATGTTAAGCGCCGCCCACTGCATGTCGACCGGCACATCCAGAATCGTGGGCGGCTTGTTCTGATAAAAACGTTTGGCCACCGCGACGCCGTACTCGGGGTCGTAGACCCACTTCTGACCGATGGCGTGCGCAATCCCCAGCGTCGAACGGCCCAGCATCTGTCCGCCCAGCGAGCGGGGATGCAGCACCGTGCCCACGTCGCCGTAGGCCAGAAAATCCGTGATGAAGTACTTGCCCGTCTCGACATCCACTTCGACCTCAGCAAAGGTCGCCACGTAGGAGAAGGTGTCGCCGTCGCGTGGGGCCTTGTCGGTCGCCGCCACAACAAGTCCTTGTCCGGCCAGCGCCATCACCGCCGTCTTCGTCACTTTGTGCACACCGTCCGGCGGCTGGTGACCGTCGTAGATGCCGCCCAGTTCGATTGCCTTTTGGGCAGCCTGCGCCAGGCTCATTCCCGCGCCGCCGCCTTTGCGGAAGACCCGCGCGTTATCGACTTCGTAATCTTCTGGCTTCCCGCCCAGCGACTTCGCGGCAACTTCTTTTAGTTTCTGCTTGCACTCCGTGGCCACGGCAAACGCGGCCCGCGTCATGGCATGGGTCGTCTGGCTGCCGCCCGAAGCACACGTGTACGGAAAAACGCGCGAGGTATCGCCCCACACCACGTCGCAAGTCTCCCACGGCACGCCCAACACCTCGGCGCCCGCGCGATGCACGTCCATCACTGACTCGGTGCCCAGGTTGCCGATTCCCGAGTGGAAGCGCACGCGTCCCTCCGGAGTAATCACCAGCATGCCGTCGAATCCAATGGTTCCACCCACAAAGCAGCTCAACGAGACACCCACGCCGCGAGCCTTCGAGCCCGTCCGCTTCGGCTGCGCGATGCGCTCCTGCCATTTGAATTGCTCCGCGCCCTGGTCCAGCGCTTGCTTCAAAAAACAACTGGTCGCGTGCGCCCGCTTGCCGTGATTCGGCGGGCCGTACTCCGCCTTGCCCTCGGGGCAATTCACGCGCCGCAGCGCCACCTGGTCCACGCCCAGCTTGCGCGCTGCTTTGGCCAGAATCGGCTCGATGATCGTGATTCCCTGCATCCCTCCCGGCGCGCTCTGTGCGCTGCGCGTGGGCGTATTCGTCATCACCGAGACGCCGCGCCAGCGCATCGCCGGTGGCTGGTAAAGCAACGAAACAATCCGGGCCGACGAAGCACCGTCGTCCTGGTTGTCGTAACCACCGCTGTTGGTCACCGTGTAGTAATCGAGCGCCGTGATGCGCCCGTCCTTCGCGAACCCGATCTTCGCGCGGCCCAGTACGCCCGGCCGCGCCCGCCCGATGTAGTGCTCCTCTTCGCGGCTGATGCGCATCATGACAGGTGCGTTTAACTTTCGCGACAGGATCGCCGGAATAATCATGATCACGGAGCCCGTCACCTTGCTGCCAAAGCCGCCGCCCGTGTACTCGCTTACCAGCACCACCTGGTCCGGGGTCAGATTCATCCAGCGCGCAATCGCCGGCGCGGTCTGGAAGGTGCTTTGCGTGCCCGAGTGCAGATACACTTTCCCGTTTTGCCAGTACGCCATGGCAGTGCGCGGCTCCAGGCACTGGTGGCTCACATCGGGCGTCATAAACGACTCATCCAGCACCAGTGCGGCATCGCGGAAGCCTGCATCGAGATCGCCATACGACGACTGGCCCATTGGCTTGCCCATAGGCAGCCGTCCCTGGTCGTATTCGGCAAAATCCTCCCTGGTCCACTTCAGCTCTGTAACCTGCTGCCCGGAAGTTCCGCGCACCCAAACATTTCCGTCCGCATGCGGATTCGGCCCGTCGGGGCGCAAACTATCGAGCGGATCGACCACGAACGGCAACGGCTCCATGTCGATTTTGATTTTTTCGATGGCCTCGGCGCACGTCAGCTCGTCCACCGCCGCCACCGCCAGAATCGGATCACCCTGGAACATGGGCTCGTTGGTCAGCGCCCGCTCGCCCCACTTATTCGCCTTGATGGTCTGCCCGTTGTCGTTCAGATAGTCGGCTTGCGCGGGAATATCGTCGGCGGTCAGCACCGCCTTCACGCCCGGCATCGCTAGCGCCTCGCTCGCGTCGATGTGCCCGATGCGCCCGTGCGGCATCGGGCTCAGCACCAGCCGGCAAAACAGCATTCCTTCGGCGCGAAAATCCTCGGCGTACTTCGATCGTCCGGTTACCTTTGCCACCTGATCCGGCGTCTGGTAGTCTCTGCCGATCAGCTTGTACCCTGTGCCGTACGGGCGCGGCTTTTCCTGCTCGGCCTTCATCGCGCTTTCTTGCAGTGTGTCCGCCATGGCTCAGGCCCTCGCTTTCTGCGCTGCAGGCGTGCCGGTCCTCATCTTTTCCGCGCCCAGCATCATCGCGTCCAGAATCTTGTTGTAATCCTGGCAGCGGCATAGATTGCCGCTGATGCCGTGCGCCAGCTCCGTCCGCGTGGGATTCGCATGCGTCTTCAAATACCCAACGGTCGCCATGATGAAGCCCGACATGCAGAACGCGCACTGGAAGCCCTGCGCATCCACCACCGCCTGCTGCACCGGGTGCAGCGTGCCATCGTCCGCCGCCAAGCCCTCGATCGTGGTCACCTTGCGCCCGCGCACCGTGTTGGTCAGCACCGAGCAGCTATAGTGCGGCACGTCGTCGATCAGCACCGTGCACGCTCCGCACTCCGCGCGGTCGCAGCCCAGCTTGGTCCCCGTCAGTCCCAGCTTGTAGCGCAACGTCCACGCCAGAGTCTCCTGCGTCATCACTTCCACACGCCGCGCCTGGCCATTCACGTTCAGCGTAATCAGCCGTTCGCCTCCGAAACTCCGGCGCCCGCCCGGCGCAAGAATCCGATAGCTGGCCGCGCCCACCACGGCGCCTCCGGCAATCACGCCCAGAATGAATCTGCGCCGCGTGATCGCTTTCGATGGGTTTTCACTTGCCTTGGGATCTTCCGTCTCCGGCATTTCGGTGTCTCCGGTTTCTGGATTGCCTGGGATGGTCAGGCTGGCCTGCGGAAGTTGTCTTTTGATTCTTGCGGGGATTGCGCCGTCGCATTGCAAAGCCCTCGCGGCGCTTGCGGCTATCTTAGCGCCGGGGCCTCAGGCTTGCCAAACCACCGCGGGTGCCCCCCGGGGTCTCGCTTCTGAGACCCTGGAAGCACGACGGACCGCTTTCCGTCTTTCTCTCTGAGGAGTATGCTCATCGCAAATGCCCACAGGATTGCAGCGCTATAAGCAGGCGGGAGATCTGCACTTTGCCACGTTCAGTTGTTATCCCCGCAGAGCGTATCTCCAGAGCGCAGCCGGCCGCGATATGTCCAGGTCCGCACTGGAACGGGTACGCCAGCGGCGTGCCTGAGCGGTGATCGGGTATGTCGTCATGCTGGAGCAAGTGCATCTTCCGGCCGATGAGCCCCACTGGGACTGCGAAGGACGATTGCTGAAACCAGCTAGGGGTGCAAAAAGCGGCCAGATTGCAGTGTAAGGGTGCAGAGACCCGGCCAGAACAGGAGAGATGATTAAACATGAAATCCATAGTACGGGCGGTTGCGATGCCTGCGGGGATCGTCATTCTGGGCATCGGCCTGCTCGAGGCTCAGAAGGCTGCCGAAAGCGACGCGCTCGATGCGCAACTCCACGAGAAAATCCTGATGATCCCGGGCGATGCCGCAGATCCAGCACTCTTGCAAGTTACACTCTTCAAGCCCGACGGCGAAGGACCTTTTCCTCTAGCTGTTCTCAATCATGGTAAGAGTGTCGGCGACCCGCGTCAGCAGGAACGCTACCGCTCTGTTTACGAAGCTCGCTATTTCGTTTCGCGCGGATATATCGTGGTGTTGCCCATGCTGCGCGGTTTCGCCGGCTCCGGGGGCGTGTTCGGCGCATCGGGATGTGACGCCGAGCGAGACGGATTGCACGAGGCCAAGGACATCCGCGCCGTGATCGAGTTTATGGCCAGGCAGCCCAACATCGATCCCAGCCGCATCGTAGTTTCCGGGCAAAGTTATGGCGGCTGGAACACGCTGGCTCTCGGCACCTTGAATATCCCAGGGGTTAAGGGCTTGGTGAACTTTGCCGGAGGGCGCAAGGCTCCGGATTGTTCTTTTTGGGAGACGGATCTGGCCGATGCGGCAGGCCGCTACGGCAAACGCACTCGCATCCCCTCGATCTGGTTTTATGGAGACAACGATGAAACGTTTTCTGCGGCCACGTGGCGCGAAATGTACCGGCGTTACACCGCGGCCGGCGGGACAGCAGAATTGGTGGCCTACGGCAAGTTTCTGAAAGACTCGCACAATTTTCTCGGTTCGGTCGAAGCGCTGCCGATCTGGATGCCGAAACTGGACGCATTTTTGAAGAGTGTTGGGTTGCCCGGCGAGAATCTGCATCCGGAACTGCTGCCTCCGCCTTATCCGGAGCCGACGGGGTTCGCGTCAATCGACGACGTGAATGCTGTCCCGTTCATTGGCGACAAAGGGCGGGAGGACTACAGAGCCTATTTATCCGAAGAGATGCCGCGCGCATTTGTCATTGGCCTCGATGGCACCACGGTGTCGTCCCATGGAGGCTACGATCCGTTGAGCCGCGCCCTCGGCCTCTGCGAGAAGAACAAACGCACTTGCCATCCGTATGCAGTGGACGATCAAGTCGTCTGGGTGGCGCCTGCGCCCACTCCGATACCGCCCCCAACGCATTTCGCTTCGATCGACGATACATCCGCCATACCCTTCCTGAACGAATATGGTCGGCAAAGCTATTCAAAGTTTCTTGCATTGGAGAATCCCCGCGCCTTTGTTATGGCAATCGACGGCACTTCGGCAACGTCTCATGGAGGATTCGATCCTTTGGGCCGCGCGCTCGAACTGTGCCAGCAAAACGGCCGCAAATGTACCCCCTACGCAGTAAATGATGAGGTCGTCTGGGTAACGCCCATACCGCCTGCGACGCATTTCGCAGACATTCATGATGTGTCTGCTGTACCTGTTTCGAGTTATGGCTCATACCAGCAGTTTCTCGGGTGGGCAAAGCCCCGGGCTTTCGTCATCGCAAGTGACGGCACGACGATCAGCTCAAGAAAACCATTTGACCCTTTGGGGGAGGCACTTAAGCAATGTCAGCAAATCCACCGAATGTGCCGCCCTTATGCCGTCGATGATGATGTGGTGTGGGTCAAGCCCATGGAGATACCCCACGCGACGCGGTTCGCCGAGATCGACGATGTTTCTGCCGTTCCCTATTTGGGCGAATCAGGAAGAAAGCTTTATCGTATGTTTTTAGCATTCAATGGGCACCGCGCTTTTGCCATTTCTCCAGACGGCGCATGCGCGTTCTCCCGCGATTTCGATCCGCTCGCAAGTGCGCTCGATTCATGTGGAAAACAACACCAGGGCTGCCAACTCTATGCGGTTGACGATCAAGTCGTGTGGTCAACAGTGGCGAATACACGCTAGGGATATCTTTTCCTAACCACAATGAGGCGCCTCTGATCCCTCGCCTCTGGTGGATTGGGGACAGCGCGAATCCCGGCGCAGCCCTTCCAACCTGCCACAAATCTGCGCTGCCCCGGGCCTCGATTCAGGGACCCGGGAGATCACGAATCCCAACACGCCTCTTTCAACCCGCCGCAAGTCTCGGCGCCTCGGGTTTCGCCACCGAGACCCGGGAACGGCGACAGCCCGCGCAGCGGGCGTCAGATGTTAGCCCCAGGCGCGGGGTCCCCAAGGACAGGTCTTCGTCCGTGGGGTGGAGAGCGTGAGCCTGGGGTCCGCTGTCACCCAACCATGCCAAGCCCGCTTAAGCCGGCGACAGATCTTTCGCTCCCTCGCTCCCTTGCTCCCTTGCTCCCTCGCTCCCTTGCTCCCTTGCTCCCTGTTGTTAACAAAGAAACTGTGACGCCACCCAAACCAAGCCGAATCAGCCGCTTAGACACAAATGAGTATCGTCGTACTGTGCCAGTATCCCAGTACGCTTTTTTGATCCAACTGAAAACAAAGCATTTCAAAAAAAGGCTGCGAATTCAGCGCCGGTATTGCCCGCGCCGCGCCGGCAGGATTTGAATATCGTCGAACGGGTCTTGGTCGTATTTCTTCTTAGTCGCGCGGGAATTCTCGTCCTTCTCAGCCGCTGGCAGGCGCGGAGGCAGGAACTCGGGCTCCGCCGTCACCCAGCGCGGCACCGCGCCGCGCGCCACGGTTCCATCCGCCTTGGCGTGCACAGGTTCATATTCCTTCCGCGTCATAACTGTATCTATTACGATGGTCTGCTCTGGATCAGCCGCGGTAGCATCGGCTTGCGGCGCGTGCCCGATGCCATCGACTTTCCCGTTGCCATCGGCGATTCGCCCGGTGTCCTTTCTCGAGTCGGATCCCTTGAATCTCAAGGGGAAAAGAATGCCTCTCAAGCCACTGAGCCGCGTCGGCGCTACGGATTCAGATCCTTCCTTCTCCCGCACTTCCGGCGCAACAACTTCTTGTTCAACATTCGCAGCCGCGGAACGCCACGTCCCCACGCGCGGTGCGCGTGGTTGAATCAACGCGGTCTCTGCATTCTTGGGCGCTTCCGTAAGCCACCACGGAGTCTCTTCCTCCGGCTGCGTCGCCGCCGCCCGTTGCGTAGCGGGCTGTCGCGCCGGCTCTTCAACAACATCCTCCGGCACAAATGCGGAAACGGGCGTCGGAACGTGTTCCGCTTCATACAGATCGATCGGCGTTGGCTCCGGTTCGGGTGGCGCCTTGGGCTCCTCGGCAATAACAGGCATGCGTTCCGGTATGGGAAACGCGATCGGCACTTGCTTGGGCTGCGCCGCGGACCCCGCGACCGGAAGGGACACAGGTCCAATCTCCTGCCAGGCAGCTGGTGCAGCCGGCGCAGGCTGCGGCAAGGGCTGCGTCTCTCGTTCTTCCGCAACCACAAAGGGCGCGGGCTGCGGCAAGTGCTGCGTCTCTCGTTCTTCTGCAACTACAAAGGGCGCAAAATACGGCAAAGGCTGCGCCTCTCGTTCTTCTTCAACCATGAAAGGCGCAGGTTGCGGCAGGTGCTGCGCCTCCCATTTTTCTACAACCGCAAAAGACGTGAGCTGCGGAAGCGGCGCCGGTGCAACGGCAGCTGGCTCCGGTGTCGCCGGATGCTCCGGCGTTGCGGCCGGAGATGCCAACACCGCCCGCGTAACGGGTTTCTCTTCCAGTGCGGGTGTCTCCCGCATGGGACTCACGAGCGCCGCTTCGGGCACAACGCTGGGACCTGGCGCAAACGCCCGTACCCCGGTGCGTCCCTGCACGCGAAAATGCCTTTCCACTTCGCTCACGGAATGGCGGAAGCTCTCGTCGGCATTCGCCAGACTCACGCGGTTCAAAACGAATCCTACTGCAGCCGCGTCCAGGCGCTGCAAGCTGCTGGCGGCGGCACGAAGCTGCGCGCGAGTGGTCGCGCCCGATTCGATCACCAGAATCGTGCAATCGGCCCGCCGCGCCAGGTATTCCGCCTCCGCAGAAACGGTCAGCGGCACGGTATCGGTCAGCAGCAGAATCTCGCGGCCCGATGCGGCCCCTTCGTCCGCGTGCGGCGTCAACGCTGTGGACAGCGAAGTCCGCTTGAGATCCGTTCCGGCCATGGCCAGTCCGCCGCCCAGGTCTGACCGCTGTTGTTGAGGTATAGATCCCGCGGCATCCACCAGCATGGCCTCTGTGCCCAGCATGCCGAGCATCTCTTTCACGCGGTTGGCGATCGTGGTCACACCAACCCCCTGGCCCGCCCCGGTAAACACGCAGCTCGTCAGTTGGCCGTCCTTGCAGGCATACTCGATTCCCGAGGCCAGCCGCAGCAAATGCTCCTCGGCCACTTCATCTGAAACTTCGTCAAAGTCCGGCAATTGCGCCATGGGTCCATAACCCAGCAACTCTTCGACATCCGAAGCCACGTACACGCGCGGGTCCATCTTGTGCGCGGCAACCGCAGCCGCCAGGCCCAGCCCGACAAACAAAAACAGCAACAGGAGCGCGTTGCGAATAACTCCGCCGAGCGAAGGTTGCGACGGAGGAACCGCGGCCTCGGCCAGGTGCGCGGCGCCCGGGGCGTTATCTTCCATCGTCTGGTTCTGCAACTGTTCGTCGACCGTGTTGTAACGGTTCTGCAGGCGGGTGATGTCATTGGCCAGATCGCTCGAGCGCTGCAGTTTTGGCGTAGCGCCGGCCGCAGCCTTGGTCATCTGCGCCAGTTCCCCGTTCAGGCGCGCTTCCAGGCCCGAGGTGCGGTCCAGATCCGTGCGCAACTGCTGCTCGATGCGCGCTTCGGCCTTGGCGCGCAGCTCCTGGGTCTCGGACTCGAGCGCGGCATCGAGCTTCTGGAGCTCCTCCTGATCCTGCTTGTATTGCGGATGACTCGGCGTCAGGTTCGCCATCTGCTGAACCAGCGCCGCGCGCCGCGCGAGCAGCGCCTGTTTCAGGCTCGACAGGCCGGGGTCGGTCAAGATCAGCTGATCGGCTTCGGCATCCAGCGCCGCCGACGCAGAACCGCTCTTGGTATTCATCGATGTCAGCCGCACCTCCGCCTCATCATGATCGGTGCGCGCCTTCACCAGCGCGTCGTGAATCTGGCCGATGTCATTATCGTAGTGTTCGGGAGCTTCAGGCCCGATGGCCGCCACTCCCATTTGCGCGTTCAGTGTTACCTGCTCAGCGCGATCAGCGTCCAGCTCTTTCTTAATGCGCTCCCGCTCTTCCTTGAGCATCGCCAGCCGCTCGGCGTCGCCGGCTATGAGCTCGTGCGAAGTGTTCTCGATATAGCTCGCCGCCACTGCGTTTGCCAATGCCGCGGCCAAGTCCGCGCTCCTGGCATGTGCCGTAATGGCGACCTGATAGCTGGTTCCCACGCGCGCCACTTCCACCGCGCCCTTCAATCGACTGGCCGCGCTCTGGTCGCTTTCGCCGCTCTGCTGCCACACGCCGGGCCCCAGCTCGTGCACCGCCCTGGCCAGCACATCCGGGCGCGTCATGCTCAGGATCTGTTGCTGGATGTACGAGTCATATGTGGCCGGGTCGTAGCCATACGGCCAGTGCATAGGCGCCTGTTCCAGCACCTGCGACGGCGTGGGTTGAATGTAAACCAGGCTCTGCGCTGTGTACACCGACCGATACTTGACTACATAGATCGCTGCCAGCACCAACCCCACCAGAGCAAATCCCAGAGCCAGACGGCGATGCATACGCAGGCTGCGCTTGAGATCGAGGCGGAAGAGCGCCTGGTCGGAAGTGAAGCTGCGCGGCGCGGCAGAGGCTCCAGCGCCTTCCGTGAGGCGGGGCGAACTGGCGAGCGCGAGTGGATCGAATGTCCGGGTCATAGGATCGCTCCTAGATATGCCAGCGTGCTGAGCTCGAATACCGGGCTCAGCCGCTGCATCACGTACGTGGCGCGCGCAAAGCCTGTCTTGGGAACAAAGATGATCTCGCCCGGCTTCAGAACCACTTCACGCGACTTCACGGGATTCAACACATCCTTGAACGCCAGGACGCGCGAGGTTCCCGTGCTGGGATCGACAATCTGAATGTGGGCGTTGCTACCCGCATCTTCCGCAAGCCCGCCGGCTTCGGCCAACACGCTGGCCAGCGTCGAGCTGCTGGTCACCGGAATCGCGCCCGGATGCTGCACCTCGCCGAGCACCGAAACAAACTGCTCCGCGAGGCTGGGCACGTAGATCACGTCGTCGCGGCGCAGCCGCAGATCGGCCAGTGTGTTGCCCGTCTCAACCAGTTCACGAAGCTGCACCCACATCACCTGATCGCTGCCGCGATAAATTGCGCAGCGCTCGGGAATCTGCGCCACCTTGTTCTGCCCCGTTGCGTTCTGCCCTGTGGCCAGGCCACTGCGGGTCAGTGCTTCCAGCAGCGTCGGCGTGCCTTCAAACGTCACTTCCCCGGGCGTGGCTACCGCGCCCAGCACCAGCACGCGATTCGACGTGTATTTCGTCACTGTCACCTGGACAACCAGGTTGTCGTAATAACGCGACAACGCCGCCTCAATCGCCTTGCCTGCATCGGGCCGCGTCATGCCGTCCAGCTTGATGTCGCCGGCCAGCGGCAGGGTCACGCAGCCGTCCGGTCCTACCACGAGCTTGGCCTGCAGATCGGGCCGCCCCGCAATATCTACCGTGATCTCGTCGCCCCTGCCCAGCCGGTAAGCCTCGTCGGCAGAAGGCTCGAAGCTGCGCAGAGCCTCCAGCGGATTGGGCTTCAACACCGGTCCGTCGGCCTTGGTCGTGTCGTCTTCCCCGGGAACCGGCAGATCGGAGGTCGCCGGCGCTTGCGCCGCGGCCAGCACCGCAAAAACCAGTGGAAGTAGACCTGCGATGTACCTGCGGCAATTCATGCGGTTGCCTCCCTGCCCCGAAGCATTCCCAAACCCCGGCGATACCACCCGATTCCCTTTTCCTTCTCCGCTTCCGTCAACACCCAGCGATTCAATACGGCCAGTGCGCCTGCCAGGTAGAGAATCCCTGCCAACAGCAGCACTCCCGCTCCCTGCCAGCGATTCACCGAGGCCACGAGCTCTGTCACTGGCCACGCCAGAACGCTGGCGATCGCATACGGCGCAAGACCTGGAACAATCACTTCGCGCAGGTACGGCAGGAGCCCGAGACGCAAAACAAAAAGCACCCGGCCCATCAGAACGCAGGCCGATCCGGCGGTTGCCACAGCCACTGCCACACCGATTCCGAAGGGCGTCCAGCGGCCCTCGATCAAGCGCGCCGCCGGCAAAGTGATGCCTAGCAGAATCAGGTTGGGAATCGAGTAGTTAAACTCTTCGTACACCCTTCCCATGCCGCGAAACATCGAAGTGCCCGGTCCTGTAAGCATATGAAATTGCATGGCTAAATTGAATACCACAAACAGGGCGATCAGCCTCTGGTGCATTGGTAACTGAGAACCCAGCCAAACGTGCAGAACGGGGACGGAAAAGAAGGAAAAAAGGGCGACAAAGGCCGAGGTGCACAGGTTGGAGTAGCGCGAGCTGCTCAAATAGAGCGTGCGCAGGTTGTGCAGGCGGTCCGATTCGCTGGACGCGGCGTCTACGTGCGATGCGGCCGGCAAAAGCGCTGCAAAAAAGGCCATCGGCACTGTGGAAAACGACGTCGGCCACTTCTTGGCTACATCGAGCAGGCCGGCGGCTGCTGCGCCAATGAGCATGAGCCCGGCAAACCGCTCCACGGAATTGAGGAAAATCGTCAACATGCTCTGAAACTGCACCAGACCGCCAAAGTGCAAAACGTAGCGGATGGAATCGCGGCGAATGAGCCGCGGCGAGATGTGCAGCCACTTCAGTTTCTTCCAGGCCCACCAGATGATCAGCGCGTCGGTGGCGATGGTGCGGATCAGATACGCTTCGGCCAATCCCCGGATGCCGCGCCCTGCGCCCACCAGCCAAAGAATCGCCGCAAACTCCAACAGGATGCCGAGGATCAAAAACCATTGTGTGGCGGCAATCTGCTGGGTTCCGGCCAGAATGTCGCCGAACGCGTTGAGCGCGATCGTCGACAGGAACACGCCCAGCACGATCAACAATGCCTCTTTGCTGTCGGCGGCGTGGGCCGGAGGCAGGTGCAGCCACGGCGAGTACCACTTCCACAGGAACACGAAGCCGAGGAAGATTGCGGTGCAAAGGGGAATCGTAATGGCAAGGCCGGTCGAAAGCAGCGAGTTGGCATTGTCGTACTCGCGGCGGGCATGAAACTCGGCAACGTATTTGATGTACACATTGGAAATGCCGAGTGTCGTGACTCCGACATACGAAACCAGAATGAAAATCGTGGTCCAGATGCCGTAGGCCTCGAGGCCGAGATGGTAAAGCAGGAAGGGCACCAGCACCACGCCCCGCAGCATATTCACCACGCGTGCCAGGATGGTGGTGAACACATTGCGGCTGAAGTTGTGATGCACTTCTCTGAGCAGCTCATGCGTACGGCCGGGGTCAAGCATCTCCCGGCCTGCGTCCGGATCTAAAGTCCAGTCCACTTCCTTATCGGGGGAGTCGGCGACCATCTGGATTTCGCTCGTCATGGCGTGTGCACCTCCCGTTGGGTACGTGCCCACTCCGCGCCGCCGCGCGATTGGCGCAGGACCAGAGGCGTAATGGCCAGTTTCCACAGAATGTGCAGCGGCGCGCCGGCCAGTGCGGCAAGATCGCGCCACGGGTTGTCGCCCATGAAAGCCGCTTCAATGACATAGGCCACAACCAGCACCGCCCCGGCCAGGGCATACATGCGCAGCCAGTGCACGCTCAAACATGCGGCCAGAATCAGGGCCAGAATGCCGCGCGAAATCGGCAGGCTCCAGGCCTCGAAAAGCATCTCCGCGGCGCGCCACTTGCCATGGAGAATCGCCAGCGCCAATTTGCCCGTCGCCCGCGTGGCAACGTGGAAGCGTCCGCCCTCCCAGCGCGCTTCCTGCGTGGCTTGGGCGGAACGCACCGGAGCCAGCGG
Organism: Occallatibacter sp.; assembly: GCA_050011915.1. Classification (GTDB taxonomy): domain Bacteria; phylum Acidobacteriota; class Terriglobia; order Terriglobales; family Acidobacteriaceae; genus Telmatobacter. The sequence continues at coordinate 60,430 of JBEKIE010000007.1, forward strand.
AGCATGAACAAACGCCTCATCGACCCACTCCACGCGCAGCCCCGCAATCACCAGCCGTACGTGGTACTCAAGATCCTCGCAGATGCTGTCCACTGTGAAAGGCGCCCGCTGCACGGTGTCGTCTGCTACGGCGAATCCGTTCCCAAAAACTCCCGCGGAAAATCCCAGGCCGGCGCGTCCCCGGGCCCGCAATACATTGATTCCCCGAAACGCCAGCGCACGCAGGCGCTCTCGCGCGGTGGCAGGGCGCGAGGAAGGCAGATTCAGCTCGTAGCGGCACTGTGTAGCCGCGGCGCCGCGCTCGAAAGCTTCCCGCGTGGCCGCAATCAGATTGCAGCTCGCCAGCGAATCGGCATCCACCACCAGAAAAGCATTGGCGCCCTGCTCTCGCGCCCTGTCAAACCCGAAGCGCAGCGCTGCGCCTTTGCCGCGCAGATACCGATTGTTCAGTACCACCGCACGCGCGCCAGCCGCAGCTGCTCGTATCGCCGTCCAGTCCGCACAGTTGTGCGCCACCACAATGACAGGAACCTTCCACGTCTGCGAAGCGGAATCTGCCGTCGTGCCGGAAGAATCTCGCGCGCAACCCGCTTCGAGGAGCGATTGCACGGTTCGCGCGATCATCGGCTCCTCGTCATGAGCCGGAACCACCACCGCCAGGCGAATCTCCCGCACTTTCGCCGCAGCGGTCTTTCCCCGGCCGCGCAGGTTGCCCACAATGCACACCGCCAGATCGGTGAGCAGCGGCACGGTCAGCATCGCGATCGCCGCCGCCAGCCCCTCCGCCAGAAATGTGCCTTGCGAAATCAAAATGTCAATCGTCTCCGTTCGTTGTTTGGACCGGCTTCCATGGCCAATCCGTTCAGTCCAAATTCGCCCGGCGAAAACTGCCGGACACCCGCCCAACGCGCACCCTAAACCAGCACGCGCCGGAAACCCACTTGCGGCGCCAGCGGATTGACCACTGGCACGCGCTGGACCACCGGGCGCATGGCCTGCACCCAGCCGGCAAAAAGAAAGAAAAGCATTACTACCTGCTCGCCCATGTAAACCGAGGTCAGCGTCGTCATCAGACCGATCAGCACGGCCAGATGGGCAAAGGCCAGCATCCGGTCCTCGCTGGGAATGGGCTGGGAGATCATGCGCAGCAGTTTTGCCGCGCTGCCCGTTACGATCGCCAGGAACAACGCGAGCCCCGTGAACCCCTCTGTTGCCGCGAGCATCAGGTACTCGTTGTCGATGGATACCTGGCCGTTGACCGTTGGAAGCGTCGTGATGCCCCAGCCAAAGGCTTTGCGCTGCATGACAACCGGTGCGTAGTTGGTCAGCAACTGACGGCGATAGATTGCGCTGCGCTGTTCGTCCGTAGACGCTTCGTGCATCGCCCTTTCCGTGTACTGGTGTGCGTAGTGCACTGCGGCCACCCCAAACACCATGCAGAAGCCCGCAAACACCACCACCGCCCTGCCCACCGGCAGGAATCGCGTCAATAAAGCGAAAATCAGGGCCAGACCCACGCCGATCCACGGGCCGCGCGACTGGGTCATCAGCAATCCCGCCACGATTGCTGCCAGTGTAAGGCCGCGCACAGTAACAGGCAGGCCGTCGATCAGCCGCCGCGAACCCCAACTGCGGTCGGCGTTCCGCAGCCACAGGCAGTACACCAACCCCATCAGAAAGACCATACCGGCAAGAATCGCCTGACCGTAGGGTCCTGAAATACGCCCCAATCCCCAGCGCATCTGCGGCACCCACTTTTCACTGTCATACGCGCCCAGGAGGGGCTTGCCCAGAATCTGCCACAGGTTCCGCCCAGTGAGGAAATCGAAGACGCTCAATCCCGCGACGATGGCCAGCAACACGGCAATGCGCCCGACCAGCTTTCTGCGCATCCAATGCTGCCCGCCATCTTCCTGCTCGATCAACAGTTTACCCGCCATGTAGGGAAGCACCATCGTCAAAATACCCGACACTACCGTCAGCCCACCGTTGGCGATTTGCGTGCCGAGCCGTTGCGAACCCCCGAAGTTCGGTGAAAACAGTCGTGTCCAGTCTCCGTTGGCCAGCTCCGTGCTCAGTGCCTCCGAGAGCCCGGCACAGAGGGCAAACAGCAGCACCCACAAATCCATCCATGCCCAGCGCCAGCGCCGCATCTCCAGCACAAGGGCGATGCCCAGAGGCAAGATGGCGGCATCGGCAAAACCGATCGGGGGCAGATGGGGAAGCCAGAAAACATAATACTGCGGCAGCAGCAGAAGCACCGGCAAATAAACAGTAAGCAGCGCCTTCCGTGCCGAACCCATGGCCAGGACAGCCCAGCAGGCCAACGCCGGTATCAGAATGATCGCCGCCATGTTGTCTCCGCCCTTGTTCGCCCTCGGGGCAATTCTTATTGTCCTGTGGGGCTGCCTGTCTTTCTAATCCCAGCAGCCAATTGCCGTTCCGTGCAGCAACTGATGTTTTGTGTCGCTATCCGCGAATGCGCGTTTCCGCCGGGATCGCGTCCTGCTTGCCCCGCAGTCTGACATGAACGGACGCTTCAGTCTCCACAATCAGCGGCCGCCCGCGCGAAATGGTCGGCTGCCACTCGTCGAAGAGGCGCTGCAGGTTCCATGCGTAGAGCACAAAGCGCGTCTTCAGGTTCAGCCCGGCGAGCGAAAGCGAAAGCCCAGCCTCCAATAACTGGCGTCTCGCGCCCAGCAGAATTCCAAGACCCGTTGCCGTCACCTGCTTCACCGAGTGCAGATGCACCACTACAATCAGTCCGTTCACGATGCTGGCCGTGGTTGCTTCCTGCACCGCCGTTGCGATCTCGGACCCAAGCCGCCCGTGCACGTTTACATGCATCACTTGCGGGGTTGTGGCTGTGGACACACTGGAATGGCCCAGGTACGGCCTCTGGCACCACGCTGCCAGTAAGGCCATGGGCAGGCGTCGCGCCAGGCCGCCGAAATCGCGCAGGTACCGCGGGCCCAGGCGCACAGGTTCTTGCAAAAAGCGCATTGCCCACTCCAGGCCGCATTTCTGGATCCAGCGCGGCGCGCGGCGCATATCGCCCACAAGAATGTCGAAGCTGCCGCCCACCCCCATGGCCAGAGGAACGCCCAGCCGCTTGCGGTGCATCCAGATCCACTTTTCCTGTTTTGGATTGCCAAATGCCACCAGAAGAATGTCGGGGCTGACGGCGTGAATCTGCCTCAGGATCTCCGTGTGATCCATGCGGATCAGATTCTCCTCGACAGGAGCAAACGTGCCCACGATCTGAACCCCGGGATAATTGCGCTCCAGCAGCCGTGCCGCGCGGTCGGCCACGCCGGGCTTGGCGCCCAGCAGGAAGATCTTGTAGCCCTTGCGGGCTGAAAGTTCGGCGAGCCTCGGTACCAGATCCACTCCGGTTACGCGCTCCGCCAGTGGGCATCCCAAAAGTCCTGAAGCCCAGACCAAAGGCATGCCATCGGGGAAAACCAGGCTCGACCCGGCAACGATGCGATGCAGATGCGGATCCGCCAGTGCATTCAGCCAGGTGTCCAGGTTCATTGCGCAAACCTGGTGGGCGCCACCCGACACAATCAGGCGTTCCAGTGTGTCAACCGCCTCGTTCGCGGTCAAGCTGTTGATCGGCAATCCCATGATTGCGACGGGATGCTGCAGGCCGTCTCTCATTTCAACGTCCATTCCCCGCTTATGCATATGGCTGTCATAAGCAGTGGATGCGGTTGCCGTTGTTTTCACGGCTCTCTCAATCTCTCGCTCGCCCAACTCGTGCCTGCATCTAAAGAAAAAAGGCTCCGGGGGTCCACTGGGCGATCGTAGCTTTGCCACGATCGCGCTGTGGCCCCCAGAGTTCACCGAAAGGGAGCCAATATTCTTGACTCCGCAAAAACCAGCGCCTGACAAGATGCGTGCGGGCGGCCTGATGGTTAGAAAGTACCCTCTAGAACCAACAAGAACAATGCCGCGAAGGTGGACACGAGAGCGCGAGGAGGTGCGTCCTTGGGAACATACGAATTCAGTAAACGGGTAACCGTCTCCTGATTACTTTTTGTGTAGTTGGGAAGTAAAAAGGCGTTCCCGCCAGCGCCGGATCTTCCCTTAGGTGCGGTCTGATCGCCGCGTGGTGCTATTCAGTCCATTGTATTACGGCCATCGAGCAGGGAGCGAGCGTAATTTCGCCGCCGGTCGCACGCTCCTCCACGATTCTGACTTTGACCGTTTCCTCATTCGTATCGCCCGGAGAAGAACTCACCAGTCGTGAGAGCGTCGCATTGGCGTCGTGCGCTAGGCCGGGGGTATCGATCTTGATTCGTCTCGCATTGTGCAATCCGTAGTTGAAAACGATGAGGCTGTGCCGCTTCCCATCCCGGAAGGCGTAGGCATCGATTTCATGCACGTTGCGCAGGCTCACTCCGTCGTTGCCCGGGGGCTGATCGTGCGTGGGATTCTCGCCCGTAATCTCCACCTTGACGAGATCTCCGCGGATAGCGCGATTGGCCAGGCTCTCGGCAAGGAATTGCGGCCTTTTGCGGCCGTCGGCGTCCATCGCCACCACGCTTCCCCATAACCTGACGGTCTTGCCGTCGGTACGCCCGAATTGATATCCCTCCAGACAGAAAAGCATCTCGTCGCGAATGCCGTGATCGCGCATCATGCGCAGCATGTGTCCGGCCACGGCCACGCCGGCAGCAGAGGATGGAGTGAAACGGTCGAGCACCGATTGCGGAGGATCGCCGCCGGTGGTGTGCAGATTGACCTCGTAAACAGCCAGTTGCCGGCCACCCGCCGTTGCTGCCGCTGCCTGCACAAATCCTTCGAGCGACATTTGCTCGGGCTGCGCCAGAAGTGGCGAGTAAAGCTCGTCGTCATTCGACCATTGGGTGATGCCGGACATCAAATAGGGAGCAATCGCCAGCGAATTGGCCTGCGGAACCGCGGCCAGCAGAGCGCTGTTGCGCCCCGCGTAACCCGCCTGTGTGCCGATCACCAGATCGAAGCGCCCGGCATCGGCCCCGGCCGCGGCGCGGAAGGCCGTGAACACTGCATTCGCCCACTGCCCGTACGCCGCAGGATGATCCATGGATTCGCCCTGGAATATGGAATTCCAGGTTTCATTGCCCAGCTCGATGTGAATGGTCCTGAATGCCCTGGTCCACGGCTCGCGCCGTCCCGCAGCCATGCGCAGCGCGCCCCCGGGCGTCGTTGCCGGGCCAGCCAGGTACTGGGCCAGCTTCCGCGCGTCTTCCAGGTTCATCCCGGTGGGTGCCACGATCCACGGATCCGCACCCACTTCCTGGCAGAGATCGAGAAACTCGGGAATCCCGATCGCGATGTCCTCCTCGCGTTCGAAGCGTGTGAGGTAGCCGGCGCGCTCGCGAGCCATCGGAGCGGCGAGCAGATTGTCGATCGAGCTGCCCAGGCCGGCCTTGCTTTCCATCAGCCGCAATACGCCGGGCCGCAGCTCCTTCAGGGTCTCCACCACCTCGTCGCGGAAGACCGTCCGATTCGAGGCATCACCGCCCATCTGCTCCAGGTCTGCGTTGTCCAGCAGAACAGAGCCTCCGGTTAGGCTGAACCCCACATTCACTGTCCCAGGCGGCAGATTCACCTCGTTGGCATTGAACTCTTCGCGGTACTCAGCCCATACCGGCGTCAGCCGTATATCCTCGTCTACATAGCGGCGCACTCCAGCTACTTCTCGCCCCACGTGAACGTGCATTACGGCCGGCCCGCGAATCGCCTTGGCCCAAAAGCTCAACCGGTAACGACCCCGCAACCGCACGAATGTCATCCCTGCGGTGGAATCAAAGAACGCGTTCACATCTGCCGACTGCCCTGCTCCCGAGGCCTCGATGCGAAGCGCCTGATGAACCGGTAGGCCTGGCGGCAAATCTGCGTGTTCGGCTTCAAGCTGCGCCCCGCCACGCAGCGTCGGCCACCAACCCGCCGCGGGATCGCCGGGAAACTCCTTCTCCACCTCCAGCCAGTCTCCCGCGCCGATCGTCCCGCCGCCAGGGTCAAGTGCAAAAGCATATCCGCCGGCGTCCGTCCCGCTGGCCGTCACCGTGCCGCGCCGTCCTGCCGCCGCGCCCTCCAGCACTTCGTACCTGGCCCCGTTCCAGAAGTCCGCCGGAAATTGAATTCCCTGCCGCAAATCTACGCAGCGCGACGGCCCGCCCTTTTGGCAGTGAAAGATGCTGCGATAGGTCATGCCCGCAAATTCCGGATTCCGCGAGATCAGATTCCTGAGCATTTGCCCGGAGTCGTAGAAGTTCTGATCGCCCATATTGATGCCCAGCCGCGTCACGCCGGCGAGAATCACTTGATTGGTCGGGCGCAGATAGGTGACGTCTCCGGCCTGCTGCGTGAGCCCCGGTACGCCGCCCAGTAAGCCCAATACGACTGACGCAGCAACAGCCATGCGCGAAATCGACGCCTCGGCTACCATTCCTCTCACTACCTTCCCGCTGCGATCATGGACCCGGACCTGCCGCAATGTTCAACTCAAACTATTTTAAGTTTCGGGGGCTGCGGCTGCGCACAGGCGCAATCGCGGGGAACGCGGCATCACTGGGGATTCCGGGGCAGGCTTGCGTCGTCGCTCAAGTTCGCCAGCTTTCTCAAGCAGAGGATCTGCCGATGCGCCGGTGGAATCCAGGTTGTGTAAGGCGCACTCAACGCATCGAATCGCTCGTACCCCGGAATATCCGAATACGCGAGGACATAATCGTCGCCAATCGTGAATGTCGCCGACTGAAACTCCCACACCCGCCAGTCGTTCATCAGCCCTAACGCGCAGTCGCCTCCTGCCGGCGGATTGGCATCGCACATACGCAGGTAGTTTGCCTTCTTCAGATGATCCGCCCCGTTCAGCTCCAATCCGGCGCTTACGTCGTAGCGATCGATGCCTCTTGCCTCGAGTTGTTGCAACAGATGAAGAGAAGCCCGGCGCGCTGCCGAATAATCGTGCGTTAAGCCGATGGCAAACGCTGAAAACAGGAACAGGGCCAACCATCCCGCAGCCGCGGGCCTGGGGGGAAGTGGCCGCACTGCGGCCACAGCTACGAAGAGGCACGGCAGTATGGGTACGAGGTAACGATCGAAAACCGGCAGCTTTTGGACGGCCAGCGCGAGCACCATCGCGACTACAGGTACTAAAAGGATCAGCCGGGCGCGTGCGGTCTCATCCGCCGCCAGTGATCGCAGCCTCTCGTAAGCCGAGTGCTTCATCGTGGCGATCGCGAACAGAATGGGAGGGAACAGCGCCAATGCCGACAGGAAGATCCTGAAGTGATCCGGCAGGATCACCGGCTTTTGTCCCAGCAGATCCTCCCCCTGGTCCAGTATTCCGTAGGGGGTAACCATGTTGCCCAGCCACGGTGCAGGCCCGAACATATGGCCGTGCAAGTTTATCCATACAACCAAACAGACGGCGACGGCCGTCAATCCGAGGGCGGCCGCGACCATTTTCCACTTTCTGGCCGCCTGAGCGAGAGATCCGCCGACAGCGACCAGTAAGGGAACACCAAAAAGAAAACATGTAAGGATGCACCGGATTCCATCGCGAATCGCGGTTCCCGTGAAGAACACGCCAAAATGAACGGAGTGATATTGGAAATTGGGCCGAGCCTTCAGCCAGTGCACAATGGCCCACATGCACGCGACCGCGACCAACCCCTGCGCGATGGCCACAGCCTGAAAGCGGCGGCGGCGCCAGTGATAGACCACTGCCGTCAGAATCACTGCCAGAGGAGCGGCCCACGCGTTGTACCGGTCCGCGCCGCCCGCGATGCCGATGGCCAGGGATAACGAGAGCCATCCCGCGGAGCGAAGCAGAGATTCCTTGTGCCTTAGATAGATAAGACCTGCCAGCAGAGAGCCGAACATCGCGCAGAATGCGTAAACATCGCACATGAAACTGCCGGCCAGCGGCAGGGTCAATGGGCACAGGACAACTGCCAGAACAGCAAATGCCGAAAAAACTCTTGGGATCCTGTACTCAAGGAAGAAGTAGTAGAGCAGTCCCGCCCATAGGAGATAGAAACCGATGGTCAGCCAGCGGAGCAGATCGAAGGAAAACCCGGCGGCGCGAATCAGGAGCCCTCCGAGGGGAACCTGCACCAGGAGTCCGTGTGCACTCCAGCCGTTGTAATGCATCGCACCGGTATTCGCCCATTGCAGCGCGATGTTCGAGTAGGCAAAGTCATCATCGAATGCAAAGTTGCCGAACGGATTTGCGCAGAGCACGGCGGCCAGCGCAACCAACAGCACCAGAAGCAATGGAAGCACACGGTTGATTTTGCTCGAAGGCATCCCTTTTCCCTGCTTATTCCCTCTTTGTATTCAGACAAGAATTAACGTCGTGGCTGCGCCTGTCAAGGTCTGGAGCGGAAGCGTATCTTGCCGGGGAACCCGGACCCGCAACGGCGTCGCGACGGTTTGCAGGTTGCTGCGACGCGAATCTCCGGTTCGAGAACAGATTCACGATGCTATGGTCTATCTTCGCATTGACGTGAGTCCCGAAACGGAGCGCGCGCGCATTTCGTATACTTGCTTCGTATCGCACTTCGAGCGCTTCGCTCCCGCACATTCCGGTGCCGGGGCCTGAATTCCGGCTCGCTGTCTTCGGCCGCTTCAAGACCGCTGGGTTCTGGAGAGAATGAGTCCGTGCACATCTCGCCCACGTACCCCTACGCAGCCTCCATCATCGTGGTCTCGTTCAATACGCGCGACCTGCTGCGGGAGTGTCTCACTTCGCTGCGTGAGGAATGCCGCCGCCTGCCCGAAGGCGTTAAGGCCGAGATTCTGGTGGTCGACAACGCCTCGCGAGACGGCTCGGCCGATATGGTCGCCGCGGAGTTCTCCGGCTCCGATGTCCCAGTTCGCCTTATCCGCAGCGATGTGAATCTCGGCTTTGGCGTTGCCAACAACCGCGCCATCGAAGCGGCTCAGGGACGCTATCTGGTCCTGCTCAACTCCGACGCCTTTTTCTATTCCGGCGCGCTCGCCCGAGCCATAGCCCACATGGAGTCCGACGCCTCCGCGGGAGCCGGCGGTGCGCGGCTGGTGGGCCGCGACGGCTCGTGGCAGCCGGCGGCGCGCATGTTTCCCTCCATCCGGCGCGATGCCTTCGTGCTTACCGGGCTCGCTTCGCGCTTCCCCCGCAGCCGTTTTTTCAGCGCCGCCGAACGCACCTGGGCCGATCCTGCCGAGGCGGCTGAAGTCGATTGGGTCACGGGCGCCTTCATGATTCTGCGCCGCGAGGCGCTTGTCGCAAGCGGCCTCTTCGATCCAGCGTTCTTTCTTTATTGCGAAGAGGTGGACCTTTGCCGGCGCGTGAAGGCCGCGGGCTTTCGCGTTGTCTATTGGCCCGACATCGTCGTCGTGCACCTGCACGGCGAGTCCTCGCGCCAGGTCAATGCGCACGTCTTCTCTGAGAATGAATCCCAGGTCGTACTGTGGCGCATGCGCTCCACGTTGCTCTACTACCGCAAGCACCATGGCACCAAGGCATGGCTCGCGCGCTGGCTTGAAGAAGTCCTGTACTCGCTGCGATTTCTGCGCAACCGCTTCAGTCCCTCGCCGGCGCGGCGCGAGCGCGCTCGCGAGGCCGTGATCCTTCTTCGCCTGCTGCGACAGGCGTGGAAAGAAACGCGCGGCGGCCGCGTCAGCCCGCCCGCTCCGTGGTAGATTTCCTCTGATTTACTGCAGGAACTCGCGCAGCGGCTCCTCAATTCCCTTCCGCACCAGTTCGTCGCGCTCGCTCACCGGATTCCATCCCAGGACCATCTTCGCCGCGGTCGAATCAAAGCGCGCCTGCTGCGTGCGGCTCTTCCAATCGCGATAGGAAGGCATCTGCCGCTCTGGGTGCCGTACCGCGACTTTCACTACCCACTTCAGCATGTCCAGCAAATAGAACCGCAGAATCGGCGTCGCGTAGCGCTGCACACGCATTCCTCCTGCGCGGTCGAGTTCATCGAGATATTCCTGCGCGCTCAGGCACGGGTCGGCGACAAGATTGAAGTCGCGGCCGTCGAGGTCTGGCGTGTCGATCGCGGCCACAAGTCCGCGCGCTACGTCCTCCACCAGCACCAGCGGCAGCTTGTTCTCCCCCTGGCCCCAGATCTGGCAGACGGCGTCGTGCCACCACATGCCCACGCCCCAATGAAACGGGCTGCCGCCGCGGCCAATCACGATTCCCGGCCGCACAATCACCAGCGGCAGCTTCCGCTCCCGATGCATCTGCATCAGCATCGCTTCTGAAGCCGCTTTGGCGCGGGCGTACAGGTTTCTGTGTTTGATGCGCGGATCGAGCGGCGTCGCCTCGGTAATCGTGCTGCCGCGCTTGCCCGCATAGTACGAATCGATCGTCCCCGCGTAGATGAGCCGCTTCACGCCCGCCTGCAGTGCGCATTCGCCCACCAGCCGCGTGGCTTCGATCTCGTATTTCTCGTACTCCGCCCAGCTTTTCACGTGGGCCCGCGCCAGGTGCACAACGCAATCCGTACCCTCCATGGCGCGCAGCAGCGCATCGCGGTCGAGCAGATTGCCGGTTTGGCAGTCGACCTTTGACCGCAGCTCCTCGGGAAGGCCCGCCGCACTGCGTACCAGCACGCGCACGCCGCGGCCGGAAGCAACCAATTGCCGCAACAGTTCTTTGCCGATGAAGCCCGCGCCGCCCAGCACCAGAATGCCGGCCTGCGCGCCGGCGCCTGCCAAGCCAGGCTCAACTCGCGGTCGAACGCTCTCCGCCGGCAGATTCGCGCGCTCTGCAATTTGCTCGCAAACACGGATGACGCGCGCGCCAAACTGCCCGGAGATCCGCTCGTCGCGCTCTTCCGCACCACTCTCCGCATCTCCATAAAAAGCATCCATTGCGCCGGCGATGCTCTCTCCGTACGCCGTGCCGCGCCGCTCAAGATGGAGCTTCGACAGTACATACCTTGCCAGCGTCCAGCGCGCCTGTGCCTTCGTGTACTTTGCGCGCGCGGCAACCATCGCGTAATTTTCAAAGTCAGGATCAGCGGGCCGGTATCGATCCAGCGTGTACGTATTGCGCTCGATGTCCGCCGTCGCCGAGGCCAGCGAGCCGCGCACGTGAATGTTGTATTCGGCAAATCCGGGCACGAACGAGCAATGCAGGCCAATCGCTGCCGGGCCTTTCACGGCATTCACCTGCCAGCGGCGATAAAAGCTGCGTCCCGTAGGCAGCTCGATCGCGTTCCCCGCGCGCACCTCCATCTCGTCCGGCTCGCCCACCAGGTCCAGCATGTGCGCCACCAGGTGCGATCCGGTCTCCAGCATCATGTTGCGCGGATCGCGCAGCATCCAGGTGTCAAAGGGTCCGAACGCGGACTGCGGCAAAAAACGGTTCCAGGTAATCCTTATCTGATCGATGCGCCCCAGGATCCCACCGCCCACGTCGCGCCGCAATTGCTCGTAAGGCCGCGAAAACAGGAAGTTGTGCCCTACGCCCAGATGCACGCCGTGCTCGGCGGCAATTCGCACCAGTTCCTCGCACCGGTCCGCACGGTCGCACATCGGCTTTTCCAGGAACACGCTCAACCCGGCTTTCATCACCGTGCTCGCCGCCGCAAAATGCAGGTCGGGAGGCAGCAGAACATGCACGGCGTCCAGTTTCTCCGCCTCGAGCATCGCCTCCAGCGATGCGTAGGTCTTCGCAACGCCGAATGTAGCGGCCAGCACCTCCGCCCGCGCCCTCACCTGATCGCACACTGCAACCAGTTCCACGCCCGCCACCGACTGAAGACATTTCGCGTGCCAGTCGGCGATATAGCCGGCTCCCAGAAGCGCCACACGACGTTTTGGCGCGACGTCCGCGTTTCCGTGGCCGCCGCTACCATCCTTCTCCGCCTTGAGGTGCATCGTCCCGCTCATAGGCTCCTCTACTTGTACTCAATAATCGTCATGGCCCGCCGGCGCATCCGCCGCCAATAATACTCGAGCAATCCCTGTAGCGCCGGAAATCGCGAGATCACTGTGAAGAAACCGTAGGCCCACGCATCCCGGCTCGCCCATCCCCGCTTACGGCAGCCGCGCACAATGTGCACCAGTTGCAAACCGTACAGGCAAATCAGGACGGGCAGTGAAATTCCGCGCGTGAAGGGCGCTGCGGCCAGCGCCGCCATCGGCAGCGCCAGGCCCCATATCAAAATGCGGCGCCGATCGCGGACAAAGTAGCGCTCTTCTCCACCGCCGTGCAAAGCAGCAACCTGCGCATAGGCGTGGCCCGCGCGGCGATTTCTGCGCCACCACTGCCTGAAGCTTGTGATCGCCGCATCGTGGCTCGCCATGGGCGCATCGATCATCAGGATCTTCCAGCCCTGACGCCGCACGCGGATCGAGAACTCGTCGTCTTCGGCCGCGATCACATCGGGACGAAATCCACCCACTTCCTCGTAGACTCGAGCGCGCGCCATGAAGCGGCCGCCTGACGTGCGCACCTCGCCCGCCGGCTGCCGCCATTCCAGGTCGCACAACCGGTTGAATACGCTCACCTCCGGGTGAATTTCGCGAACCCGGCCGCACACCACGCCCACATCGGATCGTTCTGAAAGCATTTTGGCGGCTTGATGAATCCATCCTTCGTCGAGCTCGCAGTCGCCATCCACAAACTGGACAAAAGGCGTGCCAGGCGCGTGCTCCATGACGCCGGCGAAGCCCTCATTCCGCGCCCGTGCCGCGCTAAACGGCCGCGACGCGTCGAGTTCGACCACGCGGCAGCCCACGGATCGCGCATATTCCGCGCTGCCGTCCGCCGAACCGGAATCGACGTAGACCACGATTCTCGCGTCCCGAAGCGCGGCGCGCAGACACAGCTTCAGGCGCTCGCCTTCGTTGCGCCCGATCGCCACAATGGCCACACTGGGGGCCACGCCGTCGCTCGAACCCGGAATCATTGACCCTCATTTTAAGTGGGATCAGACGAAATCGATATGCCGCAAAAGGTACAGGAGCCATTGGCTGCCCCAATAGCAGTTGGATGATTCTGCTTGGACTTGGAACGAGACAGGAGTACGCGGCCGGTTCAATCGGCGGGGATTTTGACCCGGGTGAACTCGCCTGGCTTGGCCGCGCTAACGGCATCCACGACGAGTTGCGTGTAAGGGCGGAGCTGATGCCATGCTTGCACGCTCAAGACAACGACCCCAATCTTTCTTCCCGCAAGATTCTGTTGATAGGGCATGTTCTTGTCGGTGGTCATCAGCAGATTGAAGCCCTTTTCTTCCACTGCGCGAAGCAGATCTCCGTTCGATAACTTCTCCCAGCCTTCTTCTGCTGCAGTGCGAACCGTATGGCCAACAAGAAAAGGCCTAAGCGGCACCCGCGTTGCCTGGTCGAAGAGAATGCGCATCTATGCGGCGAACCTGGGCTCTTTGTCGAAGCTCCGCGCGGCGTACTCAATCACTGCTCTTACCTGTTGTCGATCGAGCCCATCGAACCACTCCATCAGGTCATCGATGCTGGCCCCGGCTGCGATGTTCTCGAAGATTGCCGCTACAGGCATTCGAGTGCCCTTCAACACCCAGGCTCCGCTCACCTTCCCTGGAACGCTCTCCACTTCCGCGCATTCCGACCAGTCGAGACACGGCATTCGGTTGCCTCCTTCTCTAAGAGTACGCCAAAACCAGCCATACTCGCCGTTTTTACGTCTCCGTCATCTCCCTACCCTTGGCCTCATGTCCCAATGCCGTCAGGCCCGCCAGCGCCACGGCAACCACGGCCACCGTCACGGCCAGCACCGCCGGATAACTGCCCCAGCGCTCGGCCGCCAGCGCCTGGCCCTTGCCGTTCCACGAGGTGATCAGCGCGCCCAATTGGTAGGCCAGTCCCGGCGCCGTTGCCCGAACGGGAGCCGGCGACAACTCCGTTAAATACGCCGGAACCACGCCCCACGCGCCCTGCACCATGAACTGCATCAATACCGCGCCGATGCCCAGCGTCAAGGCGGTATGCCCGTAGGCATAAAGAGGAATCACCGGAAGAGCCAGCAACGCCGCGGTAATAATCGCGCGTTTGCGGCCCCACGTTTCCGAGAGTGCGCCGAAAACGATCCCTCCGGCGATCGAACCCAGACCATACAGCACGCCGATCAGGCCGATCGTCTCCGGCGAGAGCTTCACCGCGACCGCCAGAAACGTCGGATACACATCCTGCGTTCCGTGCGAGAAGCTCATGAAGGCCGTCATCAAAACTACGAGGAACAAAAACGTGGGCAGAAAATGCATCAGTTCCCTCGGCCACGTTGGCGCAGCGTGAACTGCGGCGCGCGACCTCCGTTTTTGAGCCCCCGCCAGCCACACCGGCGACTCCGGAACGCGCGCCTGCACATAAAACGCCAGCAGTGCGGGCGATGCGCCCATGATGAACAACCCGCGCCAGCCGACCCCTGGCAGAGCGAGCGACAGAGTCCAATGCGCGATCGGCAGAGTCCAATGCCAGTGCATGCCGGCAAAAAACAGCCCGAATGCGGCCGAGGCCAGAATCGAGCCTAACGCATAGCCCTCCTGCAGAATGCCGGAGAACGTGCCGCGCCCTTCCCTGGGCAAGGTCTCAAACGCAAGCGCTGCTCCCACGCCCCACTCGCCGCCCATGGCAATCCCGAAAAGTGCGCGCAGCACCAGAAGCGCGTTCAGCGAAGGCGCAAAAGCACAGGCCAACTCAATCACCGAGAAGCCCAGAATGTTCGCCATCAGCACCGGCTTGCGGCCGTAGCGATCAGCCAGCATGCCAAAAAGCAACGCGCCTACGGGCCGGAATGCCTGCGTCAAAAATACCGCGCCCAGAACCGTCGATGGCTGGGTCCGGAATTCGCCGGCAATCGCCTTCACGCAAAAAACCAGCAGAAAAAAGTCGAGGCTGTCGAGCGTCCAGCCCAGAAACGCAGCCGCAAAAGCATGGCGCTGCGAGCGGGTCAGGCCCCGAAACTGGCTGAGAATCGACATAGGCGCGAGAATACCAGAACCCTGCGACCTCAACCGCTGGTGGTGCCCCGCCTTCCCCCTTGTGCCCCGGCTCTTTGCGGAGATCGAAGCGTGCAAATAATTGTTGCAACGAGCATCTTGCCTCGTGCATCGTATGGAAAGCGGTTCTGCGGGGTTTTGCCCTGCTCAGACGCAAATCTCACGGTCCGGCGTTCTCCCGATTTCCCACGGCGGTCGCAGACCCTGCACTCAAAAAGGAGCTTTCACCCATGAAACGACTGGCAATTCTCGCCGGCATCCTCGCCCTCGCGGCGCCCCTTGCCCTGGCGCAAACTTCTACCTGGGTCTCCGATCCCAACCACAGCGAAATCGACTTCAGCATCATTCACATGAGCGTGTCCAAGATACACGGCAGCTTTGGCAATGTGAAGGCCACCATCGTTTACAACGAAGCCGACGTCACCAAGTCCACCGTCACGGCCACCATCGGCGTCGACACCGTCAACACCGGCGTGGACGCGCGCAATACCCACCTGAAAAGTCCTGACTTCTTCGACGTCGCCAACCTACCCACCGCTACATTCACCAGCACCAGCGTGGTCAAGAATGGGAGTCACCTCTCCGTCACCGGTAACCTCACCCTGCACGGCGTCACCAAGCCTGTAGTGCTCGATGTCGTAGGCCCCAACGGCTCCATGACCGATCCCAAGGGCAAAGTGCACACCGGCTTCTCCGCCACCACCACCATTGACCGCACCGCGTTTGGCATCGGCCCCAAGTTTCCTGCCGCGGCAATTGGCGATGACGTAACGCTCGCTATCGAACTCGAAGTCGTCAAGCAGTAATCTTCGTCGAGCCCCGCGCCGGCACGCTTGCCCGCTCCCGCCGCAACCGGCACGGCAGGGGGCGGGTTGTTGAAAGACCTCGCCGGAGAGCCGGATCGTTCATTTTGGGAGCGTGCGCCGATGGCGAACCTGAAGCTCGAGATTCAGCAGGCTCCTCCCTTCTCCAGCGTGGAAGAAGAAGCGCTCTTAAACCTGCTGCGCACCTCGGATTGCCTCAACCGCGCCCTCCAGCAGAAGATCCGCAGCTGGGGCCTCACTTCCACGCAGTACAACGTTTTGCGGATCTTGCGCGGCGCCGAACCCTGCGGGCTTCCCTGCGCCGCCATCGGCGATCGCATGATCGCCGCCGAGCCCGATATCACGCGCCTCCTGGCGCGGCTCAAACGACTCAAGCTCGTGCGGCAGCACCGTGACCGGCATGATCGCCGTGTCGTTTTGACACAAATTACCGAATCGGGCCTGGAACTTCTGCAAAGTATGGATTCGGCCGTGCGCAGTGGCCCAAAGGAGCTCCTCGGGCATATGCGCCGCGCCGAATTGGCAGAGATGATTCGGCTGCTCGAGCTCGCGCGCCAACCCTGCGCCGGCGAACAGCGGAAAGAATAGTTCTTGAGATTTGTGGGTTCACGGCGGGTGGCGCCGGCTTCGGAAGCTAGCTGCTGACGATCTTATGCGCCACCGACTCTTCGTCCAGGTCCGTCTGGATGATCTTGTTGTGCAGGCAATAGAGCGCCAGCTCCAGCCGGTCTGAAACGCCAAGCTTGTCATAGATCTTGCGCAGATAGTTCTTGATTACCTGCTCGGTCGTTCCCAGTTGAAACGCAATCTCCTTGTTGCGCTTGCCCTGAGTAATGCAGGTAATGATCGACATCTCCTTGGGCGAAAGGCGGGGCTGGTTGCGCGGGCTCACCAGAGCGGCCGCCTGCGCGCGATACGCGTCGATCACCCAATTCACCGACTGATTGTCGATCCAGGTTTCGCCAGCTGCAATGCGGCGCACGCAGCGCACCAGCAGATCGGGCGAGATGGAGCGCGAGACGATGCCGCGCACTCCGCGCCGGTACAGCTCCACCGTGTGGTTTTCGTCCGTTGCCACGGCCTGCACGATCAGCTTCACATCCGGAGCCAGCCGCAGCAGCTCGGGAATTGCATTCACCGTGCCCGCCAGCATGCTTCCTTCAAGGAGAACAATGTCGGTGGGATAGCGCTCGATTGCCGCGCGCAGGTTCTCGAGCGAGTCGGCCTGCGCCACCACGCGAATATCGTCTTCGAGAGCGAAGACCTTGCGTATGCCCACCCGGTAGATCGCCTGTGAATCCGCGAGAATGATTCGAGTGGTGCCGGGCTTTACCGCGGTATCTACGCTTTCGCCCTCGTTATGGTCGTCCTGGATTTCCATCGTCGGCTGCTACCATGCCAACCCCGCTCTCACTGCTCCGCAAACCGATATTCGTCGATTGTGGCCGCGGCGAGATGCTCTTTGTGGCTTGAGGAGCAGCGTACCACACGTCCCGTGCAGTGGACCAGAACGTCATGTGGCGTACCCAGGATCGCATGCGGCATGCGCATCGAAAATCGCACGCCTTGCCCGACAGCTAAGGCTCTATCCAGCGTAAAAAGCACTCCACTGGCGGAGATGTTCCGGGTCAGAGCCGGAATGTCCCCATCTCCGGTTGAAAGCACCACCGGCAGGGCCAGCGGAAATCGCACCGCGCAACGTACCTCTTGCCGGCCACTCGCGGTCGCTTGCGCACCAAACGGAATCCGCGCTTCTGCTTTGTGAGGGGTCATAACACTTGTCCAGTCTGCATCGGCCTAGTTGTCAATGTAGCGAGTTTTGTTCATTTGGCACAGGGCACTAAAGTTTCCTGACTGGTAACCCCCGGAACGCTCTTTAACGCCTCGAGTCCTGTATTGCACACAGTTTTGTGCGTTTCGGCCTTTCCAGCTGCGCACGCATCCCTCGTCATGAAGGCGAGATTGAAGCCACGTGCCTTTGTGCCGGGTTTTCGCTCCCCAAACCCCTCACTGATGAGTTTTGGCTCCTTACCTCGACCAGGAACCAACGGTGGAAGGCGAAAAAGACGCGAAAACTTCGCATGGTAACCATGTATTTTGGTACTTAAGGTGGCTTCACTTGGTTACTTAGGTGGAAAAACTCTCCTAATAACACTTTTGGGGTAGATTCCGTACATACTTTGGGGTACTCTACTTTTGCATTGCTTTTAGGGCGGATTGTCTTCGCCGGGAGAGTTTTTCCATGCGTCCGAATACGTTAAATATCGTCAAGGTTCTTATTCTTGCGCTGCTGGTCGTTTCCGCTTGCACTGCAAGTGCGATTCCCGCTGGCCCAGTGCCGCTGCCGCCTGACGGCAGGATGGCGTTTATTCCTGCTGGCCCCGTGCCTCTGCCGCCTGACTTCATCCCTGCCGGTCCAGTGCCGCTGCCGCCCGACTTTATCCCTGCCGGCCCAGTACCCCTGCCGCCTGACGGCAGGTTGGCGTTTATTCCTGCCGGCCCCGTGCCGCTGCCGCCTGACTTCATTCCTGCCGGCCCCGTGCCGCTGCCGCCTGACTTCATCCCGGCCGGCCCCGTGCCGCTGCCACCCGACTTCATCCCTGCCGGCCCCGTGCCGCTGCCGCCCGACGGTCGTATCGTCTAGTTTGATCGCTGCTGATTCTGGTTCACAAACGCTGCCCCATTTCGGGCAGCGTTCGTGTTTTTAGGGGTTCTGTTGTAACCAAACAAGTCAGCAGTCCCCCTTCGGATTCGCTGGTAAACTTTGAGTATCGGCAAGCGGCTTCGTAGGAAACGAACTGTGCATTTAGACTTCGCGCTCTGGTTTGCCTATATCGCGATCGAGACGGCCCTCCTCGGGTTGCTCCTCTATCGGCGTACGTGGCGGTCTTTGCCCGTTTTTTGCGCCTATTGCGCCTGGGACGTCCTGAGCAACATCGGCGCATTTTTGATCGACAGATACTACTCACCTACCACCTATTTCCGAGCCTACTTCGTGCAAACCATTATCGATGCTACCCTGCTCTTCTGCGTTTTGGTTGAGTTGGCCTGGTCTTCGCTTCGGCCGCTCCGCGCGTCTTTGTCGCGCTGGTTCCTGCTTGTGCTCGCGGCGCTGATTCTGATTGCCGCCGCCGCGATCTGGCCCTTTACCGCCCTCCCAGGCCTCGTACATGTCGGCAGGCGAGGCCACCTGCTGGCGCAAATTCAGCAGACGGTGTCGATCCTTCGCATTCTCTTCTTTTTGCTGTTGGCTGCCGCTAGTCAACTGTTGTCCATCGGATGGCGCGATCGCGAGCTGCAGGTTGCATCCGGATTGGGCGTGGTCTCCATCGTCAGTCTGGCTGCGGCCATGCTCCACATGCACCAAACAACCGCGTCCCAATACCAGTTCCTCGGTGAAGTTGTCGTGGCCAGTTACGTGTGCTGCTTGGTTTATTGGGCCTACTGCTTCTCGCAGAAACAGGCCGAACGCCGCGAGTTCACCCCGCAAATGCAGAGCTTCCTGTTGGCCGTGGCCGGCGCCGCGCATTCATCCCGCGTCGCGCTCACCGATTCCCGCACGGACAGGGATCGCAAACCGGGAAAGCCCTGACGCAATTCCCGCCGCTTCCTGTATTACCGTGTCATTCAGGTTTCGCCGCAGTGCGTGTTCTCGTTCCAGGAGAAGATTCGCACCGTTGGGCCACGCGCCGAAACGATCCGTTGACACTCCAACCCATTCGCGTTGTAATTAGAGTAGTGGTGAAGGAGTTCACCCTTAACCGCTGTCCTCTCCTATAGGCCGGACAGATGATGACTCCTGACGGGGAATCCTGTTGCGGAGTCTTGTCGCGGCGCGATCCCTGAGAATCCTGAGCGTTTTGCCGGCCGCAAGGCCCGCACAACGTATCGAGTTCGTTCGCGCGCCATGCTGGCGCTGCCGGCGGTGCGCACTCCGGCTTCATTTTGCCTGAGAGGGGAATGACGTTGCAGAAGTATCTCTTGATTGCCGCGGGTGGTGCGGCCGGCTCCATTCTCCGCTACTGGGTGGGATCCTCGATCTCCGGCCGCATGGGAACCAGATTCCCGTATGGCACCATGGTCATCAATCTCTCTGCCTGCATCATTATCGGCTTCACGCTCACCTACTTCGGCAAGCGCGTCGATCTCAATCCCGCGTGGCGTTTCTTTGTGCCCATCGGCTTCATCGGCGCCTACAGCACCTTCTCCACCTACGAGTGGGAGACGCTTTCCACCATGCGATCGGGCGCTTTCGCGCTGGCGGCGCTGTATGCCGCAGGCAGCCTGATCCTGGGCCTTGCGGCCACGTGGTGCGGCACGGCCCTCGCCGACCTGCTCTGAAATGAAGTGGAGTTGGCTGCGCTGGACAGGCCGCAGCAGGGCGCGAATTGATGCCGCCAACACGCCTCTTCGTTCCCTTGCTCCCTTGCTCCCTTGTTCCCTCGTTCCCTTGTTCCCTTGTTCCCTTGTTCCCTTGCTCCCTTGTTCCCTTGTTCCCTCGTTCCCTTGCTCCCTTGCTCTCTTGTTCCCTCGTTCCCTTGTTCCCTCGTTCCCTTGTTCCCTTGTTCCCTTGCTCCCTTGTTCCCTTGTTCCCTCGTTCCCTTGTTCCCTTGTTCCCTGCTTCTTGCAACTTTCCTGCAAAGGTGTTTCAATCCTTCGGTGTCTGCCTGGATGCGCCAATCGGGATCGTGAACCTCACCGCGCGCCACGGCTAAAGGAACGTATGCTGACCACGGGAAAGGCTGTTAAAGTTACGCTCTACCTGAGCGATGGAGCCAGGCACCACGGGATTCCCGTCTACTCCAGCATTCTCGACTACCTCTTCCACAGCGGCATAGCCGGCGCCACCGTGGTCAAGGGCGTTGCCGGATTCGGCGCCAAACACCGCCTTCACTCCGCGCACATTCTCGAAATCTCCGACCACCTGCCCATCAAGATCGAGTTCATTGAGTCGCGTGAAAAGGTCGATCTGGTTCTGCCCGAACTCGAGAAGCGAACCGGCTCCGGCCTCATCGAAATCCAGGAAACCACCATCGTGGTTCCCGCCAAACTCTAGCCAGCCCTTTCTATTCATTCCGCTCCGCCAAGCCTCTTCCTGGCGCAACCTTCCGCCCAGGAATGTGTCTGAATAAGCAGGCGGAGCAGTCGGCCGTGCCATCTTTCGACCCTTAGCGGCGTATCCCATTGCGCATCCAATGGAATTGCGCCTCATGGGACGCCGATTCGACTTTTCATCGCTCCTTGATCGAATGTGTTGCATACTGTGAAGGAGAGTAAGGGCCATCCTAACCCGGGGAGAGACAGATGCTCTCGATGCGTCAAGTCCGCATCTTCACATTTGTTTTCATCATCGTAGGAGCTCTCTGTTGTCCGCGCGGCCGTGCGCAGGCGGCCTTGCTGATGGAAGAGCCGTATGGCCTCTTCGGCGCCCTGAACCCCACCGGCCACAACGCCATCTATTTTGAGCGCATCTGCGCCGAAACCCCCGTCAAGCTCCGCCCTTGCCAGCCCGGTGAGATGGGCGTCGTCATCGCCCGCTACCAGGGAATCGACGGATACGACTGGGTGGCGATTCCGCTCCTTCCTTATCTCTACGCGGTCGAGAACCCCGCCGACGTGCCCGCGCATGTGGATCGCGACACGGTCAAGCGGCTGCGCAGTCGCTATCGCGAAAGCCACCTTGAAAGCCTGGGAAACAATTTGTCGCCGGGCAACTTTGTGCATGGCGGATGGACCCAACTGGTGGGCGCAGCCTACGAGCGGCGCATCTACGCCTTCCGCTTCCAGACCACTCCCGAGCACGACGATGCACTCATCCAGCAGATGAACGCGGGCCCCAACCGCACCCATTTCGACTTGCTCTTCAGCAATTGCGCGGACTTCTCGCGCCTGGTCCTCAATTCCTACTTTCCTCACACCTTCCGGCGCAGCATTTTTCCCGATGCCGGCATGACCACCCCCAAGCAGACCACGTACAGGCTGGTGCGGTACGCGCGCAAGCATCCTGACACGCAGTTGACGGTCTTCGAGATTCCGCAGATTCCCGGCTACCGGCACTCAAGCCACTCCGCGAAGGGAATCGATGAATCCTTCGTCACCACCATCTATGCCATCCCTATTGCCATCATGAATCCGTATCTCGCCGGCGGCTTGTTTGTGGACTACCTGGTGCGCGGACGCCATCATTTCATCCCCAAAGATCCTCAGATCATGGGCCCCGGGAATCTATCGGCGTTGACAGCTCCCACTGCGCCCAATGACAATGCGGCGAGTGCAGGAAACCCTGTGGGCAGGTCTTTGTCCATAGGGTCGAGTGCAGGCGTGCAGGTCCCCGGCGTTGATCCCGGCGGTTCCGCGAAAGCGCAACCCGGCGGAGAAACCAGTTCCAGCCTGCGAGAAATCGGAGATCCCAATGAGTAAGTCTGAACCGCAAAGTCTCAAAAATCATGGCCGGCTTGACCCGCCGTACCATTTCGTTCTGTTTTTCGTTCTCCTCGCCAACCTGATCGTTTCCATCGTCTACGTGATCAAGCATCCCTGCTTTTATTCGGCGTGGTTCGTGGTGCTGGCGGTAGCGGCCATTCTCGGGCTGCTTAAGATGCGCATGTATCCCTTGAAGGTGCAGGACCGCGTCATCCGGCTTGAAGAGCGGATTCGCCTGCAGGCGCTGGCTCCCTCTGAGTGGCACACGCAGATCTACCACCTCACTGAAGATCAATTGATCGGTTTGCGTTTCGCATCGGACGACGAAGTGGTCGAGCTCGCCAAGCAGGCCCTCGAACACCATCTCACCCGCAAGCAGATCAAGGAACGCATCAAGGATTGGCGCGCCGACAACTGGCGCGTGTGAGCAGCGTATTGCCTTGCATCAGGGCGCAGCCGCGGAACCCACAAACTGTGTGGGTCGCGCGCCGATGCTGTCCTGATAAATAAAGGAACTGTCCTCCTGAGCGAAGCAGATGCGGATTTTTTTGCGCCTGCGGAGTCGAAGGACCTGCGCTTGCTTTTGCCTTTGTCTTCGCTTTTCGCACAATCCGAGCCGAACGAGGACCGGCGCTCCCACTCCCGACCCCCTGGTCTCTGTCTTTGCGCCCGCATCGCCGGTGACCCGCTCGGAACAGCTCACTGAACATCAACCGACATTGGCGGGTGGCCTCGCTCTCGACGCCCCAAAAACCACATTGAGGGTGCCCGCCCTGAGCGAAGTCGAAGGATCCCTCGCTCTTGGGGACCGGGGAAACCCCTGATCTCAATTGGCAGGAAGAAGCCCACGGTCCGGCAGGATCGGTCCCGGGAAACCCCCATTCCACACCGAACTCGCCCCAAAACTTTCTCCCACCGTTTTGCATATAATTTCCCCCTCCCGGCGCATACTGTTCCTATCAGCGTTTGATAAGGCCATCGCGCGGCGGCTCAACCCCGCCGCGTTCGTGTTTTTTGGTCGCAGTTTTTAGTCCTTCGGCACTTGGGTCCGTGCATCTTCGGTCCCTTGTTCCCCTGGTCCCTCGGTCCCTGTATCTTTAACCACTGTCTTTTCAAATTCTTGTGGCTAAGTGGACTGAAACAAAGATACTTACCGGAAAATGAGCGGGCCAGAGAGCTGAAAACAAACAAGTTCTTTGCAGGGACCGAGGGGGGATAGGGGTACCCCCCTCCTACCCCCTCCCCGGGGCGGAAGCCCGATTGGAAGCCGGTCTTCTCGCTCCCTGCCGGGGTCCCCGGCGGGCGATTTTTTGCCCGCTCGGCCGGCTTGGTCCCTTGGCCGCGACGCTAAAGATACTCCCTTTTCGAACCGATACGACGCATAGGGGATTTCATGGCGCTGTTCGATTTCGATGCACAGGATCAAAGGCCTGCCCGCTTTGCTGCCCGCCTGCCTATTCTTTCCGCGGGCGAAAAAGTCTTCGGCTACAAGTTGCTCTTTCGCTCCGATGTCAACAACTATTTCCCCTCCGTTGAAGGGGATGTTGCAAGCCGGGGCGTGATCGATATGTCCAGCCTGATCGGCCTGAATACTCTCTCCAACAATCTCCCGGTATTCATCGTAACCACGCGCGACATTCTCGTCCGGCAATATCTGAGCTTGCTTCCGGCCGGCGAAGTGATTGCCGAAATTCCCGATTCCGTTTCCACCGACGCCGAGGTGGTGCGCGCCTGCAAACAGTTAAAAGCGTCCGGCTACAAAATAGCCCTCAGCAATTTCCGGGCCGACGATCCCCGGCGGGAGCTCGAGGAAATCGCGGATTTTCTCAAAGTCGACATTAAAGTGTCTTCGCTGGCCGATGTGGCAACACTCACCAGTTGCTATCGCGGCCGCGGCCCGCGGCTCATCGCCGAGAAAGTTGAGACCAGAGAAGATTTCGAGTTCTGCAAGGCCGAGGGATTCAGCTACTTTGAGGGATTCTTCTTTCGCAAACCGGAGATGATGCGCGCGCGCGGCGCGCAATCCAATCGCACCGTGTACCTGCGATTGCTCGCGGCGATCTCCAGGCCGGATCTCGACTGGAAAGAGATTGAAGAGATCGTCAAATCCGATCCCATGCTCTACTATCGCCTGCTGCGCTACTTGAACTCGGCCATCTTCGGTTTGCGGGGCGAGGTCAGGAGCGTGGTGCAGGCCCTAACGTTCCTGGGCGAAAGGGAGATACGCCGCTGGTGCCAACTCAGCGGCATGCTCGAGTTGTCAAAAAACAAGCCGTCCGATCTGGCGCTCGCCGCCCTTGTACGCGCGCGTTTCGCTGAATTGATCGGCGCTAAAGTTGACTCCGGAGATTCGAACCTGTTTCAGGTTGGGCTCTTGTCGCTGATGGATGCCATTCTGGAAATCCCCATGCGCGAGGTGCTGGAGGGACTGCCGCTCGACGAAAGCGCCCGGACCGTTCTTCTCGAAGATGCAGGTCCGCTCTCTCCGGTTTACGATCTCATGCTTGCCGTAGAAGCAGGCGTTTGGCCCAGGATGGCCGCTTTGGCCTCCCAGCTCGGCATTGACCAGGAGTTCCTGGCACAGTCTCACTGGACCGCGATGGAATGGGCGCAGTCCATCGTGACCGCAACTTGATTGTGATGTTCCGCTATCAACCCGCGCTCCGGGCCGTTGCATCTATTTCGCAGCCGGCCCTGAATCGGGGCTCTCGCCCTCCGTCGCTTGCAGCGACTCCGCATCCAGCTCGTGCTCGTGCTGGTATTGCTCCACTGGCATCTTGCCGTCCCACCAGGCCCAGTTCATGGGATACACGTCGGGATCAAGGAAGACCTGGTAGAAGTGCCAGACGATGATGGCCAGCGTGGCCAGAATCGCCTCGTAGAAGTGCACGGCCGTGGCCACATCGACCCACCAGCGCGCCAGCAGATCGCCTACCCAGACCTTGGCCCAGATCATGATGCCGGTAAGGCCCATAAGCGCCGTGCCCCAGACCAGCGCCCAATACTCGGCCTTCTCCGCGTAGTTGAAGCGGCCGAATTTGGGCTTCTTTGCGCTCAGGCCGAGATAGTAGCGCATGGTGCCCCACGCGTCGAAGAGATCTTTCGGCCGCGGCGCGATATCGCGCAGCAAGCGTCGGCCTTCGCGCGCCATGCCTAGATAAATGACGTGATAGAGGCCCGCGGCAATGAGGATGCAGCCCGCGACGCGATGAATGATGCCGCGCAGGTTTTCGCCCATGCCCAGCGTGTGCGCGAACCACGTGTCGGGGAACTTGAGGGCAAAGCCAGTGATGACAAGGATGATGAAACTCGAGAGCAGAATCAGATGCTGCCATCGCTGGTTCACCGTCATGCGCGTCATGAAGGGGTTCATCATGCGCCGCCGCGCCACGGCCTTGCTGCGCCAGATGATGGCGTTATGCAGGAACATCGCACCGATCACCAGGAGTATGAGCGTGATGTAAATCCATCGCACCCAGCGAACGGCAAGGGAATCGATGTCGTTGGCGCGTGTGCCTGTGGCGAGGTGCACCGGTGTGCGCGTAAATTTTTGCGTCACGCCCTGGTGGCACTTGCCGCAGGTTGCGTCGAGGTTGGCAGGATTGATGGTGGATCGTGGATCGCTCGAGGGCAAAATATCGTGCACGCCGTGGCAACTGGAGCAGTTCGCAGCCACCACGCTGCCGCCCTCGGCCGCAAGGCCGTGATAACTGTCAAGGTAAGTGGTGACGCGGTTGCCGGGCACGCCGAACTCCTGCGAAAGCCGCACGCCCTCATGGCAGCGCGCGCAGATGTCGCGCGAGACATTCTGCTCCGCCACCGGCGAGTTGGGGTCGGTGTGCCGCTTGATGGTGTGAATGCCGTGGCAATCGGTGCACGTGGGGGCGAGCGCATTGCCGTGCGTCAGCGCCTGGCCATGAATGCTGACTTTGAACGTGTTGGCCACATCCGCGTGGCAAGTGCCGCAAGTGGACGCGACGGCAAACTTCGAGATCGGGGACTTGGGATCGTTAGCCGGCAGAATCTCGTGCGTGCCGTGACAATCGGTGCACACCGCGGCATCTTTCGAGCCGTTGGCCACGGCGCGGCCGTGCACGCTGGACTGGTAGGAGATGAAGGCCTGGGCGCTTTCGCCGTTCGACTCCATGAGAAACGTCTGCCCGTGGCAGCGCCCGCATGTGGCCGGAATGTTGGCGTGATTCACGGGCGATTTGGGATCGCCGCCGCCTTCGATCTGGTGCGCGTCGCCGTGGCAGTCTTCGCAGGTGGCCGCGGGATTCTTCCCCGTCTTGCTTGCCTTGGCGTGGGTCGAATGCGCGTATGCGGTTTGGGCATCGGCGTGGCACTGGGCGCAGCTCACCTTTTCCGGCGGCTTTTCATGCACTAGGCTCTTCACGTCCTGGTGGCAGTCCACGCACGCAAACATGCGGCCGTGCACCGAGTGCTTGAACTTGATTTCGTCGACAGCGAGACTCACCGTGGAGCCATTCGCGTCCGCCGTGGTCAGCGTGGGGTCGGAGTGGCAGGCGAGGCAGTCCGCGTCTTTGAGCTTTTGCGCGGAAAGTGCGTTGGAGGCCCAGGCAAAAAAGACAAAGACCAGAGTAGCGAACCAAAAAAGCCGTACGGATTTCACACTTTGAGGAGATGCCTACGCGAGAATTCCCGCCGTGACTGGAGTCACAGAGGCAGCCGGTTGCTTGTAGCTAGTAGCCTGTAGCTCCGAGCTCAAAGTTACGAGCTACTGGCTGCAGGCTACGCGCTGTCTTCTAGCTAAAGTACGCAGTCAACGTCAGTACCAGCAGCGTGAGCCCGATGAAAATGGCCGTGAATCCCACTACTTTCGAGAAGTTCAACAGCCACAACGGCGGCGCGATGCCCACCTTCTTGTCGAGCGTGCCCTGTGCCTGGTTGCGCTGGTATTCAAGCGTGCGCTTTTCCTCGAATTCGTGATCGCTCTCCACCCCGGTAAAGATCACCATGTCCATGGGGAAGCTGTCGGGGCGCAGATGCGTGTTGACGAAGTGGATGGAAAAGATAAAGAGAACCGCGAGGAGGGCCTCTTCGCTGTGGATTACCAGCACGGCATTCAGCGCCCACCCGGGGAGGAAGTGCGCGAAGAAGGGCGCGAACCACATGGCGTAGCCCGAGAAACCGATCACGATCATGCCCCAGAACACCGCCCAGTAGTCGAACTTCTCCCAGTAGGCGTAGCGCTCGAATTGCGGCTTGGGTCCCAGTCCGAGGAACCAGCGCATGTGGCCGAATATGTCCTTCACGTCTTTCCAGTTGGGAATCATGGAGGTCGGGCCCCAGAAAATTCCCTTTTCGCGGTTGATCAACCCGCGCTGCAGGATGTCTTTCAGGTGAATCATGAAGGCAATGGTCAAAACCACGGCAAAGAACTTGTGCAGAAAGAGGATGGCGCCGAATCCGCCTACGCCGGTGGCAAACCTCCGCGCCCAGAAGCTCTCGCTGAATCGCATGGGCAGGCCGGTGGCCGCCAGGCCGAGAAACGTGGTAAACAGTACCGCGTGCATGTAGCGCTGCTCGCGCGTAAAGCGCACGTAGTACTTGTTCCCGGCGCCGCTAGTCGTGGTTGCGTCTGCTCGCTCCAGCTCAGGCATTCTTTCCTCCATTGGCCGCTCGGTTTTTCATCTGGCTGTAGCGCGAGCGGATGAGCCACAGGATGGTGTGCAACAAGAAGAACGTGAGCACACTGCCCAGCAGCAGGTTCATAAACAGCCGGACAAAATAAAGCCCCGGATTCAGCTTGCGGTCGCGCGCGTTGGCGTGCGGCTGATATTGCACGAAGCTGGCGTTGGCGCCCGCGTGGCAGCGGCCGCAGGTGACGATCAGGTTGGCCGGGTTGATGGGCGAAGCAGGATCGGCCGTGGGACGCACGTCGTGCGCTCCGTGGCAGTCCCAGCAACGCGCCGTCTCCACGTAGCCGCCCAGCGAACCCAACTGCGAGTGGAAGGTGTCGCGATAGGTGGAGAACTTGTCCTTGTGGCAATTGCCGCAGATGGGCGTGGACTGCATGCGGAACTCGGATTCAGTTGGCTGCAGGATGGCGTGCGCGGTGTGGCAGTCGCTGCAGACGGGCGCTTTCAGATCGCCCCTGGCAACGGCCTGTCCGTGGACGCCGGCCTGATAGTCGGCATTGATCTTGGCATGGCAGTTGCCGCAGGTCTGCGGGATGTTGGATTTGTAGGTCGCACTTGCCGGATCGGTGTGGCTCAGGATCTTGTGCGAACCGTGGCAACTTTGGCAGTTGGCCGCCACCAGCAACCCTTCTTTGCTCAGCGCAAAGCCATGGATCGAGTCGATGTAGTTCGGGTAAACGCTGGCCAAGCCGTGTTTGCCCGCCATTCCATTGTTGCCGTGGCACTGGCCGCAGGTCTTGGGCACGTTCAAGGGATACACCGCCGAGCGCGCGTCGGTCTTAGGAAAGATCTCGTGCGCGTCGCCGTGGCAACTGGTGCACGGATGCTCCTTGCTATCGGCGTGCACGCTGCCGCTGAGTTGGGCCCCCTGGTCGGCGTGGCAGGTTTTGCAATCCACCGGCGCAACCTTGTCGGGATGCGGATAGCCTTTGATGTCCGCGTGGCAGTTCGAGCATTGCAGGCTGCCGTGAATGCTATCGCCAAATTTCTTCCCGTCGACGGCGATGCTGTGGCCGGCACTGTCGGTCATGCTGGCGTCGCCGTGGCAGGTCAGGCAGTCCTGCGCGCGCAGGGCCCATGGCGCCAGCGCCAAAAGCACCAGGGCGGCCACGAGCGCGAGGCTGCGCACCATCGAGATTCCGTTCTTCCGTGCGGCTTCGTTCATTCCGCCGTCTTCCTTCCCTTGGGCGAACTAGAGACGCGTCCGCTCACTGGCAGTTCCCTGCCGATTCCACCGTTCCCACAACTTTTGCGGAGGATCGCACTTCCAAGGTGATTCTTTTAGGGAGTGACTGGCAGTGATAGGCATCACAAGCGGCGCGATGCAGATCACAAGAACAGGGATCAGGTGTCAGGGGTCAGGGTTCACCGGGAAGATCACAGAAATCGGGGAATAAAGCCCGGAGTTGAGACCTCTCGGCTGCTACAATCCGTCATCTAAAGGAGCATAGGGACTCCTTGTTGAGGTGAACGATGAAACGACCTCTCACTGCCTTGTTATTGCTCGCGTGT
>JBEKIE010000008.1:0-81567 GCA_050011915.1 Occallatibacter sp.
GCTAGTGGCCCGTGCAGCTAAGGTTTATCTTACAGCGTCCACTGCGGTGTCAAGTGGTCAGGGAACAAAGAACAGAGAACAGGGCGAGTGTGAGTGTGAGTGGTCAGTGATCGGCGTGCACCGTCCACTCACCGCTGACCACTAACCACCAGCCACCAACCGCTAACCACCGACCACTCGCCTAGCACTTGGGCTTCGGGTTCTTGAAGTCGAGCTCGATCGGCGTCCAATCGGAGAGGCGCTTGGCGTTGATCTGGTCGTCGGTCGGGTTCATGGGGATGGACGAGCGCGTGAGGGCCACGGAGATCTTGACCTTGCCCTTGACGCAATAGGCCGTGAGCATGTTCGACAGATCCGTACTGGCCCTGTTCACGTAATCGGCGGACAACTGACCGTCGGCGCCAGAGATGTCTACGGCCCCCATCGCCATCTCGTCCATCATCGTTCCCTTGACTTTCAGTGTTGAGGTGTCGATTTTGATGACGAGGTCGGTGCGAGTCTCCAATGAGTCAGGATCGGCCACGTACTTGATGGGCGGAATGGTGAGTCCCGCCGGGTTGGGCTTGGCCGGCGGCGCGCCGAAGGAAAGATGGTAGGGAGCGCCCTGCCACTTTGGCGGAATGACAATTTTAGGCGAGTTGCTGCTGCAACCGGCAACGAAGAACAATGTTGCAGTCGAAATGAGGATGGCCTTTTTCACGGCGTTCTCCTTGAGCTTTATGATGACGCGCCAGAATACCACTCCGGAGACCGAGTGGACAGTGGTCAGATTTGAGCGGCTCGCGATGAGTGGTCAGAGAACAGGGATCAGGGATCAGGGGTCAGGGATCAGGGATCAGGGGTCAGGGATCAGTGATTAGTGATTAGAGGTTAGTGTTTCCTGTTCCCTCGCCTTTTTTACCGGTACGAGCAGTTTTTACCTGCATCCGGCGAGAAGATTCTACGCGAACGGTGGCGGTGCAGCTCTAGAATTCGCATCTATTTAATCGGCTTCGGTTTGGACCGCCGAATGCAGCAATTTCCATGCCCGGACCAGCGGAATGAGCAGATCAATGAGCAGATTCGGGCGAATCCAATCCGCGGAGGCTCTTGTTATGCGTTCCGCTAAACACAACATGGTTGACCTGGCTGCCCTCTGCGCGATGGTTCTGGCTTTTGCCGTGGCGTGGGGAGGTCCGTTTGTCGGCAACGACGCCAGCTCAGCCTTTGCGCAGGATCAGGCGCAGCCGCAACAGGAGCCGCAACAACAGCCCGGCGAGGGCCAGGCAAAATCCGCAACCTTTACCGGAACCGTCGTCAGGAATGGCGAACTATACATGCTGCGCGACTCATCGGGCCAGGTCTTCGGGCTGGACGACTCGGAGAAAGCCAAGCCGTTCGAGGGCAAGACAGTGAAGGTGACGGGTGAGCTCGACGAGCAGGCCAAGGTGATTCACGTGGAAAACATTGAAGGGGCGGAAGCGTAAAGGGGTGGACCCAGCCTGGCGGCGAGAAACAGGGAGGCCATTGGAGGGGGCACGCGGACTATGCCGCGCGGACGGCGATGCGCGCTGTGTGCGCTTTGGGCCTGGGCCGAATCACAATCTCTACGTCGTGGCCGAGAGCAGTTAAGAAACGCATGAGGCGCTCGACGGAAAACCCTTCGAGCTTGTAATGCAACAGGGCGGAGACCTTGGGCTGATTGATGCCGAGAGCGGCGGCGACCTCGATCTGGGCCAGTTTGCGCCGCTCAACGATGCGGCAGATGGCGGCTCCGAGACGAACCTTCGTATCGAGTTCGTCGGCGTCGGGAAGGCCCATGTCGGCGAAGACGTTGCCGCTGCTGGGAATGATCTGCTCTCGACTTCTCTTAGCCATATCTCTCCTCGTAGTCCTGCTG
The DNA here is from genome assembly GCA_050011915.1 of Occallatibacter sp. Lineage (GTDB taxonomy): Bacteria > Acidobacteriota > Terriglobia > Terriglobales > Acidobacteriaceae > Telmatobacter. The sequence goes on from JBEKIE010000008.1 coordinate 1,880, forward strand.
CGCCATTCTCAAGCGCGCCCGGACCAAAGCAATGTCGGATTGCCGAGTTTCAATGCCGCGCGGCGACTTCTTTTGAAATGTGTGAAGTACATAGACAGCGCGCTCGAAACGAACCGTGTAGATCGCTCAGTAGGTGTCGCCGTCATAATCCTTGACGACCTCCATCACTCCCGGCCCTTCACCGCGCCATGGCTTCGCTGAAGGGTGCTTGCCTCCAAATTGCGCAGCGCTGAGAGCAAAACCGATGCTTCGCTGGACCGCAGAGGGGAACTGCCTGGTTTCCTTCAGCGCGGAGCCCATCCAGTGGAGCGGCTTTTCGCCCGGTACGTTCAGCCGTGTCGTGATTATCCCACTTCTGGGATGTTTCGTCGAGAGAGGAGATGTTTGAGGATCGATATCAGCACCGGGTCCGAGAATCCGGACCCGGGACGACTACTGCTGAGTTGGCTCCAACCGTCAGGCCGCCTATTCTTCCTCTTCCTCGTCGGGGCGTTTGGCGTTGGCGAGGATTTTTTCGGCGACCAGTTGCGGGACGATGTCGTAGTGGTCGACTTCCATGCGGTAGCTGCCTTTGCCCTGGGTCATGGAGGTGAGCAGAGTGCCGTAGGTGAGCATCTCCGCCATGGGCACTTCGGCGTTGATGACCGTGGTGCGGCCTTTGGATTCCATACCCTGCACGCGGCCGCGCCGGCCGTTTAGGTCGCCCATGAGGGTGCCGGCGAATTCGTCGGGCGCCTCGATGGCGACCTTCATGACGGGCTCGAGCAGGCATGGCTTGCAGAGCTCCATGGCTTTGCGGAAGGCGAGACGGCCGGCCTTCTTGAAGGAAAGTTCGTTGGAGTCGACGTCGTGATACGAGCCGTCAAAGACGGTGACCTTGAAGTCGACGACGGGATAGCCGGCGAGAAAGCCGCGGACGGCGGTCTCGACGATGCCCTTTTCGACTGCCGGGATGAAGTTGCGGGGAATGGCGCCTCCGAAGACTTCGTTCTCGAACACGAAGCCACCGCCGCGGGGCATGGGCTCCATGCGGATCTTGCAGTCGCCGAACTGGCCGTGGCCGCCAGACTGCTTCTTGTGACGGCCCTGCGCCTCAGCCTTGCCACGGATGGTTTCGCGGTAGGGGACTTTGGGCGCCTTGAGCGTGACTTCGGCGTGGTAGCGCTTCTTGAGGCGGCTGACGATGGCTTCGATGTGCGGCTGGCCAGCGCCGGCGATGAGAAATTCGTTGGTCTGCGGATCGCGGAAGAAGCGAATCAGCAGATCCTCTTCCATGAGCTTGTGGATGGCGGGCGCGAGCTTGTCCTCGTCGGCGCGGGACTTGGGCTCGATGGCGTAGGTCATGGCGGGCTCGGGCGGCGTGGGCAGCGCGACCTGGAAGTCGGCGCCTTTTACGCCAAGAGTGTCGCCGGTGAGCGTTTCGCGGAGCTTGGCCACGGCGCCGAGATCGCCGGCGTGCAGCTCGGGGACTTCGACGGCCTTGCGGCCCTGCATGATGCTGAGGTGCGCCAGGCGTTCCGACGAGCGTCGGGCGTAATTTTCCAGCGTGGCGTCGTTTTTGATTACGCCGCCAATGACCTTGAAGAAGGTGATGCGGCCGGCGAAGGGATCGGCCATGGTTTTGAAGACGATGGCGGTGACGGGCTCGGTGTCGTTGACTTTGCGCGTGGGCGCTTCGGCGTCGGGCTCGGACGGGACACCGACGATGGGCGCACGCTCAGTGGGCGCGGGCGTGTAGACCTTCAGGAAATCGAGAAGATGATCGAGGGCCATGTTGGCCAAGCCGCTTGAGAAAAGCACGGGGAAGATGCGGTCTTCGCGGACGGCTTCGTGGAGCGCGGCGATGAGGTGATCTTCTGGAATGGTGCCCTTCTCGAAGTACTCTTCCATCAATTCGTCTTTGCCTTCGGCGACGAGCTCGACGAGAGCTTCGTGGCGGGCCTTGGCGTCGGCCGCGAGAGGGGCGGGAATTTCCGCGGAGACTTTGCCGCGGCCGTCGCCGCCGACGGTGTAGGTGTAAGCCTGCATGGTGATGAGATCGACCACACCGTGAAAGCCCTGGGCGTCGACGATGGGCAACTGGACGGGAACACAGTTGCGGCCCCAGCGCTCGGTGAGATCGTCGAGGAGGGCGCTCAAGCCGCCCCCGCCTCCGGCCTTGGGGTGGTCCATCTGATTGACGAGAACGATGCGGGGGACGTTGGCTTCTTCAGCGAATCTCCAGACGCGCTCGGAGACGGGCTCGACGCCGGACTGGGCATTGACGACAACGATGGCGGATTCGACGGGAAAGAGCGCGGCGCGGGCTTCGTGGGTGAACATGTGGAAGCCGGGCGTATCGACGAAGTTGATTTTGACGCCTTGCCACTCGGCGAAGGCAACGGCGTTTTGCATGGTGATGCCGCGAGCTACTTCCTCTTCGTCGTATGCTGTGGCGGCCGAGCCATCTTCGACGCGGCCCTGGGTGGGTGTCATTTTGGCGGCATGCAGCAGAGCGGCAATAAGGGTGGTTTTGCCGCTGTGAGCATGCCCCACTACAGCTACATTGCGGATCTCACTTCCCTGGTACGTTTTCATTTGGTTCTCCTCGATGAAAAAGGTGTGATGGCGGCATTACCGCGAAACTTGAGATGTGGAAGGGGGCGGAACAGGGATTGGAGGGCGACGTCCGAAGGGGCGTCGAAGTGGCCGGATTGCCGGGATCGGGCTCCCGGTCTGCCGTCTTCCTCATCCATATAGAGGTCTCAGGCGGCGCTGGGCGGTTGAAATAGAGGGATTTCCGCCGGGCGCTTCGTCGAAAACCGGATGCTATCACACGCGGAGTATAAACGTCCTGTGACTTTGAATACAGGGAACGAGGGGACAAGGGAGCGAGTCGGCGGGTCAGCGGCCCCGAATGGGGCGCGTCCTCGAGGGCGGGGGAACAAAGAGAACGTCAAGGGTGCGCATCCGCCCGCTACCCGCTAATTTCTAGCGATCAAAATACTGTAAGGTTACCCCCATCTGTCCGACCAGTTCGGACGTATCCCGCCACGAAGGAAACTTCTCGCACATTTCAACAGCTGCTTTCATTTTTCGCCGTGCTTCCCTCAGGAGGTCTTTGCTTTCCTCTGTAGAAAGGAACTCCTGCAAATCGGATGACGCGCTTTTTGTCAGGCGGAAGTTGATGACCTTCTTTGCCCAGACGGCGGCAACTCGGTCCTCGTCGGCGCACGCCGCCTCTGCAATGGCGGCCCATGTGAGCGGGTTGCCCTTGATGTACAAGGAGGAGCAGGCAAAACTCCGCGTTGCACCGGCCATATCGCCGGAATTTGCAAATCGGACGCCGATTTGATTGAAGATGATCGCGAGCCTCCCACGCGTCAAAGGCCGCTGCGGACTCAGGATTGCGCCCCAGGAGCTATGGAAAGCCTCTTTCAGGGGTGGGTATTCCTTAAGGAATCCAAAGAATGCGTTCCTGTTCACCTCGTCTCTCAGGTATTGAGCCGCAGTTTCCTCGATCCAGCTTGGCTCCTGGTCCGCCTTTGCAATCGTCTTTTCGATGTCGGGGTATCGGGCAGCCAGCATCCGACCGCGGTAAATCCTTGAGACGATCACGGCAAGAGTAATGGACACGAGGCCGAGCCACAGCAAGTGCCAGGGATTTACATCAAGCAGGAGGATCGCAAGGCTGAAGACGAGCTGCCATGCCCACACCTGTCCGCCTGCGGTCATGAGTGCCGGGGTTCCGTCGCGCCTGCGCTTTGTTGCCCAATACAACGTGCTATAGGTGCAAACGAGAACGTTAGCCCACCAGAACCCCGTTCCCAAGCCGTGCATTCGCCCTCCCGCGAGCGGTGACTGATCCTTCTTGGTCTCAGCCAGCCGGAGCCGTGCTAAATGGGTCTTCGAGGTTCATGAGCGCCGCGTCCGCCTTGTCGGCCAAGGCGTATATTTCTTCGCCGACAGCGCGCGGATTGCTCGATTTCCCATGTATCAGTTTGCCGGCTTTCCGCTTGATGTCCCGATGCAGATTTTCCAGTCTGCGAAAATCTTCCATTTCTATAGTCACTCTTACTCTATCCATGTTTATGCTCCTTTAGCCGTCGGCGCGGAGCTTTCGTTTGGAACGTGCCCAGCCGCACCAGCGGGGATAATTGTGGGGATTTTATCACCGATTCCCGAGGATGCGTTCCCATACCGCGCATGAAAAAGACCCCGATGCCGAAGCGCCGGAGCCTGTTTCCTATTCCCTGCCGGCTACTCCCTATTCCCTGTTTTATTCCCACCGCCGCATAATCAGGGTGGCGTTGATGCCGCCAAACCCGAACGAATTCGACAGGCCGATGTCGAACTGGTGGGGGATGGCCTTGTTGGGCACGTAGTCGAGGCGGCACTCGGGGTCGGGATTGTCGAGATTGATGGTGGGCGGAAGCTGCTGGTTGACGAGCGCCAGCACCGTGATGCCGGCTTCGAGTCCGCCTGCGCCGCCGAGCAAATGGCCGGTCATGGACTTGGTGCCGCTGATCTTGAGCTTGTGGCTGAGGGCGTGCTCGCCGAAGACCTTTTCAATGGCAAGTGACTCGTTGCCGTCGCCGGCTGGAGTGGATGTGGCGTGAGCGTTTACATAGCCCACTTCTTCCGGCTGAATGCCCGCATCTTTGAGTGCGGCCCGCATGCTGCGCTGCGCGCCCGCGCCTTCAGGAGCGATGCCGGTCATGTGATAGGCGTCGGCGCTCATGCCGTAGCCGATAACCTCGGCGAGAATGTTGGCTCCGCGCGCCTTGGCAAACTCCAGCTCCTCAAGAATGAGGATGCCGGCGCCCTCGCCCATGACGAAACCGTCGCGGTCTTTATCGAAGGGGCGGCTGGCGCGGGTGGGCTCATCGTTGCGCGTAGAAAGCGCGCGCATGGCGGCGAATCCGCCTACAGCCATGGATGTGACCGCGGCTTCACTACCGCCGGCGATCATGGCGTCGGCGTCGCCGTGCAGAATCATGCGCACCGAGTCGCCGATGGAGTTGGCGCTGGTGGCGCAGGCCGTGGCAGTGGCGGAGATGGGCCCGCGCGCGCCGTAGCGGATGCTGATGTGGCCGGCGGCCATGTTGACGATGGCCGCGGGAATGAAGAAGGGCGACATCTTGCGCGGCCCGCCCTGCAACAGGTTGTTGTGCTCGCGCTCGATGATTTCGAATCCGCCGATGCCGGAACCGATGAAGACGCCTACGCGGTCGGCGTTGGCGTCGTCGATGACAAGGCCGGACTGCGCCATGGCCTCCGCGACGGCGGCAAAGGCAAAGTGTGTGAAGCGCCCCATCTTGCGCGCTTCTTTTTTGTCGACAAACTGCAGAGGATCGAAGTTTTTGACTTCGGCAGCAAAGGTGACCGGGAAGCCGGTGGCGTCAAAACCCTGGATGGGCCCAACGCCGCTGGCTCCGGCGAGAATTTGCCGCCACACTTCGGGTGCAGTGTGGCCCACACCGCAAAGCAGCCCAACGCCGGTGACGACGACTCTGCGCGGCGCTATTGGGGAGTGGGCCTGGGTTGCTGCCTGACTCAATGGCTACTTGCCGCCTTTCGCGTTCTTCTCGATGTAGTCGATGGCGTCCTTCACCGTCTTGATCTTCTCAGCGTCCTCGTCGGGGATCTCCATGTCGAACGCCTCCTCGAACTGCATCACCAGTTCGACCACGTCCAGCGAGTCGGCGCCCAGGTCTTCCTGAAAGCTGGCGCCGGGGGTGACTTCGGCTTCATCCACCTGCAACTGCTCGACAATGATCTGCTTCACTTTTTCTTCAACGGCCATGCGTGCTTCTCCTCGTGTGATTAGGAAATCAAGAAAACTCTCCGGGGACTCGCAACCCCGCTACGTCCCGCGAGCCTACGATACCGGCCCGCGGCAGGGAATGACAACCACCGCGCGAAGAAAAACTTGGCGCAGCCCCGAATCTTCAAGTCTACCGGGCGGGCCGGGGGGTGTAAAGGCGGGGAAAGACAGGGAATAGACGAGCGGGGAGCAAGGGAGCGAGAGAGCAAGGGAGCGAGACGGTCGCGACCATGCCGAAAGGCGGGAATTGCACAGGTCTTGAGCGTATATTTGGCGAAGAGGATGAGGGAAAGTCGATGCCGATCTGGGTTGTCGGAGTAGTGGCGGCGGTTGCGGGAATCATCGTCGGGATTTTGTGGCGCAACCTGTCTGCAGGCACGAAAAAGGCGCTTCTCGAGCAGAGCAATCGCGACCTTACGGAGGCACTGAACGCTGCACGCAGCGAGTCTGCGCAGCGGGCGAGTGAAGTTCTCGAACTTACGCGGCAGAACAGCAGGCTCGAGTCCGACCTTGGCAACGAAAAGGCCAACGGGGAGAGGCTCACGCAGCAATTCAAGCTCCTGGCCGCCGATATTTTGAAGGAAAACTCGAAGAGTTTTTCCGAAGGCAGCCAGAAGGAGCTGGGCACACTGCTGGAGCCGCTCAAAACGCAGATCAAGGACTTCCGCGAGAAGGTGGAGCAGGCGCAAAGCGATTCGAAGACCGGCGTGGCGAAGCTCGAAGGCCTGATCGGGAATCTGGGCAGCCTGAACCAGCAGCTTGCCGAAGAAGCCAAGGGCCTGAGCAGCGCGCTGCGCGGATCGGCAAAAGCGCAGGGCGACTGGGGCGAGTTCATTCTGCGCGATCTGCTGGAGAAAGCCGGGCTGCGCGAGGGCGAGCAGTACAGTTTCCAGCAGAGTTTTACGGGATTGGAGAGCGAGGACGGCGGAAAGACGAAGACTGCGCGCACCGATGTCATCATTTTTCTGCCGGGCGGGCGGAATCTGGTGATCGATTCCAAGGTTTCTCTCACCGCGTATACCGATTATGCGAATGCGGCCGCCGATGCCGAGCGCAGCGCCGCGCTCAAGCTGCACCTGGCGAGCGTGCGCGGCCACGTGACCGGATTGGCGAGGGCTGGATATCAGAAGCTGCCGGGCCTGGAGTCGCCGGACTTCGTAGTAATGTTCGTCCCCGTCGAACCGGCCTTTCTGCTCGCGCTGCAAAACGACGCCGAGCTGTGGGCCGATGCGTACCAACAGGGAATTCTGCTCGTCGGCCCAACCACGCTGCTCTACATCATCCGCATTGTGAATGTGCTGTGGCAGCAGGAAGTGCAGGCGCGCAGCGTGCGCGATGTGATGAACCGCGGCGCGGAGCTTTACGACAAATTTGTAAATTTCGTGAGCGACCTCGAAGCAGTCGGGAAAAGCCTGCGCGCAGCGGACATGAATTACAGCACCGCGATGAAAAAGCTGAGCGAAGGGCGCGGCAATCTTTTGCGCCAGGTCGAGATGCTTAAGCAACTCGGCATCCGCACCACCAAATCGCTCCCGCGCAATCTGCTGGACGCGTCGGCTGGCGAGGAGGAGGAGCTGGCGCTGGCGGATAGACGGGAGGAGACGACGGAGGCTTAGCGCTCGCTGGTAGCAGACGCTCCATTGCGCAAAAGGGCGCTACTTCTCGAAATAGTATTTAAGAATTTTTTCATCCGATTTGCGAATCTCGACGGCGAAGTCGGGACGTGAACCTGTACTTCCAAATCCCTCGCAAGTAGCGTCAGTCGATCTGAGCTCTACGATTATGCTGTCCTTATCATCGTCGATCACGATGTTGTACTTTTCAAGATTCAGATGCTTCTGACGAAAGATCGGCTCGGCAATCTCAATCCACTTGAGATAAGCGCCGGGCATTCGAACTTTGTCTGTTTCGCTGCAGCGATCGGCTGCCGAGGTCTGGGCACCTGAATGAGGAACAAGAACGGTGGCCATCGCGACAGTTGCAAATAGAAGCTTCTTCGTACACATAAGTCCTCCTTAGCGGGCGGCCGCATTCCCAGCGGGACTCCAAATTGAGGGTGCCCCGTGCCAGCCATGGCACTCATTGCAACCGGCGAACCCGCGGCAAACGTGCGAATGTCTTGTCAAATGTGATCAACTCGCTTGCGCCCGATGCAAAGGAAATCTCTGCAATCAAGTGGTCGGCGAAGCCCACCGCGCCTTTGCGGGAAGCTTTTAGAGCCTTCCAGGCTAAGGCCGGAGACTCAACGACTGCGCCTCGCGTCTGGAGAAGGCTTTCGATGGCGTTCAGAATTCTTTCTCTGTCCCATCGGCCGCGAAGCACCCATGACAATTCCGCGAGAACTATGAGGGGAACGAAGACTCCGCCCGCGGACCCAGCTTGCGCAAGAGCGGAGCGTGCTTTCGCTGCCTGCTTCGTGTCATCGTTCAGATAAGCTCGCGCCCATACATTGGTATCGGCTGCAAGCATCACCATTTCCTCCGAGCCTTGGCTGCATCCATTTCTTCGAAAGTCATGATGCTCTTGGATGGACTGCCCTGATCGACCATTCTCCAAAGGTCTGCGAAGTCATACAGGACCGGCTCGACATGCACGGCGCCGCTGACAGGGATATTGAACCGGATGCGGCTGCCCCTTTGGACTCCGAGGCGCTTCCGTAGCTCCCTGGGCAGCGTCACCTGTCCTTTGGAGGTAACTGTCGCTTCAACGCTAGCAGCGGGTTTGATCGAGGCAGATGGCATCATTCAACCTCCTTACATTTTACCGCAAATTGCCTTACATGCCAATGAGCCAAGAATGGCAGGCAGCGCACTGTAGATCGTGAACCGTGCGGGTCCGGCGACCGGCGGTACACGAGTTTGGAGTCCGGCACGGGCAACGGGCTGACTCGCTTCTTTGCTTCATTATTGCGGCGGCGGGGTTGGCTTGAGGGGCGTGTCCGGGGCTGCGGGCGCTGGCGGCGGCGTCGGCTTGATGCGCTTTAGCGTGAGCTCGATGCCGGGGAAATCCGCGGAATCGGATTTCGTGGTCATCTTGATTTCGTCGTCGCCGATGACTGCGCAACTGTGGTGGATGGTCATGCCGTTGAAGGAGACGTCGAAGGTGAAGGTAGCGCCGTCGATTTTACCGTTGCCGATGGCGATGGGATCGCCTAGCGGACCCTGCACCGTGCCGTTCAGCGTGGCGCCGTTCTGCTTGAAGGTGAAGGTGAGCGGAAAGCTTTGACCGTCGGGGGTCTTCATCTCCGTCGACCACGTGCCGGTGACGTCCGCGGCGTGCATGGCAACCGTGCCGAGCGTCATGACCAATGCAGCGCAAATTGAGAGCAGAGTTTTCATCGCGTTCCTCGCAGACAATGATACAGGGAGCAAGGGAGCAAGGGCGCAAGGGAGCAAGGGAGCAGGGGAGCAGGGGAGCAAGGGAGCGAGGGCGCGAGAAAGCGTGTGCAGAGGTGAGAGAGTAAAGGGGTTGGCCGTGAGCTTGAACGGTGCGGGTCTGGAGACCCGCACGACAGCCGGACTGGAGTCCGGCGCTACTTGTCGATTTCCGCGAAGGCTTCGCAGAGCCGGCGCCAGGTAGTTTCAAGGTCTTCGGGGAGGACGCGGGTTTCGCCGACGGTGGTCATGAAGTTGGTGTCGCCCACCCAGCGCGGCATGGCGTGTAGATGCAGGTGGCCGGCGACGCCTGCGCCCGCGGCCTGGCCAATATTCATGCCGAAGTTGAAGCCGTGGGGCGTGAAGACGCGATCGAGAGCGCGTTCGGTGCGTTGCGCCAGATCGATGAGCTCGTGCGCGGCGGCGAGGGGCAGGGCGGCCAGCCGGTCGAGATGCGCGTAGGGCATGACCATGACGTGGCCCGAAGTGTAGGGAAAGGCGTTGAGGCAGATGAAGCAATGCTCGGCGCGCAGAACCAGCCCGCCGGCGGCTTCGGCCTGGTCGCGGGCCATGCCGTTGGCGATGGCGTAGTCGATGGCGGCGATGAGGTTGCAGAAGACACAGCCTAGGTCGCCGGGCCAGGCGTCGAGAGCCTTGGGAATGCCGGCGCGCGCGGCGTTTTCCGCCGCAGTGACGTAAGCGAATCGCCAGGGAGTCCAGAGATGATCCATGCGAGGCTCGTTCTCGCTACCAGTATAGAGAAGCGAGGGAGCAAGGGAGCAAGGGAGCGAGGGAGCAAGGGAACAAGGGAACAAGGGAGCGAGGGCGCAAGGGCGCAAGGGAGCGAGGGAGCGAGGGAGCGAAGAAGCGAGTGAAGAAGGGAAAGAAGTGAAGTGATTGAAGAAAGCGAATGTTGGTCGCAGCCCGGCGCTTCAGTCGTTCGCGCACGCACTTCATTCACTCTTGCACCGTCCCTGGTGCACTCGGCGATATGAAAGTCTCCGCAGTGCGGTGCGGTTCAATTGACGCTGCTTTGCGGAGGTTGCTACACTTGTAGGCGTAGCTTCCTGCGCGGATTCCAGCAGTGAGTTGCGGCCGCCCTCCCAGCAAGCCGTTGCCTGCCGGCGTTTCCCAAGGAAACCAGCCGAGTATCGAGCCCCAGAGCAACCGGACGGGGCCGGCATTTCCTGTGGAAGACGCAATCGGCGCGCCGAGTGGCGCGAGGGTAAACGGCAAGTGGCAAGCGCGTGAGGGCGACCGGAACGCAGAATTGCGCGGAAGCCACCCAGCGGATGGCTGACGCCACCGCAGGAGCACGATGTCACCGGAGCTGGCAGTAATGGCAAACGTCCTCAATCCTGAAACCGAGAGCATAACCCTGAACACTGAACTGGAAACCCCAACCTTAGAGCCTGCGACGGAGCTTGAGCAGCCGTTGCAAGAATCCACGTCCAACCCTGAGTCTTCCGAAGCTGTCGAAGTCAACCCTCTGGACGCCGATGCCCTAACCCAGCCTGCCGTTGAAGCAGAGCTGCCTGCCGTTGAAGTGGAGCTGCCTGCCATTGAAGCAGAGCTGCCCGCCGTTAAGGCGGAGCAGACCGAGGCCCCGCCGACGACCCTTGAGGAAACACCCGCAGTTGCCGCCGCTCGTGCGCCGGAAGGTCATTCTGGCGAGCCGATGGAGGATTTTGCCGCGGCAGATTTTTCCAGCGCTCTGGCCGCGTTTGAGCGCGAACAAGCCGCCGAGGCGGCCGCCGTGGAGGCCTACGGGGACAAACTCGTCTCCGGCAAGGTGGTGGAACAAAGAGAAAAGTTTCTGGTGGTCGATGTGGGCCTGAAGTCCGAGGGGCTTGTGCCCCTGGAGCAGGTGGTTGACCACACCGGCGCGGTGAAGTTCCAACCAGGCGACGAGATCGAGGTGGTGATCGAGCGCGAGGAGCCGGAAGGCGGCTACCTGGTGAGCTATGAGCGCGCGCAACGCCTGCGCGTGTGGGACACCATCGAGAAGGCCGCCAACGATAAGACGCCGATCAAGGGCACAGTGGTGAGCCGCGTGAAGGGCGGATTGACGGTCGACATCGGGATGAAGGCATTTTTGCCCGGCTCGCAATTGGAGATCCGGCCGGTGCGCAACCTTGACGCCTATCTCGGCCAGCCGATTGACGTGCGCGTCATCAAGCTCAACAAGAAGCGCGGCAACGTGGTGGTGAGCCGCAAGGAGATCCTGGAGGAAGAGCAGAACAGCAAGCGCTCATCGACCATGGAGCACCTGAGCGAAGACGCGGTGCTGACCGGTACGGTGAAGAACCTGACCGACTACGGCGCCTTTGTTGACCTGGGTGGCATCGACGGCCTGCTGCACATCACCGATATGAGCTGGGGCCGGTTGACGCATCCCCGCGACCTGGTGAACGTGGGCGACGAGATCCAGGTGAAGGTACTCAAGTTCGATAAAGAGAAGCAGCGGGTATCACTTGGCTTCAAGCAGTTGACGCCCGACCCGTGGCTTGACGCATCAGAGCGTTATCCGGTGGGCGCCAAGGTGCATGGCCGCGTACTTTCGGTCACCGATTACGGCGCGTTCGTGGAGCTGGAGCAGGGCATCGAGGGACTGGTTCACCTTTCGGAAATGACCTGGTCGAAGCGCCTGAAGCACCCCTCCAAACTGGTCAAGCCCGGCGACGAGGTAGACACCGTGGTGCTGAGCGTAAATCCGGCGGATCGCCGCATCTCGCTGGGCATGAAGCAACTGCTCGAGAACCCGTGGGAGAACCTGACGGAAAAGTATCCCCAGGGAACGATCGTCGAGGGCCGGGTGCGCAACCTCACCGACTTCGGCGCGTTCATCGAGATCGAGGACGGCATCGACGGGCTGGTTCATGTTTCGAACCTGAGCTGGACCAAGCGTGTGAAGCATCCATCGGAAGTGGTGAAGAAGGGCGAAAAGGTGAAGGCCGTAGTTCTGGGCGTGGAGCCGCAGAACCGGCGGCTCAGCCTGGGCATCAAGCAGATGCAGCCGGATGTTTGGGAGAGCTTCTTCGCAACGCACCGTGTGGGCGACGTGGTGCACGGCAAGATTCTGCGCACCGCGCAGTTCGGCGCATTCGTCGAAATCGCGGAGGGCGTGGAGGGCCTGTGCCACATTTCCGAAGCCGGCGAAGGCGGCGACCACTCCAAGCTCGAACAGGGGCTGGAACACGACTTCAAGATCATCAAGATCAACGTGGAAGAGAAGAAGGTCGGCCTGAGCCTGCGCGCCGCGAGCGGCGAGGAAGCAAGCCGGTCTACGGTCGAGCGCTACAAGGAGACAGCGCACAAGGCGCCCGTCTCCAGCTCGACAACCACGCTGGGCGATCTGGTGAACTGGCGCAAGGGAGAGCGGTAAAGCAGGGAACAGGGATCAGGGAACAGGGATCAGAAAAACGGCGGCCGCCCGAAAGGGCGGCCGCTGTGCGTTTGGGGGCATCCGGGATTGGGGCGAGAATCGCAGGAATGAGCGCGCCTGGGAAGCGGCTCCTATTCCGCTTGCATCTCTTTGAGCACGACGACAATGCCGAACGCGAGGAGGACGCAGATGAGCGCAAAGAGGAAAGCGCTGGAATAGCCGAAGCGGCCGATAATGTAGCCGGCGATGGGGCCGACGAGGAAGAAGGAGACGTCGGCAAAGGCGGTGAAGACGCCGAGAGCGGTGCCGCGATTGAACTCGGGAACGCGCTTGACCGCTTCTACGCCAATGGCAGGAAAGACCAGCGAGAGGCCCAATCCACCGATGGCCGCGCCCGCCATGGCCATCCAGGGCGCAACGGCCTGCCAGAGAAAAACCATGCCCACGGCTTCAGTCAAAAGCGAGGCGATGGCCACGGGATAGCCGCCAAAGCGGCTGATGGTCGTGACGAAAAAGACGCGCACGAAGACGAAGCCGATGCCAAAGGCGGTGAGGCACAGGGCCGCGCCGCTCCAGTGCCGCTGATGGTAGAACAGCGTGACGAAGGTGGCGAGAACGCTGTAGCTGACGCCGCCCAGCGCCAGTCCCATGCCGTGCGGGGCCACGCGGCCCAGCACATGCGCAAACGGAAGATGCACGCCGGGTTCGACGGGAACGGGATCTTTGTGCCAGGCCACGGCAAAGCTGATGGCGCCAATGAGGATGGTGAGAATGCCGATGGAGGCCAGGCCCCAATACTGGTCGAGCACGACGCCGAGCGGCGCAGCCAGCGCCATGCCGCCGTAGGTGCTGATGCCGTTGAGGCCGATGACTTTGGCGGTGTGCTCCTGTCCGGCGGCCGTGATGCCCCAGAGCGTAGCTCCCGTCGAGCCCAGGCTTTCGCCTACGCCCAGCACCAAGCGGCTGGCGATGAGCACCGTAAAGCTGAGCCAGTGCACGTTGGCGAAGGCTGCCGCGCCAACCAGGAGCGCGCCGCTGGCGGTGCAGCAGGCCATGCCCCAGAGCACGGAGACCTTGGCGCCCATGTGATCGGAGATGCGGCCGGCCCAGGGACGGCTGGCGAGAGTGGCGATGTACTGGATGCTGATGGCCAGCCCGGCCAGCACCGCGCTGTAGCCCATGCGCAGATGCACGAAAGGCGGCAGGACCGCGAGCGGCAACCCGATGGAGACATAGCAGATGAACGTGAAGTAGACGTACCCAGCGATATGCCGCGTCTGGCTCTTGAGTGCACGCGGAGCCGGAATCGTGACGTGGGCTGGGGCGGAAGTAGTCATCGCGTGGGTTGAATCTACGGGTAGAAGCCGTGAGATTCCAGTATATCGAAGAGGTAGAACCACAGCATCAAGAGCCGCATTTTTGCCTGCAAACAGACGCGGCGCGGCACAACCGTGCAGGCTCTACTACCGGCCGGGCTTCATCGCCCACAGGATCCCGTTCCTGATGATCCCGTAAAGCAGCGGATTCGCGTAGTCTTCCTTGTTGTGGCCAAGCGCCAGATAGAACTCGCGCCCGCCGTCGAAATCCTGGTACCACGCCAGCGGCAAGTCGACTGGGAATTTGGTCACGTCGATCGTCATCGGCTCAAGCGTGGCAAGTTTTGTCCGGTCTGTTACCAAAACCGGATGGATACCCGGGTTCAGGTGGTCGAGGAAGTAGCACTCGTCGGTCCACGTAAACTGCGCTGGCACTCCTTTGACGGCGGCGAAGTCTGGATCGACAACGCGAACGGTGAACGGCTGCTGGCGCGGATGAGCCGCGAACTTGCCACCCAGTACGGACCAGAAGTATGGCCAGTCCCGCTCGGACCCCGAGGCCGAGTGGATGCCAACGAATCCGCCCCCGGCTTCGATGTAGCGCTTGAAGGCGTCGCGCTGGGCATCGTCGCTGAAGGCCTGGTTGTTGCTGTTGGCAAACACCAGCGCGGCGTACTGGCGCAGATTGCCGTCGGTAAAGACAGCCGGGTCGTCCGACGTATCCACGGCAAATCCGGATTCTGCGCCCATCTTGCGGATGGCCGCCACGCTGGTGGCGATGTTGTCGTGCACGTAACCCTTGCCGTCTGGCGTGTAGTTGCGCGTATAGACCAGAATGCGGGGCTGTGGCGCGGTTTGTGCCGCCAGGGACGAGAGCAGACACGAGGCCGCGAAGAGGCAGATGAAGAGGCCGGCGATTGGCGAGAAACGGAGAGAAAGGCGCATACGTTCTCCTCAACAAAAACCGTTCCAAGACTAAATCGCCAGCCCTGCTCCCGGCGAGCCGCTCCAATTCAATAGACTGGGACTATGGCGGGATTTCACATCGAGAACTTCGGTTGCAGGGCGGCGCGCGCCGATGGCGAGGCCATTGCCGGAAATCTACGCGCGATGAGCGAGCTTGAGCCTTTTGCCTCCGATGTGGTGATCGTGAACACGTGCAGCGTGACGGCGGAAGCGGATCGCGCCGCGCGCGCATTCATTCGCCGCGCACACCGCCGGAATCCAGCGGCGAGGATTGTCGTGACCGGCTGCTACGCGCAACGCGCGCCCGAGGAAATTGCGGGCATGGAAGGCGTGGCCGCGGTGGTGGGCAACAGCCACAAAGGGTTGGCGCCGGAGATTGTTCGGGGACTGCTGGGCGGAGCTTCCCCGGTCCCCAAATGCGAGGGACCGGGGGCACCCGCCGTCGTGCCTGTGGAATCGTTGCTTACGGCCGGCGCGCCGCAATTCTCGGTGGGCGCGGCGCAAAGTCCCATCAGGGCCCCCATCTGGGCTGACGATCGCTTCGCGCATTCCTTTATTGAGGATCCGCAAGGGGTTGGCGTGCAGCTTTCGCCAGGGGCGCAGACGCGGCCGAACCTGAAGATTCAGGAGGGTTGCGGCAACCGCTGCACGTTCTGCGTCATTCCGTTTACGCGAGGTCCCTCCAAAAGCCTGCCCCACGCAGTGGTGATGCGCCGAGCGGAGGGTTTCGTGGCTGCGGGCGGCAAGGAACTGGTACTTTCCGGCATCAACCTCGGGCGGTGGGGGCGGGACCTGGGATCAAGCCATGGATCGCTCGCGGGACTGGTGCACGACCTTCTGGAGCAGACTGGATTGCCGCGGCTGCGCCTGAGTTCGATTGAACCGATGGACTGGAACGGCGAGTTGATCGCGCTGATGGGCGAATTTGGCGGCAATCGGTTGGCGCGGCACGCGCATCTGCCCCTGCAGTCAGGTTCAGACGCGGTTTTGCGCCACATGCATCGGCGCTACCGCCCTTGGCACTATGCCGAGAAGGTTGGCGAGTTGTTGCGCGCGGCGGGGCCCGATCTGACGATTGGCGCGGACGTGATGGTGGGATTTCCCGGAGAGACGGAGAGCGAATTCGAGGAGACGCTGGCATTCATTCGCGCACTCCCGTTCGGCTATCTGCATCTTTTTCCGTTTTCGGCACGGCCGGGCACGCGCGGCTGGGCATTGCATGCCGCGTCGCCGGTTCCGCAACCTGTAGTGGAGGAGCGAATGGCGGTTTTGCGAGCGCTGGCCGCCGAGAAAAGCGAGGCCCACCGGAGACGGTTTGTGGGGCGCGAACTGGAGGCGATTACGCTGCAGACGCCGGCGGCGCTTGCCCCGCGCGGATGCGCTGCCGCACTGACGGACAACTTTCTCCCCGTCGAACTCGAGGGAAGTTTTACTGCGAACCAGTTGGTGCGGATTCGGGTGAGGGGATTGAATGGAGAGGGTGCGCTGATGGCCTCCGCGAGCGCATAAACCCTTTGTTCACCAGAGCCGAGCCAATGCTATACTCAGGTTGCACTTGTGCTGTTGCGGCCCATGGGACGCGCAGTCCAGGCGCGCACGGCGCAGCACTCGGAGGAGCACCATCGCATTCGATAAACGAGCAGCCAAGTCTTTTATCCGCATCAACGACCGGATTCGCGCACGCGAAGTCCGTGTGATCGACGAAAACGGCGAACAACTAGGAATTCTCGCGCCCTTTGAAGCTCTGAAAATCGCGCGGGAGCGCGGCCTCGACCTGGTTGAAGTTTCTCCCACCGCCGTGCCACCCGTCTGCCGCATCCAGGATTACGGCCGCTTCCTCTACGAGAAGGAAAAGAGCGAGCGCGCCGCGCGCAAGCGGCAAAAGGTTATCGTCATCAAGGAAGTCAAGTTCTCCGTCACGGTGGACGAGCACGACTACCAGACCAAGAAGAACCAAGCCGTGCGCTTTCTGGGCGATGGCGACAAGGTGAAGGCGAGCCTGCGCTTCCGCGGCCGGCAGATGGCGCACCGCGAACTTGGCTACAAAATCATCAACCGGCTCATCCAGGACATCGGCGATGCCGGGGTGGTGGAGTTCATGCCGCGGATGGAAGGCACGATCCTGCACGCCATTCTCGCCCCGGCCCGCAAGGAAGTGGCGAAGCCTAAAGCCGCTCCCGCAGCGCAGGCTTAAGCCATTCCACCGATTGCGCGCCCATCGCGCCTGCAGCCCTTGATAGCACGATTTTCAAAATGGTAATATTGGTACATTGATACCATCGTCAATTCCGGCGTGAGCCACACCACGGAGATTTCCCACAGCGCACAGTGGCGCGTGCTGCGGCATTTGTTTGACGACGCTCCCGCCAACCTGCGCGGTAAAGTCACCGGCATCTACGCAATTCTCTTCACGTTCAACGCGGCTGCCTGGCTTTGGGCAGTCGTGGCGTTTCGCCATTATCCGTTGCTGCTGGGCACGGCACTGCTCGCCTATAGCTTCGGCCTGCGCCATGCGGTGGACGCCGATCATATTGCGGCGATCGACAACGTAACGCGCAAGCTGATGCAGGAAGGCAAGCGCCCGGTGGGAGTCGGCTTCATGTTTTCGCTGGGTCACTCCACCATCGTGGTGCTGGGCTCGGCAGCCATCGCCGCGACCGCACTTGCCCTGCAGCACCGCATGGACGGAGCGCGCATGGTGGGCGGCGTGATCGGCACCCTCGTCTCCGCGCTCTTCCTGTTCGGCATCGCCATCGTCAATATCGTGGTGCTGAGCTCCATCTATCGCGCATTCGTGCGGGTGCGCAATGGCGCCCCCTATGTCGAAGAGGATTTCGACATGCTGCTGGCCAGCCGCGGATTTCTTTCGCGACTCTTCCGGCCCATGTTCGCCATGATCCGGCGCAGCTGGCACATGTATCCGCTGGGCGTGCTCTTCGGTCTCGGCTTCGATACCGCGACCGAGATCGGGCTGCTCGGCATCTCCGCGGCCGAAGCGTCGAAGGGGTTATCGTTGTGGTCGATCATGGTGTTTCCGGCGCTGTTTGCCGCCGGAATGTCGTTGATTGACACCACCGACAACATTCTGATGCTGGGAGCTTACGGCTGGGCCTTCATTAAACCCGTGCGCAAGCTCTACTACAACATGACGATCACATTTGTCTCGGTGGTCGTGGCGCTGGTGGTCGGCGGCATCGAGGCCCTGGGCCTGCTTGCCGGACAGTTTCACTGGAACGGCGTGTTCTGGGATGCGGTGCTGAAGCTCAACGGCAACTTCGGCGCCCTGGGCTACTTCATCATCGGGATTTTTGCGCTAAGCTGGATTCTTTCCATCGCCATCTACAAGTGGCGGCGCTTCGACGAGCTCGAATTCGGCGACTGAGCTGGGTGCTACCCCACCCTAGCCGCAAAAACAAAGACGCGACAAGGGAGGGGCACTCGTCGTCGTCGGATTGGAATCAGAGGCCGCCGTGGCTGCCGTCGCACATGCATGGACTGCCTGTGTGCTTGCATCCGCAGAAATAGACAGTTTTGGATTCGGTCGCCTCGTACTTCATGGGCGTGAATCCGGTTTCCTTGTGGCTTCCATCGCAAAACGGCTGGTTGGCGCTGCGTCCGCACGCGCACCAGAAATAGGTTTTGCCTGCTTCCACGGCGACGGGATAAGGGCCTTTCTGGGCAATGACAGGATCCGGCATGATGAGGGCTCCTCGCTGGGGAATAAGAACGTCCTGATCAGGAATATACGCGAAAGGCAGGGAACGAGGGACCAAGAAAACGCTGCGCATCGCCGAAAGTTGAAAGCTTTCAAAGGCAGTGAAGTGCAGGGCTCTAGCGAATGCCGGACTTGGGAAAGATCTGCGCCAGCCACGGCATCTGTACGAATGAGGTGAGGACCAGCACCGTGCAGCAGGCTCCCAAGAGCGCCATCACGCGGGGCTCGCGAAAGAGTTTTTCCGGATTCTGTACCGGACTGTCCTGCGTAAATGCGAGATTGAAGTAGACGGTCATGAGGAGCGCGATGAACGGGAACGCAAAGATCATCTCCATGCGATAGCGCATGATGAAGGCGCCGAAGAAGAGCATCGACGTGGCGGCGTAAAAGAGCACCGAAACCAGCAGCGACTGCTCGGTATAGAAGAGGAAGGAACGCCGGCAGAGCGCGGCCGACTCGTAGCCGATCTGGCGGAACTCGCTGAAGCGCTTCAAGGCCATGAAATAGCCGCCCAACATCCAGTACGCGATGAGCAGCGAGGCTGGGGGAAGCACAGTGGAGGTGACGATGTACCAGCCCACGCAAAAGCGGATGGGATTGTTGATCGACTCCGAGAGCACGTCGAGATAGGGGACGTCTTTAGTGCGGGCGGGCGGAATGTTGTAGAGGCATCCCATGACCCAGAGGCTGAAAACGCTCAGGAACAGCATTTTTGAAACGGCGAGCGCGAGCAGGAACCCAATCACGCCGCACGCGATCCATTGTGCGTAGGCCAACGGGACATGAATGATGCCGCAGGCCGCGGGGCGCATGTATTTTGTGGGGTGGAGCCGGTCGAAAGGCGCGTCGAGCAATTCATTCAGCACATAATTGCTGCTAGCCGCTGCTACCACCGCCAAAAGACCCAGAGCGGTTCTCCAAAACAACGCCAGGCTGGCCGGCTCCCCGGTAATGCTGGCGGCGACGACGATTCCGGGAAAAACGAAGATCTGTTTGACGGAATGATCGAGGCGAAGGAGGTCGCAGTGTGCAGCTAGGCGGCCTCGCACTACGCTTAAGGGTAAGGGAATGGTTGTCAAGCTCATGCAGTATCCTCAAGAACTTCGGAATCGGGTTCTCCGCGCGGAAGCTCAACTTCAAGCAGGGTGCGGCTTCACGCGCAGGAGCTTACCCGTGCGGTCGCCCCCCCAGCACGCTCCCGTCTAAAGTAAGGCAGATGATGTCTTACACCTATTCATTGTTGTAAGACGCAAAAAATTCGTTTGAGGATACCCGAACTATGCATTTTTTCTTCGTCTTAGAGGGGCATTTCGACATTCGGAGGGTAAACCTGCTGGGGCAGTAAACCCTTGGGGTCTAGTTTGCGTCTACCCTCAACAAGGCAGGATTCCGCTTCATCGCGGGCTCTTGCCTTGCGAGCGTGCAGCTGGAAAGGGCCGGCGCGCGCATCCCTTGAGGTTGTTGATGGGCCTATGAGACTGCTGCGAATCATCCCCCTCGTCCTGATTCTTGTGGGTGCGGTCATATTGTCTGAGCGCCCCGCGTATGCCTACACCGACCCGGGCACCGGCCTGCTGGCCATTCAGGCGGCGGGATCCGCGCTGGTCGCTACGGGGTGGTACTTGCGCCGCAAGATCTATTCCCTGATGCACCGCAGAGAGCAGACCGAGCACAACCCTGCAGAGCAGCCTGGCATCTTAATCACCGAGGACCCACCCCGCGTGTGAATCGTCTGGTCGATCTTTCATCGACACATACGAAGACTCCGTGCGCAGACAACCGGTTGGAAGCGACCTTTCGCGATCCGGCCGGCCAGTTGCGGCTGACAGACGGTTGCGCCCTCCGGCAGATTCGCCCCGCAGCCCATGAGGAGACGCGGGCATTCCTTGCGTCGCCGTTGCGCAAGGCACTGGAGCAGAGCGGCGACTTGATCGCGAGCAAGATCGCGAGCTGCGACGATCACCCGTGCATCACTGCCGGCGAGCTGTGGCTGGAGCATCCGCTTGTGGATCCCATCAGCTACCCATGGGAGTGGACCACGGCCCAGTGGCGCGCCGCGGCTGAGCTGACCTTGCGCGTGGCGCGTCAAGCCATCGCCGCGGGATGGACACTGAAAGATGCGACCCCGCTGAACATCCTCTTTGCCGGTCCGCGGCCTGTTCTGGTGGATGTCTTGTCGTTCGAGCGCCGCGATCCGCGTGCGATGGTCTGGCTGGCGTACGGGCAGTTCGTGCGCACGTTTCTGCTGCCGTTGGTGGCGGCGAAACATTTGAGCTGGCCGTTGCAGGCAACTCTCTTCGCGCGCGACGGCTATGAGCCGGGAGAAATCTACAAAGCCCTGCCGCTACGGCAACGGATCAACCCATCCCTGTTCGATGTGGTGACGCTGGCCACGCTCTTTGAGCGGCGCGGCGCAAAAGCGGGCGCTGCGAAGAAGATGCCCTCGGCCAGCGATCCTGAGTTAGCAGCGCATATTCTGGAAGGACGCATGGCGCGCCTGGGCAGGCAGATTCGCCATGCGGCCGGCGCGCCGAACCACAGCCAGTGGAGCGACTACACGCAACGGGCCTGTCACTATCAGTCCGTCGACATCGAACAGAAACGGAGATTTGTGAGGGACGCGCTGGAACGACTGCGCCCGATGCGCGTGCTCGATATCGGCGCCAACACGGGAGATTATTCCCGCATGGCTGCTGAATCGGGCGCCGAAGTGGTGGCGCTCGACAGCGATGCAGCGGCCCTGCAAGCGCTTTGGGAGATGGCGGCGCGCGAAAGCCTGGCCGTAACGGCGCTGGTTGCCAATATCGCCCGGCCCACGCCCGCCGCGGGATGGCGGAATCGCGAACATCTCTCGCTGCTCGACCGGCTCGCGGGGAAGTTCGACCTGGTGTTGATGCTGGCGGTGATTCATCATCTGATCCTGCGCGAACAGGTGCCGTTGGCACACATCGGCGAACTCTCGGCGAGCCTGACGCGCCGCTGGCTGCTGGTGGAGTGGGTGCCGCCGTCGGATCCCATGTATCAGGAGTGGCTCAGGGGGCGCGACGAGCTCTATGGGGATCTTTCGGAGGACGATCTGAAGCACGCGCTTTCTCCGTTTTTTGCCGTTGCCGAGCGCCTGGAGCTGAGCAACCGGCGCGTGCTTTTGCTCTTCGAACGCACCGCGCAGCAAGCGGACGCCACGATTGAGGCCGGCAAGTCACACAGTGAAGCTCAGCCGCAGCATGAAGCGAGCGCGGCATGATCAAACGCGGCATGATCAAGCGCGCTGGGCAGGCGTGGGGTTTTGCCTCCATTCTGCTGCTGCCGAATTACATCGACCTCACCTCATCCACCGGCGACGCGCGCATGCGTTTTCCATCGCCGCTGACGCGCATCGCACTGGCCCATCTGACGGACTTCGCGATAGTGGCGCTGGTTTTTGCGGGACTGATGGCGATGCTGCGCAAACTGAAAGCGTGGCCCACGATTCGCTGGGTGCTGATGGCTTTGCTGCCGATCTTTCTGCTGGTGCGTAATCTGAACGTGTTTCCGTTCGACGTGCCAAACCTCGCAGTGCTTGCCGTGAGCCTGATTTGGATTGGCACGCTGGCTTTTTTCATTTTGCGCGCGCCTGCGATCGCCGCGCGGCTGCGCACAGCGGGCAGCGTTGTGCTCACGGGATTCGCCGTTTTTGGCCTGGTGATGACCTGGCAACTGGTGCGTGCCGCACTTTGGCGGCCAGGACCACAGGCCTACGTAACGCCGATTGCCGCACCGCCGGCCAACAAGCCGCGCCTGGTATGGATTCTCTTCGACGAACTCGCCTACAAACCCACCTTCGAAGCGCGCGATCCGTCGCTCAGGCTTCCAAATCTCGATCGGCTGCGTAGTGAAAGCACGATCTACACCGACATGACGCCGATCGCCTACCGGACGACGCGCGCGGCGCCGAGCCTGATGCTCGGCCGCATCGTCACCGACGTGGTCTACACGAACGACAATCGCTACCTGGTGCAAATCGAGAATTCACCGCAATGGCAGACGTTCGACGTGCATGCATCACTTATCGGCCTGGCGAAGCAGCATGGCGTGACGACGTCGATCGTGGGGTGGTACGTTGCCTACTGCCCGATTTTCGCGGGAGTAGCCACGGAGTGCTACTGGAGCAACGACGATGCGCAGGATCGCGGTCCTACGTGGCTCGATGCAAGCTTTGCAGAGAATGTATGGTTCCCGCTGCGCATTCTGGTGGAGCAGTTTGTGTGGCCGAGCCGCGCGTGGAAGGACAATGCGGAGTGGAACTCGGAGGGTCACATTGCGGCGGTGAAGGACGTGAGCCAACATGCGCTGGCAACGCTCCAATCGAGTCAGGCCGATCTGATTTTTCTGCACATTCCCGCGCCGCATCCACCGGCATTCTGGAATCGCAGAACGGGCACATTCGCGACGGGCGGATCGTATCTCGACGGGCTGGATTACGCAGACCGGCTGCTGGGGCAGATGCTTGCAATTCTCGAAGCGCAACCGCGCTGGCAGGCGACGACATTAATCGTGCAGGGAGACCACTCCTGGCGGACCGGCATGTGGCGGCCGGTGCCGGGATGGAGCGCCGAAGACGAGCGCGCCTCCCATGGCGGAGAGTGGGATCCGCGACCGGCTCTGCTGATTCACGCGCCGGGCCAGCAGAGCGCCAACACGGTGACGGCGCCAACCAGCCTGATGTATGTGCACGATTTTGTGGCCGCGCAGATCGAGAGGATGGCGCAGTGAAGTCTCTGGCGGGTACGTTCCCACCCTAGCGACAAAAGCAAAAACGTCGCGAGGGTGGGGCACTTGCAGTTTCGGCGCTTTACTGCGGCAGCGCCTTGGTTCCCGTGATGTGAAGAGTGACTGCGGGCGTGTTTGACGACGGCTGCCCGCCGGCAACGGAGATGGCATAATCTCCCGGCAGAACGGCGCGATTTCCTCTTTCGTCCACTTCGCTCAATTGCCGCGGCGTGAGCGTGAATTGCACGCGCCGCACTTCGCCCGCGCGAAGATGGATTCTCTCAAAGCCTTCCAACTCGACGCGCGGCGAAACCGAAGTTTGAGGAGGCTTGACGAAAAGCTCGACGACTTCATCGCCGTCGCGTGAGCCGGCGTTGCGCACCTCGGCGGTTACGGTGACTGAGTCGCCGGCGTGGATTGCCTTGCTGCTTGCGTGCGGTGCGCCATAACTGAAGCGCGAGTAACTCAGGCCGAATCCGAAGGGATACATGACCTCGCCCTTGAAGTAGCGATAGGTTCTGTTGCTCACCGAATAATCGGTAAAGGCCGGCAAATCGCTGGTGGAGCGATAAAAGGTGACCGGCAAACGTCCGGCAGGATTGTTTTTGCCGGTCAAGGTCTCCGCAATCGCGTTGCCGCCCTCCTCGCCGGGATACCACGCCGCGAGCAGCGCATCCGCGTGCTGGTTCACCCACGGCACGGCCAGCGCGCTGCCGGTCATGAGCACCACAATCAGCGGCTTGCCCGTGGCTCCGAGCGCTTCCAGCAAGTGCTCCTGCGCCGGAGGAAGCTCGATACTGGTGCGGTCGCCGCCTTCAAAGCCATCGACGTGCACGTTCATCTCTTCGCCTTCAAGATTGGGCGAGAGCCCGACAAATGCGACGATGGCATCTGAGTTCTTCACTGCCTGAATGGCCTCGTCGAGCAAACTGTTCGCGGGAGGAATCCACTCAAGATCGACAAAGCGGTCATTCTGAGAATGCACGTATTCGATGCGGAGGGCATGCGGCTGGGTATCGGCAAAACTGAGCCGCGCGTTGGGCGGATTGCTGTGACTGTCCATGACGAGCTTTTCGTCAACGTAGAGCCGGATGCGGTCGGCTTGCGGCTGCGGCGGAGCATTCGGTCCACCGGCGCCGGCCGCCATGAACGGCCGGGGTCCGCGCACTCCCAGCACGTAGTCGCCGCCCGCTGGCGGCACCAATTCACCGGTCCATCGCACGGAGAATGCCGTCGAAGAGAAATCCGCTGCCGGCGGCACGCGGTTCCAATCGAAATTGATCCGCGCGTCGACACGCGTCATCTTCGGCGCGCCCTGAAACTTCAGATTGTCGAAGTATTCGCCCTTCAGCCCAGCGGTTTTGAGTGAGGCATCCGTGCGCAGGTACTCCGAAGGAACGGGCGCGGGCGTGCCGTCGGCGAGGATCGACCCCGGAGCATACCGGATGTTGTCGCGGCCGAATTGCCGGCGCAGCCCGTCGAGAGGTGAAATTGGATGCGAAGCGGTTCCGTTGTAGTTGCCCTCGATGGACTCAAGCAATTCCGCGGTTGGACCCACAACGACAAGCTTGCGGATGGATGGCTTCAACGGCAACATGGCGTTGCGATTCTTGAGGAGCACGATTGATTCACGCGCTGCTTCGAGAGCCAGTTCGCGGTGCGCCGCGGAATCGACCTCGGAGTACGGAATCGCGTTGAAGGGCACGGCTGCGGGCGGATCGAACATGCCGAGCCGCATGCGCGCCGTAAACAGTCGCGTTACGGCGGTGTCGATCTCGGATTCGCTCACCAGGTGTTCGCCGACGGCCTTGGTCAACGCCTTGTAGGCCGGGCCGCAATCCAAATCGGTTCCGGCTTTGACCGCATCGGCGTCGCCCTGTTCCGGGCTGGTTGCGAAGTGATGCCCGCGCTCGATATCGGCAACCGCATCGCAATCGGAGACCACATATCCGTTGAATCCCCAGTCCTGGCGCAGATGTTTTTCGAGCAACATGGAGTTTGCGCATGCCGGAGCGCCGTCGATGGCGTTATAGGCGCACATAATCGAGTCCGCGTGACCGTCGACGATGGCGGCGCGAAATGCCGGAAGATACGTGTCCTCGAGGTCGTGCTCGGAAACGTCGACGTTGAAGCCGTGGCGCAGCGGCTCGGGTCCGCTATGCACTGCATAATGCTTGGGTGTCGCTACCAGTTCCAGATATTTGGGATCGTCGCCCTGCAGCCCTTTGACAAACTCTACGCCCATGCTGGCGGTGAGAAACGGATCTTCGCCAAAGGTCTCCATGCCGCGGCCCCAACGCGGATCGCGAAAGATATTCACGTTTGGCGACCAAAAGGTGAGCCCGGCGAAGCGGCTGCGATCGTCGTTGCGAATGGCCTCGTTGTACTTGGCGCGGCCCTCCACAGCGATAACGGTAGCGACGCGATGCATGAGTGCGGTGTCCCAGGTGGCCGCGAGGCCGATGGATTGCGGGAAATTGGTCGCAAAGCCGTTGCGCGCCACGCCATGCAGGGCCTCGTTCCACCAGTTGTAGGCGGGCACACTCAACCGCGGAATAGCCGGCGCGACATCCTGCATCTGGCTCACTTTTTCCTCGAGCGTCATGCGGCCGACGAGATCTTTGGCGCGCGCCTCGGGCGCAAGCGCGGGATTGAGATAAGGACAGGACGAGGCGCCGCACGATATCTGCTGGCCAGATATGTGCCGGTCTGGCGGTTCCTGTTGCGCCGACGCCGAAATCCACGCCGGACACAATAAGCTAATTGCCGCAAGTAGGATCGCTGGTTTTGTCATGGTGGCCTTTTGCTTGAGCTGAGGCTGGCCGCAGAGTATCATGCCGGCCGCGGATGCAAGGCTGGACGTTGCGAGACGGAGCTAGAGTGCGCACCATGCGTGCGTTGCGGAAGGATGCGCCGAACGATAGGGTTTTGATCGAGGGATCGAAGTAGCGCTCAGCGTTTCGCGCGCAAACTGGACGCGCGCACCACGAGCTGTGGGGCCACCAGCGCGCTTTTGGGAGGTACCGGCGTTTTGCTCTCCGCCATCTTTAGGGCCTGCGTCGCCGCAATCTTGCCGATCATTTTGCTGTTCTGATCCACCGAGGTCAGCGGCACACGAAGGAAATCCGAGTAGGAAAGATTTCCGCATCCCACGACCGCGATATCCTCCGGAACACGCAGACCCGCGTCGAATATGGCGCGCATGGTGCCCAGCGCCACCGGATCGTTGAAGCAGAAGATGCCATCGGGGCGCGATTTGTGCGCGAGCAGCTTGACCGTGGCTGCGTAGCCCGCCTTGTCGCCTACATGGTCGCCCGAGGGCCCGATGGAAACAACATGCCCTGCCAACGGCGCCATCTGGTGCGACGCCAAAGCCTGCTTGTACCCGTTCAGACGACCGATGGCCGTGCTGATTTCAGGCCCGCGGATGTGCGCAATGCGCCGGCAACCCTGTTCAATGAGATGCGTGGTGGCCAGCACGCCGACCGCGGTATCGTCCACGCCGACGAAGTTCGATTCGAAGCCGAGAAACTGCCGGTCCAGCAAAATGTATGGGATCTTTCGCTCTTCAATGTGCCGAAAGCTCTCCACGGTCCACTGCGACGAGGCGATCAGCATTACGTCTACACGGCGCGCCAGCAGCTGCGCAATCTCTTCCTGCTCCAGCGCCGGGTCTTCATCGGAGGAGGAGATGAAGAGACTGTATCCCTTGCGCCGGACCTCAACCGAGATGCCTTTTGCGATTTGAGCAAAGAAGGGATGGAGCAGGTCTGGCACGACCAGGCCGATGGTCCAGGTGCGGCCGGTGATGAGGGATCGCGCAGCGAAGTTGGGCTGGTAATTCAGCTCCTTCATCCGCTTGAGCACGCGCTTGCGCGTCTGCTCGCCGATGTCGGGATGGTTGCGCAGAACCTTGGAGATGGTGACCACCGACAAGCCCAAATCCTGCGCAATATCCTTCAACCGCGCAACCATGCCTTGAGCGCCTCCGCGCCACGTCCCATTGCAAAGGAAAATGCCGAATGACCCCAGTTTACATAACAATTCTCGTAATGCTTAGAGACGCCGACCGAAGGCCGACACGCATGGAAGGAGTCGATGTGGCAGTTGAGGCGAGCGCGCGCAGCCAGAAAAGCCCTGAGACCGGCAGGGTGGCTTCCAAATCGGGAAAAAAGGCACGAAGGTAAGCATGCAACCACTGTCATTGGTAAGGCCGGGGCGCATGGGAAAACCCGAATTCCGCGTTGACTCCGAGAGACGGGCTGATATATTTAAATCACCGGTTTGCCTCGACTCACGACACGAGAAACGATTAGAAGTCGGTGAAAGCACTTCCTTTCATGCCTGGCAGAAGGAGTTCCTCGCAGGCAATTTCACTTGCTTTCAGCTTCGAACCCCGCGGCTCATGAGCTGCGGGATTTTTGTTCGGATGAAAAGGGCTGTGGAAAAAGCCTCATCCAAGTGAGGATAGCGAAGCTATGCAAGAAATCGGACATCCGCTGGTTCGAGCCCCGCAAGGCCCCGTGGCGGATCTCCTGTCCGATGGATCGCAATCACCGAAGTGGTTTGCTCTGTATACGGCATCGCGGCATGAAAAGCGCGTTGCCCAGCATTTGAACCAGCGAGAGATCGAGTTCTACCTTCCGCTCTACAGGTCGGAACGCAAATGGAGCGACGGGTCGAGGGTGACTCTGGACCTTCCGCTCTTCCCCGGCTACCTGTTCATCCGTACTCGCCGCAGTGAGCGTGGCCGCGTGCTGAGCGTGCCCGGCGCATTGGCGGTAGTGGGCGGAACGGGAGGCGAACCTGCATGGTTGCCCGACGCGACAATTGATGCTTTGCGGTCAGGGCTGGAGATGCGACTGGCGCGGCCGCACCCTCTGCTGACGGTTGGCCAACGCGTGCGCATCCGTTCCGGCGCGTTGACTGGATTCGAAGGCATCGTGCTGCGCAACAAGAACGGCTTGCGTGTGGTTCTAACCGTAGAGCACATCATGCAAAGCTACGCCGTGGAAGTGGCCCTGGAAGATCTGGAGCCGCTAGGTTCAGATCGCGCGATTTCGTAATAATCATCGAACATGTGCGGGGATGGACGGGCTGCGGGAAAGACGAATCTCCCAAAGAACTTCCCTCGGGCCTAAAGGCCCGATTGGTTTTGTTCAGCATGCGGCACGAGTAAACTCGTGCCCTTTCAAAACCTCGGGTTTTTCGCAAGCAATGGAGTCATGCCCTTTCAAAACCTCGAGTTTTTCGCGAGCTATGAAGTCGTGCCCTTTCACAACCCAACTTTCAACACAGGCTGATAAGCCCATTCCTCGGGCTTCACTTTCCGGGGCTTCCTCCCGTGAAAGTCAATCCATGATGGCTGCGGCAGTCCGCCGGCAGCCGCGCAACTGAGATGCCCATGTCAAAAACTTCGAATAACTTCGGTAAAGGCGAGGCCGAAGCGCGCATTCTGGCGAGCGCGACCGGAATGTTTGCGAACTTTGGCTATAACGGTGTGAGCACGCGCGATATCGCCACCGGTGCGGGAGTGAATGAGGTGACGATCTACCGGCACTATGCGCGCAAGCGCGACTTGTATGTCGCGGTGCTCGATGCCGAACTGCAACAGGTGAAGCTGCGCGGCGATTTGCTATCGCGCATTGCGGAAGCGCAGGATGCGAGGACGGCGGTGGCGCGCACCTTTGAGTTGATTGTGGCGACGCTATCGAATCGGCAGGACCTGCTGCGCCTGATGCAATATTGCTCTCTCGAAATGGGCGAGGATATCGATCCGCTCCTGCGCAAGCACCTGGGCGAACTGGTGGAGGTGATTGCGCGCTACCTGGAGCCTTGGGTGAGCAAGGGCGAACTGCGCTGCGCCAGCGCCAAAACGCTGGTGCTTTCCCTGGTTGCCATCATTCTCAGCCACCGCTCGCTGCACCGGCTTTTTGCGGGCGACGGTTCGAGCCCGGAGGCGCTGTTCAAGGCCTACGCGGAACTCTCGGCGTTCGAATAGGCATTCATTTCTCCCCAACGGCCGTTCATGCAAATCCTGCACGTGATCGACAGTTTTTCTCCTGCCACGGGGGGCCCCCCGGAGGCGGTGCGGCAACTGGTGAAGGCCTCCCGGGCCACGGGCACGCACGTCGAAGCGGTTTGCCTCGACAGCCCGCAGGAGGAATTCCTGAGCGATCTCGACTGCCCCGTGCATGCGCTCGACGAGTCCTTTCTGGGAAGGTATGCATTTTCGCCGCGGTTGTGGCGCTGGCTCAGAGCCAACGCCGGCCGCTTTGACGGCATGGTGATGCATGGCCTGTGGACCTTTCCGGGCTCGGCACTGCGTTCCGCCGCACACAGCGCGCGACGGCCGTATGGCATCTTTGTTCACGGCGCGCTCGACCCCTGGTTCAACAAGAAGTACCGGCTGAAACATGCGAAGAAGCTGATCTACTGGCCTTTGCAGTATGCTGTCCTGCGCGACGCGGCGGCGGTCTTTTTTACGACCACAACGGAGCGCGATCTGGCGCTGACGAGTTTCCGGCCCTGCAATTGGAAGAGCGTCGTGGCTCCGTTGGGTATCACGGAGGACGAATACGCAGGGCACGATCCCGCCGAACAGATTGCGGAGTTTTATCGCGCATTGCCCGCGTTGCGCGGCCGGCGCTTCCTGCTGTTTCTGGCGCGCCTTCACGAGAAAAAAGGCTGCGACCTGCTCATTGAAGCATTTGCACGCACAGCAGACAGGTCGCCGGAAGTGGACCTTGTGATGGCAGGCCCGGATCAGACAGGAATGCAGGCGAAACTAGAAAGCAGAGCAAAACAACTGGGCATTGCCGGAAGGGTGCATTGGCCCGGCATGATCGGTGGCGATGTCAAGTGGGGCGCACTGCGGGCGTGCGATGCTTTCATCCTGCCATCGCACCAGGAGAATTTTGGCGTTTCCGTGGCAGAGGCTCTTGCGGCCGGGCGGCCGGTGCTTCTTAGCTACGCTGTGAACATCTGGCCGGAGATTGAGAACGACGGAGTGGGCATGGCCGCTGACGACACGCTGGAAGGCGCGGTGCGGCTGTTGCAACGCTGGTTCAGCTTGCCGGCGGCGGAACAAGCCGCCATGGCGGCACGCGCACACCCCTGCTTCGCCGCCCGGTTCTCGATGGAGAGAACGGCGGCCGCGATCAACGAGGTCTTTGGAGCGTGACGGCCGGAACTGAGGAATCTACACCCGGCCTGCAGCAATCGATACGAACTGCATTATTTGCTTATATGCGGCAATCCGCTGCTTCACAACCAGTTATCTTTATTTGGTGATGGGTTAGGAGTTTTTATGTCACTCGAATCTCAGGCGGGACCTCAATCGGGCCTGCCAACTGACAGCCAGTCGAAGATCCTTGCGATTGGCGAACGATCCCTCATGGATGTGTGGCGCGTGCTCACGAAGCGACGCCTTACCATTCTGGCGGTGACCATTCTCTGCTTTGCCCTGGCGCTGTGGCACGCCTATCGCACGCCGCCGGTTTATGAAACTGCTTCGACCATTGAAATCAAGCCAAGTTCGCTGAACAACAATTCATTGGAACTTGAGGAGGAGGAAGATGTCGTCGCTTTGCAGACCGAGGTGGAAGTGATTCAGAGCGACTCCGTGCTGTTTCAAGCGGCACAGAGCCTGAATCTCGTCCGCCTGGTTCGGCAAAACGGGGGGAAGAATGGGGAGGGAAATGCGGCGTCTTCTGCGCCCGTCACGCCCCTGGAGCGCCGCGCGATGCTGGAAATCATGAAAGATGGGCTGACCATCACCATTGTCCCCAATACGCGAATTCTGGGGATTCATTACCGGGGGACCAACGCCGAACTCGCCGCAGCGATCGTCAATGGGCTGGTTGATACGTATTCCGACGAGGGCCTGAGGATCAGCTTCGAGCGCACCGCGCATGTGTCCGATTGGCTGGAAAAGCAGATCAATAGCCTGAAGCAAGACGCGGCAGATGCACAGCGCCAATTGGCCGATTATCAAAAGGCGCACAACATTGTGGGCGCGGATCAGAACTCGAATCTCACCCTGCAAACACTCGAGAAAATCAGCAACGAACTGGATGACGCCGAGGCGGATCGGATCATGAAGGAAGCGCGCATGCGCGATTTCGACGCGATGAAGCCGGACATGATGGCGCTGATGAGCGACGACGCGACGATTTCGACGCTTTACTCGCAACTCACAGACCTCGAAAACCAACGCGCGCAAATGGCAATAAAGCTCGGACCCAAGCACCCTGCGATGCAGCAGATGGATTTTCAGATCAACAAGGTCCAGGGACAAATCAACAAGGAAGTGGATCTGGCGCGGCGCGAGGTGCAGGATGAATACCAAGCCGCAGTGCAACTGGAAAGCGCGCTACGCGGCCGCCTGGGAGGGCAGGAAGACGCGGCCTATAAACTCAACGAAGATGTGGCGCAATATGCCATGCTCCGCCACCAAGCCGAACTGACCCGCACTCTCTACGACACCCTGCAGACGAACCTGAAAGAGGCGACCATCAATGCGGGAATGTCGGCGGCCAACATCACGGTGATTGATCGCGCCGAGGTTCCGCTTTCTCCGGTATCGCCGCGGAGGAGCAAAACCGCGATGCTGGGACTGCTTGCGGGGCTGGTCATCGGATGCGTGCTGGCATTTGTGATTGAATCGATCGACGACAGGCTGCGCACCTCTGAAGAAGTCGAGAATGCGTCGACCCTGCCGTCTTTGGCGGCTATTCCTCATATGACAGCCGGGGCGGGACGGAAGAAGGGCGAAGAAGCGGGAGAGGTGATTCCCGGAACCGCACAGACACAGCAGCAGTTGATTACCCTGTGGGACCCGAAATCAAATGGCGCCGAAGCCTACCGGAACATGCGCAGCGCCTTGTTGCTCTCGTCGATTGATAACCCGCCGCGCGTCATCGTTGTGACAAGTTCGTTTCCGGCAGAAGGCAAAACCACGACAGCGCTAAATCTTGCGATTGTGCTTGCGCAAAGAGGGGAACGGGTACTGCTGGTGGACGCCGACCTGCGCCGGGGGAGCCTGAATCGCGTATTCGGGCTTCCGAGCCAAGGCCTCGGACTCTCTACGGTGCTTACGCATCCGGGAGAGCACCAGGACGTGCCGGCTCCGCTGCGTGAACTGCCGACGCTGCACGTGATGGCGACCGGTCCGCGGCCTCCGAATCCGGCAGAGATGCTTTCCTCCAATCGCATGGAGGAACAGATGCGGCAGTGGGCGCAGCAATTCGACAGGGTCGTTATCGACACTGCGCCGCTGCTTGCGGTTTCAGATACACAGGCTTTGGCGGTGCGTTCCGATGCGGTGATCCTGGTGGCGCGCGCAGGCATGACGCGCAAACGCGCGTTGATTCGGGCGCGCGATCTGCTGTGGCGCGTGAATGCGCCGGTGGCCGGCGTAGTGGTCAATGACGTCGACCTGCGCCTGGAGAACTTCTATACCTACCGGTACGGGATGTATGCCAAGGATTACTGGTATGGATACGGATATCGACAGAACGCAACGTCTTCGAGCCGGGCCTACGGATATGAAGACGAGGAAAAGGGGAAATAACATGGCGAAGATACTGGCGTTCGCGATAACGTTTTGCTGCCTGGTGCTCGCGCATCCGATGGCGGGAATCGCACAGCAAACAGACGGTTCGGCAAGCAATGCCGCGCCCCCCCTGAGGATCGGTCCTGGGGATCTGATTGAAGTCACGATGTTCGAAAATCCGGATTTATCCGGCCGCTATCGTGTCGATCAGAACGGCGACATCGCAGTCACTTTGATCGGTCAACTGCATGTGGCCGGCTTGACGGCGAATGAGACGGGAGCGGCGATCGAGAAGCGCTATGTCGAAGAGCAGATCCTGCTGCCGGCCGGGGCCCACGCTACCGTGTTTATCGCCGAGTATGCGACACAGGGAATCACGGTAAACGGGGAAGTGAAGACGCCCGGCGTCTATCCCGCATTGGGGGTCCGGAAATTGAACGATGTGATCGTTGCATCGGGCGGCGTAACGCCAGCGGCGTCGTCCAAATTGATCATTGTGCGCAAAGACGATCCCGGGAACCCCATCACGGTGGACTACAATCCGGAAGCTCTCAAGCCGGTCATCACCGACATTCAGATTCTTCCGGGCGATTCGATTTTCGTTCCCAGAGCGGGCATCGTCTACGTGGTGGGCAACGTCCAGAGATCCGGCGGATTTGTGCTCGATGGCCGCGACCAGTTGACGGTGGAGGAAGCTCTGGCGCTTGCCGGGGGTGGCAAAAGCTCACCGGACCTGAGGCGAGTGCAATTGGTGCGAACCCTGGATGACGGCAGGAAAGAGGCCGTTACGATTCCCTTAAATCGGATTATTAAAGGCCGGGCTCCCGACGTGGCTCTGAAGGACGGAGATATTCTGTACATCCCAACGAACAATGCGAGACTTGCGACGATACAAGCGATCAATGACCTCGTCGGTGTCGGAACAGGATACGTGCTGTTCCGATCCACGACCTCCCAATAAGTGCCAGGGAAGGAAAAGCTGCGCCAGGCGGCTTTGATTTGGCGCAGTTCAGCGAAATTATGGAAGAAAAACCAGCTTCGGTACTGCGGCGGGGTATTTTTCTTGTTGCCAACCGGCAGAGCGAAGCGGAGCGCGACAATCTGATCGATTCGATCCGGCGATGCGGGTGCAATCTGCCGATTCACGTGATTCCTTTCGACGGAACCCCGGCAGTTCCCGGCAAGCGATGGGTTGGAGTCAAGCAGCTGTCGATGGCCGACTTCCCCGCCGAGGGGCTGGCTTTTTTCGAAGAGCTGCGGAGCCGGCACCGGCAGTGCCATCCCGGCCTTCTGCGCAGATTTCTCTGCTGGTTTGGGGAGTTCGACGAATTCCTCTACTCGGATAACGACGTCGTCGCGTTGATGAACTGGGAGGAGTTGTTTCCCTACCTGGAAAACCACGACGTGGTGCACGCCGATTATGAATTCACCACCGGCGGCAAGTTCAACCTGCGCGAGCCGCGCAAATTTGAAGAGTTGATGGGAGCGGGGTCGCTTGAGGCGGCACTCACATCGGGACATTTTCTATGCCGCAGGTCGCCACAGCATCCTGCCGACCTGCTGGCGGGACTCTCCTGGATGGAAGCGCACCGGGACCTGCTCATCTGGCAGGACCAGGTGCTTCTGCACGTCACATTGCTTTTGGCGCAATGGCGGGTGCTCAACCTTTGCAAGCCGCCGCACAATTGGGCATCCTCGTGGTCCGGCGATTACAAGGATGTTCTGGAACTGGTGCGCACCATTCAGGTGGAGCGCCGGCCGATCAGTCACATGCATTACTCAGGCAAGATCGGAACCGGCACTCGGCCGATCGACGATTTGCTCTGGTCCAATCTGACGGAGAGGGAACGCAATCGAAAGCTGTTGTGGGCGCTGTCGCGGCAGGCCCTGGGCTTCGAGGCAATGGATCGGCATTTCAGCCGGGTACGACGCAAGATCGAGCAGCATGCGAAGAACTCGAAGCAGCCGGGCTGATCAAGACGTGCGAGAGGATCGTTTCGTGGGCCGATTGCGGGCCGCAAGGGCACCGTTCTTCCCGGAATCCCGATGAATATGGACGAAAACCGCCAGCTTATTCAGGTTGTTCCACGCATGACGCCGGTGCGGTGCGGGGTCAGCGATCACGCCATCGCTCTGGCTGCGGAGCTGAGAACAGCATATGGGATCGATACTGCATTTGCTGTCCTGAACTCGGATGAACAAAGCGATGTGCCGTATTCCGTCATGCACTGCTCACCGGATCAATTACTGAATACCTGCATTTCGTTGAGCGAGAATCAGTCGGCGGCGATTCTGGTTCACTTGAGCGGCTACGGATATTCGGCAGACGGGGCGCCGACCCTTCTTGCCAAGGCGCTGTGCGACGTGAAAGCAAACAGCCGCTTTCGCATTGCGGTTTTTTTCCATGAACTGTATGCGAGCGGAATGCCGTGGACATCGGCATTCTGGCATGCGCGGAAGCAAAAAAAAGCCTATCGCGAAATTGCAGAATTATGCGATTTGCCCGTGACCAACACGCGCGTATTCGCGGACTGGCTCGAGCGACAGATCGTCCGGCAAACGGTGCGGCGAACCGCCTCGCCCGTCCGATATATGCCCGTGTTTTCGCAGGTCGGCGAGCCCCAAGAGCACGTTCTCTTTGCCAGTCGCGATCCAGTGATGGCAGTCTTTGGTCTGGGTGGAACCAGACAAAGAGTCTATCGGGAGCTCGACAAATTGGGTGACACACTGCACCAACTGGGAGTCGAGGAGATCCTGGATATCGGTCCCGAATGCGGGGCTCCCGATGGAGTGGACGGAATACCGGTGAAACACATGGGCGTGCTCGCCGCCGCGGATATCGACCGCCAGTTTCTGCGAACGGCCTTCGGCTACCTGGCGTACCCGCCGGACTGCCTGGCAAAGTCGGGCGTTTTCGCCGCATATAGCGCGCACGGCGTCATTCCGGTGATTGCGCAGCATTTTCGCGCAGAAACCGATGGACTGAGGGACGGAGCGCATGTTCTGACTCCACAAACGGTGAAAGCCATCGCGGCGCCCGGGCTGGAAGAGTGCTCGATGGCTGTGTGGCGTTGGTACTCGGGACACACGTTGCACGACCATGCGGCAATGTACGATCGATGGCTCGATGCGGCGGGGCTCGATGCGACGGATGGGGCGGGTGAAAGCATAGAGCAGGGAAATGAATAGGCCTCGCGTCCTGATCTCTCATCCGACGGGCAACCAGAACGTCCGCAATGCCCTCGAGAGCCTTGCCGAGCGGGAGATGCTGGCGGAGTTCTGGACCACCGTTGCCTGGGATGCGCAATCCGGCTGGAACCGGCTGTTGCCGTCCGGGCTGCGAACCCTGCTCGAACGGCGTGCTTTTCGCGAGGCGCCAAGGGAGCGCGTGAAGTGTGTTCCCTGGAGAGAGATGGTTCGCCTGAGCGTGGGGTCTACGCCGCTGAACTCCTTTCTGACTTCAGGTGAGCGGCCGTTTTCGATCATCGGCGTTTACCGGCACTTCGATGGCAAAGTGGCGCGGCGCGTGAGCAGTCTGCATCCCGATGCGGTGTACGCCTATGAAGGAGGCGCACTCGAAACTTTCCGCGAGGCGCGGCGCCTGGGCATCACGACCATTTACGAGCAGGCCAGCAGCTATTGGTACTGGGTGCGCGATCTGCTGAAGCAGGAAGCCGAGCGCAGCCCCGCATTCGCCGGGCTGCTTCCCAATCTTGCGGATTCCACGAAGCATTTGGAATGGAAGGACGAAGAGCTATCTCTGGCGGATTACGTTTTTGTCGCCAGCGAACACGTTCGCCGGACATTAGCGGGAGTCGTTCCCGAGGGAAAAATCCGTGTGGTGCACTACGGGGCCCCGGCAATCCGCCGGCGGGAGCAAATTGCAACCGATGCCGCCCGGCCGCTGCGGGTATTGTTTGTGGGCGTGCTGGTGCAACACAAGGGAATCGGTTACCTGCTGGATGCGATCGATCGGCTCGGCGCTCAGGTTGAACTGACACTGGTGGGAAGACGGTTCCAGGCCAATGCCCGCGTGGACGAAGCCTGCCGCCGCTGGCGCTGGTTCGAGACGCTGCCGCACAGCCAGGTGCTGGACGTGATGATGGAATCGGACGTACTGGTGCTGCCTTCGCTGGGCGAAGGATTCGGCATGGTTGTGACCGAAGCTTTGGCCTGCGGGCTTCCGGTCATCGTCACGCCCCATGTGGGCGCCAGCGATCTGGTTCAGGATGGGCGGGAGGGTTTCGTGGTGCCCGTGTGTTCCGCAGACGCGATCGTCGAGCATTTGCAAATTCTCAACCGTGACCGGGAATTGCTGGCGGCGATGTCGCGCCGTGCGCAGGCCACCGCCGCGGATCAATCCTGGATGAGTTATCGCACCAATTTCGCAGATACATTGGGGGCCGTCGCCGCGTGCAAGTGACACGACAAAATCCGGTAAGACCGCACAGCAAAATGCCCTTCCTGAAGAAGCTCTTCTGGGCCTATTTTCTGCTGCTGATCTTCGAAGGCGCGCTACGCAAATGGATCGCGCCCGGGCTTTCCGCACCCCTGCTGCTGGTACGCGATCCGATAGGGTTGCTCATCCTGCTGGAGGCATTTCACACCGGTAAATGGCCAAGCAGGTGGTCGGGAGTTGCGGGTTTTCTGACCGTCGGGCTCCTTGTTCTCTGCGCGGCGCAGATGATCGTCGCGGATACCCCATGGTTCGCGGCATTTTACGGGTTGCGCTCCTATCTGCTTCCCTTTCCTGTTGCCTTCGTCATGGGAGAAAATCTCAGCGCCGAAGACCTTCGTAAATTCGGCCTTTGCGCGGTTTGGATTCTGCTGCCGATGACGCTGCTCGAGGTTGCGCAATACCTGGCGCCTCCGGGCTCGATCCTCAATAAAGGAGCCTATGAAGGCGGCGGCCAACTCTACTATATCGAGGGCCATGTCAGAGCCTCCGGCACCTTCAGTTTCGTCGCCGGGCCGACCAATTATGTTCCCTTGGTGGCGGCATTTATCTTGTATGGCCTGTTGAACGATAGGTTCGCCAAAAGGTGGCTGTTATGGGCGGCAACGGGAGCGACGATACTTTCTATTCCGATGATCGGCGCCCGCACTCTGGTATTCGAGCTGGCTGCTGTTGTTGCGTGTATGGGAATCGCCGCGCTCTTAGGGGTGTCGCAGTTAACCAAGTTGTTCAAGATAGCAGCTCCCGTGATGGCCGTGTTCTTGCTTGTATCCATGTTGCCGGTCTTCGCGAAGGCCGCCTTCTCACTCAAAGCACGCTTTGAGGAGGCCAACAGGATGGAGGGCGGCAGCGCCAGGCAAGCAGTGGAGAACCGCGCCTTCTTCCCCCTGCTCTATCAGCTCGAGACAACCGATTACACGCGCAATCCGGTCGGCGTTGGAATGGGGATGGGCGCTGCGGCAGTCACAAAGCTGATGAACGGATCGGTATCGTTCGCAACCGGCGAAGGTGAGCTGGGCCGGGTCATGACCGAATTTGGGCCGATTCTGGGTATTGGATTCATGATGTTTCGTCTGGCGCTGGCCTTCGCCCTGTTGTCGCAGGCTCTGGCTGCGGCGCGCAGGCTGGAACCGCTCGCCTTGCTATTGGCCCCCGCGACCTTGATCGCGGTGCTATTCAGCGTTTCAGAGCAGCCCATGGAACAGGGGTTCATGGTGATCGGCATCGCCTTTACCCTGGCGGCTCTGAAAATGGCCAAACGGCAGACTGCCCCGGCGCCATACCAGGTTGTTCGGCGTGAGCCTGTGCGCTACAGCATGCGATAAACAGAGCCAGCCGGCGCGGGGATGTTGCGGCGCCGGCAGTTCTTCTGCCGGAAGGCGTTTTGCCTTGAGGAGAGTGCCCCCGTGAGCCTGCAGGACACTGCGCTGGTTCGTCAGCCTTGCCTCTCTGTCGGCGTGCTGGTGCTGAACTACAATACGTGGGATCTCGCGCTCCGGGCGCTGGATGCAGCGATCCGCCTGGAAGCAGACAACGTAACTGAATACGTGCTGTTCGACGATGGATCGTCGAACCCGACGCCGAGGGAGATCGACAGCCGAATCACGTTGAATCGAGGAGAATCGAATCGCGGGTTTGGACGCGCTTTAACCGAAGCGTTCAGCGCCATGAAGAGCGACATCGTGGTGCTCTTCGACTCCGATGCTTATCCGCTGACGCCGTTTTCATCGAAAGTAAAAGAGCACTTTGCGCGCGATGCGCGACTGGGCCAGTTGGGGTTCCGCGCCCAGGATGAAAACGGAACGCAGACAGAGTCGTTCTTCGGCGAGCCGACGCAATGGAGCCTGATCCTGGGGCAGGCGCTTTCAGCGCGGGTGACCAGGAAAGCGCCCCAGCCCGACAAGCTGTGCGTAATTACCGGCTGCATGGCGACACGCGCCGAGGCCTATGCGCAGGTTGGCGGATTCGATGCGGAGTTCGAGTTCCTGGATGTCGACGTGGACTACAGTATGAAACTGCGCCGGCACGGCTGGAAGGTAGAAACCGATTCCTCGATCGAGGTTTTCCATGTGGGGGGTGGAACGCCCCAGCTCATGCGGCAACGGGTCCTGCATTTCTACAAGAGCCGCTGGCGTTTGTTGCGCAAGCATGGGCTGATGAAAAACCCGCGCCTGGCACGGGCCTCCATCCTGGCCAGGCTGACTTGCGAAAAGGCAGTCTTGCAGATTTTCGGGCGATTTCTCTTCTCCAGTACGGAGGTTCTCCACGACAAGATTCTCGGCCGCAAGGCGCTGCTTGCTTACTGCCGCAGCAACTTTCGCTAGCTGGAGAGATCGAGGCACGGTCGATCGGATCGATTTAAAGGAAGAGGCAATGCACTTCAAGGAGATGGGATGTTGGACTGGCTAAGAACGCTTCTGGTCGAACGGCACCGCAGGAAATCGGGGCCGGAAAAGGATCAGTTCAATGCCCGCCTTCTGGAGTTTCAGATCGGACCATTCGCCTGGCTCATCGATCTTCCGGCCGAGATCTTTTGCGGGGCCGATTTGAAGATGCTGGCGACCATTTATGGAACCGACAAGTGGAACCATCATTGGCTTGCACAGCACTACCAGGACCTGCTATGCAAGATCCGCCGCAAGCGGATCAACTTTCTCGAAATTGGCGTGGGAGGGGATGCGAATCCACGAGATGGGGGAAGATCGCTGCGCATGTGGCGCGCTTATTTTCCCAAGGGCCGCATCTACGGGATCGATATCAACGATAAGCGCCCTCACGACAGGGGGAGAATCCGAACCTTCAAGGGCAGCCAAGCGGACGCGCAGTTCCTGGACGCGGTGGTGCACGAAATCGGCAAGATCGATGTGATTCTGGACGACGGAAGCCATCTCAACTCGCATATGATCTTCACGTTTCAGCACCTGTTCCCGCATCTTGCCGCCGGAGGAATCTATATCGTGGAAGATACACAGACATCCTATTGGCCGGGATTCTTTGAAGGCAATGAAACCGACCGTAACGACCCGGCGACGGCCATGGGCTACTTCAAATCGCTGACGGATGGATTGAACTGGCGAGAATTCAAGAACAGCTACACTCCCAATTACTTCGATTTGAACATCGAGTCGATTGCGTTTTACCACAATTTGATTGTGATCAAGAAGCAATTGGACAGAGGAGCGGGGTAAAGTGCAGATCGGGCGAAAGACCGAATGACGCCTGGTGTATTAGCAAAACTCTGCGGGCGCACAAAGGCAACAGGTGAAACGACGATGCTCCTCGAGTCGTGTTCACTTTTCGCACCGTGAAGACCCTCTTCCGCGGCCTGTGGAGCTTAAGACAGTAACGACAATGAATATCCTTTTCTGCTCCTACGTATTCCCTCCCAGCATCGGCGGGATCGAGACGGTTTCGCGTATCCTGGCCGAGCAATTCTGCCGGATGGGCGAGACGGTCACCGTGGTGACCCATACTCCGGGGGAGGAGAGCGACGGGGAGTATAAGGTGGTGAGGCGGCCTTCGCTGAAGAAGCTTCGCCAGTTGGCCGATGGCTCGGACATTGTCTTTCAAAGCAATATTTCCCTCAAAACGCTGCTTCCCCTGCTCTTTGCGCACAAGCCGATCGTCATTGTCCATCACGGTCTGTTGACGCGCGTAACCGGCAGACGGGGATTGCGGGATTATCTGAAGAGGTCGCTGCTTTCCCGGTGTATCAACATCGCAGTCAGCCATATGGTTGCAGCGGACCTGCCGGTAAAGTCGATTGTGATCGAGAACCCGTTTGAGCCCGGCGAATTTACCGATCCGGAAGATGCGATGCGCGACAAAGACATCGTGTTTCTGGGGCGCCTGGTTTCCAGCAAGGGTTGCGATCTGGCTCTTCGCGCGTTGGCGATCCTGAAGCAAGAAGGACTTAACCCCTCCTTCACGGTGATTGGCGATGGGCCGGAGATGCCGGCTCTGAAGCAATTGACGGCGGAGCTCGGTCTGACGGATCAAGTGGATTTTCAGGGTACGATTCGGGAGGGCAGAGGCAAGATCGTGGCCCGGCATAGGATCATGGTTGTGCCCTCCATCTGGGAGGAACCCTTCGGCGTTGTGGCTCTGGAGGGAATTGCGGCCGGCTGTGCCGTGATTGCGACACGCGGCGGCGGTCTGCCTGATGCTGTCGGTCCGTGCGGGATTCTTGTTCCAAACGGCGACGTGAAGGCATTGGCTTCGGCACTGAAGAACGTGATCACGGATTCTTCCCTGCGGGAAAAATTGACTGCTGGGAGAAAGCATCATCTGGAACATTTTCAGCCAGAGGTTGTGGCCAAGCGCTATCTGGAAGTATTTGAGTCTACGCAAACGCAGATTGGGGCGTGAGGAAGAAGATTTCCATGAAAGGTAAGTATGGGGTATGCGTCCCTGCAAGATGTAACGGCGCGCTTCTTCCAGAAGGCGCAGAGAATAGCGCGTTTGCACCGCGCTCTCGGCGCCGAGGGCTCCTGGGAGACTCTTGAAGGCGAGTTCGGGAGGGGCTGCCCGGTTCTGCTCTACCACCGTGTAGGTCCGTTTCGCCCTGGAACATATCGTTCACTGACGATCCCATGCAAGCGATTCGAGCAGCAGATTCAATGGCTCGTGAAGCATGGATATGCTGGTATTCGCCCCTCAGAATGGCTTGGCTGGTTAAGCAATGGCGAGGCATTGCCCCAAAAGTCGGTCATGCTTACATTTGACGACGCGTATGAGGACCTTGCAGAGTACGCGTTTCCGATTTTGCTGCGTCACGGATTCAGTTGTTGCGTCTTTGTGGTTACGCGGCGGGTGGGAGGGACGAACACCTGGGACGAAATTCATGGATGCGGCACACTGCGACTATTGAACGCCGATCAGATCCGCCATTGGGCCAGGAATGGAATCGAATTCGGCGCCCATAGCCAAACCCATGCGGATTTGACCAGATTATCTCGCGAGCAGCTCGCGGATGAGGTGGTAGGAAGCAAAAGCGACCTGGAGAACCTGCTGGGGACTCCGGTCACCTCATTTGCTTACCCTTACGGTTTTTATAACGATGCTGTGCGTGAACTAATGCAGGCCCACTTTGGCCTCGCCTTCACCAGCATAGATGGCATAAACTTCTCGCGCAGCGACCAGCATCTTCTGCGGAGGATTTATATCGGTCCTAACGATCCACTTATCGAATTCTCCTTAAGTATCCGGTGGGGCGGGAAAAGAGCGATCCGCGGCTTATGCGTCCCAGGGAGTTTTTGCGGTAGTTGAAAATTGAGCGGAGCATCGGCCGGGTTCCGAGAGAATCGGGCAAAATGCTTTGATGGAAAAGCCTGCAAATGAAAGTCCTGATTCTAAGCATCAATTACTGGCCTGAAGTTACAGGCATCGGCGCGTTCACGACGTACCGCGCAGAGCATCTGGCTGCGGCGGGTTACGACGTGGAGGTGTGCACCACGTTTCCGTACTATCCAGATTGGAAGGTCGCGGCGAAGTATTCGGGGAAGTTGGGGCTGACAGAGGAGCGCAACGGGGTTCGCATCATTCGCAGTTACGCCTATATTCCCAACCCAGTCAGGGCCATCAAGCGCATCCTGTTTGAGGCGAGTTTCATCATCGGAGTGACGCTGCGTGCGTT
Organism: Occallatibacter sp.; assembly: GCA_050011915.1. GTDB lineage: Bacteria > Acidobacteriota > Terriglobia > Terriglobales > Acidobacteriaceae > Telmatobacter. Next base: position 44,838 of record JBEKIE010000008.1, read on the forward strand.
ACTGCGCAAACGGCCTGACGTGCTGCTTGTGGTTTCTCCGCCGCTGGGGCTGACGGCGCCGGCAATTCTACTGAGCCACCTATGGGGCGTTCCCTACGTATACGACGTGGAGGATTTGCAGCCTGATTCGGCCGCGGACCTGGGCATGCTTCCCAAATGGGCGACTCGGCTTCTCTACAAAGTGGAGAGCGCGGCATATCGCCATGCGCGCCTGGTGACCACGCTTACGCCGAGTATGAGGCAGCGGATTATTGCGAAGGGATTCGCGGCAGACAAAGTGGAGCTGCTCGAGCCGCGGATGGATGAATCGTTGATGGATTTGCTGCCGGAAGAAGGCGACGCATTCCGCCGCCGGTTCGATGTGGGAGAGAAATTCCTGGTGACGCACAGCGGCAATATGGGCGTGAAGCAGGGGCTGGATGTGATTGTGGATGCCGCGGCGCTGAACCGCGCCGATGAGTCCGTGCTGTTCCTGTGCGTGGGAAATGGCGCGGAATGCGAGAGAATCAAGCGGCGGGCCGCAGAGCTCGATCTCGGCAATGTGCGGTTTTTGCCGCTGCTCGAGGAGAAGGACTTTCGCGGATTGATGGCGGCCAGCGGCATCTGTCTGGTGACGCAGCGGAATTCCGTATCGGAGATCGCGTTCCCGTCGAAGATTGTGACCTATCTTGCCGCGGGACGTCCCATTGTTGCCTCGGTGAATCCAGAGTGCGAGGTTGCGCACATCATGCGCGAATCGGGTGCAGGGAAGGTTGCGGCGGCGGAAGATCCCGCGGCGCTATTGAACGCGATTTGCACGTTGCGGCGCGACGATTTGCGCAAGGCCGGTGAGAATGCGCGAGAATATGCATGCGCGCGATGGTCGTCGGAACGCGTTCTGGGAGAGTTGGAACGAAGCCTGACGGTGGCTGCAGGGTCTGCCATGAGATCGTTGGCCTGGAAAGGATACAAACCATGAGCGGCGAGAAGCTGAGATGTGCGATTTCAATCGCGATATTCGGCGTGAGTTTGCAGCCGGGCCTCGGGACCGCGCAAACGCAGCCGACAGGAATCCAGGAAAATGCCAGTGCGACCCAGTCGCGCTCTGACGCAACGGCCAACTCTCCTGCGACGGACGCTCCCCGTGCAAGCAGCGGAGCGTCAACCTGGTCGGCTGGGCAAGGCAGCTTTGGAACTGCCGGTAGAATGTCGGGAGTAACCAACGGGGCGGCGGGAACAGCGGGCGGAGCCGCCGGGGGCGATACGGGACAGTCAAGTTGGGTGGCAGGGCGCGGAATTTTTGGGTCAACAGCACAGTCCGGTGGAACCTGGCACGAGAGTTCAGGATTCTCCGCAACCACGAGTTCCGGGTCCGCGAATAAGCCGGCGAATGGGGCTTATGTTCCAGCCGCGTCCCCAAGCTTCAAGTTTGCGACTCCAGCTTTTGCGAACAGGTCTGCCAGTGCCCAGCCCGCTCATGCGATGGCTTCGCATGCATCGACAAGCCAACATGGCGGCGTGGGGACGCGCCTGGGTGTAGCGAAAGTTTCCCGAAGCAACACTGCGGGACGTGCGAATACGAGGCCGGCAACCGCGGGTCTTCGCAGCCGAACCAGCACGCAGAGCCACAGCAAAACGAGCATCGGATCCATAACAAAGCGTTCCACGGTTGGTCCGACGACAAGAATTCCGTCAGGTTTTACGCCGTCAAGCAGCACGCCAGTCAGCGGCCCACCTGGTGCGGGAACTGCACCGGGAGCGCCGCCGCAGTAATTCCGAGCGCCCTGCTTCCGCCCGAGCACGGAACCACGGCTATTGCGGAACCTGACGGCAAGCGCCTGCGCGTTCGCGGCGGGCGTTTCATTTTTGCGGTGAGTTGTTCAGGGCTTCCTGCGCCAAACGCGCGGCGTGGCGCTGCTCCCAGATTTTGGCATCCACGAGAAAACGGAACCAGAAGGTTTGCAGCACCCAGAAGATGAGTCCCTCGGTCCCGTCGAGAAAGCCGAGCCGGAAGAAATAGCGATACACAAACAAAGCAAGGGGCCGCACGAAGAGCGGCATGCGGTCGTACTTTTGACGGAGGTATCGCTTGCGCTGCGCGGGATTGCCGTGGGCGTCGGGTTCGAGACGGCCGAATGTCTTCCCGCTATGCAATTCAGTTACTTCTCCGTCGGACCAGCGATTGTGCCGCGCGATCCACTCCGTAAGCGGCATACGGATGTCGTCGATCATGACGCCTTGTAACTGGCCGCTGGTGCCCTTCGTGAGCAGATAGTGCTGGTCGTACTTGCGGTCTTCGCAGCGACCGATGCCGGTGCGAAACAAACGCAGATGCCAGGTCGGGCTCATGCCTCCGTGGCGCAGATTGCGGCCGAGAAACCGCAAATAGCGAGGCAGGAAGTATCCGGCGTGTTCGGGTTCATCGGGAAGCGCCAGAATGTCCGCAACGAGCTTGTCGTCCATCCATTCATCGGCATCCAGATGCAGTTGCCAGGGTCTGGAGATGGGCAGGTTGTCGATGGCCCAATTGCGCTGAGCGCCGTAGTGCTCGAAAGCGTGTTGGACGACTGTGGCCCCGAAAGTGCGCGCCAGCTCTACGGTCCCGTCCTTGCTGAAGGAATCGACGACGAAGATTTCGTCGGAAACCCGCCGGGCGCTCGAAAGGGTGGCGCCGAGCGTATCCTCCGAGTTGAATGACAAAAGGACAACGGTTGGCCGCATAACAACGATGGTAGCGCAAGAACGCACCGCAAGCTTCGCTCAACCGCAACAGGGAAAGGACCTGATTCGATGCCGGATCGACGCCGCGTGGGAGCCCGATGAAGGTCTTATTGGTAGGGAACTACGAGTTTGACGGGTCGACGAGCATGCGGATCTGGGCTGACGCGCTGCACCGTGAGCTTCTTCAGGCTGGAATCGATGTTCGGGTAATCAGCCCGCGGCCGGTATTCGGGAAGCTGAAGCCCTCTGCGCATGGGATAGGGAAGTGGCTGGGGTACATCGATCGCTTCGTGATCTTCCCAAGCGCACTGCGCTCTGCGGCAGCCCAGGCAGACATTGTGCATCTCTGCGATCACGGCAGCGCCGTGTATGTGTCGACGATCAAGGGAAAACCGGTGATCGCGACCTGCCATGACATGATTGCGGTTCGCGGCGCGCGGGGAGAACTGCCCGAGCTGCGGTCTTCCCGCTTCGGACAGCTTCAGCAGCGCTGGATCTGCGAAGGACTGAGGCACGCTACGCGCGTAGCCTGTGTATCCCGAGCGACATTCGACGATGCGTGCAGGAACCTGGGAACTGACAGGAATCTCTGCATCGTTCTGAATGGTTTGAACTATCCGTTTCGGCCTCTCGCGTCGAGTGAAGTGGATCGGCGGCTCGCGAACCTGGGCACAATTCGAGCGCCGTTTGTTCTCCATCTCGGATCGAACCTAGCCTACAAGAATCGCGAAGGTGTGCTTAGAACATTCGCGAAAGCATCGGCAAGCACAAATCTGCAGTTGGTGATTGCGGGCAAGGCGCTGACCCGGGATCTGACCCGACTGGCGCACGAGCTGCAGATTGAGGACCGCACGGTTCAGATCGTAAAGCCGGATGTCGCCGTGATCGAGGCGCTTTACAATCGCGCCGTCTGCCTGCTTTTTCCCTCGCGCTATGAAGGATTCGGATGGCCGCCGATTGAGGCACAGGCGTGCGGCTGCCCGGTTGTAGCCAGTAATATTGCACCTTTCGCTGAAACGCTGGGGCAATCGGCGGTTCTCAAGCGGGTCGGGGATGAAGCCGGCATGGCCGAAGCCATAGGTTCGCTCGCGTCGGACCGGGAATTCCGGGAGCAGGTCCGGCAGAAGGGATTCGCGAATGTGCGCACGAGGTTTCAAACCTCGCGCATGATTGGCGAATACGTATCGCTTTATCGAGAACTTATCCGCACGGATGAGTAACTCGCGTTGAGGAACTTATAAGTTATGAAGGTCTATCTCGGAGCTGTCCGTGAAACCGATCAGGTGGATATTCTCAGGGATCACGCCTCGTTTTCCAAGAGCCACGAAATCGTATCCAGTCCGTCCGCAGCCGATCTCATCTTGCTCCTCGGCGCATCTGCGAGCGATCCCCAGCAATTGAGAGATTACGAAGCATATAAGAACTTCCCGGATCGTTGTGCATTTTATACAGAGGAGGACGACTACCTGCCGCTGCTTCCAACCGTGCATACCAATGCGCGGCGCGGCCTTCACACTCGCATTGGGCGGGTTTTCAACTATGCGCATATCTCCCGCAACGGACGGCATCAAAATTGCTATGTCGGGGAGGCAACTTCCGCGGAGCCCATCGGAAGAAATGCTCAAAAGCGATACTTGTTCAGCTTTCTTGGCGGGTCGACATCCATCCTGCGGAAGCGCCTTTTTAACCAGAAGTACAACCGCAGCGATGTGCTGATCGAAAACACCTCGGCATACTGGCATTGGGATAATTCCCAACCCGACCGCGATGAGCGGCAGCGCCGTTACGCAGAGACGCTTGCGGCATCGCACTTCGCGCTCTGCCCCCGCGGCGCTGGCGCGGGCAGCAGCCGCTTCTTCGAGGTGATGGCGGCAGGCGTTGCTCCCGTGCTTTTGTCGGACGATTATGAGCTGACGCCCGGACCGGCATGGGATCAATTCCTTCTTCGCGTCCGCGAACGGGATATTGCCAGGCTGCCGGCGATTCTCGGACCTCATCTTGAGAGCGCTGCCGAACGCGGGCGATTGGCTCGCCAAGCGTTCGACGAGTATTTTGCCATCGATCGCGAATTTGACCGCCTTGTCGATCTGGCCACACGCACGTTGCGGCATGGACCGCCAGAAGAAGAGTATTTCCGCCGGCGGCAGATGGCAATGTTCCGCAAGTTTGAATGGAAACGCAAGACGCGTGCCGCATTGCGGTCAATGGCGCTGGGAGCAATTAAAGCGCTCCGTCTGAGGAACCCATATCAGATGAATCGATAAACGCGCAAAACGGCGGAACGAGGGACGCGTCACGGGCGCATGGGTCGAAAAGTTCTTTGAGAAACAGAGGTTCTGCGCATGCCGGCCGTGTCGATTATTACTACGACATTCAATCGCACTGAGTACCTCAAACAGGCGATACAGTCGGTCATTTCCCAGACGTTCACGGATTTTGAACTTCTAGTTTGCGACGACGGCGGACTCGAGGAGACGAAGCGTCTCTGTGACAGTTTTCACGACGAGCGCATTCTGCACACAGCGAATCCGGCAAGATTGGGCATTGCCATGAATACCTATGCAGGTATCTCGCGGGCCCGTTCCGATGTGATGGCATTCCTGAATGACGACGATCGTTGGACAAGTGATTTCCTCGCCAGGTGCGCAACGCCCTTTCTCGTGGACCCTGAAGTGGTTTTGACATTCAGCGACCACTGGCTCATTGACACGAGCGGTGCGCGTCTCGTCGATGCTACAGACGCCAATACGCGGGAGTATGGCCGCGAAGGCCTCGCCGCAGGTCCAGTCGATGATCCGATTCGATTGATGGTTCGGCTTTCGATTCCGCTTGCTATGGCAGCCGTGTTCCGTAAGTCAAAGGTCAACTGGGGTATGTACTCGAGGAAGGTGGAGGGAGCATACGACAGTTACATCGCTTATTCGCTTCTCCGCGGTCATGGAAAGGTTATTTACGTTCCGGAACGGCTTACCGAGTACAGAGTTCACGGCGGGGGGGCGAGCGCAGAATTTCATCTGAATACCACTGAAGGTTTGGCGTATGTTCACGGTCTTGTTCTGCAGGATCCCGCATTCAAGTCCATTGCGAAGGAAATTCGAAGCAAATATCTCGGCCTTGAAAAACATTTGGTGAAGTTGAGTCTCGTTCGGCGGGATATTCCATCGACAGTGCGGCATGGTGCACGGTTGGTGCGCCACGGACTTTTCTAGACCGGGCGGAGAGCGGGGGCTTCGCGGTGTGGCTGGGAAAGGGCTCCTATAAGCCATTTATACGGCGAAAGTGACACGTGGCAGCGGTCAAAGCGATGCCAGTGTAACTGAGAGCAGGGCAAGGGGGAGTAATACGATAGCGGCAAGTGCGGCCGCAGATCAAGAGGGGGAGACTTATTCGAGTTACGGATCACATGATGTCCGCGACGGGATTCATAAAGCCGAAATTACATCGGGTCGCGGAATTCCTGGTTTCTCAGGGGGTCACCACAGCAGGCAATTTGCTCTATGGCCTGCTTTGCGTTCGGTTACTCCCGATTGGAGAGTATGCGAAATTTGTCGTCGTGTTCTCCATCCAGGCCTCACTGATGATCCTTTTGGACGTTGGCATTTCCGGAACATTTATCCCGTTAGTCGGTGAGCGAATTGAAGACAGGCAGTTGATTGCCGATTACGTGGCTTCCTTAAGGCAGATTGCACACTGGCTTTTTGCCATGGCGGTCCCAATCACCGTCGTTGCTTACCCGCTCCTGGTGCGCAACCGCCATTGGAGCTGGCAGACGGTGACGGCCATGGTGGTCATTGTGCTGATCTCCGCGTGGTTTGCGCGCGTGGGCGCCACATATGGCTCGGTGCTGATCGTGAGGCGCGATCGCCAACGCTGGTACCAGGCTCAGATGTTCACCAGTTTTGGCGCTTTGGCGCTGCTTGGCGTGTTTGTCCTCTTCCATTGGCTCGGCGCATTCACGGCAATCCTAATTAACGTGGGCAGAGTCATTGCGGTTGCATTGATTTATTATCTAAGGTCGCAAAAGCTGCTGGGAGTGAGAGGCGTTCCCTCCAAGGAAAAGCGCACGGCCATCGTTCAACTCACATTGCCCGCCGTTCCCAGCGTCATCTACTATGCGCTGGGAGGCCAGATCTCGGTTTTCCTGATCACGATCTTTGGCCGCACTGCCGCTGTTGCGTCGGTGGGTGCGCTGAGCCGGCTGGGACAGATTTTTGCGCTGGTACAGCCGATCAATGGAATTCTTGTGGAACCATACTTTGCAAGATTGCCCAAGAAGCATCTTAAAAGTCATTATCTTTTGGCGGTAATCGTTGCGGGAGTGTGTGGCGCCGGCGTGGTTGCGCTGGCACGAGCCTTCCCAGGATTGTTTCTTTGGGTACTTGGGCCCAAATATGCGGGCTTACGAACGGAAGTCGTGTTGGTTATCGTGTCAGGAGCGATCGGGCTCTTCAGCGGGGTAATTCAAGCGATTAACGGCTCGCGCCGGTTCACTTACTACTCGTTTGTCCTTACAGACATTATCCTCACTCTGATCCTGCAAGCGTTCTATATTTGGAAGGTCGATTTGAGCACTGTGAGAGCAGTATTGTGGTTCGGCATTGTCTCAATGGGTCCGACTCTCGGGGTTAACATTGCCGCCACGCTTTACGGCTTCGCCCGGGGCGGACGCCGAGTTGCTGGCATGGAATATGCTCACGAAGGAAATTGAGTGCCGGAGTTATGGGTGGGGCTCAACGAACTTGAGTCAAAGCCTACGCCGACCGAGCAAATAGACTATGACATCTTTGTCGAAACGCGGAATATATCTGCACGGCGGCAAGTGGTGGCTGCAAGGAATCGCAATTGTTCTGACACTCGTCGTCATGGGCCACGTGATGATTGTGACGAGTCACGACCTGGAGAAATACCCAGGTATCGATTTACGCGACAAGGTTGTCGGCGCAAGACTATTGCTTCGGGGGATGAATCCCTACTACGATTTCCGCAACGAACCCCATCCGGACCATCTCCGGATGCTAACCACAAATACTTACTCGCCGGCATTATTGCTACTCTACGCTCCGTTTTGCGAGCTCGACTGGAGTGTGCAGCGATTCATCTATTTCCTCTTCGATTGGGTAGCTATACTGCTGTGCTATGCAATCCTGGCGCACATTTTCCCCGGGCGCGCTTCGGGCACTGCATTATGGCTTGGCTTTGTTCTGCTTTTTATTGCTGACTTTGGATTTCGATTTGAACTAGAGCGCGGGCAGTATTATGTCGGCATAACGCTTTTAACCGCCGCAGCGTCGGCGTGCTTGCTTCGGAGACCAGACTCATGGCTCGGCGCGTTGCCTTTGGCTTTACTTGTTTTGCTGAGGCCGACGTATGCCATTTGCATCATCGGCGCATTTTTGTTGCGCCGAACGCGGCATGCGGCACACGCTGTTGTACTGTGCGGGCTTATGTTTGCTGCCACGCTGCCCATCGTTGGCATTGCCGACTGGAGAGGTTACGTTGCCTCGATTCATACAAATGAAAAAGAAGTTCTTGACGACGCCTATGCGCAAGGCCCTAAGCCCGCGGCCGCAGAGCAAAGCGAAATGCTCGAGGGGGTCGATTTCTCAAAGTCGATGGCGGGGCCGGGCTATTTGACAGATCGAACACTCATTGGATTGGCTCGGAGTTCAGTGAGTCCGGCATTGGCGCGGTTGATTCATCAGGTTGCTCCTTCAAAGCAATCGTTGCAGCGGCTAAATGCTGCATGCCTGCTACTCGCATTGTGCTTCAATGTGGCCGTCATGTATCTGTTTGCACGAGGCACCATCTCAAGCCTGATGCCTGTAGCGTTTGTGTTCCTGGCGCCGTTGAATCTCGAACTATTTGCACCGCAGCGGTATGGGTATTGCGACGTGACGATTCTGGCGCCGCTGTTGTTGATCGTTGCAGCAGGATTGGGCAAGGGTAAGCCTAGCGGCCGGGTGTTATACGTCGTGATCCTGGCATTTGGCTTTGTCATTCCCTGGCTTGCATTTCATTTCGACAAGCATGTTCCCCTGGTGAGCTTCTCGAAGTACGTTGTGATGCTGGCAATTCTCAATGTGGTGTGCATCAGAGAAGCATGGAAGTTGCAGCGATTTTCGAGAACGCGTGCGGCGGTGCCTGAGCACAGGATCGGAGAGCGTGGCGTCGGGTTTGCGCAACCATGAGTAAGTTGCGGTTGTGTTGCTTGTGCTTTAGAAGTGGCCGGAGTGCGTCCGTGAGATTGTATCTGGCCGGCAACGAGCAATCGAAGCGATAAGCGGGGAGCGGGGATATGAAAGGCTAGATGATGCAGTGCCCAACGTTAGCAGATTTGCCAAAGTCTTCGGCGAACAGGACAGGGTGGCCCTGGACGGAAGAGTCAGAGCGTCTTCCCGGTGCGATGCCCGACGGCAGGCCGTGGCCAAAGATAAGTATCGTCACGCCCCTACTCAACCAGCAGCCATTTATTGAAGAGACGATCCGCTCCATCTTGCTGCAAGGCTACCCGGATGTCGAACATATTGTTATTGACGGCGGTTCGACCGACGGAAGCCTCGAAGTGATCGAGCAATATTCGTCGTGGGTAAAGTGCGTTGTTCGAAAGGGAGAAGGTCAATCTGCAGCCGTGAATAGAGGGTTCAAGGAGGCCGCAGGAGACCTGATTGGCTGGCAAAATTCGGACGACTTTTATGGGCCGGATAACTTTCGGCAAGCGGCGCTGGCTGCTGCGCAATACCCCGATTGCGAAATCTTGAACGGGTTGGTGCGCGGATTTCAGGGCCATCATAGCCAACCGCCCTGGCTGTTTGAAAATTGTGAGGAGTTTTCGCGGGAGAGTTTACTGGAAGAAATGTGTGTCATGAATCAGAGCATGTTTTTCCGGCGAACGATATTTGACCGGGGCATATTTCTCAAAGACAACTTGCACTATTCGATGGATTGGGAGTTCTTCTGGCGTTTGTCCCTCGAAGGGTTTCGGTATCAAGTCGTCCCGTCGATGATCAGTTACTACCGGCAGCATGAAAGTGCAAAGAGCAATTCGTATAACGTGCGCAGCGACCTCGAGCCCTATGCGGTTCTTCGCAGCCTCTGCAGGGACAAGCGGCTTGACCCCCGCCTGCGCTTAAGAGCACGGACCCAATTGAGAAAGAGATTTCTGCATTCATTCTCCAACGCGCGGCGGACTGTCCTGAAGAAGCTGGCCATAGAGCTCATTCTTCCAATCTGAGCCTGTGGTTTGAGTCTTGCGCGGAGCTCCGTGCAGAAGATCGGATCCGTTCTGAGGCGGGTTCGATAGTACCAGGTGAGATCGATAAACCCACGCGATATGCCGTGCCCGGCGGCGGCAAAAGAGAAGGTTGTTCGAGCGTGAAGCGCATTGTTAGGAAGTTAACTACGAAGCCGGTCTGGTGGTGGGAGCGCAAGCGCCAATACTCGATCCGTTTTCGTCACGATTTGCTTCCGCCGCTCACTGTCGAAAAAGGGCCGGTTCAATTTGCGGTTCTGACGACGCCGGAGGCATTGAACGATGCGCTTTGGGCGGCGTGGAGCTGGTACCGCTTTCTCCAGCCGCACGGCTTTGAGTTGCAGTTGGCGGTCGATGGCGAGATTGCGGAGACAGAGCGGAGTGCTGCGCAGCGCTTGTTTCCCGGCGTTTCGATATATGACGTAAATCCCATCATCGCGAGTCTCTGCGAGGGGCGGCCTGCGCTCAAGTTATTTTTCGAACATCATGCCCCGGGCAAGCAGGTCGGCCTCACGCTGGCACTGTCTCGCCTGGGCCCGGTCCTGTATTCGGATCATGACGTAGTGGCGTTCAATCCGCCGGTTGAATTGCTGGCCTGCGTCGAAAGATATACGCCATGCTACTTTCTGGATGACGCAAACGGATGTCATGATCCATCGCTGGTCGAAATCGTGCATGCCATGGGCCTGGAAACCATACGCAGACTGAATGCGGGGTTTCTGTATATTCCCCACAATGCGCTTTCCATCGATTTAGCCGAGCAAATCCTGACGCAATGGAATCCGGTTCCGCATTACTACTACACGCCGCAGACGGTTATGAGTACCCTGATGCGGAGCGCGAATGCTCAACCTTTACCAGAGGACCGATACGTGATCAGCAACCAGCGCCAGTTCCATTGGGAAAAGGATGTCGAGTACGGGGCAATCGCAGCGAGGCACTTTACCGGTACGGTGAGGCATGTTCTGTATAAGTACGGCATGCCGCTGATATTGCAGCAGAGCAGAGATGGTATTTGGGAGAAGCAGACAGGGACGAAACGACCCGCATGAAGAGATCCCGAGAAACTAAGATCCTACGATGATCAGCAAGGACAATTTGTATGAGTGAGAGCAACATTCGACCCCCAAAGTGCACAGCCGGCGCTGCCATCTGCACGCTCTTCGAGGGGGATTACCATTTGGGCCTTGCCGCATTTGTTAATTCCCTGGTGCGAGCCGGTTACATGGGAACGGTGTGGGCGGGATATCGCGGCGCGCTGCCTCCCTGGATCAACCAACTCGAGCGCATCGAGAATGATCGTGCGGATGAGTTCCGGATCACGGATCAAGTGCGGCTTACGTTCCTGAAACTGAGCACGGATATTCATCTCACGAATTACAAGCCGGAGTTCATGCTGAACCTGCTGGCAAATGAAGCCCGAGAATGCGATTATCTTTGGTATTTTGATCCGGATATCTTTGTGCAAGCGACCTGGTCATTCTTTAGTAACTGGCAGAGCTGCGGAGTTGCGCTGTGCCAGGAGATCGTTGACAACATATTTCCCCCGGACGCTCCGCTGCGCCAACAATGGATGAGGCTCGCTGCAACGATTGGCTTTACGGATCCACGGCCAGTGAGTCATTACTACAACGCGGGCCTGGTGGGCGTTCCGCAGGCACATACGGAGTTCCTGGAGGAGTGGAGACGGCTGATCAAGCTGGCTGAGTCCCTGGGCTACGACTTGAAATACCTAGCGCACGGAAGCCGGGAAATGCCTTTCAATATCAGCGACCAGGATGCACTGAACATCGCCATCATGTACACGAAGGCCCCACTGAGCACACTCGGCCCGCAAGGGATGGGCTTTATTCTTGGCGCGTCGATGGTGATGTACCACACCGTAGGCCAGAAGCCATGGCGGGGATCATATCTGTTGCGGGCACTTAGAGGTATGCCCCCTTCGGGGGCGATGAAGTTTTTCCTTACGCAGGTTGCGTCTCCGATTTGTGCGTACTCACCTATGCACTTATGGGCTAAACGCCTGGCATGTTCCCTGGCCGCCTTTGTCGGGCGTTTTTATCGCCGCTATTGACCGGGCTGGACCATCGCGCCAGCACGCCAACGATAGCGATGCCATAAAGTGATTGCCCGTCGCGATAAACTGACACGAGTTGCCACTCATCGAGGCGGGCAACCCTGATTGGAGCAAAGAACGAGCTATGCCGAAAGTCGCTTTAGTCACGGGTGTCACCGGACAGGACGGCGCCTATCTATCGGAACTCCTGTTGAGCAAGGGTTATATCGTGCACGGCATCAAGCGCCGCTCCTCGTCGTTCAATTCGGCGCGCATCGACCATATGTACCAGGACCCGCACACACCCGCTGCGCGCTTTCAGATTCATTACGGAGACATGACCGACTCCACGAATCTGATCCGCATTATCCAGTCGGTGCAGCCGGATGAGGTTTACAACCTGGCTGCGCAAAGCCACGTACAGGTGAGCTTTGAAACACCCGAGTACACGGCGAATGCCGATGCGACGGGGGCGTTGCGCATCCTGGAGGCGATCCGGATTCTCGGCCTGACAAAGAAGACGCGCTTCTATCAGGCGTCGACTTCAGAGCTTTATGGAAAGGCGCAGGAAGTGCCGCAAAGCGAAACCACGCCCTTCTATCCACGGAGCCCCTACGGCGTGGCCAAGCTCTACGCCTACTGGATCACGGTGAATTACCGGGAAGCATACGGCATACACGCATCGAACGGGATCCTGTTCAACCACGAGAGCCCGATCCGCGGCGAGACCTTTGTCACACGCAAGATCACGCGGGCCGTGGCAGCCATTCACCTTGGCGTGCAGAAGGTACTGTACATCGGCAATTTGGATGCCAAGCGCGACTGGGGCCACGCGCGCGACTACGTGGAAGGCATGTGGCGGATCGTGCAGCAGCCGGAGGCGAGCGATTTTGTCCTAGCGACGGGTGAAACGCATAGCGTGCGCGAGTTCGTGGAGTCGGCTTTTTCCAAGGTGGGCCGCACCATCGAGTGGCGCGGCAAAGGCGCTGACGAGATCGGAGTCGACACGGCCACGGGCGAGACGCTGGTGAAGATCGACAGCCGCTACTTCAGGCCGACGGAGGTGGACATGCTCCTTGGCGATCCCTCCAAGGCGCGACGCGTGCTGGGGTGGCAGCACAAGGTTACTTTCCCTGAGCTGGTCTCGGAGATGGTGGAGTCGGATCTGAAGGTCATTGCCGAGGAATCCCACAGGGAGCATGGTAATGAGTAGTTTCGACCTGACCGGGAAGCGTGTTTGGGTGGCCGGTCATCGCGGGATGGCAGGGGCGGCGATTGTGCGGCGGCTGGAACGCGAGCACTGCGAAATCTTGACTGCGGCCCGCAGCGAATTGGATCTTCTGCGCCAGGCAGATGTCGATGCGTGGATGGCCGACGAAAAGATCGATGCTGTCTTTCTTGCCGCCGCTACCGTGGGCGGCATCATGGCCAACGCGACGCGGCCCGCGGAGTTTCTCTACGAGAATCTGGTGATCGAAACGAATGTGATTCATGCGGCGAAGAGCTCAGGCGTGAAGAAGCTGCTGTTTCTGGGATCGTCGTGCATCTATCCGCGCATGGCGGAGCAGCCGATGCGGGAAGAGGCGCTGCTGACCGGGGCGCTGGAACCCACCAATGAGTGGTACGCGATCGCCAAGATTGCCGGAATCAAGCTATGCGCGGCGTTCCGCCGACAATATGGGTGCGATTTCGTTTCTGTGATGCCGACGAATCTGTTTGGGCCCGGAGATCGCTACGATGCGCAGAGTGGCCATGTTGTGGCCGCGTTGATCATGAAGATTCACGCCGCCAGGATGGCGAACAGCGCCACGGTCGAGTTGTGGGGGAGCGGAACCCCGAGACGCGAATTCCTGTTCACTGAAGACCTGGCCGACGCTTGCGTCTTCGTGATGAAGAATTATTCCGACGAGCTCTTTCTGAATGTCGGCACCGGCCGCGACATGACGATTCTGGAATTGGCGGAAAGCATTGCCCGAGTGGCAAGCTGGAAGGGCAGCTTTACGTTCGACCGATCGAAGCCCGACGGCACGCCGCGCAAAGTGATGGATGTAAGCCGTTTGCAGGCCTTGGGCTGGAGCGCGCAGACTGCGTTTGAAGAGGGGATAAGGCAGGCCTACAGCTGGTACGTGGCCAACGTGGCGAACCGCGCGGCCTGAGCGCCTTACGAAGCGATCTCAGAGCCTGGGAATCGCGCGGATATTTGTCGAGGCGGAAGCTTTGCGAAATAATGTGGAACACGTATGAGCACAACAATTCCCGAACGCGAGCGTACGGTGCACCACATTGCTGGCGGCGCTAAGGAGAATCCCTATCTTCGCCCATCCTTCAGTTTGAAGTACCGGTTGCTACGCCAGTTGTGGCAAGTGGTGTATCTGCTCCTCTATCGCACGTCGCCGCCTCCGATGCATGTCTGGCGGTCGGGGTTGTTGCGGCTGTTCGGCGCGAAGATGGGCCCGGGTTGCCATTTCTATCCCAGTGGAAAAGTATGGGCGCCGTGGAACCTGATCTGCGAAGACTGCTGCACTCTTGCAGATCATGCTGAGATTTACAATCCTTCCCCGATCTATTTAGAGTCTCACTGCATCGTCTCGCAGCAAGCCTATATCTGCGGGGCAACGCACGATTATAACCATCCCGACTTTCCCATGATCTCGTACAACATGCGACTGGGCTCATATTCGTGGATCTGCGCTCGGGCGTCGGTGTCGCCGGGCGTGAATGTGGGGCAGGGGGCCGTACTGGGGCTGGGATCCGTTGCCAATCGGGACCTGGAGCCATGGACGGTTTACAGCGGGGCGCCGGCGGTTGCGGTGAAGACGCGCGTGAGGAGCGTTGGCGCCGCTCGGACCGAAGCCTGAATGCGACTGCGACCAGCGCGACGAAATTGAGTGAGGGAAACGATGAAGAAGAACAAGCCATGGTTTGTGGCCGCATTCATGACCTGGGTGTTCGGAATAGCGCTGCTGACGTATGCCGGGACCTATCAACTGGCGGCCGAGCAGCCCGGCGCGCCGAATGACGCCGCACAAACAGGGGGCGGCGCTAACGTTCCGGCCAGTCCCTGCGAGCCATCCAAGCTGGGCTCGCCGTATATCCCTGTCGATAGCTGGGTCTACCCGGCCATGCTGCGGCTCTACTCACTGGGATACGTCGATAGGGTGTATATCGGGCTTCGGCCCTGGACGCGCGCGAGCCTGATGCACATGCTGGAGGACGCCGGCAACCTGATCGAAGAGAGCGAAGATGAAGGCGACCCTGCGGCCAACGAGGCGCGCGAGATCTACAGCGCGCTTAATCACGAGCTACGCTACGACATGGAGGGCCCGTGCGGACGGCACCAAGGAGGCGCGCGCATCGAGTCGGTGTACAGTGTGGCGCGGGGCATCAGCGGCAAGCCGCTCGATGACAGCTTTCATCTTGGGCAGACCATCGTGAACGACTACGGCCGTCCCTATGAGAATGGTTTCAACAACTTTTCCGGCATCAGCGGCTACGCGAGCGCGGGACGATTCGCGGTTTATGCGCGCGTGGAGTTCCAGGGCGCGCCTTCGGGCACGGGCTACTCGGCGGCGCTGGCGCAGACGCTATCCAACATCGACGACACCAGTTACTTCATTCCGTCGAGCACGGCGCCTTACGGTCCCACCACGGCAGTATTCAACCAGACCACCATTCCTCAAGGGGCCATCGCCACCGCGACCCAGGGACGGTTTCTGGAGGCATATCTCTCCTATCAAATTCTGAATCACGTCATTTCCTTCGGCAAACAAGACCAGTGGCTGGGACCAGACCTGGGCGCCAGCATGGCGTTTTCCAATAATGCGCAAAACTTCTACGCGTTCGAGATCAACCGCACCGAACCCCTGAATGTTCCGGTGCTCTCGCGGCTCACCGGGCCCTTCCGCTACGAGTTTCTGGTGGGCGCATTGCGCGGCCATACGTTCATGCCGAATCCGGCGTACGAACTCAATCCTGCATCGGGCGCGGATAACGTGATCAATCCCGGCGATCCCTGGGTGCACGTGGAGAAGGTGAGCTTCAAGCCTTACAGGGATCTCGAGTTCGGCTTCGAGCGTACCGCCATGTTCGGCGGAGAGGGGCACCAGGGGGTCAGCTTGCACTCGTTTTTGCGCAGCTTCTTCAGTCTCAGCGCAGGAACCAGCACCCAGAAGGGCAATACGACCGACCCGGGCGCGCGCTTTGGAGCCTTCGACTTTTCCTGGCGGTTGCCATTCGTCCGCAACTGGCTCACTCTCTACACCGACTCGGAGGCGCACGATGACATTTCACCGATCGATGCTCCACGCCGCGCCGCGGTGCACCCGGGAATTTATCTCTCGCATGTGCCCGGCGTTCCCAAGCTCGACTTGCGCGTAGAAGGAGCTTCTACCGATCCGCCTACCAATCGAAGCACGGGTGGGCAATTCATGTACTTCGAGGAGATTGAGAAGCAGGGCTACACCAACCAGGGCCAACTTTTCGGCGACTGGATCGGGCGTGAGGACAAGGGCGGCCAGGCCTGGATCACGTGGCACCTGAGCGGCAACGAATGGGTCCAGATATCGACGCGCCATCAAAAGGCGTCCGACAATTTCATTCCCAACGGCACCACGTTGAACGACATCAGCTTTCAGGCCGTGAAGCGGGTCGGCAAGGATTTCGAAATCAACGGCAACTTTGCCGTGGAGCACTATAAGGCGCCCATCGATCTGCCGGGCGAACAGACCGTGACTACGACGAACATTCAACTCACGTGGTTTCCGGGACGCAAGGTCAGTTTTTAGGAATGATTCTGGTCGCGTACACCGGCGCAGGGAAGTGCTCGACCTTGACGAGCTGATTTTTGGGGTCGAATGTCAAAGCCCACTGCATTGGCTGGCGCGGAGTTGCGGCATCGACGAAGCGGACCGTCGACGCACCTCCTGGCTCGACTTCCAGCGAGGGCGGGAATGACAAGGCGAGATCCGAATCAGGCGCTTGATGCGGCGAAAGAGTAATCTCCAGGCGTGGATCGGTCAGCGCGGCATAGCACAAACTGGTGGCAAGCCAATCGGCAGGCGGGCCTTTCGGTTCCTCCGCGCGAATGCGGTTGAATATCGCCATGGCAATCTCGCTGACGGGGGCAGGCGAGAAGAGAGTGAAGCCGCGCCGCTCGACAGGAATGATGCGTACATGGCCCTTGCCGGCGCGTGGAATGGAGGCGGAAAATAGACTCACGTCTCCCGCGCCGCTATCGCCATGGAAGAGCAGAAACAGGTGGTCAGGAATGGCCTGACACTCAAGCTGCCGGTAGCTCCATTTGTCCTTGTCGAATTCAATCCCGGCAAATTGAGCAGCGTCGCGAATCGCGGGCTGCGTTTTCTGAGCCAGATCGTGGTCGGCCCCGTTCATCTGCCCTTCGGGCCGATACAGAATGAAGTGCTCAAGCGCAGAAGGCGAGCTGTTGTCAGAGAACGGCGAGAGACTTTTGACACCGGGTACAGGCTTTACCGGGTAAGGCAATGGGAGGGAGTCTGATGGAACGGGTTTTACCGGATAAGGCACGGTGCGTGGAGTTTGGCTAGCTTGAGCACCGCAAAGCGAGGCAAAGACTGCAGGCAGCGCTACTACGAATGCAAAGTTCAGGAGCCTCAGGCGATCCATACACACGCTAGACTAACACTTCGCGCGCAACGCCTTGCGAGCGATGCTGTCGAGAAGCGCATTTGCCTCTGAATCTTGCGGATTTCACTCGATACTCCTCGTGTGGCGAACGCAAAATCATCGCGTTTTGGAAAAATGGTGCGCGAAATCGCAGGCAACCCCGACGGTGAAGCCCTGAGGATTGGGCGTCGTTCCGAACAGTGTTTGCCATGTCTGGTATTCGTAGTCGGCGCGCGCCCAGAATTGCCGGTAGAAACGGTATTCGAACCCCCCGCCGGGAGCATAAAGGGTTCGCGTGTCGTGCGAGTAGGTGCCCGCCGGAGGAAAGTCGTAGCTGCCAAAAGCGATCAGGTACTTTGCGTACGGATGGAAATTCTGAAAGTGACGCCAGGCGTAAATGGGGCCGGCCCCGGCAGTATCCTGGCGCACGTTAGTCTGAGTTGACGATCGATTGAGGCTAATGTCCCGGGCTTCCGCTTCGACGCCGAGGCCGCGGAGAATGTGGGGCAACTTTTCGGGATACCAGTCAGCCCAGATCGTGCCACCGAGCATGCGGCCATGACCCCAATCGACGTCGTAACTCGAAGGCCCGATGCCCAGGCTAATGGGCAATAGAATCTTACTCCGATATGAGGGAACGACCTGAGAAAGCGCAGGAATCGCGACCGCGAAGATGCTCACCGCCAGAACGGGGAGAACGAACAGCCTGAAACGCATTCTGCTTCTCCTTCAAGCGCGCATGTCTTCGCCCGGCCGGCAGATTGCTGCCGAGAGAAGAGCGGGAACCCGATACAACAAGGCAAGAGCAGAGGTTTCTGCGCGGGATCCATCATCGACATTCATACGACGTACTGCACGAACCGATGTGTTACAGAAGATACAAGATACCCGAACTTTCGAGGCGGTTTCTAATTTTGTTGCCCGAAGCGCGGCCACAAGTTCCCTGGAGACAGCACGGCGTCATTTTCACTCGGCCTAGTCTACATCATAAAGACCGGCACATGCAGCGGGCACTCGGCGTTCCGGGTTACGGAGGGTACCTTGCGCAAATTCGAAAAGTGGGCTGAACGGGGAGTGATTTCCGAGTGAGATTTCCTGGAGAAGCGCAAGAACGGGATTCTTTCCGTTTTGGCGCAGCCCCGTAAAAATGGATGATGCGCGATGGCAGAAGGGTCGTTGCTGTCGAATCCAGCTTAGAGCCGAATGCAGAAGGGCTACGTCTGCCCAGGAATTGCGCACTCGCCGTCCGCTCAACCTAATCGAGGTCATCGCGAGCACCCCGCTGGTCGATCAACCAACAAGGGCCAGGTCGCTTTTCAACAAAAGGTAGCAGTGATTTCTTGTAGAAATCGGTACCGGCAAACGTCCAAACTGCATTACCAAAGTAATCATCTAGGGTAACGCGCCGGTGGACTGCACTCTAATCAGGCAACTTATCGAGAAAAATGTGCCCTTGACCGTGGTCATGTGGTACGTTTATTGGTGCTGCAGGTGTGCAGCGGCGCATCGTCGTAATTGATGCCACCAGGGCTGCGTTCGAGTCCCGAACGGGTGCTCGCGAACTTTTTTTCTATCGGGTTAAATTAGCCAATCTGCGGAGGATAAACGCATGCGAATTCGTGTTTTGAAATCTGTGGGCCGGATTCTTGCTTTGGTTACCGTGGTTGCCTTCTCGGTAGCCATGGCGGCTCAGTCGGCACCTTCAGCGAAGGGTTCTGACAACACTTCACCATCGAGGTGGGATATTTTCATGGGCTACAGCTATCTGTCGCCCAAGGGGACCGTGAATACAGTCCAACCGAACGCCGGTGAGACGCCTGTGTCTGCATCCTACGATGCGGTAAACGTGGGCGGTCTCATTAGCGGCGCATATTACTTCAACCGTTATGCAGGCGTCCAAGTCGAGGTTGGCATCCATCAGTGGGGCGTGCAGTGTTGCACCAGCAACGTCGGCACCGAAGGGAACGATGATGGATTCACGACGCTCGGTGGCGGCGCCATTTTCCGTTATCCCGCGCAGGACTTCACGCTTTTCGCGCACGCTCTGGTGAACGCGGACCTGATCGGCGGACCGTATTTCGAGCCCAACAAGTGGGGCCCTGGTTTGACCGTTGGCGGCGGCATGGACTATGAGACGCCATGGTTCAACCACCATCTGGCGATCCGCCTGTTCCAAACCGACTACGAGTATATGCACGCCGATTGGGGCGATGAGCCCTATGGCGGCCGTGCCAACATCGATGCGGTGCGTCTGAGCACGGGTATCGTGATTCATGCGGGCTCGATTGCTCCTCCGGCGCCGATCACGCTGGCCTGCTCGGCGAGTCCTGCTGAGTCGGTGTTCCCGGGCGACCCGGTTACCGTGACGGCGACGGCGGGCGGACTGGATCCGAAGGACCACGTGATCTACAGCTGGTCGGGCACGGGAGCGACCGGCAGCGACGCCACGGCCAAGGTGGACACCAGCGCTCTGGCGCCGGGCCAGTACACCGTGACCGGAACGGTGAAGGAAGGCAAGTCGGGCAAGGAAGGCCTGAAGCCCTGGGAGACAGCGACCTGCACGGCGGGCCTTACCGTGAAGGCGTTTGAGCCCCCGACAATCAGCTGCTCGGTGAGCCCGAATACGATTGCTCCGGGAGGCATGGCAACGGTGACGTCAGTGGGCGTGAGCCCGCAGAACCTGCCGCTGACCTACAGTTATATGGCGACGGCGGGCACGGTGACGGGAAGCGGAACCACGGCGGAGTACTCGTCGGCGGGCGCGGCAACCGGAGCCGTTGGCATCACCTGCAATGTGTCGGATAACAAGGGGCACTCGGCCAGCGCCAACACCAGCCTGACCATCGTGGCTCCGTATGTTACGCCTCCGCCGAAGACGCAGGCGCTTTGCACCATCAGCTTCGCGACCGACAAGAAGCGGCCCGTGCGCGTGGACAACGAGGCCAAGGCCTGCCTGGACCAGGTGGCTCTGGACCTGAAACAGCAGGCTGACGCCAAGGCGGTATTGGTTGGCGAGCAGACCACGGACGAGGCAGCCACGACGGCCAAGGAGCAGCAGAAGGCGCTCAAGCACAAGCACACTACGGTGGACTTGTTCGCAGCGCAACGCGCTGTGAATACCAAGGACTATCTGGTGACGGAGCAGGGCATCGACGCTTCGCGCATCAGCGTGGCTGCGGGAGCGGCGGACAGTCAGACGGTCGAGAACTATCTGGTGCCTTCGGGCGCGACGTTCTCGAACGACGTGACGGGAACCACCCCGGTGGACGAGACTGCGGTGAAGCCGCAGGCGCGCAAGCCGATGGCGGAAAAGCACGCGATGAAGAAGAAGGCCGCGGCGAAGTAATCGGCGCGCCTGAACAAAGCACCCGACGATTCTGCGAACCCTTGCCGGTTAGAGGAAGGGTTCGCAGGGATCAACTTATAGCTCGTCCTCCAGCAGAAAAATCGAGGCCGGCCGTCATCCTACGGCTGGCCTCATCCTTTTGCAGCCCGATTCATGCCGGGATTCGTCGCTCAAAACTGCGCTGCATGCGTGGATGCATTTGCCGCATTTCCTGAAACCGATCGATGCCTCTCAAGACAAACAAGCAGGAAGCGATCTGCAGTATCCTTAAATTCAACCTCGCTTCCTCGCTGAATGTACTGCCGGATGAATGCAGGGCAGCAGAGCATGAGAGCTTATTGCAGAGTTGACGATGTCCAACCATGCATATAGTGTTTATGGCCTCCGTATTCATACGGAGATGGCATGCCCTGGACTCCCGTTTGATCCACAACCCGATGGAAATCCAGATGTGACGATCCGTATGCTGCCTCCCGTGCACGCCGCCCCAGGATGGCTTGAAAATGGCTACTATGAGGTTCGCCCCGGGGTCTTCCGATTGGAGATCAAAGGTGTTGGCCGGTATCTGGTGGAGGATGGGAGCCGCATATCCATCGAACCGATGGAGGGATCTTCAGCAGACGAAGTTCGACTTTTCCTGCTGGGGTCGGTCATGGGTGCGCTCCTTTACCAGCGAGGATTGTTTCCCCTACATGGCAGCGCAGTGGAGACGCGATGGGGCGCAATGATCTTTGTTGGGGCGCAGGGCGTTGGCAAATCCACGCTGGCAGCCCAGTTTTATGGCCGGGGATACCGTCTGCTGTCGGACGATGTCTGCGCAGTGACAACCAGGCTTGGCATGCTGCAGGTTCTTCCAGCACTGGCCCAACTGCGGCTTTGCGCCGACGCGTACGAGCGTATTGACTCTCTCCAAAAAGCGCACTTCCACGTCGACAAATTTGTCATTCCGCTGAACGAGAGCTACTGTCCAAACCCCGTGCCGCTGAAGGCAATCCATGTTCTTGCCGATCAGGAAGACGGCGACCCGCAATTCAAGGTGCTTTGTGGATTCGACCGGGTTCAGCGGCTTCTCGAGAATCTGTATAGACCGCAATTCCTGCAAGGTCAGGAGACGCAAAGCGATCTGATGCGGCTGGCCGGGCAGATTGCGCAAAAGGCGTCCATTGTCACGGTTTCCCGGAAGCGCGATCCGGAAACGATTGACGGATTGATCGACTTCCTCGAATCAGCGTGGGCGAAACATTTTGGCCCAAATCCAGTGGAAGAGAAAAGCTAGATGCGCCAATTCAATTCCGAAGACAAGTTGGTTCGTGCTCAGGAGGTTCTTTCAACGGAGCTCGACCAGGAGACTGTCCTAATGAGTATCGATGCGGGAGCTTACTATGGCATGGGTGGAACGGCGCGAAGCATCTGGGAGAAGTTAGCCACCCCCATCACCTTTTCGGCTCTCGTAGATGAACTGGTGAGGGAATACGATGTCCCGCACGATGCATGTGCCGCGGATATCCAGGGATTCCTGGCCGAAATGGAACGCGAAGGTCTGCTGCGTGTGGAGTGACTTCAAGCGCTATGGGAGGATTTCTCCGACGCGGAGGAGCCTTCTTTGGGAAGCGTTTGCCTCTCTGGCAATCGCCAGGATCGCCATGGCGTGTGTTCCATTCCGGCGCATCGCCGCCTGGCTGGGGACGCCGGGCGCCGAGAGCCCGGCCACGATAACACCTGAGAATGCTC
This sequence comes from Occallatibacter sp., assembly GCA_050011915.1. Classification (GTDB taxonomy): domain Bacteria; phylum Acidobacteriota; class Terriglobia; order Terriglobales; family Acidobacteriaceae; genus Telmatobacter. The sequence continues at coordinate 67,563 of JBEKIE010000008.1, forward strand.
AGACTGCAGAACTGATCGGATGGGCGGTATCAGCCCTGGGGCGGCGTGTGCCCTGGGATGGGCGGTGCCTTGCCCAGGCGCTTGCCGCCACCGCGATGTTAAGACGCCGCGGAGTCGAAGGGACTGTGAGTTTGGGAGTACGCGAAGGCGAGCCGGCTGGATTCGAAGCGCACGCATGGCTGCGCGTTGGCTCTCGCGTGGTAACGGGCGGAGCCGGCCATGAACGATACAAGTCCCTCACCACTTTTTCGCGAGGAAGGTCATGAGCGGCATCTATGGCATTTATCGCTACGATGGCGCTCCCGTAGACCCCGGCTGGCTGGAGCGGATGAAGGAGGCGATGGCCTATTACGGCCCCGACGGCGGCGGATGCACCATCGCAGGGCCGGTGGGAATGGGGCATCTTCTTTTGGAAGTGAATCCGGAAGATGCCTTTGAGCGGCAACCCATGAGAGGTGCGCGTGGACTGATGGTGTGCGCGGCTCGACTGGATAACCGCGATGCCCTTTTGAAGGCCCTGGACGTTCCTGCCTCCGATGCGCCCCGATTCTCCGATGGGCATCTGGTCAACATGGCCTTCGATCGCTGGGGCGAAGAGGTCTGCACCCATCTTGAAGGCGATTGGGCGTTCGCAGCGTGGGATACACTGCGGCGCCGGCTTTTTTTCGGGCGGGACATCTTGGGCCGCGCTGCACTCTATTATTACGAAGGCAAAGGCTTCATCGCCTTTGCATCCAGCCTGAAGGCTTTGCTGGCCCTGCCCGACACGCGCAAGGAACCTGACCTTCTGCGCCTTGCCGAGGTTCTGGTCATGTGGCACCAGAGCGCGGAATTGACGGCGTACAAGGGCTTTCGGTCCGTGGTCGGGGCCCACATCATGACGTTCTCCTCCGATGGCCTCGCTGGCGACAGGCGTTTCTGGTCGCCTGAGGGCCGAGAACCGATCAGGTTCAAGCGCGACGAGGAATACGTCGATGCCTTTCTGGAGCATTACGACCGGGCGGTTCGAAGTTGCCTCCGCACCCGAAAGCCAGTGGCGGCAGACCTTTCCGGCGGCCGCGACTCCGGCTCTGTGGTCACCCTGGCGGCACCGATTCTCGCCGGCCAGGGCCGCGAACTGACGGCATTCACATCGGTGCCGAGTTTTTCCCCTGATGGAACAATAAAAGGCCGGATTGGCAATGAATGGGACCTGGCGCACGCAACAGCAACCATGGCCGGCGCCAACGTCACTCACGTCTCCATCGACGCCAGAGACTACGGTGTCATTGCGGGCGTCAAGCATTTTCTCGACATGCACGACGGGCCGGGGCATCCGGCGAGCAATTACTTCTGGATTCAGGCCATCATGGAAGCCTGCGCGCAGCGTGGCGTAGGCGTTCTTCTGGTGGGCGAGGTGGGCAATTGCACGGTGTCTTTTCGGGGCAACGGTTCGGTGCTTATGTCCTTGCTCCGGGGCCAGCTTCGAACAGCTTTCCGGTTGTGCCTGCACGGAGAACCAGATCCCTTGCGTCTTCTCAAGCGCCAGGTGATCAACCCGCTCCTGATAACGGCGCGGTGGCTGCGCGAGCGCCTGAAGAGCCCATTCCGCAGCCCCTGGCAAGATTATTCGGCGCTCAATGTCCAAATGGCAAAACACCTGGATATAGACCGCCGTATGAGAAGGGCCGGCTACGATCCCACATTCATACTTTCCAGTCTGCAAGATCTTCGCGATTACCTTTACAAGCCGGAGTGCGGCACATCCTGCAGCGCCCTGTCGGATGTGAACGCATGGCATTCCGTCACTCGCCTGGATCCTACCGCTAACTTTTCCCTGCTGGATTTTATTTTGCGGGTTCCCGACGAACAGTTTTACCGGCATGGGCAAAAGAGTTTCTTATTCAAACGCGCGTTTAAGCACCGGATGCCCGACCAGGTGGTCTTCGCGCGGGAGCGGGGGCAGCAATCCGCGGATCTTGGCCATCGCATCGTGAGCGAACTTTCGACCTTCGAGGACTGTCTCCAATCGCTGGAATCGGTGCCCGAAGCCAAGGAGATGTTCGACTTGCCGCTTCTTCGCCAGTGCCTCGCTGAAGTGGTCGCGAAAGTGGATCCAGAAACGACCGGAAGAGCAGGCTCGATCCTTGTTCGCGGCATCGGCGTGGGACTTTTTCTTCGCCGTTTGGCAGGCTCTGACTGCTAGAGTCTGCTATTCGCTTTGGCGCGTGCGAAAGTGAAGAGCAGGCTCTATAGTTTTAAGCAAATCATGTTGACCAGCCAAATCAAGCAATTCTTTCGCCAGTTGCCCACAGGACGGCACGCTCTTGCATTGGTTTGGAGAGCGGCCGGATGGTGGACCGTGGCCTGGGGAATCCTTCTGGTTGCGCAGGGATTGGTTCCAGCCGGGCTGGCCCTGCTGCTCAGGACACTGGTGAATCGGCTTGTCACGTCGCCGGGGTGGAGCGCAATTTCAGCTCCGGCCATCGGAATCGCCGCTCTTTGGGTTGTGGCGCAGCTTCTGTCCAGTGCTTTGTCGTGGGTCAGGGCCGCACAGGCTGAGTATGTGCAGGACGAAGTACATCGGTTGATCCACGAGCAAGCCCTGCGCGTGGACATGGCTTTCTATGACGATCCCGAATCGCACGATCAGTTATACCGGGCGCACTTCGATGCCATCTCGCAGCCACTCGCGCTTCTCGAGAGCCTTGGGTCTCTGGTTCAGAATGGCCTCGGCTTTCTTGTGCTCGCCGGGATTCTTTTCACCTACGCTTCCTGGCTACCAATTCTTCTTGTGTTTACTGCGGTTCCCGGCTTGCTCCTGGTGGCGCGCCAGATTCTGAAGGAACATCGCTGGCAAATTGAGCACACGTTCGAAGAGCGGCGAGCGCGGTATCTCGACGGGATGATGACCGATTCAGGCGCTGCCGCCGAGTTTCGCATCTTCGACTTAGGAACCCACCACCGCAAGACCTTTGAGCTTCTGCGCGAAAAACTGCGCGATGGAAAGTTAAGGCTCGCTAAACAGGGTGCGGGGACTGAGCTGGCAGCCGGCCTGCTCGCCTGGGCGGGGAGCATCATGGGCCTTGGCTGGATGCTCCACCAAACGATCGTCGGCAGAGCCAAATTGGGAGATTTGCTGCTTTGCTTTCAGGCCTTCCAGCAATGCCAGGTTCTGCTTCGGTCCCTGCTTGAAGGCGCGGGCAAGATTTACAGAAGCCTGCTTTTCATTGAGAATCTGGATGATTTTCTGAAGATCAAACCCGCAATTCTCTCCGGCCCGACCGGAGAGGCTGGATTGCCCGTGAGTGACGCAATTTGTTTCGAGGCTGTGAGTTTCACTTATCCCGGCGGATCCCATCGGGCCCTGGATCAATTCAATCTGGAGCTGCCGCGAGATAAGGTGGTGGCCCTTGTGGGGCAAAACGGGGCCGGCAAGAGCACGCTCATCAAGTTGCTCTGCCGCTTTTACGACCCCGATGAGGGCCGGGTTCTGTTTGACGGCGTGGACTTGCGCGAACTGGACCTGGCAGCTTTGCGCCGCCGCATCGCCATTCTTTTTCAGGAGCCCGTTCATTATTGCGCAACCGCGAGCGAGAATATCGCCTTTGGAGACAAAAGCAGACTTTTGGACCAGAGAGGCTTGCGCGAAGCCGCGCGCGATGCAGGAGCCATCGAGCCGATTGAGCGGCTGCCAGCCGGTTTTGAGACCATGCTTGGCAAATCGTTTGGAGGCGCGGAATTGAGCGGAGGAGAATGGCAGCGTGTTGCCCTGGCGCGCGCATTCTTCCGCCAGGCCTCATTGATCGTGCTGGACGAGCCCACCAGCGCGATGGACTCCTGGGCGGAACATGACTGGCTGAATCGCTTTCGCACTCTCACCGAAGGCAAAACGGCGCTGATGATTACGCACCGATTTACAACTGCAATGTACGCTGACATCATTCACGTGATGGACAAGGGGCGAGTCGTGGAATCCGGGAGCCACGCTCAACTTGTCGCACTCGGAGGAGCTTACGCCAGTTCCTGGCGAGCCCAAATGCGAGAGATCGCCGCGGGAGATCGAACGTGCTGAGCGCTGAATGGCTCACGGGCACGAGCCCCGCGTTCCGTCTGATGATTGCGACTTCCTGGCTGGCGCCGGATGCAGGTCGCGAGAACCAGGATGAGGCGATCCGGGCAGCGATTGATGCCGGCCCGGACTGGCTGGAGTATCTTCGCCTGCTCGACCGCCATGGAACGCCGGGCCTTGGCTGGGCCGCACTGCGCCGCGTTCCTGAAATCGCGGTACCGGAACCCACCGCCGGGGAATTGAAGAAGCGCAGCGACGATTGCCGAAAACAGGCGATTCTGTATTGCATGGTCCTGGGCGATGCGCTGAAGCGGTTCAATCGCGCGGCAATTCCTGCGATGCCTTTGAAGGGGCAGACTCTTTCCTTCGACCTTTACCAAGACGTCGGCCTTCGCTACTCGCGCGATTTGGATGTGGAAGTGCCAAGGGAAGATCTTCACAAGGCGCAATCCTGCCTTGAGGCCGAGGGCTGGCAATTGGAATCTTCATTTTTTCCCATGAGCCCTCGCCAGTGGAATAGTTTTCTCCGCAATGAATCGCACATCAATTTCATGCACCTTTCCAGCGGCTGCAAGTTGGAGCTTCATTGGCGCAGCCCGTGGGAGACTCCAGAAGCCACCAGCGCCCGCTGGGCGCGCAGCGTTGCGGCCGTTTGGCAAAAGCAAGCTATCCAGGCGATGCACCCCGGAGACCTGGCGCTCTATCTCTGCAGCCATGGAGGGCTTCACAGGTGGTTTCGCGCCAAGTGGCTTGGGGATCTTGCGCGCGCTCACTCGCTGGGGCTGCTGAATTGGGAGGCTTCTTCCGACGAAGCGCGGAGATCCGGCGAAGAGAGGGTCCTGCTGGCGGGCTTGGGCCTCTTGCGCGACGTGTATTCGCTTCCACTACCCGATTTGCCACAAGACTTCTGGAAGGATTGGTCACCGCTTCTTGTCGAAATGCCGATGCGCGCCCTCAAAGATCCTGCCGAACCGGTCGATCGCGTGGGAGTGGCCAAACTCCGTAACAGGATCCGCCGCAGCCGCTACGAGCGGCTCCTTTGGCCTCGCAAATCCCGCTGGAGCAGCGTCTCGGATCTCTTCTATAGCCGGGAGGACTTCAGAACTCTGGCTCTCCCCGACAATTTCTTTTGGGTCTACAAACCCTTGCGTCCCGTTCTATGGATGTGGCGATGGTCGCGGCAGCTCCTGCAACGCGCTCCGCGCGATGGAAGTTGATCGCCTGCTCATTCCGCGGTGTCTCAAGCAACTTTGGAGCGATGCACTCAATTTGACGCAATCAGCCGAAAGCTTTCATCGCAAGCCGAACGGTGCAGTGCAGAAGCTCTAAGATGGATTTCATTTTGATGAAAACCGGTATGAAAAAGCGGCTGCTCTTGCTTCGTTACCTCGTGAAGTGGGGCTACCGATACACACGGCAATCACTCCGGAACTGCGTTAAGCGAGTGCTGTTGCCGAGTCGCAAACCCTATTACGATCCGCGGTTGGAATTCCTCGGGCAGTACATTTTGCATGTGACGCGCATCCGGCCCATATGGGCGATCACCTGCGACGTGCGTTCATCCTGGGCAGCTCGCGAAGGGGCCGGTAGTCAGGCTTTTCAAATCATGAGGACCATCAGCTTCGCTCGAGCATCCGGGCTTACCTATTTGCATTCGCCATTTTCGATCATTCACCACCCTGATCGGCCCATGCCGGAGTGGGTTGCGGCATGGGAGAAGGTTTTCAATCTTGGCGCAGGCGAGGCGCCCTGCGACGGGTTGAGACGTGGCGTTATCAACAATGATTACAACCTGGCAGATCTTGACTTGTGCTTCGGTTGGAGCGAGCGAACAAAGCAGCCGGACAATTGGTTCAAGGCCCTGATCCCGGAGTTCAGGCGCAAATATTACCTGAATAAATCTCCCCGCACGACCCATGAGGTGGGGATCGCCGTACATATACGCCGCGGCGATGTCTCCGCTTCTCAAAACAACACCATGTACACAAGTACCGAGAAGGTGCTGGCGATTTCCAGCGCCGTAAAGGCAATGCTTGAACTCCGCGGTGTTGCGAACACCATTCGCGTTTATGGACAAGGGAAGTTGGCGGATTTCACAGAATTGTCGCCGCTCGGCGCCGAGTATTTTCTTGACGCTGATCCCATTTGGACGATGCAGGAGTTGGTAGAGGCCGACATCCTGGTTTTGGCCAAGAGTTGCTTTAGCTATTGCGCAGGCCTCATCTCAGACGGGATCAAGGTTTTTGACCCTTTTGGCAACCCAAACGCAGACGATGTGATCATCCCACCCTACGGATGGGCGCTCTTTTCAGAGCTGGACGACTGGCTTCCCTGCCAGGAGGATGGCTCCTTCGACAGAGTAGCGTTCGATCATCAGCTTGCTTTGCTTCTGCAGGCCAAAAGGAAAGCAGGAGTGGGCGAACCCGCCCGGCAGGGAGGATGATTTGGACACGGTGAATGACGGTCGCGCGGGAGCATGGGCCTGCAGAGGCTGTGATTTCGCTTTGCGTCACGTGTAACGCGTTCACAATCAATCACTTGTTGGGATGATGCGGGCTGAAGGCGTGCAAGTTGCCAGAGAGAATGCAGGCAGTTTGGATTTTCTCGGCAGATGAATCGTCCCGCCGGTAATCCAACCCGGGATACTTAAGTTATTTGAAAGCTGTGGATTACGCGGGATTATTCACTTGCTTTCCCCGGGCGGCATCCCTTATAGTCCAACTATCGGGTTCTATCCCCCCCCTAAGGAGACTGCTGATGACCGGTAAGACTGACAAGAAAGCTGAAATCAGAAAAGACTGGGTTGCTCCTGAACTGAGGAAGACCAGCATCGAGCAGATCACTGCGAATGCAACAGGCATTTCAACCACTGACGGTGGAAGTGGGAACGCCAACCACGACAGCTAGGTTTGTTTATACGTAGACCTGTACCTAGGAATGTCTCCATTCCCGGCGGGATGCAGTACGCATGATGCTCTGATGGGTTCGGTTGTTCTGGTTAGGCAACAGGAATCAGGCGGAAATATCCGGAGCTCGGTGAACGGGTTTGTGCGCCCCTAGAACAAAGTTTCAGAGAGAATTCTGCCAACCGCGTGTGAAGCACACGCAAGCGCATCCGTTAGAAATTCCATGAAGGATCGCCTGAGCCCACCACTCCGCTTATTTCGCCGTCTTTTTCGCTCAATAGAATTCAATGGCATTCGCGGTGCAATGGCGCACTCGTACCGGCGTCTTTTCCGTTCCCTGAAGAACCATGGCGTTAAGGGTACGTTCGAACGCGCGTTCCTGAAAGCGCCCGAAGCGCCACAAAAGGCGGTCGAGTTCAAGCCCCATCCCTTTGACGTGCTCCATGGCACGGACACGGGCGGTCATGTTGCGGCAGCCGATCTCACCTGGCGCTCACTCTCGGCAGTCTTTGCTAACGGCTACCTCGGTATCCCGCCATCCACGCTTCGCCCGGCCCTTGCGGCGCTGCCGATTCAACATCGGGAATTCTCCTTCATCGACATCGGCTGCGGTAAAGGCCGCGCGCTGTTCGTCGCGGCCGAACTTCCCTTTCGACAATTGATCGGCGTCGAACTCTCGGGCGAGCTATGCGAAGTTGCCCGGCTGAATGCGGCTCACAATCCCGCCTGGACAGACCGGGTATCCATCGTCAACCAGGACGCAACAAGCTTCATTTATCCCGAAGGCCCGCTTGTCCTTTTCTTCTACTATCCCTTTTACGCTGCGGTTTTGCGGCGCGTGTTGGGGAATCTGGAGCGCCAGTTGCGCCTTTCTCCGCGCCTTGCCTATCTTCTCTATGCGAATTTTCATGCAGATGATGCCAATAGCAATCCAGCAACGCCCCGCTATCAAAAGGTGCTGAGTTCCTGCGCTTTTCTGGAGAGGGTTTCGGATAGCAGCTATACGCTTTCGCCTGAGGATGCAGCCCACGAGCCGTCCAGTTGCATCGCGAATCGTTTTACCCTTTACCGTGCCGGCATTACGCGCTGAAAGCGAATCCGCGACGGAATCAAGTACGTTCGCGCGCTGGCGGGCATGCGAGGATTAGTAGTTGGCCTGCGATTCCCACAGCCAAGAAGAATCTCTATGCAAGCACTGATCATGCGGTTGAAGCCCAGCCTGCGCAAAATGCCGGGGTATGGGATCGCACGCTTTTTCTATATGCTTGCGAAAAGCGTGGAATCGCGGAATGCGGCGCTTCTGTTATTGCGGCCCCCGAAAGGTCTCTTCCAGCCGTACGGAACAACCTCTTTCGACCGCCATCCGGCCATTTTCCAGCATGTGCGCGCATTGGTTGGAGACGGCGCGGGTGTGCGCATTTTATCGTTCGGCTGCTCGACAGGAGAGGAAGTGTTTTCTCTACGCCGCTACCTTCCTCACGCAACCCTGGCCGGAATCGACATCAATCCATTCAATATTGCGATATGCCGTTTCCGACGCCTTAAGACCCGTGAAAAGAGGATGACCTTTGGGGTCGCCGCATCCACTGCCCGGGAAGCGAACGCCAGCTACGATGCGATCTTTGCGATGGCAGTCTACCGTCATGGGGAACTCAACACCTCGCCGCCACCACCCACGACCGGCCATCTCATCTGCTTCGCCGATTTCGAACAATCTGTGGCTGATCTGGCGCGCGTGCTCAAGCCCGGAGGCCTTCTGGTCATCCAGCACGCCATGTTCCGGTTTTGCGATACTCATGCGGCCAAAGATTTCGAGACGGTATTGAGCGTCAAGCGCGAGGAATCGGCCCCGCTCTATGGCCGTGACGATTGTCTCCTGCCCGATGCGGAATATCCGGACGTAGTGTTCAAGAAGATTCGGTGAGCATGAAGTGCGAGTGCGAGTGCGAGTGCGAGTGCGAGTGCGAGTGTGAAGTGTGAGTGTGAGTGTCAGGATGGAGTACGGACGACGAGACGCGCGCCCATCTCCGCCAGAGCGCCGGCCGCAAACACGATCCAATACACATCGAGATAGGCGCGGTGGGACGTATGCGCCCAGAATACCGCGGTGACGACGATGAAGGTCGCGAAGAGAACGTAGATCAACGAGTCCTCGCGCCAGCAGTTGCGCCGCCGACCCATTCCCCAAAGCCCCAACAGCATGACAGGCCCATAGGAAAGCGCATACACAAGATCGGCCATCCGTCCCCGGCGTGGGCTTGGCAGCCAATAAAACCCAGCCGCGATTTTGCGGAATCCATCGATGATGGTTTGCGTGGGATGCGCCCGCATGTATTCAAGAGCCTTATGAAAAAACCACCGGTTCGCGAGCTCCTCGTTGTTCTCGACCCGCTCAAAATCCTGTTGGTCCGGAAGGGATAGCGCATTGAGCGCGTCCGTCTTGCTGCGATCGCTGCTTTCCTGCGGGTAATGCCGGAAGAGAAAACCGTTATTCCCGTTCCATAGCTCAATTCCTGTTTCAGTGCTCAATGTCGGGACGCCTGTAAGAACGTAGTTCCTTATCAGCCATGGAGCTACTGTCAACGCCAGAAGAAATGCGCAGATCACACCGGAGCGAGTTCGCTTTTGACCGACGAGCCAGAGCGGCGCCAGCAAGGCGAAGGGCGCAATGGCGGTGCGCGTCAATACATCCAGACCAAGAAGAAGGCCGGCGCCGGCAGCGAGCGCCGGCTTTTTTGTCTGTGCCGTTTTTCTGAGAAGAAGCACCGACCCAAGGGTGAGAAAGGTGAAAAGGCCGGTCTCTTCGAGTGCGGTGTCGTGGATGACGTAGTAAGGGTACAACGCGGTGATCGCAGCCGCGAGTGTGGCGGCATGGGCCGCCGAAGCCCCAAGAAACATCTGGCGGACAAGCAACGCGGCGCAGAATGCAGTGCCCGCGCCGATCATGGATTGAGCGATCAAGATGGGCCAAAAAGCCTTGTGGCCCATGGTCAGTCCGGCGAGAAAGATGGGGTAAAGGGGAACGCGAAATGCGGTAGGCACGCCTCCGATGCCGATCCCCTTTCCTTGAGCGATGTTCTGGGCCATCGCAAAGAAAAATGTGTAGCCATTGACCCAGAAATCGGCGATGCCCGAATGAAGTCGCGCAATGACGCGCAGAACAAACGCCAGGAACGCGAACCAATACACTGCATGGGGAAGGTTCGGTTTCTGAAGCCTCAGGTGCATGAGTTGCGCTGCTCCGTGACTGAATCCGCGAATGTGAAGGCCCTCGGCAACGAGTCTACCAGCATCGCGACTTGCGGCCATGAACGCCGCGATCAAATAGAGGGTTGAGGCGCGAATTCGCAGCGCTCCATCACGTAATCGGCTGAGCCATCGCGCAGCCAGGCGTCGAGTTGCGCCGGTTCCTTCAACTGCTGACCACGCATGCGCGGCACAATCACGTACTCGCACGCCACCTGCGGCAGGGCAGTCATGTCACCCCAGAGTTTCTCGAACTGCGCCACAGGATAAATATCCTCCTGCCCTTTGCCCCAGCGCTTCTTCACGTCTTTGAGCGTGACGTAGGTGGGCATGCGTGCGGCCATGGCGCGGACGGCCTCCGCGAGCCGGGCTTGATCGGCCAAATCGTCCCTGCGCAGACCGAACACGTGGAGCAGCGCATCAATATCGATCCAGAAGGTATTGGAGTTGTAGTAGGAGAGCTTGAACTCCGCCTCTTCCGAGGGCAAGGCCATGCCTTCCACCAGGCGCATGCGTCCGTCGACAGATGCAAGGCCGCCGCCGCGATCCTCAATGCGGCGCGTCACAACTTCCACGGTCATGGTTGCCTTGCGCTCGATATGCCAGCCCAGAATGCCGGGGTCGAGATCGGCCCCAACGGTGTCGACGTTGTGCACCATGAGGTGTCGAAGATTGGGCTGGGCTTCCAGCAATCGCCCTAAAACACCGCTGCGCAACAGATTTGGCACCTCGTACCAATGCCCCACCGGATGCAGGCATTGCAGAGGAAGATTGCCGGTATAGTTGCTCGCCTCGCCCGCTTGCTGCGCCCAGGCGATCAAGGCTGCACGCGCACTGTCTCTCACCTTCTGCGCCTGTGTGTCGAGTAGCTGTTGCGGCGTGTCTTCCCAGGCAAACCGCAGGTCTCGCACTGTCGGCACCAGGCGCAGGCCCACGCTTTGCCCCTGCGAAAGATGCAGCGGTCCCTGATAGCCGTATGCTCCTTCGGCGCACAGAAGCCGTGCGATGGGCCCGTGCGTCAAGTGGCTCGTAGTGATGACGTGCGGCACCGGCCGCCCGAAAACGTCGCTGCTGCGCCGGCTCTTGGCCAGATGCACTTCGAGAAATGTGCGATGCACGCCTGCAAGGCGGCAGAAGGGGCTGAGCGCCTTTACCACGCCCGCACCCCGCGTCCAGCGGCTGCCGACGCCTCCGGCCAGAGTGACCACCGCGACGGCTCCCGATGCGAGGGCATCTTCGCCGATGGAGCGGATCCGCGCGTCTGCTTGCTGCCGTGCGTCAAAGAGCTTGTCTGCCTCTACATCTTCAATCTGCACCGACGCCGGAATCCTGTTCTGAGCAAGTCCTATGTGTCCGGCGCGCAACTCCGTCTGGATGCGTTCATGCTGAATGGGATCGAATCCGTTCCGCGCCAGCAGCGAATCCAGTGAGTCGCTGTGTTCCTCGCCTTGATTGGCCTGCGGCAAAAGCCGCTCCAGAAGGCTCCGCGTTCGATCCAGCGCACCCGGAACGTCACGACAGAGAGAACTGAAACGCTCCAGGTCCGATCGCTCGCATGCAGTGAGCGTGAGCTGATCCTTCCGCAGCATGGCGGGCACCACAATGTTGTAATAGCCATCGGGTAAAATTGCGGCCACACCGGACTTGAGCTCCGCAATGGTTCCGCGTTCGTTGATGGAGAAGTCGTACACCACGGGCTCCATGGCGAAGGCCACGCCGCCGGAAAGCTTGCTGCTCACGTCGCGCATCAGAGCGCCCAGGCGGCTCTGCGCTTCTGTCTTGCGCTTGGGATCGAAGATGAAGCCCATGCCCCCGCCGGACATGCCACCCAGCATCCAGAACCCCCAAAACGCCTTTCCGAAGATCCGGCTCACTTCGTGGATTAGTGTTTCTGTGTAGAGATTGCTGGCCCAGGGGATCATGGTCTGAATCGGCCCTTCGAAGTTGCGCTGGGTAGCGCTGCCGATGGCGCGCACATCTCCCGAGCGTAGATGGTCGAGGATCTCGTCCAGAATCCTGCACGCGGTCTGCCGGGCGGTCCATTCGGGATCAGAGCGAAGCAGGTATCTCTCTGTGACCATTTCGAGGATGGGCCCGACATCCTGCGCCATGCCGCCGTGCACCAGAACGAGGCTCTCCTGTAGCCGCTGACGGGTTCGCTCGCTCACTTCCCCGGTGGTGAGAATGCGGTGATGCGGTAACAACCTGCCGCGGCTGATGCCGAACTCCGGATCACCTTCAGCCGCCATCACGCCTTCAATCAGCTTGATTCCCGGCCACACTCCGCCTGAATCCTGCCACCCCCCTCCTGACCCTCCCAGCCATTCGCCCAAAATGGCGCGCGCCGCCACCAGCCTCCGCTCCGCCTCCGTCAAGGGGCCGGTAAGAGAAAAGGCCTGCCTTGTGGCACGCATGCAAGCGGAGATGAGCGACGCGAGCAAAGTGGTGGAAACAGCCAGACGCGAGCCCTTGGGAATGTTGTTCACGTGGCTGACAATTTCAAGGCCAAGGCCATTGCGCTGCATCAATTGCGCGAGAATGCCGGGGAGTTGCTGGTCGGACCCTTCCATGCCGGGCGGCACGATGCCCGAGGCGATGACGGCCGCCTTCAGCAGCCCAAGATAGTCGCGGCCGAAGTCGAAGAGCTCGTGCAGGTCGCGGATCTCCGCAGTGGCGTCGAGGTCAACACTGACCAGGCGGATTACGGGACGGTCGATGACGCGCAGAAACACGTCGACTGGAGGCTTTGGCGCGTTCGCATCCGATCCGAGGACTGCCAGATCGATCGAAACATTGAGCACTCGCGCCAATTCAGGCAGGTCCATGCCCAGGAAGAAGATGTCGCTCCAGCCGCTGTGGCTCAGGTCCATGCGGACAGGCGTGGATTCATGCAGGACGGGGAATGGTTCTCCGCCGTTGCGCCGCAGAAGCTCGGGGCGCATGCGCAGCGCGTAATCGGCGGGATGCCCGGTGCGAAACATCCATTGATTGCCCCGCACCGATCGCACGCTCCTGCGCACCTGGTCGGCCAGCGTTTGAAAAGCCAGCCCGCGATACGCCGCGGCCAGCGCGCTGCAAAGGCCATCGCTAGACCCTTCGGCAGCCTGGGCCGCGAGAAAAACGCCAATGGCCTCTTCGTAACGTCGATTGAGCAGCTTTTCGTATCCGTCAAATGGAACCAGTGTCCGCGCAGTTCCGCCTTTAAGCCGTGCCGGCAGGTGGAAACGATGGATGGCGTAGAGAAAAAGGAGAGCGCGAACCCGTTCGTAGAGGTTATTGCTGCCGCGCCTGAGCTTTTCGAGCTCCGAAACTTCAGCCAGCAATTGGCCAGTCGCGGCTTCGCGGCAAAACACGTCGAGAGAACGATTGCGGACGGCTGGATCGGCTGCTTCGATGATCGTCCAAAGCTCGCTCACGCTCATGCCTCATTCCCGGTGAGCAATTCGCGCGTGGCCAGAACGTGGATAAGCTGCGTAAGCACTTCGTCCCGATCCTGACCGTTGAGGGCCAGAGCCAACTGTGCCGTGAACAAGCCATACTTCACGCCAACGTCAAAGCGCTGGCCCAGCTGGATCATGGCCAGATATTGCTCCCGCTGCGCCAGAACCGAAAGAGCGGACGACAGGCTCGCCTGGCCGGTTGAAGATTCCGACAGAATGGCAGAGAGAATCTCGAAAATTGCCGGCGTGAGCACGTGCATCCCGTAGAAGCAAAGATATTGCCCGCTGCGCAGGCCGGGAACAATCAGTCGCTGCTCTGCTTCAGTGGGCGTGGGCTTCTCCAGCACGGTGTCGACGCGGTA
>JBEKIE010000009.1:0-84775 GCA_050011915.1 Occallatibacter sp.
AGCTTCAATCCCCGCTCCTGCAGAATCTCCGACGCAAAGCACTTCTCTTCGCGCAGCAATCCCAGCAGCAGATGTTCGGTTCCGATATGTTTGTGGCCCAGCCGTTCCGCCTCTTCCGCGGCATACGCCAGCACCCGCTTGCACTCGTTCGAAAGCGGCAGGTCGACGCTCGTCGACACCTTCTCGCGGATGGTGGTGTGCGCTTCAATTTGCTTCCGGATCGACTCCACCGAGGCGTGCGAGCGGAGGAAGCGGTTAGTTAACGCCTTGTCTTCGCGCAGCAGCCCCAGCAGCAGATGCTCGGTCTCGATATAAGGCGACCCAAACTGGCTGGCCTCATACCGCGCGAAGAAGATCACGCGCCGTGCCTTCTCCGTATACCGTTCGAACATGATGTGCTCCCTCCCCTCATCGGGGCTTCATCCAGGCTGCCGCTTCAGTCGCCGTCCGGTGCATCCGGCCTCGGCTCTGCTGCGCGCGCCCTTCCTGTTGCTTCGCCGCCGGAGAACTTGAATTGAGAAACCACGCTCCGAACGGCTCTTTTGGATGGTCCCTGGTCCGCTTCGACCCTTGCCGTCTGCCGGCCTCACTCAACCGGCTGACTTCCATCCCGACCTCTGCAGCCCGTCTGGGGAAATCCTGTCTGGGGCTGTACTTAATAAGACTCACAAACTGCGAAAAATGATGCAATTCCGCTCGAAGGTTATAGGTTAAGTTGCCGGCTGCGCCGCGTCTGTGAGCGCCGTCAGCCTTCCGTTTGCCAGGCGAAGAATCCGTGTGCAACGCTGCGCCAGTTCCATATTATGCGTCACCAGAATGGAGGTAAGCCCATGGCTCGCGTGCAGCCGTTCAATCAACTCGAAGACGCGGCCCGCCGTCGTGCCATCCAGGTCGCCTGTGGGCTCGTCGGCCAGCAGCAAACGCGGGCTGCAAACCAGCGCGCGCGCCAGCGCCACCCGCTGCTGCTCTCCGCCCGATAGTTCCCCCGGCCTGTGCGTTCCGCGATCTTCCAAGTCCACCTCTCTCAGCCAGTTAGCCGCAATCTGCAGGGCTTCCTTCTGGCTCATGCCGCGCGCCATAAGCGGCATGGCCACGTTTTCCTCGGCCGTAAACTCCGGCAGCAAATAATGGAACTGCCACACGTAGCCGATCTCGCGGTTGCGAAAGGCTGCCGCCTCTCGCGGGGAAAGAGAAGCCACGTTGACCGAAGCCGCATAGGTTGACGCGCAGTATACCGTTCCCGCGGAAGGTGCATCAAGCGCTCCAAGAATGTGCAAAAGCGTGCTTTTTCCCGCGCCCGACACGCCCACAATCGCCACCATTTCGCCGGCCTCGACTTCCAAATCGAGACTCTCAAAAAGGCACAACTCCCCGCGCGCCGTGCGATACGACTTGCGCAGCCCTTCCACTTGTATGAGCGGAGCTTGCTTGGCGACAAGCGAAGCTGGTTTTTCCTGGCTGAGTGGGGTTGGGTTTTCCCGGATTACGGATGCCCGCGACTCACCCTCCCGCGGGGCGCGGGATGCCTGTACGGCAGCCGCTGGAGGGGAATGCATCATCCGGTTGATTTCATTTTACATGCCGCGCCCTACTTGGAGCCCCACCGGGCGCAGGGTCAAGTTGATTACACTTGTACTCATTAAAACCATCCAAGCTCAGTCTGCGCCAGGACGGGCCTGTTGGTCGCCCACAATGCACATGCTGGCGCGCCAGTGAAAGGCAGGCGATGGGAAGATGTCGACCACGGATAAGAAAACCGTATCCCTGGTTCTCGGAAGCGGCGGCGCTCGAGGTTTGGCGCACATTGGCGTCATTCATTGGCTTGAGGAGAATGACTTCAAGATCAAGTCTATCGTTGGCTGCTCGATCGGCGCAGTCATCGGGGGCATTTACGCCGCCGGAAAACTGGATGTGTATGAGCAATGGGTGCGCACCTTGACGAAAGCCGACATCGTCACGCTGCTCGACCTTTCGTGGGAGAAGAGCGGACTGGTGAGAGGCGAGAAACTCGTTAACACCCTGGTCGGCCTGGTGGGAGAGAAACTGATCGAAGACCTCCCGATTTCATTTACTGCCGTCGCCACTGACCTGAGAGGTCAGAAGGAGGTTTGGATTCGGTCGGGCAGCCTCTTCGATGCCATGCGCGCCTCTTTCGCTATACCTCTCTTCTTCACTCCGTTCAAATTGAAGGGCGTCGATCTGGTCGATGGAGGGGTTCTGAATCCCGTGCCCATCGCACCGACCTCGTGCGATGGCACCGACTTGACCATTGCCGTGGATCTGAACGGGCCGACGGAGAGTCCGTTAGAGCCGGCTGACGTGAGCGCAACGCCGGAGCCTCCTACGTCCCCGATTCGTGAGAAGCTCAATCGCTTCATCGCCCGCCTCCAGCCATCCACGACAAGCGCCGCCAATCGGGATTGGGGCGCGTACGAAATCGCCACTCAGGCGTTCGACGCCATGCAGAGCGCCATAGCCCGCCAGAAGCTGGCCGCCTATCCGCCGGATACGGCCATAGAAATCGCCAGGAATGCGTGCCGGACGCTGGAATTCAACCGGGCCGCCGAGATGATTGCATTGGGATACAGCAAGGCCAAAATGTGCGGCCTTGCAACTTCGGCTGGAAGACGCTAGTAGGCCAAATCTGTGTCGCCGTCAGTTCTTCTCACATCTTGCCGCGCACCCAGCCCGCGTAGCCGGCGCACGACGACGGCCCCAGATGCAAGCCTGGGGGACCAATCGCAGCATCGAACCACGAAGCCCGCTTCAGCGGGCGAAAGAGCCACTCGCGTTCCGCCGACTCGCCGAATCTCACCCCCACTTCTTGCCCAGCGCGTTCAGATCCGCTTGTGCCAGATCTTCGGGTGTCATGACGACCCTGAACTCCACCTCGGCGTTGAAGCTGAGGAACCATGGCTCCGCGAGCCTGGGAACGTCTGACGGCTTGGACACGTCGACGATCAGAACTCCGCCGCGCTTGCCGTCCCGCTCGCCAAAGTACGCAGCCTCCGGCTTGGCGTCGTCGAGAATCTTCTTCATCGTGGGCCCCGCCGTTCCATTGCGAACCGCGGTATTGAACGGCTCAATCGGAAACTGAACCAACATCATCATCCGCATTCTTGCACCTCCGGCGCCTGGGAATTGCCTGGGGACAGGCGGCGCCAATTCCGGACGCTACAGCACGCAAGAGACGGGTGTCAAAACAATTTTCCGGCGCCGCGCAGACTCACTCCCTCGCTCTCTTGCTCCCTCGCTCCCTCGCTCCCTTGCTCCCTCGCTCTCTTGCTCCCCCGCTCCCTTGCTATCATCAAATCAACGGGCGCCGCGTCCGCGCCGCCGCAATCTTCCTGCATCCCTGTGACTCCTGCCTCACAAACCGCCTTATCGCCCGACCTCGCGGTTCCCGCTGCGGAAACGGCGCCGCACGGTCTTCACGCCCCGCAACCAGGCGCCACCGCGACTCTCATCCACGACCTCCGCGAGCTCTTCAAAGTCAAAGTCGTCGGCCTCGTGCTCGTCACCGGCTGGGGCGGCTTCTATCTTGGCTCCATGCAATCCGGCATCTCCACTTTGCAGCGCGGCCTGCTCGATGTGCTCCTCGGCATCGGCCTCGTTTCCGCCGGCGCGGGCGCGCTCAACCAGGCCCTCGAGCGCACCACCGACGCGCGCATGAAGCGCACCGCCAACCGGCCGTTGGCCTCAGGCCGCTTCCCGCTCGCCGTAGGAATCATTGCCGGCCTCGGCGCCATCGCTCTCGGCGCGGTGTGGCTCATGCTCTACACCAACCCGCTCACCGCCGCGCTGGCGCTGCTCACTGCTTTCACCTACGTCGCCATCTACACGCCGCTCAAGCGCGTCACCTCGCTCGCCACCTTCATCGGCGCATTTCCCGGCGCCATGGGCCCCATGCTCGGCTGGACCGCGGCCCGCGGCCGCATCGAGTGGCCCGGCGTCGCCCTCTTCGCTATCCTCTTCGTCTGGCAGTTTCCCCACTTCATGTCCATTGCATGGCTCTACCGCGACGAATACGCGCGCGCCGGCATCCGCATGTTGCCCGTGGTGCAGCCCGACGGATTTTCGACTGTCGTCGAAGCCGTCTTCTACGCCGTCGTCATGATTCCCGTCAGCCTCGCGCCCTGGCGACTCGGAGTCACCGGCGCGGTGTACGCCATTCCTGCGACCGCGCTCGGCCTCGTCTATCTCGGCTACACGATGCGTTTCGCGCGCATTCTCCGCGCCAAGACTGAAGAGGAAAGCCGCATGCTGGCCCGCGACCTGCTCAAAGTGAGCGTGCTTTACCTGCCGTTGCTCTTCACTGCTCTGATGCTCTGCGCCAAGGCAAAGGGATAATTTTGTGGGCTTGCACACACTTAATACGCGCACGAAGTATCGGGGCACAACCCCAGAGCTTGCGGAAAAAGTCCGCTGGCGCGTTGCTTTGTATCAGGGTGCGAGTTTACTCGCGCCGTAATCGCCATCAAAAATGAGCGGGGCTTTAGCCCCTGAACAACAGAAGTCCATCCGCGAAAGATCGAAGACGATGACCACCACCACCCCCACCACCGCTCCCCGCTCCGGCACAGCCCCGGCCATCGCCGCCATCCTCCTCATCAGCGCCGCCGCTTCGCTCTTTCTCTTCTGGCTTATCTATATTCATCCCGCCGCGGCCACGAGCGCCCAATTCGCCTTTCTTCCCGCGCTCAACGCCATCCTCAACGGGCTCGCCGCCATAGCACTCCTCATCGGCTACACCTTCATCCGCGCGCATCAAACCCAGCGCCACCGCGCCGCCATGATCACGGCTTTTCTCTTCTCCACGCTGTTTCTCGTGAGCTACATTGCCCACCATGCGCTGCACGGCGACGTGCGCTACCCCCTCCACGCCGCATTCCGCACTTTCTACTTGTGCCTCCTCGCCAGCCACATCGTTCTCGCCGTCGTCGCGCTGCCTCTGGTCCTCATCACCTTCTTCTTCTCGCTCTCGGGGCGCATCCCGCAGCACCGCCGCATCGCGCGCTGGACCTTTCCCCTCTGGCTCTACGTCTCCGTCACCGGCGTCATCACCTACGTCATGCTGCGGCTGGCAACGGGAGGTTAGCGGACCGTGCCGGCAAGTTCACAACCGGATGCAACGGGCGCTTTTCAATCGCGCCGACTTTTTCGTGCGGCCCTAAGGCCGAAGCCGATTAAGGCGATCCCTAGCACACCCACAATAGCGGCCAAGGTCCACATCTCAGGTTCTAATAGGGTCTTCAACCAGTCCCCGCTGTGAAGCTCGTTGTATTCGGAGACCGCGATAAGCGCAGAGAGAAACAGCAGGAAGATTCCGAAAAGAATACGTCTAATCCCAGGACTTTTGCTGGAAGCCATGCCCTGAAGTCTAGCACTGGCTAATTCTGCACGCCTCTCGCGGCCTCAGCCCGCGCAGCGGGCGTAAGAACCCAGTCGTTCGATTAGCATTGGACTGACCCCATGCCCTCGAGCCCGCCGAAAAACGCAACCACCCCACCCGATGACGGCACCCGCCAGCTCCTCCAGTGGGGCGGTTCGATGGTCGCAACAGGCTTGCTCTGCGTGCTTCTCCTCGTCACCTTCTTCGGCGGCTACTCGCGCCTCGGCGCAAGCACCAACGCCGGATGGTTCGCTCTCATTGTCGCCCTCATGTGCCTGCCCTTCGGCGGACTGCTCCTCACCCTCGGCCTTGCCAAGTGGCTTCGCAACCGCCGCCAGGCCCGCGCCGCACACGACACGCGTCATTAAATCTCTGCTCCGCCGAACCGAAGTAGGTCAGTTTGAATCTGCTCTGAAGACGCACAGCGTCAGAACTTGCTGAAAATGCATCGTTGCAGCATGAAATGTCGGGGCATGACTCTACAGCCTGCTCAAAATGCATCGTTGAAGCACGAAGCGTCAGGGCACGACTTTAGTCGTGCCGAAAACGCAGCAAAATGTGCGGGGGCTTTAGCCCCTGTGCCATTCTTCAATCGCAGAGATATGCTCTTCCGAAACCTGCCCGGACCGGCTGTCGGGCGAGCCTTCACGCCGTTGTTGCCCACTCACCTCGACCAGCTAAAAGCTGAGAGCTAAAAGCTGAAAGCTTCTTTTCGTCCCTGTCTTCTCAACTCCCCGACGAGTCGTCATCCGCCGGAGCATCGTCGGCGGGCGCATCGTCCACCGGCGCTTCGTCGGCCGCAGCATCATCCGCCGGCGCCGCATCGTCCGCCGGCGCGTCCGCCTCGGGTCCCAGAGGATCGCCATATTGGCCCTCTTCTCCGGCATCGGCGGCATTTTCTCCCTCGTTTTGCGCCGCATCGCCGTAGACTTCGGCAGCCTGCGAATCTCCTGCAGAGGCATAGCTCTCGGCCGTCTGTGCGTCCTGGTCGGCGGTCTGCTGGTCCGAGTTGGCCCAGCTCTCGTCCAGTTGCGCAGTCCAGGTTTCGTCGGTGTTGTCCGGGCCGCCTTCGCCGGCCACGGTCTCCGAGTCCTGGTAAGCCTGTGTCGCGTCATTCTGTGCAGCCGAGTAGTTGCCCGCGCTCACGTCCGCGCTCTCTTGCGCCTCGTCCTGCTGCACCGTCTGTTCGTCCGATTGCACCTGCGAGTTATCCGTTGGATCGGTCGTCGGATCGGCAGTCGGATCGGCCGTCGGGTCAGCCGTCGGGTCCGTCGTTGCATCCGGGTCCGTGCTGCCGGATAGTGTGTCGTCCGGCTCGCCCGTCACCGGCGCATCGTCGCCAACCGTCCCGCCCGACAAGGGATCCGTCGCGTCCGACGCGGTCCATCCACCATCGCCGCCAGGGTCTCCCGCTGAGCCGCCCGGCCCATCATCGGGAGCGTACCCGCCTCCGAGGCCAGGCCCATCATCCGCCGTCGTCCCGCCCGAAGATCCTTCGGGGGAACTCGGATCTGCTCCACTTGGCTCCGCTACGCCGGTCGATGTTCCGCTCGGATCGGTCGGATCGGTCGCCGTTGGATCGGTCGCCGTCCCGCTCGGATCGGTTGGATCTGTCGCCGTTGGATCTGTCGCCGTCCCCGTGCTGCTCGCATCCGGATCGAGCGCCACTTCTTCCACCACCACCACTTCTTCCACGGCTCCGGTTGTATCCGGCGTGCCGCTGCTCCCCAACGGATCGAGAACCACATCGATAATCTCTTCTGTCACCGATCCCGAATCTGAAGTAGACGCGCTCTCTCCTGTGCTTGTACTCGCCGCGCTCGTCGCGGCCGTCTCCTCGGGCACAACCACCACAACTTCCTCGACCTCGTTTCCCTGGCTGCTGCTATCGTCCGGCATAATGCATCCTCTCTCTCCTGAATTCTCTTGAGCGTCTCAGCTTGAAGCTATCGTACTTGCTCGCAAATGAATATGGACGTACGCCCCTGAGAAATGGTTTCCCTCAAACTGAGTTACTCCCAATTCCCAGATCATTTCTTCCCGCCTGCGCGTGCCGTCGGCGCAACCGGCTTCTTCGCTGCACCACCCGCCGTCGCCGTCGGCGCAACTGGTCTTTTCGCCGCACCACTCGCCGCTGCCGCCGGCGCAACTGGTTTTGGCGCTGCGCTGGCCGCCGTTGCCTGCGGCGCAACTGGTTTTGGCGCTGCGCTGGCCGCCGTTGCCTGTGGCGCAACCGGCTTCGTCGCTGCACCGGCTGGCGGCGTCGCCTGAGCAACCGGTCCCGCAGCCGCACCCGCCGCTGGCGTCGCCGCTTTTGGCCGCAAAACGATCACGGTGTGGCATTGCGGGCAGCGCACATTCAACACCGTCTTGCCCCGCAACACCGCAAGCGGAACCCGCATCGCCGCATGGCACTTGTTGCAAATCACGCGGATCGAGTCCGTGGGCGACGGCGGAACTGCCGGCTTTGCCGCCCCTGCCGGTTGGGTCGTCGCCGCCTGCCCCGCTTGTACCGGAGCACCGCTCGCATGCGCTGCCACGCCAACCGGCGCACCCGCTCTCGCCTGCGCCGCACCAGCACTCGGAGCCGCGGGCCGCGCCGCCGCAACCGCTGCACCCGTTGCAACCGCCGTCTTCACCGCCTTCACTGTGCCCACACCCATTCCCGACACCGGATGGAAGTCAGGCGCCAGCTTCTGGCGCACCGGCTGGATGCTCTGGCTCCAGCGCATCAACTCCGCTTCGTGCGCCGCCTGCCCCAGCAGCCGCAGCCGCCGCGTGGTATACATCGACGACGAGGTTGTCATCTCCGAGAACTTGGTCATCGAGTCGTCGCTCGCCGACTCCTGCTTCAGCCACTCCTCGATGTTCACCTGCTGCAGCAGCCGCGCTGAGCGAATCGACCACGCCAGCAGCACGCGCCGCACCAGCGCCTCGTCGCCCACGGCCATCAATCCTGCTCGGTCGGCGGTAACATCCGACTGGCGCGACCACGCCATCAGCGGCAGGTCGATTGCCCCCTGAATCAGCTTCGAGGGATTGATCGCGTTGATCAAGCCATTCGACAGCAGGCCGGTATGCACGCTGACATCGCCCGCCACAAAACGCAGCACCGTGTTCCACAGCGCGTGACCGGCGCGGCAGTGACCCATCTCGCGCGCCAGCACAAACAGCAGTTCATCTCCGGCAAAGTTGATGAGATGCGAGGTGCCCAGCACAATGAAAGAGCTGTCTTCCGTGCCGTAGGTGTAGGTGTTCCACATCTGGTCGCCCGATATATAAACGTCCGGCATCTTCGGCAGGCCCAGGATGCGCGCCGCCAGCACCGCCTGGTTCCACACATCGGGAAACTGCCGCGGCCCCAGCTTAATGGCATTGAAGGTCGACTCGATCCACGGCCGGCCCACTTTGTCTGACACGCTCCGCACCACTGTTTGCAGCGCCTTAATGCTCTGCAGCTTCGACATGGCCTGGCCGTCCTGCGCCCACAGGAATACCGACTTGTCCATCTGGTACCCAGGCATCAAAGGCCGCAGCCACTCGCACCCCGGGCACACAATCTCCGCGGTGCTCAGTCCCGCTCCGGTCCCGCCGCATACCTTGCACGGCGAATGGCTGGCGGCTGCAAGCGGTACGCCAATAGCTCCAAGCGGAGCTCCCATGACCACAGGCTCTTGCGGAGGCGCTCCCGTGTACACAGGCTGCATGGGAACTTCCATGGGCACAGTTTGCGGCGGCGCTCCCATAAACACAGGCTGCGGTGCTGGCCCCTGCGCTGCGGCAACCAGCCCGCTTCCGCACGTGGTGCAGAATCGTGAGCCGGGCACTCCCGGCCCGTGTCCCTGTGGACATATCAGCGGTCCAACAACCGTGTCGGCCATGGACCCTCCTATTCTCCAATTGCGTGTGGGGCCCGGATTTCAATTCGCCAGGGGAAGCAATCCTGCCGCAATCATAGCAACCCGCGCTACACAAACCATCAACGATTGTGGGCCAATGAGACAATCGACAATCGCGAGCCAATCTCTTGGGCTTTCGTGAAAGGGCACGACCTCTCCGCACGGGAGGCTGACTCGCTCACTCGCTCCCAAAGCCGCGGCGCCCAACCCAGTCGTCCCCCGACTCTGAGTTGGGCGCCCGTGTTGCCCGAGTCTCCGCTTCAGCCCCGGGCAACGTCTTCGGCTTTCTCCCGCCTGCGGTGTCGCCTTCCGCTAACGGCTCCAACTCCGCTAGCTCCGCCAACCCCGCTAACTCCGCTGCCTACATCCCGCTCTGTGCGCCCTCCTCTGGATGCACTACCCGATAGCTCGCGCCTCCGTTCGACCACACCAGCAGCAGAACGTCTTTGTTCTGTGGCACCGCGTGAATCTGGCTCGCGAAGCTATCAGCGCTCTCCACCGGATGGCGATTGACTTCGAGAATCACGTCGCCGGGAGTCAGGCCCGCATCGTCAGCCGCGCTCCCCGGGCGCACCTCCTCAATGGCCGCGCCATGCACCTGCTCGGGTACATGCAGTTGCTGGCGCACGTCAGGCGTGAGATCCGCGATCGTCAGTCCCAGCCTTCCGCGCTGCTCGCTCGAGCCGGCATTGCTGGCTTCTTCGGTCTTCTCGTTGTGGAACTCGCCCACTGTGATGTGGATGCTCGCGGGCTTGCCGTCGCGCAGAATGCCCAGGTCGATCGCCGCTCCCGGCGCGGTTTCGCTCACCGCAACCTGCAGCGCGCGGCCGTCCACAATCTTCTTGCCGTTCAGTTCGCGCAACACGTCGCCGCTCTTCAGTCCGGCGCGGCCCGCGGGCGAATCCGGCGTCACTTGGCTCACGATTGCGCCCGTGGCATCAGGCAGGTTGAAGAACTGCGCGTTGTCGGGCGTCACGTCGTTCATGCTGATTCCCAGGTAGCCGTGATGCACTGCGCCGCTCTTGATGATCTGGTCCACTGAGGCCTTCGCGATCTCCGACGGAATCGCAAAGCCCGCGCCCGCAAACGATCCGCTGTTCGAGATGATGAAGGTGTCGATGCCGATCAGTTCGCCGTGCGCATCCACCAGCGGCCCGCCGGAGTTGCCCGGATTGATGGCCGCGTCGGTCTGGATAAAGTCACCCGGCTTGCGCGCATCGTCGGTGTACGGGTTGGGCCGGTTGAGCGCGCTGATGATGCCTCGCGTCACTGAGAACTGGAAGTACCCGAAGGGGCTGCCGAAGGCCAGCACCGTTTGCCCGGGATGCAGTTTCGCCGAATCGCCCCACGCGATACTGGGCAGGTCCTTCGCGTCGATCTTGATGACTGCCAGATCGTTGAGTTTGTCCTCGCCCACCAGCTTCGCTGTGAACACGCGCCGGTCGTTAAGCGTGACCCGCAATTCTGTCGCGCCATCCACCACGTGGTCGTTGGTCACGATGTATCCATCCGGCGAGACGATGACGCCGCTACCCACTCCGTGCTCAATCTGGGACTGCGGATGCATTCCCTGCCCGCTTGGTCCGCCGGGTCCGAAGAAGAACTGCCGAAATCCCGGCGGCAGGTCGTCGGGATTGATGCCGCCAAAGTCCTGCCCGCGTCCGTGGCCTTGCCCCTCGCCTTCGCCTTGCTCATCGTGCGAAACGCGCGAAGTCACCGACACATTGACTACCGCAGGCGTGACCCGCGCGGCAACGGCTTCAACCGCGTTGTCGAGCGCCACAAGTGAGGAAACGCTGGAGTCGTCCATTGGTCCGGCTGCTGCTGCATGTGCCTTGTTGTGGTCAAGTACAAACGCAACGACAAAAAGAAGCGTGGCAAGAATGCCCGCGGGCACCGCGAGCCTCTTCGCTTTTACTACTAATGAATTAGTTGTGCTGGGCATGTTCATCTCCATTGGGGTTGAATTTCCTGGTTAAAGTTGCTGATTAGAGTTACTGATCAGAGTTGCAAGACCAGCCATCCGCTTTCGGGTAACGGAGCCGGAGGCCGGCCAGAATCTTCTGCATGCGCCGGTTTCGCGCCGGATGCAGGGCTCGCGGGCCGTGTGTTGATCGTGTAAACCGCAAAAATCAGCCGCGTCACCGTGATCTGCATCGTCCGATGCGCGCCCGGTTGCTGTGCTGTATCGGCAGATTGCGCCTTCGCGCTCGCGCCGGTGTCATAGTCAGAAATGGTCCCGGAATTTATCGGCGATGTTCGTACCTCTTCCCAGGCCGTGAGCACAACATACTCCGGCTGTCCGGCGAAGCCGGATCTCGCGTCATGCCCGGCAGATCCTGCATCTGCATCCGGGGCTTCGGCCTTCAGCAGCACCTCGCGTGGCGCGACGCCGTCTCCGGCGGCATCAATCGACGCGATCTGCCGCTGCGCTCCGCCTTGCGAATCGGCCAATGGCGATGCTGCCCGATGAAATGAAGCCCGAGCCAGCGGCGCATTATCGCGCCTCGCAGGCAAAATCGCCGTGGTTTCCACCGCGCGTAAACTGGAATCGCCACGCGCGGCCGTTGGCAGCACAAATGCGCGATCTCCATCGCCCTGAGGAGCCACTGCGGTTGTCTGCGCCGCTTGGGTCTCGAACGTTGCCGTCCGCGCGGCGGGAACAAAAGCCACCATCTGCGGGCAACGTGCGAGCTCCACCGACGCAATCAGCAAACCGCAACCGGCGACAGCGACGAGTACCTGCGCCGCCATGGGATGAAGCGCCTCTTTGCGCGCGAGAATGCTGTAGACGCGGCGCACGAGTTCGGAACGGCGCTCGAAAGCGCCCAGCGAAAGTGCATGAGCGCGTCGCCGCTCAAGTCCGCGCTCAGCCAGGCTGGTAAGGCAGGCCGCATATTGGCGCGGCGCTTGTGTCCGGAGTACCACGCCTTCATCGCAAGCCATCTCGCGCTCGCGGCACAGGCGGCCTTCAATCCAGGCCAGCGCAGGGTTCAGCGGGAACAGAACCAGGGCCAGCTTCTGCAAGAGATTAGTCCAGTCGTCGCCGCGCCGCAGGTGTTCGGCCTCATGCAGAACTACCTGCTCCAGTTCGCCCGGCGTCAGGCGCGCGTAGAGCCATTCCGGAATCAGAATGCGCGGCGCGAGGAAGCCGATCACGCTGGGACGGTCCAGCTCGCGTGTCGTGCAAAGCTCCACATGATGATTGCGGCGCGCGAAAGAAGCACCTTCGAGCAGCTCCCGCGTCTTCGCGTCTGCTTTTACCGGCGTTGCCGCTTTCCACACCCGGCGCAGGCGCACCGCGTGCACGGCGAGACTCACAGCGCGCACCAAAGACGCTGCGAGCCATAATGCGGCAATCGCAAGTGTCCAGCGCTCGTCGAATTCGAACCACGCTCTGGGCGCCGCCGCGCCGAGTGGAGCGCTGGCCGCGATTACGACCGCTGTGCCGCGTGCAATCCAGGGCACGAGCGGCAAACCAGCAACCACCGCGAAGGCCGCGGCCCACACCGCGAAGCGCTGTGCTGCCCCAATGTGAGTATTGATGCGCGGCGTCAAGCGAAGGCAAAGCCCGAGAACAAACGCAATCGCCGCACCCTGCCACAGCGCCGCAACGGCCACGGGCGCAGCGGCCCGCGCCAAGGCAGCGAACCAACCGCCGGCGCTTGCCAGCGCCGCGTGCACTCCATTGGCCATGAGGATCCAGAACATCTATTCCCCGCTCCCCTTCTCCGCAGTTGCACTGCCGATGGCGTCTTTCAGGCTCTGCAACTCATCGGCGCTAATCTCCTCATCGCCCAAAAGTGATAACACCAGTTGCTCGCGCGAGTTGCCGAAGAACCGGCTGAGCACGTTACGCACTTCCGTGCGGCTCGCCTCGTCCTCCGCAACCGACGGCCGGTACACGAAGGCGCGGCCTTCCTGGCGGTGCGCCACGTAGCCCTTCTGCTCCAGGATCCGGATGGTGGTCAGCACCGAGTTGTACGCCAGCGGCTCGCCCTCGGGCAGTGCGGCCACCAGGTCCGTCACCGCTGACTCGCCCCTCCGCCACAGGATCTTCATCAACCTGAGCTCGGCCTCGGTAAGCGTGTTGGATTTTCTTGGCGGCATCTCTAACCTGTTGATTTTGTTAGCTTATTGTCTGAATTCTTTCGATTCTTGCATTCTAATAGACGAGCAACTAAAGGATTAGTTAGCAATTACGCAAACTTTTTTTCGAGCCTCGAGGCGCGCAGGCCAGAAAGCACCGATTTCGGCGCATACCTTGTGCTACGATCCCTGCGAGCGTTCACGCACACGAGATTTCACACCGAAACCTTGCCGGGGGATTGTCTTCCGGCAAATTTCACGGCGAACGCCTATCTAGGAACAGCAGCCCGGGCCATACGCGGGAGTCCGTGCTCAAAAGAGGTTGTATGGATAATCGTTTACGGCCGATGAACCTCGGCGAGATCCTGGACGGGACGGCCGCGCTTTACCGCACGCACTTTCTGCTCTTTACAGGAATCTCGTCGATCTTTGCCGGAGCTATGCTGGCGATTAATCTGCTTTATCTCCGGTCGCTGGTACTGCTGGGCTACCCTAATTTCACGGCGCACTGGCAATGGGGCAATGCTGCGGCGGCGGTGGTAGAGGCGTTGGCGGTTCTGCTGCTCGCCGGGCTGTCGATTGTGGCCATCAACCGGGCGGTCGCGTGGGTATACCTTGACCAGCCCGCGACCATCCGTGCGGCGGCACAGAGTGTGCTGCCAAAGGCCAGACGCTACCTGTGGTTGATGACGGTGGTGGCCTTCCGCGCGTGGGCGCCGCTAGCCGCTTTGTATGTGGCATTTTTTGCCATCTTTCTTTCGTCAATGCCACACGGCTTCCTGGCTAATCCGGGAGCCGTACCGCAAGCGCCTCAAAATCCCGCTGCGCTCGCAGTTGCCGCCGTAAGCGTCCTGGTTCTGGCGCCGCTGATGCTTCTGGCCACGGTGTACGGGACGTGGATGTCGCTGCGGTATTCGCTTGCGGTCCCCTCATGCGTGGTCGAAGATCTGACGGCAAAACAGTCAATTCAACGAAGCGTCCATCTCAGCGAGGGTTCCCGCGGACGCATCTTTGTGCTGGGGCTGCTCGTCTACGCGGTACGCTTGATGCTCGGCCTCCTGTTTGGATTTCCCATCATTGTCCTGACGGTGAAGCATCTGGGGCATCCGCTTCCAATCGGATGGATGGTCTTCCAGCAGTTGGGGGTGTTTTTCAGCAATGCACTGATCGGTCCCATCTACGCCATCGGGCTCACCTTGTTCTATTACGACCAGCGCATCCGCAAAGAAGGTTACGACATCGAGTGGATGATGCAGGCCGCGGGACTTCTGCCCCAGCAAACCGCCGGCGAGCCTGCCGCCAGCCCCATCAACTAACTGCGCAGGCGGGGACTGCCCGCGCCACAACCAATTCGAGCAATCGGGTGCAACCATGAACGGAACATTACGGCCTTTGAACCTCGGCGAAATCCTCGACCGCACGGCGCAGCTTTACCGGCGCAACTTCTGGCTGTTCGCCGGTCTGGTTGCGCTCACCATGGGCCTGATAGTTGTGATTTTTGGGGCGGCGGGCGCATTGGTAGGCGTCATCTCGGTGGCGGGTGCGGTGGGCGGCACGCCTCCGCAAGCGAAGTTTGTGGCGTTGCTGGTTCTCATCGTTGTTGTGGGCATCCCGTTGGGAGTGGTTGCCGGGGTGTTTATGCAAGGCGGTCTGACCCAGGCGGCCATGCGCGTGCATCACGGCGAGAAACCGACCATTCGCGAAGCACTCAAGAGTGTGCGTCCGCGTTTCTGGCGCTACGTGTGGCTTCTCATCCTTCAGGGTGTGTTTGTGGCCCTGATTCCCGGCGTCATTCTTGGCATCGTGGTGGGACCTCTGATTTATCTCGCGACGCGAGGCGGAATGAGCGTTGCGGCATCTGCGGCCTCCGGCGTCATCGTGTTTTTGGCGGTTGTGGCATATATCGGCATCGTCATCTGGCGCGGTTTGGGCTACTCCTTCGCCATGGCAGTGTGCATGGCTGAAGATAAGCCGGCGTGGCAGTCTCTTCAGCGCACGTGGAAGCTCAGCAAAGGCACCCGGGGGCGGATTTTTGTGATGTTTCTTCTCGTGTACGCGCTGATGCTGGCCGCGACCTTGATCTGCTATATCCCGCTCTTCATCGCCATTGCGATCATCTCCGCCATGGCCAATGGAGGGCAGCATGCGGCTATCGTTTTGATCGTAAGCCAAATCCTGAATGTGCTCCTGAATTTCGCGATGCAGGTCGTGGTGACGCCCGTTTCGGTAATCGCTCTGGTGCTTTTCTACTACGATCAACGCGTGCGATCCGAGGGCTACGATATCGAGTGGATGATGCAGCAGGCGGGACTCGCGCAGCCTCCACCCACCGCTCCGCCAGCCGGCGGCACAGCAGCTTTCGGCCCGGTCACGCCGCCTGATAACGCGCCCCCTGATACCGTAAATGAGTGATGAGTTCGTTGCCGCCCGCATCGCAAAAGTGGAACGCTGCAGCGCCCGCGGCGCTGGCCGCGGCCTTGCTGGCGCTCGCCACCATCATGCCGTATGCACGCGCCCAGCAGGTTCCTTCCAGTTCAGGCTGGCGCGATGTGAATCTCTCCGAATACGTCCAGCACCTTGAAGTCCTGGAGGGCGTAGTTGCCGATTGCGGGAAGCAACTCTCGCTCAAGACTCCGCCCCCAGCCCACGATAACGCGTGCGATCCCAATCGCGTAGGTCCCGACGACCGCGTCGAGTGGCCGGGCGCAGCGGCATCACGCGAGGTCCGCTACGACTGGCTTCGTGCCGCCTTGCGCCGCGCAGCGAAAAAAGACACCCGCAAGCCCGCCGTCGTGCTGGGAGCACATGAGGGCGCAAAAAAAGACCAGCCTCCGGACGGGATTTATCTGCTCAGCGCCGCCCACCAGCGTCTCAAGATGGATGAGCAGCAGGCTGAGAGCCCACTCGCGGCCAATCCTATCTACACTGACCAGCGAAAATCGCTCGACGCGATTCTGGCCCAAAAGGAGTACAAGGGCGTGACAGAGGTTTCGGCCAGCGATCGCTTTTGGGAGTGGCTCGACAACCTGCTCGACAACCTCAAAGCGAGACTCGACGCGCTGGGAGCGCGCGCGCCCTGGATTGGCGACTTGCTGTACGGGTTACTGATCGCCGCGATCTGCACGGTTCTGGTCTGGCTTTTCGTGCGCCTTGAGCGCAATGCGCGCGTGCGCCTGATTCCCGACATCGAGACTTCGCCCGATGCGCCCTCGGCGCGCGAATGGCAGTTGTGGCTCAAGGAAGCCCAGGCCGCGGCCGCAGGAGGCCAATGGCGCGACGCCATCCATTCTGTCTATTGGGCATCGATCGCGCGGCTGGAATCGGGGCGCTTGTGGCCGGCCGATCGCGCGCGCACGCCACGCGAGTATCTTGTGTTGCTGCGCGGATCGGATCCGCGTAAGCCAAAGCTGACGGCGCTCACCCGGAGCTTTGAGCGCACCTGGTACGGCGGGCGCGAGGCCGCGGCTGCCGATTTCAACGCCGCAATTGCGCTCGCCGCGGAGCTGGGAGTCGAAGCGAAATGAAACTCTTCGCCTCACTCGACGCCAAAGACCGCAAGCTGCTCATCGTGCGCATCGCGCTCGTTGTTGTGCTGACGGTGGGGACGGCTTTCTTAGTGCGAAGAGGAGTGAATCTCTTTACTTGGCTAATGTCCCCCAAGCTGCTCGTCGAAGCCTCCGCCCTAATCGTCCTTTGGGCGGTCAGGAGCTACGTTCGCAAACGACGTCGAAAATCCGCCGAACCCGAAAGCAAAGCTCCGAATGCAGGCGGAATACAACTTTTCGCTTCCCTCGACGCCAAAGATCGCAAGCTGCTCATCGGCTGCATCTGTGCCGTGGCCGTTCTGGCCGTGCTCACGGCTATCTTTGCGCGCAATCAGGACCGCGACGACAACCCGCTGCCCAGCTCCTATCTCACGGGCAAGCACGGCGCACGCGCCGCCTACGAGATGCTTAAGGCCAACGGCTACGACATCGAGCGGTGGGAGCATCCTCTCAGCGACTTGGCGGCGCGCACCGACACACAAACCGTGGTGATCTTCGCCGAGCCCAATCTCGGCTCAGCCAACGATTTCAAAGATGTGCAGGACATTGTCGCGCGAGGCGGGCGCGTGCTGCTGACCGGATGGTCGGGAGGGATCTTGGCGCCGAGCGGAGACGCTCTACCGCCGCAACAGTTAGGGGCTGCGTGCAGGCTCACGCCGCAGGGCCTCGACCCATTGGCCTCGTCAGGCGAAGTGTGGATGGTTCCCGAGGCCGCATGGGGATTGAGCCGGCCGCTCGATCGCATCGAGTACAACTGCGCTGGATCGCCGGCCGTGGTCGAATACAGCAGCGGCATGGGCGAGGTGATCTGGTGGGCCAGCTCCACGCCGCTTGAAAACGGCTCCATTCAGCGCGCCGAAAACCTGAATCTGTTTTTGAATTCCCTGGGCGCGCCCCAAAACCATCATTTCTATTGGGACGAATCCCTGCACGGCGAAATCTACTCTGACTGGTACTTTGCCAGCGGCGCGGCGCTGAACATGCTCAAGGCGGGCCTCATCGGAATCGCATTGCTGGTGATCTTCAGCTTCAGCCGGCGGCGCGGACCCGTGCGCGACCTGCCGGCGCCGGTGCGCGCCACGCCGGTGGAGTTTCTTGAGGCGCTGGGTTCGCTCTACGCCGAGGCTCGCGCTTCGTCGACCTCCGTGGAGCTCGCATTCGAGCGCTTCCGCCGTCACACGGGCGACTTGTGTGGACTCAAGGGAGCAAAGATGAGCGCAGAAGAGCTGGGCTTTGCCCTGCGCCGGCGTTTTCCGCAGGCCGATGAGGCGCTTGAGAAAGATTTGGCGGAGTGCGAAGAGGCGATCGGGAGCGAAACGCTGCAGCCCAGGAAGGCTCTGGCGCTGGTGCAGGCTCTCAGCCGCCAAGGCGAGGCCTTGGATCGATTCGTAAGAGCGAAGACCTACGATTAAGAGTGGGCGTGGATAAGTGTTGTGGGGCAGCTTGAATTTGCTTTGAAAGGGCACGAGTTTACTCGTGCCGCAGAAGGCCGGAGAAATAAGGGGTTTTAACCCCTGAGGGGCGATTTCTTGGGCTGCTCCACTACCTGGGATCGACATCGAAAAAGTCAGCATTAAGATCGGCAAGGAGACCGGAATGAGCGAAGAAATCGAACAGGGCGCGCAAACACAAACCACAAATCTCAAGGCCACGCAGGAGCTGCTGGCCCGCGCGCACGCTGAGCTGGGACGCGTAATTGCCGGCCAGGGCGAAGTGATCGGCGAAGTGCTTGTGGCCGTGCTCACGCAGGGGCATGCGCTGCTCGAAGGCGTTCCAGGAATTGCCAAGACCCTGATCGTGAAATCGGTGAGCCGGCTGCTTGGGCTCAACTTCCAGCGTGTACAGGGAACGCCCGACCTGATGCCTGCCGACATTCTCGGCACCACCATCTTCAAACCCGGCTCCGATACCTTTGCATTTCACGCCGGTCCCGTTTTTACCGACCTTTTGCTGGTCGACGAGATCAACCGCATGCCCCCGCGCACCCAGGCGGCGCTGCTCGAATGCATGGAAGAGCGCCAGGTGACGAGCGATGGCGTCGCGCGTCAGTTGCCCACATGGTTCACAGTCTTTGCCACCCAGAATCCCATCGACTTTGAGGGCACCTATCCGCTTCCCGAGGCGCAACTCGACCGTTTTTTGCTCAAGATCAAGGTGCGCTATCCCGAGGCGGACGAAGAGCGGCAGATGCTGGAGCGGCACCACGGCTCGAGCGTAAGCCTGCTCGACGACGCGAAGATCCAGCCGCTCGCCCTCGCGCTCCTCGAAGCCGCGCGCAACGAGATTCGCGCCATTCGCGTGGAATCTGACCTCTACGGCTACATCCTCGATCTGGTGCGCCGTACGCGCGAGTGGCCCATGTTGGCGTTGGGTGCCAGTCCGCGCGCCGCCATCTGCCTGTTGCGCGTGGCCCAGGCCTTCGCGGCCTTCGAGGACCGCGACTACGTGATTCCCGACGACGTCAAACGCGCCGTCTTGCCCGTGCTGCGCCATCGCATCCTGCTCAAGCCCGAGGCGGAACTGGAGGGCTTCGACGCCGACCGCGTGCTCAACGATGTGGTCGCGGCGGTCGCGGTGCCGCGAGGATAATGAAAGGTAGTGGTACGATAAGGTTGAAATGACTGCCAAGGCTTCCATAACGATTTCGGCACCGCTGCTCGTCGAAATTGACAAGCTGATCGGAGAGGGCAATTCCCGTTCGGCATTTGTCGAAAAGGTGCTTCGCGCCTACATTCGTGCCGCAACGCGCCACGCACTTCAAAAGCTGGATCAGGAGCTTATCGACAAGGCAGCCGACCTGTTGAATGAAGAGATGGAAGACGTCCTGCGTTATCAGGCTCCGTATCTATAACTCTTATGAAATCTTTCCATTAGCCGGCGGATGACAGGTTGCGGTGCTTGGATATCATTGACACATCGCGGCAATGATGATTTCCTGCAACGTAAACAGGGCGGCGCTTCAGCCATTCCGTCCGTTTGTAGGAAGAATGAAAAGGGGCGAGCTTTACCTCGTTAGCGACCCAGCAGGCGACCCAAAGCGGCAGCGGGTCTTCGTGATCCTCAGTCATCAGCGGCTGATCGACTCAAATTTCTCCACAGTAGTTTGCGCGCCTATTCATTCCCAGGGTCTGGGACTGCCCACTCAGGTTGCAGTAGGACCTGAAGATGGCCTTAAGCACCAATCCTGGATCCTGTGCGATGGCCTCGCGAGCATCCCCAAGAATCAGCTGACCAGATACGTAGGATCCCTTTCGGGAGAAAAGACGCGCAAGCTGAACTACGCCCTGACGGTGGCTCTTGATTTGCCGATCGAGGTCCTATGATCTCCGCTTCCCTCCATCCCGAGACCGTTCGCGCCGCTTGCCGGCGGCGCGGGCGCTTTGCTTTCGGCCTTACGCCGCGCACCATCTGGCTCTTGGTTGGGGGCCTCGTGCTGGCGTTGCCGGGATTCTTCTCCGCGCGCCTCGGCTACGGAATGCTAGTTTGGGATGCGCTGGTACTTATCGCCGCATTGTGGGATGCCACGCGCCTGCCCGCTCCGCAACTGATCACAATAGAGCGCTCATGGAGCAACGCCCCCTCCCTTTCCAGCGCCACCGAAATCGAAATCGCCGTTGAGCAGAACGGCGGCACCATCCTCGATTGTCGCATCGTCGACGATCTGCCCGAAGCGCTGGTCGCCGTGCCGGCCACGCGGAGTCTGCGCGCCTGGCCGCGCGTTCGAGCCGCTCTGCGCTACACCATCGATCCGCTCCAGCGCGGCGATGTCACTACCGGCGCCGTCTATCTGCGCTACCGGTCGCTGCTCGGCCTCGTCGACAAATGGGCCATGGCGCCGCTCGAGCAGACCGTGCGTGTCTATCCCGCGCTGCGACAAGGTGAAGACCAGGAGATCTTTCTCGCCCGCGGCCGTCAGATCGATCTGCAACTGCGCCAGGTGCGCGAGCGCGGTCTCGGCCGCGACTTCGAGAGCCTCCGCGAATATCTCGAAGGCGACGACCTGCGCGACATCTGCTGGACGGCTACGGCGCGGCGCGGGCAACTCATCACGCGGCGCTACCAGACCGAGCGCAGCCAGGCGGTGTGGATCGTTCTCGACGCGGGACGCCTGCTGCAAGGCCGCATCTTGCGCGACACGGACGATCAGGAGCGGCGCGGCTACTCCAAGCTCGATTACGCGTGCTCTACCGCGGTCGCCCTGGCGCAACTCGCGCTCTACTCCGGCGATCGCGTCGGCCTGCTCGTCTACGGCCAGCACGTGCAGCAACGCGTTTTGCCCGGCCGCGGCCCGGCGCATTTGCGGCTGATTGTGGAGGCGCTTGCCCAGGCACACGCCGAATCGAGCGAAGCCGATCACCTGCGCGCCACGGCCACGCTCAACCGCTGGCAGCCGCGCCGGGCGCTCATTTTGTGGATCACCGACTTGGCAGAAACCGCCATGCGTCCGGAAGTCATCGACGGCGCCATGCAACTGCTGCGGCGGCATGTGCTGCTTTTCGTGGCCATGGCGCAGCCCGACGTGGAAGCAATTGCCAAAGGCCGCCCCAAGAATGTCGAGCAGATGTTCCGCGCATCGGCGGCGCAGGAGCTGGCGATGCGGCGCGAACTCCTTCTCGCGCGGCTGCGCGATCAGGGCGCCCTCACCCTCGATCTCGATCCCGATAAACTGACCTCGGCCGTGCTCAACCAGTATTTACGGGTAAAAGAGCGCGCGATGGTCTGACGCCATGAAAATCGCTGCAAACTGCGCAGCCCCTCCGTTGACAGCACCCACAGAAGCGAGTAGTTTATAAACTACGGTCGCGAATGATCGAACTCAAGCAGACCGAGACATTCCGCAGATGGCGAACCAAACTTCGTGACCAGCGCGTTCGCGCGTTGATTGCCTCTCGCCTGGATCGACTCGCGTTTGGAAACGCCGGCGATGTGCGGCCTGTGGGCGATGGCGTCAGCGAACTGCGGATCGACCACGGCCCCGGTTACCGTGTCTATTTCCAGCTGCGCGGGAATACAATCGCAATTCTGTTGTGCGGCGGAGACAAACGCACGCAGGACCGGGACATCAAAACGGCGAAGCGCCTCGCCAAAGAATGGAGCGAAACAGATGGCTAAGAAACTGAAGAATTACGATCCGGCGGAAGATCTGACAACGAAAGAGGCAATTGCGATTTTTCTGGCGGAGGCGCTGCGAACCGACGACGCCTCTTACATCGCCCATGCGTTGGGAGTGGCTGCACGTGCCAAAGGAATGTCGCAAATCGCGGGCGAGACCGGCCTGTCCCGCGAACAGCTCTACCGCTCCTTCAGCCCCAACGGAAATCCTACCCTCAAGTCCACCCTGGCGGTTGTGAGAGCTCTCGGCATCAAGCTCACCGCAAAGGCTCCGAAGGCTGCCTGACGTTCCCCACCGGCCGGAACAACCACACCAGCAGCAATGTGAACAAGCACCCGCCCACCGCGAACTTGAGCCAGACGTGCGCTGCGGAGGGCGAAAAAAATCCTTCGAGCGAGCCGGCAATGACGAGCAGCGGAATAACGCCGGCGACCATGCGCGTGGACTCCGCGCCGGCCAGAGCGATGGAGTCGCGCCAGCGATAAAGACCGGGAAAAACCACGCCGCGCCCCAGGCGCAGTCCGGCTGCACCGGCAAGAATAATCGAGGGCAGCTCCAGCGAGCCATGCGGGGCCACAAAGCTCCACAGGTCCACCGACATGCCGTGCTGTGCGCAGGCCACGCCGATCACGCCGAGCAGGAGGCCGTTGAAGAACATGGACCAGATGGAGAGAAGGCCGAAAACGATGCCGCCGGCATATGCGACGAAGCAAACCGTAAGATTATTCGTCATGATGGCGCTCGTGGCCTCCGGCTCGACCCCCACAATCGATTCGGTCCACATCTTGTGGTGCTCGATAGTGTCCACCATCTGCGGACCCAGCATGTGGCGCATGAACTGGGGACGCGCCAGCGTGAGCACCGTGCCCAGCGCCGCACCGGCAAGCATAATGACAAGCGATAGCAACACGTAACGGAATCTGCGCTGAATGAGCGCCGGATAGTCGTCGCGCAGGAAATAGAAGATCTTCAGGAAGCCTTTGCGCCGGCTCGAATAGATGATATGGTGGGCGCGAGCCAATAAATGGTTGACGAGTTCGGCGTAAGCGCGGGCAGTCGAGTCCTGGCGCAGGGTCGACAGGTCGCTCGCCGCCTGGCGGTAGAGAAGCGCGGTTTCGCGCAACTCCGCTCGCGACAGTTGGCGCACGCCGCCTTGAGCAGCCTGGTTCAGGAGCCAGTTGAGGCGGTCCCAGTATGGGCGGCGCTTTTGCAGCCACTGATTGGAGAGAATGATGGCCATGGAGCCGATTGGAGACCAGCTTAACATCGATACCCCGGAACTTGTGTCCATCGAATTGCCGCTGGCAGGTATCGGTAGCCGATTCGTCGCCATCCTGGTCGACACGCTCATTCTGATTGCGGCCCTCATCCTGCTCAGTTTTCTCGCCGTCTTCATCATTGCGGCCCTGGGCAACTTCGGTGCGAAATCCGCAAGTTGGGGCGTCGGCATCTTTATTCTCATCTTCTTTCTGCTCATCTGGGGCTACTTCGCGCTTTTTGAGGCGTTCAACAATGGGCGCACGCTGGGCAAGCGCGTGGCCAAAATTCGTGTGATCCACCAATCGGGCCGCGGCGTCAGTTTTGTCGAAGCGCTGGCGCGCAACCTGGTGCGAATCATCGACTATATGCCCGGCTTTTATGGCGTGGGCATCGTGACCATGTTCTTCAGCCGGCGATCTCAGCGCCTGGGCGACATGGTTGCCGGCACGCTGGTGGTGCGCGAACGCGAGGTCGATGTGCCGATGTGGGCCGATGGCGCCCCACCAACTTTGACAGCGGCAGCGCTTGCTGTGCAGTCGCCCATCCCGCCGCCTGGGCCCCCGCAGACGAACGTTGGCCCGTGGGGTGGCCCGCCGCATTTGCGCGTTGTGCTGCTCGCTCCCGCGCTTGCCCGGCTAGTCCCGTCCGACCTCGAAGTGCTGGAAGGGTTCTTCTCGCGACGGCTCGATATGGACCTGACAACGCGGAGTGCTCTCGCCAGCCGCATTGCATCCGCTCTGTGCGCCAAATCGGGGCTCACCATTCCCCCGGAGATCAGCATCGAGACCTTTCTTGAAGCCGTGGCGCACCAATTCCGTGAATTAGGGCGAATGAGCTGAAGCTCTGCCCGCAATCCGCAGCCGTGTATTAAGATTCTTCCAGTACACGCGCGGCGTTGCGCGGCGATCTTTCAAGGAACCGCCGGAACTCATCCGGTTTGGAACAGGAGAGCAAGAACATGGCCAAGAGCGTCAATAAAGTCTTTCTTCTGGGAAATGTGGGCAAGGACCCTGAAATCCGCTCCACGGGAGGAGGCACTCCGGTGGCCACCTTCGGGCTCGCCACAACCGAGCGCTCCAAGGACCCGCAGGGTAACTGGCAGGACCGCACCGAGTGGCACAACATCGTGGCTTACGGCCGCCTGGCAGAGATCATTCGCGACTACGTCAAGAAGGGCACGAAGCTTTTCATCGAGGGCCGCATCCAGACCCGTAACTGGGACGATAAGGAATTCGCCAACCGCAAAGTCTACCGCACCGAAATCATCGTCAGCGAACTATCGCTGCTTTCGGGCCGCGAGGATGGCGGCGGCTCCAGCCGTTCCTCAAGTACATCGTCTGCGTCGTCCAGCATGGACCAGCGCCAACCCCCCGCGACCGATGAATACTCGCAGGCGGCCGAAATCTCCGACGACGATATCCCCTTCTAGAAACAGGGACCAAGGGAACGAGGGAATGAGGGAATGAGGGACCAAGGGAGCTAGGGACCGAGGAAAGAATCAGCCTTTAGCATCTTCAATCCAGCACAATGCACCGTGCCCCATCCATTTCGCGCCTTTTGCGAAATGGGTGGGAAAGCACGAACCGAACCCAGACTCTCGTCCGCTCTCGCACCAAGGAGATTGCCCATGAAGAAAATCTTCGTCGTTGCCCTTCTCGCCTCATGCCTTGCCCTGCCGGCGCAGGAGACGCGCCGCGAGGTAAGCCACGCCACGGGCAATCCCGCGGTTGACTCCAAACCCAACAGTCCCGACGTGCCCGATGTCTTTGCCGTCAGCGGCCACATCCAGCGCATCGTCGTGTTGCGCTTCAAATTCGGCGCCGATCTGCTCGCCGGCCTCGAAAAAATGATCGCCCAGGAGAAGATCAAGAACGCCGTGATTCTCTCCGGATTCGGTTCCGTGCGCGGCTACCAGATTCACCAGGTCTCGAACCGCGACCTGCCGTCAAAAAACATGTTCATCAAGAATCCCACCGCGCCTGCCGACATCATCGGTATGAGCGGTATGATCATGAACGGCCACATTCATCCGCACATCGTGCTGGCCAATGCCGACAAGGCCTTCGGCGGCCATCTCGAGCCGGAGACCACGGTCTTCACCTTCGCCGTGGTCACGCTCGGCGTCCTCGACGATTCCATCGACATGAGCCGCTTCGACGATTCGAGCTTCCGCTAGTTCGATGAGTCAAGGCTTCCCATCAATGAAACTGTCATCCTGAGCGGCCAAAAGTCGGATGTCATCCTGAGCGGAGTTCGCCGCGCTTTTTGCGGCGAACGGAGTCGAAGGACCTGCGGTTGTCTTTCGTGGAATTCAGATTCACCACGCTAGTTCTTTTCCGACGCAACCTGTTCTTCTGCCTGGCCGAGGGGATCGTTTTCCCTGTCCGTCACTTCGGCCAGCGCCGCCAACCGTTCCGCCAACTCCTCCGTCCAGCAACCCTCCGGCGCGCGCCAGCTCCAGTTGCCCTCGGCAACCGCGGGCGTGTTCATGCGTGCCTCGGAGCCCAGTTCCAGCAAGTCCTGCGCAGGCGCGATCGCGATCTCCGCCACGCTCCCCTGCGCCGCACGCATCAACGGCCACGCGGGACGGTTGTTTACCGGTCCCACCAGCGCTTCCACCGCCGAGCGTTCCTTTTCGCTTGCCTGGTTCCACCAGCCTTGCGTGGTGTCGTTGTCGTGCGTGCCGGTATAGGCCACGGTTGCGGGCACAAAATGTTCCGGCAGGTGTATATGCGCGCCCTTGTCGCTGAATCCGAACTGCAGCACCTTCATGCCCGGCATGACCAGCGCAAGGCGCAGCGCTTCCACCTCCGGCGTGATCAATCCCAGGTCTTCTGCAACCAGCGGCAGCGGTCCCAGCGCCGCTTCGAGAGCGCGGAAAAGTTCCAACCCCGGCGCTTTAATCCATTCGCCTTTCACGGCGGTCTCCTCCTCTGCCGGTATCGCCCAGTACGCCTCGAATCCGCGGAAATGATCGAGACGCACAATGTCGTAAATCTCTACGGCGCGCCGGATGCGTTCGATCCACCAGTCGAATCCGCGTTGCGCCAGCACGTCCCAGCGGTAAAGCGGATTGCCCCAACGCTGGCCCGTGGCCGAAAAGTAGTCGGGCGGCACGCCGGCAATTCTGATCGGCTTCAGGTCGTTGTCAAGTTCGAAAATCTCGGGGTGAACCCAAACGTCCGCCGAATCCATGTTGACGAAGATCGCCACGTCGCCCATGATCCGGATCGCACTGCGTGCCGCAGCCTCTTGGAGAAGGTTCCACTGCTGCGAAAATGCAAACTGCAGCGCCTTCTCGATCATGCGCTCGCGCCCATGTTCGGCTGCGGCCGCGGCCAGCGCCTGCGCATCGCGGCGTCGCAGCGGCTCGGGCCATTCCGTCCACGCGCCGGTTTTCAAGACGCGGCGCAACACCGCATAGAGCGCGTAATCGTCGAGCCACGAAGCCTGTTCGCGGCAAAACGCTTCAAAATCTGCCCACTGCTCGGCCAACTCTGGCTCGTCCAGCGCGCGATCGAGAAAATTTCCCGCAGCCTCGCACAGCAGCGGGAATTTCCGCGCCTCAACTTCCTCAAAATCCACCGCACCCGAGCCAGTCGGCAACCCGGCGATGCGATCGCCGCCGATCCATCCCCAGTCGCGAAGCATCTCCAGGCTGATGAGCGCGGGATTGCCCGCGAAAGCCGACGACCCCGCATAAGGCGAATTGCCGAATCCCGTAGGACAAAGCGGCAGAACCTGCCAGACGTGCTGTTTGGCGCGGGCCAAGAAAGCCACAAACTCATGCGCGGCCGGACCCAGATCGCCGATGCCTCCACGAGAAGGCAGCGAACTGATGTGCAGCAGGACTCCCGAAGACCGCTGAAATTGCATGTTGTCATTATCGCGGATCGAAGAGGGCTTTATTTTGAGATCGACCACGGCCCAGCAGAATTTGGGCCGATCTGAGACACTGAATTGCGCGCCCCCACGCAGCCCGTTGATCGACTTCCAGGCTCAGGGAGTACTCCGTTGAAATTCCGCCGTCACACTTCCTGCCTTTTCGTCTCTGCTTTGATTTCGATTCTTGCCGTTCTGTCGCCCTCTTCCGCCTCAGCCGCCGCCACATCTCCGCAACCCGTTACGCTCGCCTCGGGCTGGATGCTGCAGGACGTGGTCAAAGTCCCGCAAGCGGGCGCGGAGGTTGCCAGCGCGGCCTTTGATCCGCGTGGTTGGTACGCGGCCACGGTTCCGGGCACGGTGCTCACCTCGTTGGTCAACGACCACGTCTATCCCGAGCCGATGTATGGCGAAAACGATCGTCCCCAGATCATTCCTGAAAGCCTGTGCCACACTTCGTACTGGTACCGGGCCGTGATCCACGTGCCGCCGGCCTACCGCAACCACCATGTGTGGCTCAACTTCGAAGGCATCAACTACTCGGCCGACGTGTGGGTCAACGGCGTCAAAGTGGGAACGATCCGCGGCGCGTTCATCCGCGGCATCTTCGACATCACCGCGCAGGTCAAGCCGGGCCGTCCCGCAGTGGTCGCCGTGCTGGTTGCGCCCGAGCCGCATCCCGGCGATCCGCACGAGCACACGTTGCGCAATGGCGTCGGCCAAAACGGCGGCATCACCGCCATCGATGGTCCAACTTTCCTCTCCACCATCGGCTGGGACTGGCTCAACGCCGTGCGCGACCGCGACACCGGCATCTGGCAGAAGGTGTTTCTTTCGGCCACCGGCCCGGTGCTGCTCAAAGACCCGCTCGTCACCACCGATTTGCCTCTTCCCCGCACCGACTCCTCTGACGTTTCCGTGCAGGCGACAGTCGAGAATGTGAGCGACAAGCCGGTCACCGGTCTGTTGCAGGGAACAATCGAGAACATTGCCTTCGCACGGCAGGTGGAGCTCGCCCCGCACAGCACGCAGACAATCATCTTCGACGCCAAATCCACGCCTGCGCTGCACATCGACCATCCGCGCCTCTGGTGGCCCAATGGCTATGGCCAGCAGCAGATGTACCGTCTGCATCTCGCTTTCACCATCGGCCGCTCCATCAGCGACACGGACGACGTCGATTTCGGCGTTCGCAAGATCACGTATTCGGTCCCTGGAGCCGACACGCTCACCATCTCCGTCAACGGCGTGCCCATCTTCATCCGCGGCGGCGACTGGGGCCTCGACGAAGCCATGAAGCGCATTCCCCGCGAGCGGCTCGACGCCCAGATTCACATGCATCAACTGGCGAACCTTAACCTCATCCGCAACTGGGTGGGCCAGAGCACTGGCGAGGACTTCTACGAGCTGTGCGACGAGTACGGCATTCTGGTGTGGGACGAATTTTTCCAACCCAATCCGTCCGACGGTCCCGATCCCACCGATCTCGATACCTACGTCGCCAACGTGCGCGACAAGGTGCTGCGCTTCCGCAACCATCCTTCCATCGCGTTGTGGTGCGCGCGCAATGAGGGCTATCCCCCGCCGGAGATCGACGCGGCCCTTCGCAAAGTGCTCGCCGAGCTCGAGCCCACGCGCCGCTATCAGCCGAGTTCGACCGACGGCGCCGGCGTGCGCTCGCATGGACCCTATTCCTGGCGCGCCCCGCGCGAGTTCTACGCCGTCACCGACGACTACTTCAAAACCGAAACCGGCAGCATGAGCGTGCCCACGCTCGAATCCATCCATGGCATGATGCCCAGGAAAGACTGGGAGACCATCAACGATGACTGGGCCGCGCACGACATGGCCAAAGGCGCGCAGCACGGCGATCTCTACCCGGGCATCGTCGCCGCACGCTACGGCAAGATCGCCAATCTCGCCGACTTTGTGCGCAAGGCGCAACTCATGAACTACGAGGCCTTCCGCGCCATGTATGAAGGACGCAACGCACAGCTCTTCCATCCCACCACGGCCGTGATCACCTGGATGAGCAACCCCGCGCAGCCGAGTTTCGTCTGGCAGCTCTACCACTACGATCTGGAGCCGATGTCGTCGTATTTCGCCGTCATGCACGCGTCGGAGATGGTGCACATCCAGCTCAACGAGGCCAACGGACAGGTGCAGGTCATCAACAACCAGCCGGAGCCTGTCACCGATGCCGTGGCGCGGGTGAGCGTCCACAACCTCGACGGGACGCTGGCATACGAGCACGCGATCAAACTCACGGCCGCGCCCGACTTGGCAACCAATCTCGGAACCGTCGATTTCCCGGAGCATCCTACGGCAGTGCATTTTCTCAGGCTCGCCTTGCACAACGCGTCCGGAGAACTTCTATCGAGCAACTTCTATTGGCTCGGAACGCCCGACCATCCCGACGACCTCACGGCGCTCAGCGACCTGCCCATGGTCACGCTGACGGCAAAAGCCGAAGAGCTCGAAGGAAAAATCGCCGGCCAACGGCTGCTTGAGATCACGCTGCACAACCCGACGGACCACATCGCCCTCATGGCGCACGTGCAACTGCGCAGAAAATCCGGCGAGCGCGTCCTGCCGGTCTTCTACACCGACAATTACGTGTCCTTGCTGCCCAACGAAACCAAAACCATCGGAATCGAGGCCGCGCAAAACGATTTCAACGGAGAAGATCCGCTCATCGTCCTCGACGGCTGGAACGTAACGGTAGCGCCGGCCTCATTCGGCCGTATGTCCGTCGCGCCCAACCTCGACGCGCAGCCGGATCATTGGCCCGCAGCAGGATTGCCCTTCGCGACGACCGGGCTGCGATAGTGAGCGCAGTCCATATGGGCAAAGGCCCGCAAACCACTCGGCTGCGGGCCTCATCCTTTCTGCATCAA
Source organism: Occallatibacter sp. (assembly GCA_050011915.1). Taxonomy (GTDB): domain Bacteria; phylum Acidobacteriota; class Terriglobia; order Terriglobales; family Acidobacteriaceae; genus Telmatobacter. Next base: position 30,078 of record JBEKIE010000009.1, read on the forward strand.
CCTTGCTCTAAGTCCCCGGAGTCTGCTGCGGCTTGGTGTTGAGGGTGATCAGCTTCTTTTTCTTATAGTCGTTCCACACGCCGCTCATGAAAATGCTGAACGCCTCTTGCTCGCGATCATTGCGGAGCTCTTCGCGCGTCTGGTCGAAGTTCTTTTGGATCTCGTCCGCGCTCGGCTCCTGCTTGTCCAGAATCTTCACCACCACGCCGGTGCGCCCCGCGTTGATGGGTCCACTGAACGAGCCAACCGTCATCTCAAAGAGTTGCGGAGCCACCTGGCCCACTTCGCCGAAATCAGGCACCTGTCCGCTGGAGCCCACCAGGTCGCTGGTCTTCACCGTCGCGCCCACGGCTTTGGCCGCCTTGCCGAGATCGTTCATCGCCTTTGCCTTGCTGGCAAGGTCGGAGGTCTTCTGGCTCAGCAGGACCGGCAACTGCTCGTCGCGATAGTCGTCCAGCACGTGCGTCTTCCAGTCGGCAAAGGCCGGCGCGTGCGCCGCAACGATACCCGTCACCTGGAAGATGGCGTAGCCCTCGCCCGTCGGCGCCGATTGCGGCGGATCGCCCTGTTTGGCTTCAAAGGCCTTGGCCAAAAGCTGTGAACTGTCGGGCAATGCGGCAATCACTCCGTCGTGTCCCACCGGCTCTGTGGTCACCAGATTGAGATGATGCGCCGCCGCGGTCTTCTCCAGGCCATCCTTGTTCGCCTCTGCGGTCAGTTGCTGCGTATACCGCGATTCCGCCTGTCCCGCGGTCTCGCGGGTCAGCGCCGCAACAATGGCCGCCTGCACTTCGCTCAGCGGCTGCGTGTGCGCGCTCTGCCGCTCTTCCACTTGAATAATGTGGTAGCCGAAGCTGCTCTTCACGATGGCGATGTCGCCGATCTTTTGCGTGAAGATGGCCTTGTCGAACTCAGGCACCATCTTGCCGCGCTGCGCAAATCCCAGTTCGCCGCCCTGGTCCTTGCTGCCCGGGTCGTCGGAATATTTCTTCGCCAGATCGCTCCAGCTTCCGCCGACCTGGAGTTGCTTCAGAACGCTCTCCGCTTTGGCCTTGGCCGCGGCATCGGTCTTGGCGTCGGCGCCTTGCGGCACACTGATAAGTATGTGCCGCGACCGCGCCTGGTCCGGAACCGAATAGTCGCTCGCATGGTCGTTGTAAAACTGCTGAATCTGTTGTTGCGTAGGCTGCGGAACCCCTCCCGGAACCTGGTCCTGCGTGAACGCAAAGTAGGTGATCTTGCGCTCCTCGGGCACCGCCTGGGCATAACGCGCCGCATTCTTCTTGAAGAACGCTTCCAAATCGCTATCCGAAGGATTGATCGTCTTGCGCACGTCGTCGGCCGAGATCACCGCGTAGTCGAACTTGATCTTGATGTTCGCTTTGAGATAGGCGTCGCGGACTTCCTGGTCGCTCACCGTCACACCCGCGGTGATGAACTTCTCCAGGCGGCGTACCGTGATCTCGTCCTCGATCTGGCTCTCAAACTGGTCCACCGACTCGTGCAGCCGGTCGTCAATCAGTTGCCGATAGGCCTGGTCGCCGATAAACTTGCCATCGGGGTAGAGCACCTGGCCCGTGGGCCCGGTGCGCAGGTACTGGCGCACATCGTCGTCCGTGGCGCGGATGCCCAGCTTGTGCGCTTCCTGCAAAAGCACCTGCTGCTGCACCAGTTGCTGGCCCACCTGCTGCTCAAAATACTGCACGATCATCGGGTTCCCGGAGTATTGCGGGCCGCGTTGGCGCAACTCGTTCTCCGTAACCTGTTGCACGCGCGTCTGGCTGACCGGGTCGCCCGTGGACAAAATCTTGCTGTACCAGTGGGGATACACGATCGCATACGTATCTGGCGCGGCAGCGCCGCTGCCGGTCAGGCCGGGAATCAGGTACACCACCATCGACACCGAAACCACGCCGATGATTACGATGAAAATCGCTTTGACAATGCGGTCATCTTGGCTTTGCAGGAAACGAATCATGAATGGATCTGGACCTTCTACTCTCTGCGCGCACTCGCGCTGACACGGCCGGCAGCAGCGGCAAAATCACTGCATTTCCCTGGGTCTGCGATGCGCAATTCTCGCTTATTGCAACTCTGCCATTATAGACGACAGACCACCGCAACTCGTGAGTCGGCAGTGTGCCAGTTTGAATCTGTTTTGAAAGGGCACGACTTCAGTCGTGCCGCAAAAAGCCCCAAAACCAATGCGGGGCTTTAGCCCCGGAGGGACAGTTTGATTCAAACGAACCCACTCATCATGCGCACCCGGCGCCCCGCGGCCCCAAACAGAAATCGGGCATCCGCATTTGCGGATGCCCGATCTCTGCTCGGTTTACTCCGCTTTAAGCTCTGCCGCTTCCGCTCACTCACCTCAACGAGCTAAAAGCTAAGAGCTAAAAGCTAGAAGCTGTCTTTAACGCCAGTAGTACGCCCCGCCCACGATGAAATACGGCCGATAGTAGGGCGCCGGATACCCGCCGTAGTATGCCGGGCCAGCGCCATAGCCGTAATAGGGCGATCCGTAGGGATAACGGCGATAAAGCGCCGGTCCGCCGGGATACAGTCCCTGCGCCAGTCTTGCCGCTTCCTGCGGGCTCACCGGTTGCACGGTGATTGGCGCGGTGATGTGGAAGGTGACGAGCGCTTCGGCAGGAATCCAGGCCCGGTACCCGGGCGAAGCTGCTCCCAATGCCGTGCCCCCAGCCACACCCGCCCCGGCGCCGATGGCGCAACCCGCGCCGCGGCCCACCGCGCATCCGATAATCGTGCCGATCACGCCGCCGGTCAATGCGCTGCCTGCTGTCTGGCCGGCCTTATTCGGAGCCTTCACCTTGAACTGGTCGGTCTGCAGCGGATAGTTGCGCCCGCCCAGATCGAGCGAGGTCAGCATAAGCGACAATGAAGAGCTGCCTCCCAAGCTGCCGGATCCGACATTCTTGTGTTCTGTAATCACGCCGTGCACCACCGCGCCGCGCGGAATCGCCAGAACCCCGCCCATCGTCACATCCTGAATCACCACAAACTGCACCGGCTCGCCGTCCTTGGCCCTCTTGCTATCCACCGTTTCGCTGGTGCGAACTTGCAGCAGCGTTCCCGGAGCCAGCGTCACAGGACCGCTAGCCGGCGTATAAGAAGGCGCTGCCGGACCCGGCCCTGACTGCGGCCCATACTGAGGCCCATACTGCGGCCCATACTGCGGTGGGTACTGTGAATACTGCGGGCCCCGCTGGTACTGCGGCCGCTGCGGCGGAGGCGGCGGATAAGCTCCCTGCTGCGGAGTTGGCGCGGTCGCCGGAGCCTGGCTCTCGTTCGGAATCTGATTCGGGCCCTGATTCGGATCCGGTCCCGGCGGCGGCAGACCTGCCATTTGTTTCTGCGCCTGCGACTGATCGGCGTCCGGCATCTCCTGCGTATCGGGGGCCGGCTGCATATTCTGCGCATCCGCGCCCGGATTCCCGACCTTCAGGTTGTTGTGTACCTTGGTCACGCCATCCACGTGCGCGGCGATCGACTCGGCCAGTTGCTTCGACGCCAAAGTCGATACCGTCCCCGAAAGCGTAACCTCGCCCTGAATCGTGGCCGCCGTAATCAGGTCGTTCTTCAGAGCCGCTGACGCGTCCAGCGCATGCACCACATCCATTTCAATCTGGCCATCGGCGCGCGGTCCCTGCTGCGTCGCCGGCTGACTTTGCGGCTGAACCTGACTCTGGCCTGCCCCGGCAGTGCCCGCATCCTGCCCCATCGCTACCACGGCACACAGCACGGCCACCCCGGCCCATGCCGCCAGCGGTCGAATCACCTTTTCGTGCAAGCTGCGATTCATCTTGATCTCTCCTCTATGATTGCCGTCGTTCTCAACCCGGGAAACCCCGCGGGAGAACGGCCTTCCAAGCCCTTCTTGAGCGGCTCAATCTGTTAGACGAGCCCTGCCCCGAGCCTGTTACCCGGTAAAACCCCGATTCTTGCAAAAAGTTGCCTAAAGCCTGTTACTCACCTTCGCACGCGCCAAAGTGAACAGCACGCATTATGCCAGCGCCGCTGCAATCGCCGCATTCAGTGCATTCAGCCCAGCCGCCACATCGGCTCCCAGATGAACCCTCAGGGCGCGCCGTCCGCGCGACTCCAGCACGGCAAGATCCCCCGCCGCCTGGGCGTCAATGACCACCCCAAAACTGTACTTCTGCCCCGGAATGTCCATGTCCTCGGCGTGTTTTGCGGTGATCTGCAAAAATACGCCCGTATTCGGGCCGCCCTTGTAATCCTGCCCGGTCGAGTGCAGAAAACGTGGCCCGAATCCAAGGCAGGTAGCCACGTGTTTCTTGTCGCGCACCGCGTCCCGCGACACCTGGATCGCCGCTTCGTGCTCGGGGAACATGGGCAGAAATGCCAGCGCCGCAAAGTAGTCGCCCGCGCGCAGTTGAGCGAGATGCGCGCGCAAAAATCCGGTCAGCGAATCGGTAGGCGCCAAGGCTCGCAGTTGCGCCGCGTAGGCCTCCGTTGCGTATAACTCAATTCCCGCCTCCGCAAGCACCGGCTGCCGCTCCGGCAGCTTGCCCGTCTTTTCATACTCGGTGGTCAGCGCGCGCGTCTCAATCTTTGCCGACTCCACATCGGGCTGGTTGAAGGGATTGATGCCCATCACCGAACCCGCCACCGCCGTCGCAATCTCCCACGTAAAGAACTGGCCGAAAATCTCGTAGAGGTCCTCAATCCCGATCGAAATCACGGGATGGCCCGCCGCCTCGAGCGCCAGAACTTTGGCGTCCAGGCTATAGTCGGCGGTGTCTTTATAGCGCACGTAGGCAAAGATGCGGTCGTTGCCATAGACCTCGGGCGCGCCGATTGCCTCGCGATCCACGGGCGTAATGCCCTTGCCCTGCTTGCCGGTGGACTCGGCGATCAGTTGCTCCAGCCACGCCCCCAGATCGTAAATCTCAGGCGAAGTGAAGATGGTGAATTTGTCGCGACCGGCATTGGCTGCCGAACCCAGAAGCAGGCCAAGCTGCACCCCGGGATTGTTTTCGATCGGCTGTTTTGCGCTGGCCACGCCCTTGGCGGCCTCGTCCAACAGCTTGCCCACGTTGAGGCCGGCCACGGTGGCCGCGACCATGCCGAAATTCGAAAGCGCCGAGTAGCGCCCACCAATCTCGGGATCGCCATAAAAGATGTAGCGGAAGCTGTCGTTCCTGGCCACCTGCTCCATCTTCGAGCCCGGATCGGTGATGGCCACAAAATGGCTGCCCACATGTCCCGCCCCCACCACGCGGCGCACCTGCTCATAGAAAAACTGTTTCAGAATATTGGGCTCGAGCGTGGAACCGGATTTGCTGGCCACGATCACCATGGCCTTGCCCAGGTCCACCCCTTCGCACGCGGCCATCACCTCGGCCGGATCGGTGGAGTCGACAATGATCAACTCGGGAGAGCCGGACTGCGGGCCGAAGGTCTTGGCCAGAACCTCTGCGCAAAGGCTGGATCCGCCCATGCCCAGCAGCAGGGCCGATCGAAAACCGGCGCTCCGCACGTCGCCGCCCAGCGCGGCCAGCGATGCCACGTCTTTCTGCTGGCGCTCCACAATATCGATCCAGCCCAGCCACTTCTCCTCACCGTCGCGCGTCCAGAGCGAGGGGTCCTTCTTCCAGAAACGCTCAATCTTGCGGTTCGATTGCCAGTCGGCAGTAGCCGCATCCACGGCCCCGCGAAGTTCAGCAGGAATTGCCAGTCGAAAGCTCATATCACTATAGATTCTGCCTCAAGAGGCCGGTTGCAAAGCAAAGTTTGTGAAAAAGTTTGCCATGACGTCTTGGGCCGCAGCGGGGGTCTCGTCCATTCGTCACATCAGCGCCAGCTGAGAATTGTAATGCACGTGCCACGCAGGAAGCGCTTGGCGTGCCGAGTGTCGGCACTGAGCAGATAGACGTCGTCCTTGCATGTCTCGCTTTCCCAAACGCCAAAGAACATCCGATTGCCATCGGGAGCCCAGACCAGCGGCCCTTTGAAATCTCCCGAGAAAATTCCTAGCCAACGGGGCGCACCCGTGAGGACCTGGCGATCCGATCCGTCGATGTTTGCTGCCACGATCTTGTTACCTCGGTACCAGGCGATTCGATCCGCAAGGGGTGACACTACGGCTCCCTCACCATCGCCCAATTCAAAGATGGAGTTGCCATTCGCAAGGTCGATTCGCACCACCATCGGATAAGCACTGTAGACATTCGCTTGCTGGGTAGGCTCGTCCCGCGAGAAATCTACTAACATCTCGCGCCCTGAGTGCGACCATTGCAACGAAAAACGGTCGTCCAAGCGGAAACGAACACCCGAAGAGGTTTCGTCAATCCTCAGTTGGCTTTGCGGTACCAGCACTCGAACTGACCCGCCGCGCAAGGAGACCGCCTGGATAGATGGTAGGGGGGAGCGCAGGTCGAAGAATGCGATTTCAGAATCGTCCCAGGACCAGGAAACCCCCGGAGGAGCGAATTGCAATTCGGCCAGCGTCCATTCCCTACCAGTAGCTAATTCGAGAATTTGAATCGCACAGCCCCCCGAACCTCCATCGCTCAGATGCGCCAAGAATCGGCCATCATGCGAGACTTCCGGATCCGGCCAGGGGCATTGCGCGCTGCCCCCTTTCAGGTCGAGCTTACGCACCGTTCCGCCATTGGCGTAGCCTAGCGCTCCGTCTTCTATCGAGAAGAGAATGGCCGCGTGCTCTTTCGCTGTGAACTGAGCGATTTTCTCAACCTTGGAATGCTCTTTTTGCCATAAAGCCTGAGAGGCCTGGCCGAAGAGGAAATGCGGTGACAGTCCGAAGATTGCGGCTGCAAACAAGGTGACGAGGAAGGAGGCTCGGGTGTCGAGTGTTCTCTGTGCGTGCGCCTGAATCGAAGTCGATCTCACACCAGACAGCTTAGGTAGATTAGACTGCGCCGACAGGTCGCATTGTGACACTATTGAAAGTGTCACAGTGCCTGCTGGCAATCTTACAAACCGATCTGGCCGGCGTGTGGAAATTTATTGTGGACAATGGACCACCCATGGAAACCGAGGAAAACGCTCTCGACAAATCACCCCTCCCTGCAGACGAACTGGCCGCTCTAGAAGAACGCGATCGCCAAGGCTACACAAAGCAGCCGCAGCAATTGGATGAAATCCTCGAATGGGAGCGCGAGGCAGCGTGGCCGGCGGAATGGCGAACTAAGGCCAACGCACCCTCCGCCCCCCCTCCACCACAACGAGCTAAAAGCTGAGAGCTAGAAGCTGGAAGCTGCCTCACCCCGGCCAATTCGGCGTAATCCGAATCAGATCGAGTTTCCCGTCCGCGCTGCCCAAGTCCTCAAGCAAGAACTCCGGCGAGGCCGCGGGCACAGCCACAATCCCTCTCACCGGCAACTCCACCGGCTCAAATCCGGCCCCCGTAATCCGCCCCGCTCCCGCCGCCGCAAACAGATACGCCAGCCCCGGCTTCTCTTCTCCGCGCAAACTTTCACTCGTCCGGCTGCCCTCCACCGGAATCCGCTCCATGCGAAAATACTCCACGTCGATCAGCACAAAGCGATCGGCAAGCCGCCGTGGCGCAATCTTTCCCGCGCGCGTCACGAGCTTCGTCGCTTCGAGCGATTTTTCGATGTGCAGCTCTCGTCCGCGTCCGTAATCGAACATGCGATACGTCGTGTCGCTGTTCTGCTGCGTCTCCAGCAGAATCGACCCCGGCCAGATGGCATGCACCGTGCCGGAATCGACAAACACCATGTCGCCGTGCGCCACAGGAACTGCATTCAGGCTCGACTCCAGTGTCCCCGCGGCAATCTCTTCCTTGACCTGCTCCATCGTCGTGCCCGGCTTGAGCCCCGCCGCCACCTCTGCGCCCGGCTCCGCCGCCAGCGCGTACCAGCACTCCGTTTTTCCCCTCGGCTCGCCGTACTTCTGCGCCATTTTGTCGTCGGGATGCACCTGCACGCTCAGCTTCTCGCGCGCAAAAATCACCTTGATCAAGAGCGGCGATCCGGCCGGCGCGCCCGCGCCCACCATCGCATCGTGACTCGTGCTGAAAATCGCGCCCAGCTTCTCGCCCTTCTTCGGACCGGTAGCAATCAGGCACTCGTCGCCCGTCAGCCACACCTCGCCGATCGGTTCGCCCTCGGCCACGCGATCGTACCAGGGACGCAAATCGCGAAAACCCCAAACCCGCGCCGTGAATCGGGGCTCAATGCCAAACGGCGCCAGCTCTGCCACAGAATCGCTCCTCAAGGTCGCCTTCCCGCTCGTGCCATCCCCAATCTAGCAGACGGCTCAACGCCTGCTTCTCGCAAACGACAACTCCGCCCGCGGCGGCATCGTCGGCACTCTCGGTGTGTTGGCCGCACCGTCCGCAGTTTGTTACTCTTGGCGCAGCATGAACAAACCGGCTGCACTGATTGCCGCTTTCCTTCTTCTCTGCTCTCTTCCATTGCCTGCGCAAAAAAAGGCTTCGCCCGCGCCAAAGAAAGCGCCGGCCAGGACGATCCGTTTTCAAGGCGCGCCCCAATACACGCAAGACGAATTGCTCGCCGCCGCCGGCTTCAAACCCGGCGTGCGCTTAACCGCCATCGAGGTGAAAGCTCGCGCCAAACAGCTCAACGATACCGGCCTTTTTGCGGTGATCAAGTTCAGCACAGACAGCAAGGGGTTGCTCTTCACGTTGACGCCCACCAGCCAGCTCTTCCCCATCCATCTCGACAATCTGCCGCTCCAGCCCGGCAAAGACCTCGACGACAAGCTTCACGCGCGCTTCCCGCTCTATCACGGCCTATTGCCCGCCAGTGGCTCCCTGCTTGAAAGCATCCGCCAGATGTTCGAAGAAATGCTTGCCGCCCAGGGCGTCAAGGCAACGGTGAAAGCCGTCCTCACCAGCGGCCTCGGCCCGCAAAAGATCACTGCCATCGACTTCACCATCGCCTCGCCGCCGGTGCGCATCGGCCCCATCCAGCTTTCCGGTGTTTCCCCCGCCATGTTCGCCAAAGCCAGTCTTCTTGTTGCCGGCCAGACCGGAAACGCGTTCGATACCGAGAACACAGTCATCGGTCTTCAACACGCCTTCGAAGATCTCTACCAGGACCAGGGTTATGCGGCTGTCGAAGTCGCTGTGACTCAAATCGCGCCGCCCCTCGTCTCCGATCAAGCTATCGCGATTCCCTATACAGTCGCCCTCAAGGAGGGCGGCGTCTACAAGCTCGGCACCATCACCTATCCGGCCGATGCGCTCGTTCCCCGCTCTGAAGTCGAAAAGGTATTGTCCAAATACCAGGCCGGCTCCGGAAGGCCGCTCGATCTGTTTCTCCTCGCCGTCCGCGACGCCTATCATGCCCGCGGCTATCTCGACTGCTCCATCGTCACCCACCCTTCGTTCAACGAGGCTACGCACATCGTGAATTACAGCCTCGACGTCACTCCCGGCTCGATTTATCAGATGGGCACAGTCCAGTTCGACGGCGCGCCCGATGCCATGGCTGCAAGACTCACGCGCCTCTGGAAATTGACGCCCGGCGCGGCATTCGACGAAAGCTATGTTTCATCCTTCGCGGCGCGCGTGCAAAAGCAGGACAAAGTCCTGGCCAAATGGATGCAGACCGTCATCACCAGCTTCGACGTAAAGCCCGACCCGGCCGCGCACCAGGTCAACTGCATCTTCCATTTCGCCAAAGCCGCGCAAAGCGGGCGGTAGATCCGGCAAAAAGTGGCTGTTTTGAAGAGACGCGGCTAGCGCAAGATCTCGACGGGAACGCCGATCTTGGCGCGCGTCCATGCCTTGTCCGTGGTCCAGGCTTCAGCTTTGCGCGTGAAAGCGAGGGCGAGGCAAGCGCGATCGGCCAACGAGAACGCGGGGAGAGCCATGCGGAACCTCGCGGCAATCTTCGCATGCTCCAGGTCGAAATCCACGGTTTGAACCCCAATTTGCGAGAGCAATCGTTCCACAGTCACCTCGGGAACACCGGCTCGGAGCAATCGATCGAAGATTTCGCTCCAGTTGAGCGTGCTTACGAGAACAGTTCGCTCGGGATCGAGAAACAATGCGGCGACACGATCCCCTCCAGGCTCACTTTGCATCATGGCCAGCAACGCCGAGGCATCCAGAACCACCTTATCCACGGGATTTCCTCGTCCGGCGGCTTGCGCCGGCCTTCCTCAGCTCGATGGAGCGGCCATACTCTTCGTCTTCGCGCCTGACTTCTTCGCGGCGCTCGCGGATCAGCTCATCCGCAAGGCTTACACCCGGCGGGATGTGCTTCTGCAATTCGGCGCGAATGCTTTCCAGGGCCATCTTGCGGGTCAACATTCTTATACCGGTTGAATCAGCGAACACGGTAAGCCGCTCTCCCGGCTTCATGCCGAATTCCTTGCGGATTGACGCCGGCAGTACGATTCTGCCACTCTGGCCCAGGATTACCGTGTCTGTCATGATCTGCCACCTAATTACAATTATGGCACAACTGTCGATCTCTGGCACTAATCGAAAAACGTGCCCCAGCCAGCACAATGAAGTAAGGTCACCGATCCCAAAAGCCTCAGCACGCCTGGCGGCCGAAGGCCGCGTCCAGCGCACACCAGCAATTACACCCAGATCCTTGAGTCAATAAAAAGGCGATGCTGCAAGCATCGCCCTTCCACAGATGGCGGCCGAAGGCCGCGCCCGCCCGTGACGGCCAGTCACTCCCACTCGATCGTCCCCGGCGGCTTCGACGTCACGTCGTACACCACGCGGTTGATGCCGCGCACCTCGTTCACAATCCGATTCGAAATCCGCTTCAGCAGCTCGTACGGCAGCGGCGTCCAGTCCGCCGTCATGCCGTCTTCCGAGTGCACGGCGCGGATGGCGGCGGTGAATGCATACGTGCGCTGGTCGCCCATCACGCCCACGCTCATCACCGGCAGCAGCACCGCGAAGCTCTGCCAGATCTTTTTGTAGAGCCCGGCCGCCTTGATCTCGCTCACCACAATCTCGTCGGCCTCCTGCAGCAGCGCCACGCGTTCCGGCGTCACCTCTCCCAGGATGCGCACCGCAAGCCCCGGCCCCGGGAACGGCTGCCGGCTCAGGATCTCCTCCGGCATGCCCATATCGCGGCCGATGCGCCGCACCTCATCCTTGAACAGATCCCGCAGCGGCTCAATCAGTTTCAGTTTCATCCGCTCCGGCAATCCGCCCACGTTGTGGTGGCTCTTGATCGTCTGGCTCGGGCCCTTCACGCTCGATGATTCAATCACGTCCGGGTAGAGCGTGCCCTGCACCAGCCACTCCACGCCGCCCGTCTCCTGCGCGATGCGTTGCGCCTCCTCTTCAAAAACCGCGATGAACTCCGCGCCAATGCGCTTCCTCTTGATCTCCGGTTCCGTCACGCCCGCCAGTTGCGTCAGGAAGCGCGCACTCGCATTCACCGCGACAATATGCAACCCCAGCTTGTCGCGCAGATTGTCCTGCACGCTCTGGAATTCGTTCTTGCGCAGCACGCCGTTGTTCACAAAGATGCAGGTCAACTGGCTGCCGATGGCCCTATGCACCAGCACCGCCGCCACTGAAGAATCCACGCCGCCCGAAAGGCCGCAGATCACGTGGCCCTTGCCCACTTTTTCCCGGATCGACGCGACCGTGGACTCAATAAAATGCGCCGGCGTCCAATCGCCGCGCGCCCCGCAGATGCGCAGAAAATTCCCGATCAGTTGCGCTCCCAGCGGCGTGTGGTGCACCTCGGGGTGGAACTGCACCGCCCAGATGCGTCGCTCCTCGTTGGCAATTCCGGCCAGCGCATTTTGCGTGACCGCCACGCGGCGAAAACCCTCGGGCAGCTCCTGCGCCTCGTCGCCGTGGCTCATCCACACCTGGATCGACTGCGGCAGCCCCGCAAACAACTCCGTCGCGCGGTCTTCAATCTCCACTTCGGCGTGCCCATACTCGCGCTTCGGCGCCGAGCGTACCTTGCCGCCCATGTGATGCACGATGAAATGCAGTCCGTAGCAGACGCCGAGCGTCGGAATGCCCATCGCCAGCACGCGCGGGTCTGCATCCGGCGCATCGGCATCGTACACCGACGACGGCCCTCCGGAAAGGATCAACCCAATGGGCTTGTAGGATTCAATTTCGCTCAAGGGCGTCGTGCAGGGCAGCACCACGGAAAAGACATTCTGCTCGCGGATGCGCCGCGCGATCAGTTGCGTATACTGCGAACCGAAATCGAGGATGACGACGGTCTGGGTGTCCACGCTCCAGTGTGGCAGGGGGGTCGGCGGGCTGTAAAGATTGGAAAAGTCGGCCGCATCTCGCGGCTATTCGTAGTGATACCGCGCCTGAACGAATTCAATCCGGTCGGCAAACACCCGATAGACGATACGATGTTCCTGACTAATCCTCCGAGCCCAGCAACCGGCGAAATCATGCCGCAGAGGCTCGGGTTTACCAATTCCCTGGAACGGATCGGCAAGAATTGCCGCCATCAGGTCGAGAACCCGCAGCGCGGTCTTGCGGTCTGTCTCAATCCAGCGCCGTAGATCTTCTCGAAAGTGCGTCGAAACGACAGCGATTCTTGCGTCTTGCCGGGCCATTGTCGAATCAGCGTTTCCTTTCCAAGCCAACGGAACGGCGAAGTTCTTCCACGGTCATTTTCTTTCCTTTACCGCGGTCCAGTTCGCGAAGTGATTCGAGCAATCGCTTTGCGTTCGCGGGCGAACGCAGCAGGTGTGCGGTTTCGTCCAACCCCTCCAATTCATCGAGCGCGATGAGCGCCACGTCGCCCGCACCGCGACGCTTCACCACCACGACTTCGCGGTCGTCGACCACGCGGGCAAGATACGAGGCCAGATTTTCGCGGAGTTCCGTGTACGACGTCTCGGTTGGCATGGAATTACCCTCTTTAAAAAAAGTACAGCATTCCTGTACAGAAGTCAACGCCGCCAATTCCTCGCCCTACGGCAGCTTCCCCGCCGCCGCTTCCGGATTCCAGTGGTCCTTCCCCGCCAGAAACGCCCTCGGCTTGTAACGTGCCGCCTCGCGCGCCGTCAACTGATGCGACCACGCGATCCGCCCCGCCGCATTCGCGCCAGGCCCTTTCGACCCGAACTCCGCATAGTACGCCTGCGGCGTCTCGTTCGTTCTTCCCCACGCGCTCCAACCCCCCGGGATCACATCGGCGGGCAGCTCTGTGTCGATATACACCACCCGCGAAAATGGCCGCCACGGCCGGCCCAGACCGATCGTGTCGCGCGGCGCGCCGGCCGGAATGCCGCTGGTCACTTTGCTGTCGATGATCACGTACCCGGTCGCCTGATCCGGCGATGTGCGCGATTGCGCCGTCAAATAGCCGGGGCCATTCGCATGAAGCTCTGTGTGGTCAAAAACCGCCGCGGCATTGCCGAAGATAAAATCCACCCCGCCCTCAATGTAGGAGTCGACATAATACTGCCGCCCGTAATCGGCAAAGAGCGTGTCCTGGTGGCCGAGAAATTGGCAATTCTTGAACACCGCGCGGTCGGCGCGCACCGCCGCAGCCACAGCCTGCCCTGTGTTTCCTGCGGTATTTTCAAAAGTCAGGTTGTCGGCCTCGAATCCATCGCCGTTGATCTCCACGGTCTCCGTGAAAAACGTCCCGCCGGCCTGTTTGGCGTTCAAGCTGTTGGTAATCACCACGTCCGCGGGCGACTTTCCCATTCCCATCAGCGTGATATTGGTGTGATTCTGCGTCACAATCACCCGCTCGTGATAAACGCCAGGTGCGATCTCGATATACACGCGGCCGGGCTTCCCATCCGCACCCTTGCCGGCAAAGGGATGGTGGTCCATCGCCATCTGAACCGTGGGAAACGCCGTCGTGCCCTCGATCCCGGTCTTCACATCGGGTGAAACGCGCACGTGCACGTCCTGCGCTCGGGCAGCGCTCGCGCACTGCAACAAGCCTGCCACGCAACTCGCCGCCATGACCCATACGGCGCTCGGCAATCTCTTCCGCATAATTTTGTCCTCCTCCTTCCCAACACCGCTTTAATGCTGTGATAACCTTTTCAACGTCACAGCCGCGGGCCGTTTTGAGTCGTCCCGGCCGGCTTTCGCTCAACAAGGCGCCCGGTTCACGCTGCTATCCAGAGGTAAATTATGCACTTTCTCCGCAATGTTCCCGTCATTTTGATTTTTGCCGCCGGAACTGCACTGGCGCAGACGGCGCCTGCCGCGCCGCAACCGCCCATCTCGCAGGACATCACCTCAAAACCCTCTCCGCCGCCTGAGACCCGGAGCTTCGACGTCTCTGCAATGGACACCACCGCCGATCCCTGCATCGACTTCTACCAGTACTCCTGCGGCAACTGGATGAAGAACAATCCAATTCCCTCCGACCAGACCCGCTGGACGCGTTCGTTTTCCCAGCTCTTGTTGCGCAATCAGTACTTGCTCTGGAAGGACCTGGAATCCGCGGCCAGCGCCCCCACGTCTCCCCTGCAAAAGCAGTACGGCGACTTCTACGCCTCCTGCATGGACACGGCCACCATCGAAAAGCTGGGACTTGAACCCATCCAGGGATCGTGGAAACAGATTGCCGCGCTTACCAGCATTCACGGAATTCCCGCCCTGCTCAGTTGGCTCGAAAATCGCGGCGTGTCCGACGGCTTTTTTCGATTTGGCGTCTCCCAGGACGAAAAAGACTCCTCCAAGCAGATCGCCGAAGCCGACCAGGACGGCCTGTCCCTTCCCGACCGCGACTATTACATCGTCGACTCGCCGCACTTTGCAGAGATCCGCGCCGCCTACCTGGAGCACATGAAGAAGATGTTCACTTTGGCCGGCGACTCGCCCGAACAGGCCGCCCAGGAAGCCGCGCGGGTGATGGAAATTGAGACCGCGATGGCCAAAGCTTCCATGGCCCGCGTGGACCGCCGAGATCCTGAAAAGGTGTACCACATTTACTCCGTGGATGACTTCCAGAAGCTCACGCCGCAGTTTGACTGGAAGACGTACTTCAGCACCATCGGCATCGGCCATTTCGACACCCTCAATGTGGTCGTGCCCGATTTCTTCAAGGGACTCGACGCGCTTCTCGCGAACGAGCCTCTGGAGGCGTGGAAGAGTTATTTGCGCTGGCAGGTGCTGCACGGCGCAGCTCCGGATCTTTCCAGCGCCTTCTTCGACGAAGATTTCCGCTTCTTCTCGCAGACCCTCGGCGGGCAAAAGGTTCCCCAGCCGCGCTGGAAGCAGTGCACTCGCGCCACCGACTTCGCGCTGGGCGAGGCCGTCGGCCAGGATTGGGTGAAGCAAAACTTTCCTCCCGCGGCCAAGAACAGCATGGACAAGCTGGTGGCCGCCCTTGAAAAGGCCCTGGCCGACGACATGCGCGATTTGCCGTGGATGAGCGACGAGACCAAAAAGGCCGCCGAAGAAAAACTGGCCATGATCCGCAACAAGATCGGCTATCCGGAAAAGTGGCGCGACTACTCCAGCGTGAAGGTTCATCGTGGCTCGTTTGTGGAGAATGGGGAACAGATCGCCCTCTACAAGCGCAACTACAACTTTGCCAAGCTGGGCAAGCCCGTGGACGAAAAAGAGTGGGGCATGACGCCGCCCACGGTGAACGCATACTACAACGACTCGTTCAACGACATCAATTTCCCTGCCGGCATCCTGCAGCCTCCGTTCTTCGACTTCACCATCGATCCCGCGGTCAACTTCGGCGGCATTGGTGTGGTCATTGGACATGAAATGACGCACGGCTTTGACGACCAGGGCTCGCACTTCGACGGCAAGGGCAATTTGCGCGAGTGGTGGACGCCCGCCGATCGCAAGGCATTCACCGATCGCACCGATTGCGAAGCCAACGAGTACAGCGGCTTTCAGGCCGCGCCGGCGCACGGCGATACGCCCGCCGCCTATGTGAACGGACGTCTCACCCTGGGCGAGAACACGGCCGACAATGGCGGGCTGCACATTGCCTATCAGGCGCTGCTCGACGCCCTTGCCGAGGAGCACAAGAGCATCGACGACAAAATCGACGGCTACACCGAGGCGCAGCGCTACTTTATCGGCTTCGCCCAGGTGTGGTGCGAGAACCAGACGGATGCCATCGCCCGCCAGAGGGCGCTCACTGACCCGCATTCGCCGGGCCGCTGGCGCGTCAATGGTGCGGTGCAGAACTTCGACGAATTCGGCAAGGCCTTTGGCTGCAAGAAAGGCCAGCCCATGGTTCCCGTAAACTCCTGCCGCGTCTGGTAGCGCGGCGGCCCAACCCGTGTAGCGCCTGTGCCCGGGCTTGCGTAGCTCCAGACTCCGCAGGTTGCGAAAAGCTCTTCGTGGGCCGCAAGGGGCGTCAGGGCACGACCGGGGAACCCACGCAGTGCGTGGGTCGCGTGCCGCAAATGCAGCAAAATGTGCGCGGGCTTTAGCCCCTGCGCAATGTTTCTCTCGCGAAGACGCTATTTTCCCGCAGCCTCCTCCTTCGGTCGCCATATTCTGGCCCCGGTTTTCTTGTTCCCTTGGTCCCTCGGTCCCTTGGTCCCTTGGCCCTGCCTTTGGGCAAAAATTCCAGAAAGCCATCGCTGCCCATTCCCACCCTCAAAACGTCTATACTGCGATTACATCCAGAGAGCGGGTTTGCCGGGCAACGGATTGATCCGAGGAGCCGGGTCAGAGCGGCGAACTGTTGCAAATCAAGGCTTTTGACCGGTCCCAGAGGTAAACTAGGCACAACCTGCCCTCGCCTTTTACAATTCATCAGGGATTCCATCCCAACCCAGCACTGCTCGGGAAAGACCAAACTTGGCGGCGCACGCCTGACCAGGATGAAGGAATAGCATGAGGTTCACGAAATTCGGCAAGGCGCTTTCGATAGGCGTCCTCTCTGCGGGCGTCATCTTCGGTGTAACGTCTTGCGTTGAGAGTTATACGGTTGGCTTCTTGTATGTAACGGGAACCGTCACCGCCTCGTCCGGGAACAACGGCACCATCACCGGCTATAAGATCGACCACAACACGGGCAGGCTGGCTACCATCAACGGTCTGCCGGTTTCCTCGGGGGGCGCCAACCCGGTTCGCGCCGTCCTCACCCAAGGCAGCCGGTTCATCTACGTCCTCAATCGCGGCGTCAACGCTGCCGGCAACGGCGATTGCTATGGCACCGGCGCCGCCGAGTGCCAGAACGCCAACATCACCGAGTTCGCCGTGGGCGGCAATGGCATCCTGACGCCCCAGGAGACCTTCTTTACGCAGGGCCAGAACCCGTTCCGCCTCATCGCCGATAGCACGGGAAACTATCTGTTGGCTCTGGACCACGACGCACCGGACAACGCCAGCCCGTCGGCCAATGACAACTGCGCCCGCGCCTTGGGATCGGGGGTCACTACCTGCGGCGACATTACGGTCTTCCAGATCAACTCGACCACGGGACGTTTGTCGCTGGTCCAGAATACGCAGGTGACGGCGGCCGGCGGCTCCGCGCTCACCTATTTCCCGGTTCCCGCCAATCCCGTCGATTTCGTTCTCGCTGGCGGATACGTCCTCACCCTCACCGGAGCCCCCACGGCCACTTCCTTCCCGTACACCAGCGCCACATCGGTCTGGCCCTATGCCTATTCCGGCAGCAGCGGCCAGTTGACGCTGAGCCAGAACAGCGTGCAGCAGCTGTTCACGACCTCCGGCGCGGTCCAACAGGCCAACGCCATTGTGAATGCCAGCAGCGTGATCTACGTGCTTGACAACGAGCCCATCACCATCACCTCCGGCACCGCTTTTCCCACGGGCACTTACCCCAGCCAGATTCTGCCCTACTCTGTCGCCACCGGCGGCGCGTTGCAGGCCGAAACAAGTGGCGTATTCCCTGACACGGCTACGCTCGATAACCCCCTCCAGGTCTTGGTCGAGTCAAAAGGAAAGTATCTGTACGTGGCCAACCAGGGCAACAACACCACCGGCAACAACCCGGAGAGCGGTATCGCCGGATACACCATCTTCACCTCGCCCGCGTACCAGTTGAGCTTCATTCCCGAACAGCCGTTCGGCTCCGGTTCGGGCCCGCAGTGCATCGTCGAGGACCCCTCGAATCAGTTCATCTACGAAGCCAACGAATATGACTCGACCGTCACGGGACGCTTGCTCGATCCCAATACCGGCGACTTGAACGATATGCGCTCGACCTCAACCTACACGCTCCAGGGTCCGCCGACATGGTGCCTTGTCGATGGGCGTACCGGATAAAGCCAGGCGGCGTCCCCCGGCCCGACTGCGATGGGCCGACAGGCGCCTCCGCCAGGTTCCGGAAGCTTCGGAGTCTGCAATAACATCGTCCGAATCCCGGCACGGCCGTTCGCTGCTCCTGCCGGGATTTGATCGATAACCAGATTTTTCAAGGGCCCTTGGTTGGCCCTGATGACGAAAGATGCGCATGAAGTTTTCAAGATCGAGCCAACTCTTGCTGGTTGCCGCCGTCAGTCTCGCGGCGGCCTCGCTGATCACCGCCTGCGAGACGCTCACCGTGGATTTTGTCTTCGTGGCCAGTGCAAAAGCCGCCGGAACCAACAGCTATGGCGAGATCGACGTTTTCGAGATCAACTCCGAATCCGGCCTTATGCGCCAGATTCCCACCTCGCCGTTTCCTTCTGAAGGCCGCGACCCCGTCGCCGAGGCCGTCTCCGCCGACTACCAGAACCTGTTCGTCGTCAATCAAGACGACAACACCATCGTCCAGTTCATCATCGGAAGCGATGGCAAGATCTATCCGTTCAATACCGTGAACACGCCGGGCATCTATCCCTTGGCCGTCGCTGCCAACAAAGCCAACGTCTTCGTGGTCGATACCTACCAGCCCCTTCCGCTCTGCTCCACGGCGGATCCCTGCTCAGGCTCCATCGCCGTGTACCCGCTCGCTGCAGGTGGCTCCTCCAGCTCCGCACCATGCACCGCCAGCGTCTGTCTCGGCCCGTCGGCCACCAACCCGGCGCTCAGCACCCAATACTGGCCGCTCACGCTCTCGGGAGCCAATGCTTCGCATGTGATTGTGCCTACGGCCGTGAATGTGCTTGCCTCCGGCGCCTACGTCTATGTCTCCGCGTACGACTCGACAACAACGACGCCCGTAGGCTATGTATTCGGGTTCGGAGTCGCCTCGGGAGGCGTGCTGACAGCCGTACCCGGCTCGCCCTTTTCTGTGAAAGCTCCGCCCTCCTGCCCTATCAGCAACGTGTCAAATCTCCTTTTGGCCCAGCCCTCCGGCGTTGCCAGCGATAGCACAAGTACTTACTTATATGCGGCGGATTCGAAGAATGGTGTCGTGTGGGGCTTCTCTGTCGGTCCCGGCGGCGCGTTGACTGCATTGAGCGGCGGCTGCCCCTACCCAGCCGGTAACGGGCCCAGCTCCGTAGTCGTCGATCCTACGTATGCCTATGCCTACGTCGCAAATTCGACCGACGCCAGCGTGACTGCCTACTCGATGTCGAGCGGCGTGCTCACGCGTATCGGCAGCTTCGCCACCGGCCTGCAGCCGATCGCCATTGGCATCGATCCTTCGACCAACCACTTTCTCTTCACGGTCAATTTTCTCGACAATACCGTCTCCGACTTTGAGCTCAGCACAACTGCGGGAACGCTGCTCGACGCGCAGTCCTCGCCGTTTACCACCAATGCCCAGCCGGTGGCTGCGGTGGCCATTCCGCACAACGGCACCGGAGGCGGCATCCCGTCGCAGTGAGAGCGTGCAATCGTCCGGCTCGCGCTGCTGAGCCGGTGGCAATACCCCGTATGCGGCTTTTACAATAACCACGGGGCAACGTAAACGAGATTTCTTGAGGGCTTCGCATCTAAGAGCCCATGACGAAGGAAGCGCATGAAGTTCAGTAAATTGAGCCAGCTCGCTCTGGTCTCTGCGATTGGCCTCATTGTGGCCACACTCCTGACGGCCTGCGAGCTTGTCACCATCGACTTTGTGTACGTGGCCGCCTCTGCGGGCGCCTCGGCCGGCAGCGCGGGCCAGATTTATGGCTACGCGGTCGACGCCGAGTCCGGCGCCATCCGCTCGGCCATCACTCCCGCCGCCTCCGGTGGAACCAGCCCGGTGGCCTTGGCCATGACTTCGGACTTCAACAACATTTATGTCGCCAACCAGGGCAATAGCACCGTGGTGCATTTCATCGTCGCTGATACCGGCGTTTTGACGCAGAAGGACTCCATTACCCTGCCCAATGCCCCGGTGTCTCTGGCAGTCAACGCCGCCAATACCTACCTCTATGTGATTTCGGGCGCCAGCTCCGCGACCCTGACGGAGTATTCCCTCAGCAGCGGCGCCATCGGCGCCGCCACTGCGACAGTTTCGCTCAGCGTTCCCGGATACACCACTGACACCATCGTCCCCACCGGCGTAGTCGTCCTCGCCAACAGCGGTGCGGTCTATGTAACGGCCTATGACAAGTCGGCCTACAATCCCGGCGGAACAACATCCAGCAACGCTAACCCCGGCTGGCTCTTCGGCTATGCGGTTGGCTCCAGCGGCGCGCTTACGGCGGTCTCGGGAAGCCCCTACCAGGCAGGCGTCAAGCCCTCCGCGCTCGCGACAGAGCCTACTAGCCGCTTTATCTTCGTCACCGACTACGCCTCCAACGAACTCATCGGCTACACGGTGCTGTCCACCAACGTGCTCAGCTTCATGTTCAATGGGCCGTTTAAGACCGGCAACGAGCCCACCTCCATCACCATCGATCCGCGCGGCATTTATATGTACCTCACCAATTCGCTGGATAACACGGTGTCGGCGTATTCCATCGCCCTGCCAACGGGCACTCCTTCCACGATCGTGGCCGCCACCTCCGGTTCCGGGAACACGACCGATACCGACCCGGTGTCAATCACCGTCGAGCCCTCGCTGGGCCGCTTCGTCTACACCGCCAACCGCCTCGGCGACTCGATCTCCGGCTTCAAGCTCAATCCCGACACGGGAGCTTTGACCACCACGCAGGCCACCCCTTACCCCACCGGCGCCTACCCCATGGCTATCATCGCGGTTCCGCATGGCAACCACGCCACGCAGTCCATCACTCCGTAAAAGCCGAGTATCGCGATTTGTGGTTCGTGGATCGTGATTCAGAAAGTGAAAAGCGTAAAGAAGCAAGAGAGTGAAAAAGTGAAAAGCCCAGCCGTTTCGGTTGGGCTTTTTTGCTGCGCAAGGTTTCTGGAATCGAAGTTTTCGCCGTCCAGGCTCACGCCCCGCGCAACACGTTCGTCGCGTGCATCCACTCGCGCAGCTTGCGCTGCGCCGGCTTCTCAATAAAGTGCAGCGCCACAATCGCCAGCGCGACCAGCAATACGTAGCTGATCCACGGATCGAAGCGGCTCAGCCCCAGCACATCGAGCACATGCGAATCGTGAATCAGGTTCCACAGGTTGAAGTGCAGCAGATAGAGACAGTAGCTGGCTTCGCCCACAAACACCAGGGGCCGCACGCCCAGCGCGTGAGCCAGCGGATTTTCGCCCGCCAGCCCCAGAATGATGAAAGCAAACAGCGGCATCAGCAGGCCGTCGTGAATCATCGCGTAGGGAACCACCGGCCCCAGGCTCAGAATGGCGTAGATTCCGCCGAATCCGATCACGCCCAGCCACAGGCGCACCTTGCTCGCTCGCGGAATCATCGCGTCCAGATTGGCCAGCATCACGCCAAACACAAAACTGAAAACGTGCGCGTAGGGCGTGTACTTCAGCGCCCACAGCCACGGCCCATAACTCCAGCGGTCGGGACGAACGATGCCGTCGGGGCTGAAGGCCATGTACAGTGCGCCCGGCGTCAGTCCCAGCACCCACACACCCGCCATTTTCACCAGGTACGGCCTCACGCCCAAGGGCTTTTTCCAGCGCGCCAGCCAGGGAAAAATCAGGTAGTAGACGGCTTCGGCCGACATGGTCCACGCCGGCGTGTTCAGAAACGTAGCCACCGCCGGAACAAACCCCTGCAACAGCAACGGCGTCAGCACCACGCCCGTCCAGAACATCGCGTGCGTGTGCGTCGTGTACTCTGATTTCAGGTTCCCCAGGCTCAGCAGCAAACTCAGAAAATAAATCGGATAAATGCGCGTAAATCGCGCCTCCCAGAAGCGCTTGCGATCCAGCTCCCCATTCCGCGCGCGCTCGTTGTAGTTGTAGCCGAGCACAAATCCCGACAGCAGGATGAAATAGCTCACGGAAATGAAGCCGGCGTTGACCACAGGCCCCAGCAGCAGGGGAACGTGAAACGACCGGGCCAAAATGGGCGTGGGAATGTAGAAGTTGAAGTTGAACCACTGGGGATTGGAGAAGTGGAAAAGAACAATGTTGATGGCCGCGAAGCAGCGCAACCCTGTCAATGCCTTCAGCGGCGCTGGCTTGCGAGTTTCCACGTACAGTTAGACGCTCCGGTGAAACAGGGAACAAGGGAGCAATAAACCAGGGATTAGAGACCGGGAACTGACGAACGCGTGCTGCGAATCGGAGGCTCGCATCACGATGAGGCTGTCATCCTGAGCGGAGTCCGCCGCGGCGGACGGAGTCGAAGGATCTGCGGTTGCTTTTCCAAGGATTTAATATTCACGACGCTCATCGCCTTGCGCTCCCGCTCGCTTCAATCGTTCACTTCTTCACTCCATTCACTCGTTCACTTGCTCCCTCGCCCCCTGCCTTCTTGTTCCCTCGGTCCCTTGTTCCCTGCTTTCACGCCGTAACCAGCGAACCCACCTTTTCGCCCAGCACCACGCGCCGAATGTTGCCCGGACGATTCATGTTGAAGATGATCATCGGCAAGTTGTTGTCCTTGCAAAGGCTCACCGCCGTCAGGTCCATCACCTTCAGCCCCTGGCGCAGAATGTCCATATAGGTGATCTCGTCGTATTTCACGGCATCTTTCACCAGCACCGGGTCGGCGTTGTAGACCCCCTCCACCTTGGTGCCCTTCAGCAGCACATCGGCCTTGATCTCCATGGCCCTCAGGCTGGCCGCCGTGTCGGTGGAGAAAAACGGATTCCCGATGCCCGCCCCAAAAATCACCACGCGGCCTTTCTCCAGATGACGCACCGCACGCCGGCGGATGTACGGCTCGGCAATCTGGTTCATGAACACCGCGCTCATCACCCGGCACTGCACATCGCGTTGCTCCAGCGCGTCCTGCAGCGCCAGTGCGTTGATCACCGTGGACAGCATGCCCATGTTGTCGGCGCTCACGCGGTCCATCTCCTTGGCCTGCGCTTCCACGCCGCGGAAGAAGTTACCCCCGCCCACCGCCACGCCGATTTCGACGCCCAGCGCATGAATCTCCGCCAACTCGCCGGTAATCTCGGCCACCTTTTCGGCATCCAGGCCGAAGCCCCGCTCTCCCGCAAGGGCTTCGCCCGATAGTTTCAATACGATCCGTTTGTACATTCCGTTTCGAGTATCGCATACGGGCCGCAGACCGCGCTTTGCCCGCGCCGCTTTTGCCGGTCCCGGCGTCTCGCGCCGAATTTCCCAAACCCGGGCTCCCGCTTCGCCCGTATCAAATTGGGAACCCGCCGCCGCTTTTCTCTTTCTTCGCGTATCCTGTTCAACTCATTTCTTCTTAGACTGGGCTCATTCCATCAGACCTTCTCTCGCCACTGATCGGCAGGCCTTCATGGTGGTCAAAACGCAGTGCAAAGGACGCGAATTCACCGGCGTCGAAATCGGCGCGGGCAATGTGCGCCGCTATTTTCCCAGGGACGCCAACGTCATCGAGCTGCACCTCGACCATCTGCTCATTCAGCTCGGCCTCAATTCCGATTTCTGGCAGGGCCAGACGCAGATTTGCGATCGCCGTTTGTGCGCCTGGCTCGAGTCGAAGAACTTCCACGGCCGCCCCGGCGACGCTCCCATCCCTCTGGCGCTCATTCCCTCGGGCAAAAACTGCTTCCGCCTGCAACCCGTCGGCGCGCAACCGCGCCCGAAATCGAAGCCCACTCTCCCCGCCCTCAACCCCGCCTGAACTTGATCCCCTCACCTACCAGCTTCTTTCACTCCTTCACTCGCTCCCAACGTCCTTAGCGCCGTAGCCTCGCAGCCCCTCATCCACTGCCGCATACCCACCTCGACGAGCTGAAAGCTAAGAGCTAAAAGCTAGAAGCTGCTCTCCGTCTTGCTACACTCTCATAGGAATGAACCTCAGCCAGCTCGAACAGGAAATCGTCCGTCACTTTGCCGCGGGAGCGGCCGCGGCCGGCGACCCGGCGGCGATGAAGGCCTTTCTGGAGCTGCGCTCCAGCCTCGAACTCGGCGAAGTGCGCTCCGCCGAGCCCGACCCCGCAGCCCCCACGGGATGGCGCGTCAACGCATGGGTCAAGCAGGGCATCCTCCTCGGCTTCCGCCTCGGCGCGCTCGAAAGCTCGAACGCGGGCTCTCTCTCGTTTGTCGACAAGCATACCTACCCTCCGCGCCTTTTCTCCGCAGCTGACGGTGTGCGCGTGGTGCCCGGCGGCTCTTCGGTCCGCGCCGGCGCCTACGTGGCGCGCGGTGTCGTCTGCATGCCGCCCATGTACATCAACACCGGCGCCTACGTCGACGAAGGAACCATGGTCGATTCGCATGCCCTGGTCGGCTCCTGCGCCCAGATCGGCAAACGCGTGCACTTGAGTGCCGCCGCGCAAATCGGCGGCGTGCTCGAGCCCGTCAACGCCAGCCCCGTCATCATTGAAGACGACGTACTGATCGGCGGCAACTGCGGCGTCTACGAGGGAACCCTCGTGCGCAAGGGCGCGGTGCTCGCGGCCGGAACCATCCTCACCCGCGGAACCCCTCTGTTCGATCTCGTCAAAGGCGACGTACTGCGCTCCGGCCCCGACTCCCCGCTCATCGTTCCCGAGAACGCCGTCGTCGTCCCCGGCGCTCGCGCCGTCGGCAAGGGCAAAGGCCATCCCCAAAGCGAAGCCTGGGGCCTCAGTCTCTACGCCCCCGCCATCGTCAAATACCGCGACGACAAAACCGACCTCAGCACCACCCTCGAAGAACTGCTCCGCTAGTACCGCCGGTCTCCTGACCGGCTGTAGTGCGGGTCTCCAGACCCGCGCCACAATCCCGCACCACAACAAAACTGTCATCCTGAGCGAAAAAAATGAAATTGTCATCCTGAGCGAAAAAATGAAATTGTCATCCTGAGCGCTGTGCCCCATTCATCGCGCAGCTTTTTTGCGCGATGAGTCGGAGGTCAGCTAGCTCCGCTGCTCTCCAATGCGCTGTGCCCCATTCATCGCGCAGCTTTTTTGCGCGATGAGTGGGAGGTCAGCTAGCTCCGCTGCTCTCCAATGCTATTCTTCTTCTGCAACCAAACCACTAAAATGAAACTCCTCTTCCGCTTCGCCTTCCTTCTACCCGTAGCCCTACATGCCTCCTTCTCTCACGCCCAATACGCCAAGCTCGTCGACCCCTTTCTCGGCGCATCCGGCGGCGGCAACGTCTTTCCCGGCCCCGTCGTCCCCTTCGGCGAAATCAAGCCCGGCCCCGACATGGCAGCGCCTGCAGGCCACGATCCCAACGCGGGCTGGAACGCCACCGACGACATCCGCGGCTTCAGCCAGACCCACGTCAGCGGCACCGGCGGCGGCGCAAAATACGGGAACATCCTTGTCATGCCCACCACCGGCGCGCCCGCCCCGCTCGATTCCTCATCGCCGCGCGCCGGCGAACGCGCCTCCGCCGGCCTCTACACGGTCACGCTCGCCCGTTACAACGTCGGCGTCGAAATCACAGCCGCGCGCCGCAGCGCGATCTACCGCTTGCATTACCCCAAGGACGCGCCCGCCAATCTCCTCTTCGACGTCAGCCACTACCTCATCTCCGGCGCAAAGCAAGGCGAAGACCAACTGCTCACCGCCTCCGAAATCAAAGTCCTTTCCCCCACTGAAATCGCCGGATCCACCAGCATCACCGGCGGATGGAACAAGCAGCCCAACTCCTATACCGTGTATTTCTACGCGCGCTTGAGCACGCCGGCCGCATCCTCGGGCACCTGGCTCAATGACAAGCTCACGCCCGGCAGCAAATCCGCGCAGGGTGAATCCGGCTCCAACGCCGGCGCGTGGCTCACCTTCGCCGGCACAGCCGATCGCACGATCCTCATGAAAATCGGCATTTCCTTCATCAGCATTGCCCAGGCCCGGCAAAACCTCGCCGCCGAGATTCCCGGCTTCGACTTCAACGCCGTTCACGCCGCCGCCATCGCCCAATGGGACCGGGCGCTCAGCACAGTCGAGCTCAAGGGCGAAACCCCCGAACAAGCGCAGATCTTCTACACCGCGCTCTACCACACCATGCTCATGCCCACCGATCGCACCGGCGAAAATCCGCTATGGAAGTCGAGTGAGCCGTATTACGACGACTACTACGCCATCTGGGACATCTTTCGCACCTCCAGTCCTCTGCTGCTGCTCATCGCGCCCGAGCGCGAGACCCAAATCGTCCGCGCCCTGGTCGATCTCTACCGGCACGAGGGTTGGCTGCCCGATGCGCGCAGCGGCAACTACAACGGGCGCACCCAGGGCGGAAGCAACGCCGAGTTCGTGCTCACCGACGCCTTTGTCAAAGGCCTCAAGGGCATCGATTGGAAGACCGCACTCGCTGCGGAGATTCACGATGCCGAAACTTCCCCCGCCGATCACTTCAAGGAGGGCCGCGGTGGGCTCGACGACTGGCACAACCTCGGCTACGTCTCCATCGAGGGCTCCGACCGTCCCGCGTCGGCCTCCATGGAGTACGCTGCCGACGATTTTGAGATTGCGCTTCTCGCCAAGGGCCTCGGCGACACCGCCGATTACGAAAAATACCTGCGCCGCTCCGCCAACTGGAAGAATCTCTGGGACCCGGACTTCAGTGAAGGCGGCTTCACCGGCTTCATTCGCTCGCGCCATCGCGACGGAAGCTGGCTCACGCCGTTTACCGCCATGGATCAGTGCACCTGGGGCGGCCAAACCTTCTACGAAGGCAACTCCTGGACCTACTCCACCTTCGTTCCGCAGGATGTCGCAGGGATGATCGAGAAATCCGGCGGATCAGACACCTTCGTGCGCCGCCTCGACGCGTTTTTCGACGTTCCCGGCCGCTACGATGTGGGCAATGAGCCCGGATTTCTCGCGCCTTACCTCTACATCTGGGCCGGCCGCCCCGACAAAACCGACGCCCGCATCCGCCAGATCATCGCCGCGAGCTATCACGCCGGACCCGAAGGCCTTCCCGGCAACGACGACTCGGGTGCCATGTCCTCCTGGTACGCCTTCGGACAGTTGGGCATCTTTCCCAATGCCGGCCAGGACATCTACCTCATCGGCAGCCCCGCCTATCCCCTCGCCACGCTGCACCTCGCCGGGGGGAAGGACTTCGTGATCGAAGCCAGAAATCTCTCCGCCGAAAGCATCTACGTCACCGCGGCCACGCTGAACGGCCAGCCCCTCGACCGCGCCTGGCTCCGCCACAAGGAAATCGCCGCCGGGGGCCGGCTTGTGCTCACCATGGCCAGTGCGCCCAGCCAATGGGGCCAGCGCAATCTGCCGCCTTCCACCCCCACCCTGTAATCAACCCCCGAAAAAGAGTCATCGCCGGGTCCGTTTAGCACGTCTAAAGGGTTGAACGTGTCGTTATTGCGAATTTCTATGAAAACCAAGTCAACCCTCTGCCTTGCTCTCTCACTCGCCGCCGTTACCGTGCTCGCGTTTTATACCGTGCGCGGATCCGGCGCCGCCCAGCAGCCCTCCCCCTCCCCCGCAACCGATCAGTCCATGACCACTATCAAGGTGCAGGCGCGCGAGGTCCTGTTGCCCGTGGTGGTCGAGGACAAGCACGGCGCTCTGGTCACCAATCTCACGGCCAAGGACTTCACCCTCACTGAAGACGGCCGCCCGCAGGTCATCAAGAGCTTCACTTCCCAGAGCAATCTGCCCTTCCGCCTCGGCCTTCTGGTCGACACCAGCCGCAGCGTCTCCTCGGCCTTGGACAGCGAGCGCAAGGCCGCAGGCAAATTCATTGATCTCATGCTGCCAGCTGATCCGAAAGCCGGCGTCCAGGGCGATCAGGCCTTCCTCATTCACTTCGACCGCGAAGTCGAGCTCCTCGAAGACTTCACCAACTCGCGCGATAAGCTCCACCACGAGCTCGACGGCATGGGGCCGACTTCGCAGTCACGCAACAATCAGGGCCCTGAAACCAACGGCGACGATCGCGGCGGAAACGGCGGCTATGGCCAGCACGGCGGCGGGCACGGCGGCGGAACCCAGCTCTACGACGCCATCTATCTCGCCTCCGACGAGCTGATGAAGCCGAAATCGGGACGCAAGGCGCTTCTCGTCTTCTCTGACGGCGCGGACAGCGGCAGCAAGGAAACCCTCAACGACGCCATCGATGCCGCCGACCGCGCCAACGTGCAGGTCTTCACCATCTACTACAAGGGCGAGGAAGAGCGGTCTATGAACGGCTTTCCCGGTAGCGGCGGACATCATGGCGGCATGGGAGGCGGAGGCTACCCGGGCGGAGGAGGAGGCTATCCCGGCGGCGGCGGCGGACACCGCGGCGGACAGAACCCCCGCAGCGAAGCCGGAGTCGATGGCAAAAAGATCATGCAGCAGATCGCCTCGCGCACCGGCGGCCAGTTCTTCGAAGCCAAGAAGAAGGACAATCTCGACGAGATCTACAACCAGATCGCCGCATCGCTGCGCCAGCAGTATCTGCTCACCTACACGCCCGACAAAGTGGACACCGAGGGCGACTTCCACAAAATCGTCCTCAAGACCGACAAGACCGACCTCAACGTGATCACCCGCGAAGGTTATTACGCTCCCACCCCGGACAAATAACAGCAGCGATCGTCGATCGAGCAATTGATTCGGCGGCAGAATACCGTTCCGCAGTACTCCATCCGTGCCCCATCCTTTTCCGCGCTTTTTGCGGAAAAGGGTGTGAAAGCACACAAGGCTTTGTAACAAGGGCACGGCTTCAGCCGGGCCAACAATGGCGCCAAAGGGATGCCGGGCTTTAGCCACCGCGGAACATATTTCAAACAACTCCGACGATCGATGAAATCCGAAATAGCGTGGAATCGGCCACTGCTTCCCCGCCGTTCCGCTGACTCGCTAACCTGCCAACTCGCTCTCAAGCCTCTCAGACGCAAAAAGGCCCACAGTTTCCTGTGGGCCTTTTCATTGCGAGTGGAAGTTCCTGCTTAGCGGTGCCCGTGCTCGTTCTGCTTCGGTGGTGGCTGATGTGCCTCGCGCGGTTGCGGTACCGGCTGGTGCGACTGCTGCCCGCCTCCCGTGTTGTGCGGAGCGTTGTTCGTGTTATTGTGCGGAGGGTTGTTCGTATTCGTATTGTTGTGCGAACCCTCGCCTCCCGTATTGTTCGGAGCATTGCCCGTATTCGAGTGCGAGCTGTTGTAGGTCTTCGTCGGCGTCTCGTTGCCAGGGTTCCTCGAGAAGTTGTTATTGGGCTCATGCCCATTGCCGCCCGCAGGCCGTTCCTGGGCCAGATTCGTCGGATGCCCGCCATTATGGCTGGCGTAGTTGTCCGTGTTGTGCATGGCCGTGTTTTCATGCTGCGTCTGCATCGAAGTTGCAGCCGTGTGCTGCTCGTGCGAGTAGGCATTTTCCTGCGGAGTTGGCTGATGGTTGATGCCGCCCGGCCCGCCGCTGTAGGCCACGTGGTTGTTGTTGACGATGGTCGTGTTGTGGACGATCGTCCTGTCCACGTAGGTGTTGTGAATACCAGGACCCACGTTCATCACCGCGGTGTTATAGCGGAAAGCTCCGCCAGCCCACATGCCGCCGGCAAACCCGACTCCCATGTAGCCAAACCCATAATTCACGCCGCCGTAGTAGCCCACGTGCGGTCCCCAGTAGCCGGGATGCAGGATAAAGAGCCCGCCTGACCAGCCCCAATAGGGTGGCGTCCACAATGCGCCAATATACGGCGCAGGCACCCACGTGCCCGGCACCCAGTAGTATCCGCCATCGCCGTAAGCCCAATAGCCCGGCGTCCACATCAAGCCCGGTTCCGGGCACGGCGGTTGCACATACACCGGCAGCACCGGCGGGGCAAAGCCCACGCTGATGAAAACGCCTGCCCACGAAGATGCGGGGATCGCACAAAGTAACAGCGCCAGCAACATCGCACGCGTGGATTGCGCGCGCATCGCTCGGAAAATTCGCATGGAATAAACCTCCTGTCGATTCAAGCAATTGGGGAATGCCGTTCAACGGCGCATTCAGTCTACGTCATAGGAACCCCTCCCGCGCGGAGAAGTTGCACGGGACAGAGGACTTTTTCCACAACAAGCGCTGAATCGAATCAGTTTACGGTGACCCCACGCGGTCTGCTCGTCAGCCAAATCGCGAACGCACGCGCCCGCGCAGGCGTCTAGCTCCGCCAACTCCGCCAACTCCGCTAACCCCGCTAATACCTGTAACTAATCCCCACGCCCACCACGTGCCGCGCCTGCAGGTTCACCGGCGTGGTCACAACCGGAGGCCCGTCCGCGGGGACAGAGGGATTGAAGTAGGGGTTTGCAACATAGATGGATCCGATGTTGCCCGCCACTTGCCCCACGCCGATATCAACTGAGAAGTGCGGCTTGTCCTTCTGCGTCACACGCACGGCGTAGTCCAGCGTTGTAGGTATATGGGAGGTCATGAGCGGGTACGACGCAGGACTGCAGAGGGATGCAAGCTCGCAGGCGTCGAGCGCCGCATTCAGCATTTTGTTCAGATTCACTGCAGTTTTGGGCT
The DNA here is from genome assembly GCA_050011915.1 of Occallatibacter sp. Classification (GTDB taxonomy): domain Bacteria; phylum Acidobacteriota; class Terriglobia; order Terriglobales; family Acidobacteriaceae; genus Telmatobacter. The sequence goes on from JBEKIE010000009.1 coordinate 60,798, forward strand.
CCTGCGTGAATCCCGCCGAGGGCACCGCGACGATCCCGTGGCCGATCGGCAGCGGAATGCCCAAACCGCCGAAGAACCGCCCCCCAAAGCGAGTGCTCTGCCCGCCGATGCCGAGGATGGTGGAATTGGTCGCCTTCCAGCCCAGGTTCAGCAGGAACGGCACAGGAGGTTTCGCCCAGGTCTTGGTGACGGCAACGTACACGTCGCCGTTGGTGTAGGACTTCGCTGCCGTTGTCCCAAAAAGTTGGGTGGCGAGGGCTGTACCAGCCGCCGAACCAAGTTCCGTTGTAAGGTTCGCTGTGGCAATCGGTGGAATCGCGCCCGAGACAAAATGGTCGTCGGTGCGGATCACGCCGCCGATCGCAACCCCCGGCACCCACGCTTGGAACTGCCCGTCGTTGATCGCGATCACCTTGCCGTGAAAGACGTTCATGCCGGAGTAGTTCCACAGGTTGCTGAGACCGAGCGGTGTGGCCGTAGTGGTGGGCTGATCTCCAAACTGATGCACGCTGCGCGTGTACCCGGCCTCTGCCCGGCTGGCAAAGCTCTCGGTGATGCTGAAGGTTTCAATATTACCGATGACCGCCGAAGCATCGATGAAATGGAAGCCGATGGCCGGATGCGAAAAGAACTGGCCCTTGTCGGCGTACACCACATAGGCGGTCGGCGTCAAAAATCCACCGGTTTGGCCCTCCAGCGTCAGGTATTGGGCGGTGAGCCGGCTTGCCGGCAGTGCGCCCAGCATAAGGACGCAAAGGATGAACTTCAGCGTGACACACAAACGCATATTCCACTCCAGCAGGAAACGGGCCATTCCTGGCCTGAATCCAGATCGGTTTTGGGGAATTCACTCACTTGTAACACAACTCGAACTCGCTTGTCTCCTGCCGCCGCCACAGTGGTAGACTCACCCCATGCCGCGCGGTGTCTTCATCACGCTCGAAGGCCTCGACGGGTCGGGCAAGACCACGCAGATCAAGCGTTTGGCAGCGTGGCTCAAGCAGCGCGGCCAGGAACCCGTGCTCCTCCGCCAGCCTGGCGGCACAACCACCGGCGACCGCATCCGCGAGATCCTGCTCAGCTCCCGCTCCGGCGCCGTCGCGCCTATGGCGGAAATGGCTCTCATGTTTGCCGACCGCGCGCAGGCCATCGCCGAGGTCATTCAACCGGCTCTCGACGCGGGCCGCATCGTCGTCTGTGACCGCTTCACCGACTCCACTGAGGCCTATCAGGGCGGCGGCCGCGAACTCGGCTCCGAGGTTGTTCTCGACATGCACCGCATTATCTGTGGCGGACTCCAGCCGGATCTCACGCTCCTGCTTCTGCCCGGCTTTGAGGTTTCGCTCGTCCGCGCGCGCCGCCGCAACGATCGCGTCGAGGCCGAAACCGGCTCCAGCGAAGGCCGCTTCGAGTCGGAGAAGGACGCCTTCTTCCGCCGCGTCTGGGAGAAGTACCGCGAAATCGCCGCCCGCGAGCCCCACCGCGTCGTCCTCATCGAAGGCGACCTCGGCATCGACGACGTCCACGAGCAAATCCTCGAAGCCGTCTCCGAGCGCATCGTCACCACCGCAAAAAGCCGCTAGTGTAGTCCGCCGTAAATCTCTTCCCTTATGTTTTGAAAGGGCGCTTCCCTTTTGTTTTGAAAGGGCACGACTTCAGTCGTGCCAATGAACGCCACACTAATGTATCGGGGCTTTAGCCCCCGAGAGACGGTTTCGTTCAAACTGTCCTGCGCCCGCCAAATCGCCTGCAATCCCTTGCGGAGTACATTAGTAGCTATGACCGCCAGCGGCCATTCTGCGGATACGCATCTCGCGCCCAGGCGAAGAGGGCGCCGCCTTCTGGTTCTCGCCGCGCTTGGCGCAGGCGTTGTGCTCGGGTTGCTGGCGATGATGGTGCTTACGCGCGTGGCGCACGCCGGGTTGTGGGATCGGGTCGCGGAGTTTGTCACGGGCCGTCCGGCCCGCTTCGACGTCTCCTCCCCGACAGTCGTCGAGAAGATTCGCCAGCTCTCCCGTCTGGAGACGGTCGAATACTCGCTGGACAAGATCGTCGAAGGCGAGCGGCAGAGCGCGTACCTGCCTGACTTTCTGGCCGGCGACAAGCTGCTGCTGGTGGCGCACGGAGAGGTGATTGCCGGCATCGACCTGGGCCAGTTCAAGGCGGGCGATGTGGTGGTCAAGGGCGATACGGTGCATGTCCATCTGCCGCCGGCGCAAATTCTGACCACGCGCCTTGATAACAGCCGGACTCGCGTGTATTCCCGGACCACGGGCCTGCTGGTTGCGACCGACCCGAACCTGGAGTCGGAGGTTCGCCAGATTGCCGAACAGCAGATTGCGCAGGCGGCACTGGATGACGGCATTCTCGACAAGGCGCGACAGAATGCGCGAAACAGCGTCACGGCTCTGCTATATGGGCTGGGGTTTCGCACCGTGGACGTGGAGTAAGGCCGGGATCAGGGAACAGGGACCCGGCCTTGAACGTGCTGCCGAGCGATGCCAGGATCGCGCACCGAAGCGAGTCGAACGACACGCATTTCTACTCTCTACTCCCCACTCTCTATTCCCTGCTTTCACGTCCCTTGTCCCTGCATTTCTACTCTCTACCCCCGATTTCTTACTCCCTGCATCCATGCAGCCGCGCTCCGAAATGCAAGGATCCCTGCAACCGCTCCTACCCTGCAGCTTCACCCGGGCAAAGATCGCCACAAGCCGAATTCCCGGGACCAGCCGCGCCGAGCGAGCCCCCCAGAAGAAATAATGTGAATTCCTGATTCAATTCTTCCATGTGCGGCGCGTACAATTCAGGCTACTGGCCCCATCCCCGGGCCCCCCCATACGACCGCGCAAAACTCAGAGGAGACATTTATGTTCCAAGGTGTTGGGTTCCCCGCACGCCGGATTCCGCTTGTGTCCGCGCTCATCTTGGGCGCGGTCATCGTTTCCCAGGCCCAGCAGCCCTTGTTGACGCGCCATGTGCGTCAGGAGACTCTCAATGGACATGCGCCTCTGGTTGGGCGTCTGCCCGCGGCGCAGTCCATGCGCCTGACTCTTGTTCTGCCGCACCGCAACGAGGCGGAACTGCAGGCCCTCCTCAAGGATCTCTACGATCCCTCCAGCCCGTCCTATCGCAAATTCCTCACGGTGGAAGAGTTCACCGCAAGGTTCGGTCCCAGCCAGGAGGATTATGACGCGGTGACGCGCTTTGCTGAAGCGAACGGTTTGACCGTGGTTGGCACCTCCCGCAATCGCATGAACGTTGATGTCACGGGTCCGGTCGAGAACGTTGAGGCGGCCTTCCATGTGACCATGGGCACCTACCAGCATCCCACTGAGAACCGCACCTTCTTTGCGCCGGATCGCGAGCCCACGCCGGACTTGGGGGTCCAGTTATGGCACATCGCAGGCCTCGACAACTATTCGACGCCAAAACCCAATCTCGTGCGTCGCGATGCGAGCGCGGCGTTGAATGTGAGTTCCGGCGCAAATGTGAGTTCCAATGCGAATGTGAGCCCCGGCGCTACGACCGGCACAGGCCCTTCCGCCTCGTACCTCGGCAGCGACATGAGGGCGGCATACTACGTCAATGGGAACCCCTCCGCGACTCTCACCGGCGCCGGCCAATCGGTAGGGTTGTTCGAGTTCCTCGGCACCGATCTGGCTGACCTGGCGACCTACTATACGAACACAGGCCAGACCAATAACGTACCCATCACGCTCAAGTCCGTCGACACCCAGAGCACAAGTTGCGTCGAACATACCTGCGACGACACGGAACAAACCTTGGATATGACCGAGGTGCTTGGCATGGCCCCGGGGTTGTCCAGCCTTGTGATGTACATCGGAACGGGCGGCTTATCGGGGCAAACACTCGACGACGCCGGCATTCTGAACGCCATGGCCACGGCCAGCCCGCTGAACGCTCAACTCAGCTCCGCATGGGCGTGGAAACCCGCGGACCCCACCACCGACGACGTCTACTTTGAAGAGTTCGCCGCGCAAGGCCAGACCTTTTTTGCCGCTTCCGGCGACGACGGCAATTGGAGCCATGCGGAGTTTGTTTGGCCCGCGGATAGTGTCTACGTCACCAGCGTCGGCGGAACGGATTTGACGACAACCGGCGCCGCAGGCCCCTGGGCCTCGGAAACAGGCTGGGAGGACAGCGGCGGCGGCATTGGGCCGGACGACTTTCCGATTCCATCGTGGCAGACGGCCGCGGCGGCTGGCTGCGCCGAATGTTCCCAAACCTTTCGCAACGGGCCTGACGTTGCGGCCAATGCGGATTTTACGTTTTACGTCTGCGCCGACCAGTTTGCTTGTTCCGCAAATCTTTACGGCGGCACCAGTTTCGCGGCGAGCATATGGGCCGGCTACATGGCTCTGGTGAATCAGCAGGCGGTTACTAACTGCAATCCCCCGCTCGGCTTCATCAATCCGGCCCTTTATACGATTGGCTTGGGCGTGGACTATGACGTCGACTTTCACGACATCACCAGTGGAGGCAATACCCTTGGGGCAACCATCGGCTACGACTTGTCGACCGGCTGGGGCAGTCCCAACGGCAGCGCCTTGATCAACGCCCTTGCCGGAGCGCAATCTGCCACCTTCTGCATTTCTGCCTCGCCCACTTCGGTTTCGGTGGCGCAGGGAATGAGCGGCACATCGACGATCACTACCGCCATTGCGGGCGGCTTTGCTTCCTCCATCGCCTTGTCCGCAACCGGCCAGCCCACGGGCGTAACTGCAAGCTTCAATCCCACATCGATCGTGGCGCCGGGATCCGGCTCGTCGACCCTGACCCTGACCGTGGCCTCGAACACCGCGACCGGCATCTACCCCATCACCGTCACCGGTACGAGCGGAAGCCTTACGCCTTCGACCACGGTCACTTTGACCGTGATCGGCGCGGGGCAAGTCGCCGTACCCAACGTGGTCGGTGACACCCAGGCAGCCGCGACCACAGCCATCACCGGAGCCGGACTCGCGGTGGGCACGGTCACCACAGTGAGCAGTTCCACAGTCCCATCCGGCGACGTCATCAGCCAGAGCCCCGGCGCAGGCACAGGCGCGAATCCCGGCTCGGCGGTCAACATCGTTGTCGCCAGCGGCTCGGGGCAGTCTACGACTGCGGCAACGCCGGTGTTTTCACCTGCCGCAGGCACGTACCCTTCCGCTCAAAGTGTGACCATTACCGATTCCACCAACGGCGCAACCATTTACTTCACCACGAACGGAACAACGCCCACAACAAGTTCGCCCCAATACAACGGCGCGATTGTTGTTTCGGCGACGGAGACGCTTGAGGCCATTGCCGTCGCCAGCGGCTTTACGCAGAGCGCTACGGCCACGGCTTCTTACACCATTGGCTCTCCCGGCTCAGACGAATGGACCTGGATGAGCGGAAGCAGTTTGGTTTTGAGCATTGGCGTCTATGGCACGTTGGGCACGCCCGCTGCCGGCAACGTTCCCGGAGCCCGCGACGGCGCATCGACATGGGCTGACGGCAGCGGCCATCTCTGGCTTTTTGGGGGCGAGGCGCAAGACTATAACGGCAACTTTGGCTATATGAATGACCTCTGGGAGTTCGCTCCTTCCACCAGCGAATGGACATGGATGGGCGGCAACCAAACAATCGACAGTGCTCCAGTTTACGGCACGCTGGGAACGCCTGCTGCGGGAAACACTCCCGGAGGCCGCTTGGGCTCCGCGACCTGGACCGACGGCAGTGGCAATTTCTGGCTCTTTGGGGGCGGCAACTTATTCGGCCTTGGCGCTCCGGGCTATCTCAACGACCTTTGGGAGTTCAATCCCTCCTCGGGTGAATGGACGTGGAGGGGCGGAAGCAGCACGGCCGGTAGCAATGGCGGCCAGCCCGCAGTCTACGGCACGTTGGGTACACCCGCTGCGGGAAATATCCCTGGAGGCAGGGAATACGGCGCAAGCTGGACTGACAACGAGGGCAATTTTTGGCTATTTGGTGGCTCTGGCATGGATGCAAACGGAGCGCAAAGCGATCTCAACGACCTGTGGGAGTTCACTCCTTCCACGGGCGAATGGACGTGGATGGGCGGAAGCAGTACGGATCCCTATATCGGCCAGCCCGGAGTCTACGGCACGAAGGGAACGCCTGCAGCCGGAAACATCCCCGGAGGCCGTTATGGCGCTGTCTCCTGGACGGACAGCGGCGGTAATTTCTGGCTCTTTGGGGGCGATGGGTATGACGTCACCGGCACTTATGCCGGCCAGCTCAACGACCTGTGGGAGTTCACTCCTTCCACGGGTTACTGGACATGGATGGGTGGAAGCAGCACCTTCGGCAGAAATGGCGGCCAGCCCGGAGTTTACGGCACGCTGGGCACGCCTGCTGCGGGAAACATTCCCGGAGGCCGCTCGAGCGCTACCAGTTGGACCGACAGAAGCGGCAATTTCTGGCTCTTTGGGGGCTATGGCTACGACGAAGCAAGTGGCGTTAGCCAACTCGATGATCTTTGGGAGTTTAGTCCGTCCACGAGCCTGTGGACATGGATGGGTGGAACGAACCAGTTGACCTGCACCGGTACCCTCAACGTCAACCTTGTATGCCATCCCCCGTCCGCCGTTTATGGCACCTTGGGAACGGCTGCCGCCCCAAACATCCCCGGAGGCCGCCAAAACGCATCCGCATGGACTGACAGCAGCGGCAATTTCTGGTTCTTCGGCGGAGGCACCACGAATGGCGGCTCCTTTGGCGATCTCAACGTCTTGAACGATCTCTGGAGATTTCAGACTGCCGGTTCTGCCACGTCGGGGCCAACCCCCGCCGCCACGCCCACGTTCAATTTGGCGTCGGGAACCTACTCGACTGCGCAGATCGTATCCATCTCCGACGCCACGGCTGGTGCGGCCATCTATTACACCACCAACGGAGACCCGCCGACCATATTGTCCACCCTGTACAACGGCGCTATCAACGTTTCTGCCACGGAGACCATTGAAGCCATCGCCGTAGCCTCCGGCTACGGCGACAGCGCAGTGGCTTCGGCAACTTACACGATTCAAGTCAACGTGCCGATTCAAGTCGGCGTGCCCAACGTGGTTGGTGACACCCAGGCAGCCGCGACGACAGCCATCGCCGCAGCTCAGCTTGTGGTGGGCACGGTCACGACGCAATCGAGCGGCACCGTGGCATCCGGCGATGTGATCAGCCAGAGCCCAGGAGCTGGCACCGCCGTCAACCCCGGCTCGGCGGTGAACCTGGTCGTCTCAACCGGCCCAGCGCAGGTGGCCACACCGAACTTCAGCGTGGCAGCCGGAACATATTCCACCACGCAGACCGTGATCATCTCCGACGCGACGGTTGGGGCGATCATCTACTACACCACTAACGGCACCACGCCTACGACAAGCTCCGCAGTCTACAGCTGCGCGATTTCAGTCTCGTCGACAGAAACGCTCGAGGCCATCGCGGCTGCTCCGGGCGACACCGTCAGCGCCGTGGCAAACGCTGCTTACACCATCACGTCAACGGGTACTGTGGGTGGTGTTGGCGAGTGGACCTGGGAGGGCGGCATCTGCACGGTGCCCGGAGCAAATGAGGGATGGCCCGCAGCGTATGGCACGTTGGGAACACCTGCTGCGGGAAACACCCCCGGAGGCACCGCTGAGGCTGCATCCTGGACCGATAGCAACGGAAATTTCTGGCTCTTGGGTGGGGCGGGCAGCGCCCTCTGGGAGCTTAATCCTTCCACCAAAGAATGGGCGTGGACGGGCGGAAGCGGCCCGGGCGGAAGCACCCTCCCTGTATACGGCACGTTGGGAACGCCCGCTCCCGGAAATTTCCCTGGAGTCCGCGGCCAAGCATCGACCTGGACCGACGGCCAGGGCAATCTCTGGCTCTTTGGCGGTATCGGTCCTGCTGCATCTGCGACGAATTCCGGAGAGCTCAACGATCTTTGGAAGTTCAATACTGCAACCAACGAATGGGCATGGATCAGTGGCAGCAACACTGCCGGCGGCCTGGGGGGCTGCTATCAAAGCGTATATGGCGCGCAGGGCACACCCGCTCCCGCAAATGTCCCTGCCTTCCGCGCACAAGCGGCCAATTGGATTGACCTCAGCGGACATCTCTGGCTCTATGGCGGCCTCTGCACAGATACCAACGGCACAGCTAGCGGTCTCAGCGACCTGTGGGAGTTCGATCCTTCCATCAGCGAGTGGACATTTGTTGGTGGAAGCGCGGGAACGAACGTTCCTGCCAGCTACGGCACCAAGGGAACGCCTGCTGCCGGAAATCTCCCCGGATGGAAACACAACGCTCTGAGCTGGACCGACCGCAGCGGCAATTTCTGGCTCTTTGGCGGCGACAACCTTGATGACAACGTTTTGTGGGAATACAGCCCTTCTACCAAAGAATGGGAATGGGTTACAGGGAGCCACGATTCATCCGCCGGGACCGAGTTCGGCGTGTACGGTGCATTGAAGTCGGCTGCTCCGGGCAACACCCCCGGAGCGCGCATCTCTTCCGCCAGTTGGACTGACAGCAGCGGCAACTTCTGGCTTTTTGGCGGTATCGGAATCGATAACGGTGTATCCGATCCTGGACCCACCGGCCAGGTGGAAGGTCTTCTCAACGACCTTTGGGAGTTCAGTCCATCCACAAACGAATGGACCTGGATGGGAGGAAACAACAGCTTCTTCAACCCACAGGCTTTTTCCTTTCCTGGAGTCTATGGCTCCTTGGGACTGCCTTCCGCGTCAAATCTCCCCGGATCTCGCGTCTCCGCATCCGCATGGACTGACGCCAATGGAAATCTCTGGCTTTTTGGCGGGTTGGGACCCGATGCCAATGGTACTGGTGGCACACTCAACGATCTATGGAAATACCAACTCAACCCCGCCACAACTCAAGTCAGCGTTCCTAACGTCGTTGGTGACACCCAGGCAGCTGCGACAACAGCCATCACCGGAGCCGGTCTCGTGGTCGGCACGGTAACCACAGCGAGCAGCCCCACCGTCGCATCCGGCAACGTAATCAGCGAAACTCCAATCGCCGGCACGAGCGTGAGTTCCGGCTCCGCGGTCAACCTCGTAATCTCCACCGGTCCGGCGCAAGTCGCCGTTCCCAACGTGGTCGGCGACACGCAGGCAGCCGCAACCACAGCCATCACCGGAGCCGGACTCGTGGTCGGCACGGTAACCACAGCGAGCAGCCCCACCGTCGCATCCGGCAAAGTGATCAGCGAAAGCCCGAGCGCGGGCACAAGCGTCGCATCCGGCTCGGCGGTCAACCTGGTTGTTTCCACCGGCCCGGCGCAAGTCGCCGTGCCCAACGTGGTTGGTGTCACCCAGGCAGCCGCGACGACAGCCATCACCGGAGCTGGACTCGTGGTGGGCACAATCACTACAGCGAGCAGCTCCACCGTCGCATCCGGAAACGTGATCAGCGAGAGTCCAGTCGCGGGCACCAGCGTGAATTCCGGCTCTGCCGTTAACCTGGTCGTCTCAACCGGCCCGGCGCAAGTCACCGTGCCCAACGTGGTTGGTGTCACCCAGGCAGCCGCATCGACAGCCATCACCGGAGCTGGACTCGTGGTGGGCACAGTCACTACAGCGAGCAGCTCCACCGTCCCATCCGGAAACGTGATCAGCGAGAGCCCAGTCGCGGGCACCAGCGTGAATTCCGGCTCTGCGGTCAATCTCGTCGTCTCAACCGGCCTGGCGCAGGTCACCGTGCCCAATGTGGTTGGTGTCACCCAGGCAGCCGCAACGTCAGCCATCCTCGCGGCCGGACTCACAGTTGGCACGGTCAGCACCGCGAGCAGCTCCACCGTCGCATCCGGCAACGTAATCAGCGAAAGTCCAGCCGCGGGCACCAGCGTCAGCACCGGCTCGGCGGTCAACCTGGTCGTCTCCACCGGCCCGGCGCAGACGCCCAGTTACACGCTCAGCGCAAACCCGTCGTCCCTCACCATCAAGAGCGGCTCGTCGGCCAGTACGGTCATCACGCTCACGCCGACAGGCGGATTCACAGGCACCGTCAACTTCGCCTGCGGAACGCTGCCAACCCTGGTCACGTGCGCCTTCGTTCCCACCAGCCTTACGGTCACCTCCTCCTCGCCGCTCACCACCACGCTCACCATCGGGACCACCGGAACCACCATGGCGTACCTCGGCAATCAGCCGGCAGGAACCGTTCTTCCCACGCTGCTTGCAGCCCTCATTCTGTTGCCTCTGGGCTTTATGCGGCGCGTCCGTCGCACCAGGAAAGCCGCAAGTCTGTGGCTTGGGTTGTTGCTGCTGGCAGGGACATGCCTGGCCGCCGCAAGCCTGCTCGGGACCGCCGGCTGCGGCGGCGGCAGTGCATCCACACCGCCCGGCGCCTACAGCATACCCATCACTGTAACCAGCGGCTCAACAACAGTCCCATTGAACCTTTCGATCACGATTCAGTAGCAAGCCAACGCAACGAGATGCAAGGTTGAGCAGCAAGCCAATGCAACAATTCGCAAGCAGGAAGGGATTCGGACCAGCGCGCTGTTCCGAATCCTTTCTCTTCTGCGGATAGAGCCAAAGCCCCTGCGGACCCTATTCGGAGCGGCCGCAGTTGCCCCGATGCGATCTCCTGGACCGGCCCGCCAAACGCCCCCGCCGACGCTCTCCCGCCCGATCCGCCCCCGGGGCCGCCGCACACTGCGATTCCCCATCCCGCCACATTTTCCTTGACAGCGCTCATTTTGCACCGGTAGATTCCCATTCGAAAGTGATTCACATAGGAAACTCCGACCGAAACGTTGCCCTCAGCACAGTCATCAAGGAGGCCCTTCATGTCCTTTACGCGGCGCTCGCTGCTCATCGGCTCCGTGTCGCTCCTTGGCTACCGGTCCATAAGCCCTCGAGGCCTGGCACAAGCGGCTGCCTCTGCACCTTCAGCGCCGGGCGACACCCCGGTCGCGCCGCCTTCGACGGCTGCGTCAAAGACCCTCTACAACCAGATCGGCGCCGGCAGTTGGACCGAGCTCAATCACCGCCTTCATGCCGTAAACGCCGATATCCTTGCCCACGGCCTGCGGCACATTCCCGGCGTCGAAGGCACATTTCTCACCGGCTACCCTTATAACGAGTTCTACGATTGGGATCTCTACTTTGAGAATCTCTACCTCTCGTACTACGGCGTCTGGCCCTATTGCTTCACCAATCTCAAGGAATTCCTCAACCGCGAGCAGCCGGATGGCTACGTCAATCGCAGCCTCATCAAGCAGCGCGACCGCCAGCAGTTCAAGCCCTTCCTCGCGCAACTGGCCGTGCTGGGCTGCAAACAGAACCACGACGACTACGAGTGGCTCCGCGGCAACTACTACGACCGCCTGGTCAAGTACATCGACAAGTGGTTTTCCTACGACTCCGACCACAACGGCCTGCCCGTCTGGAACTCCGCGGATGCAGCCGGAACCGACAACCAATGGTCGCGCGCCGGCGCACTCAGCTCCTTCGAAATCGAAGGCGTCGATCTGGCCTCCTACCTGGTCCGCGAGTTGCGCGCCATGGCGGTCATCGCCACACACTTGAAACTCGATGCGGACAGCAAAGCATTCGATCGCCATGCCGTCCGGTTGATCGAGATCATGAACTCTGCCTTCTGGGATGAGAAGCAGGGCATGTACTTCGACCGCAATGAGAAGACAGGCAAGCGCGTCTACGTCAAGTCAGCCACAAACTTCATGCCGCTTTTCGCCGGCGCGGCCACGCCCGAGCGCGCCCGTCGCACCATCCACCAGCACCTGCTCAATCCGGATGAGTTCTGGCTTGCCTATCCCGTGGCCAGCTACGCGAAGACAGAACCCGACTACTATCAGGGCTCGCATAACGAGTGCAACTGGCGCGGTTCCACCTGGGCGCCGACCAATTACATGATCTTTCAGGGACTGCGCGCTTACGGATACCACGCCGAGGCCCGCGAGCTCGCCACGCGCCTCTTCAGCATGGCCCTGCTTAAAAACCCGGTGCTCCGCGAGTACTACAACGCCGAAACCGGCGACGGCCTTGGCCAGACGCGCTTCTGGGGATTTACCGCGTTGTACTACGGCATGCTCCTCGAGTCCATCCTCGGATACGATGCATCAACCCTTCAAAAACTCGTCGCGCCCATCGTCTCCCGCGAGCTAGGCATTCACTTTCCGTCGTAACATTGCGCCTGATCGAGAGCGGCTTTGCTGCGCCCCAGGCTCGCCTGTACGCTGTCATCCTCACCGAGCCCCGGCATGCCGCGCGGCCCTATTTTCAAGGCGAATTTCACCCAATCGAGCATGCCCGTCCTGAGCGAAGTCGAAGGATCCCTCGCTTTTGTGGACCGGGGAGGTCGAGGAGACAGCCCGCGCAGCGGGCATCAGACGATAGCCCCAGGCGCAAGCCTGGGGATCCCACCCACCCAATTCTAGAAATACAAAGTCCGCGGCGAAGCCGCGCACCCCAACGTAAGCACGCCTGCAATCGCTCACACCCGGCAGCCTCCATCCGGCCAAAGATCGCCAAAAGCCGGCCAATCAGGTCCTCGATGAGCGCTTTTGCGATTGAGCAACGTTTGACCCGGATGGGCTACAAGGAGACTCCTCGATCTTGAGCAAATCGAACTGGACATGTCTCTGAGCACGGACGACAATAATCGTGAACCCGGGTACGGTGGCGCTCACGCGCGGAGAAAGCCATGGGGTACGGCTGCTCGTATCGGTTAGAGCCATCGCGAGTTCAGCCAATTTGGCAACGGGAGGCTTGCGCCAGAGCAAGCGGCAGTTAACGAATGGTAATCGAGGAGCCTTGTATGAAAGCGAAAGGAATCGTCACTTCGGCCGTTCTGTCATTAACGCTTGGAATCGCTGCTCCTGCCTTCGCGCAGAATCAGAAACCAGGCAACAAGCAAAATCAACCGAATCAGCAGCAACAGCACACCCAGCAACCCCAGCCACAGCATCAACAGCAACCCCAGCCACAGCATCAACAGCAACCCCAGCCACAGCATCAACAGCAACCCCAGCCACAGCATCAACAGCAGCAGCAACCGCAGGTACAGCATCAACAGCAGCAGCAACTGAACCAGCAGCAACAACAGCACGGCCAGCAACAGCAGAACCAATTCAGACAGCAGCAGGTACAGCAGCAACAGCAGAACCAAAACAGAGAGCAGCATCAGGTACAGCAGCAACAGCAGAACCAATTCAGACAGCATCAGGAGCAGCAGCTGCCTCAGCGTACCGAGGACCAGCGGCGTGTTGACCAGGGTTCCTGGCAAAATCACCGCGCAACAAACTGGCAGTCAGACCACCGCAGTTGGCAGCAACGCGGCGGCTATCACGCCTACCGTATTCCTGACGACCGGTATAGAGGCTACTTTGGCTCGCGGCACGCGTTTCGGATCTACGGTCTCCCCTTTATGGTTTCTGGTGGATACCCGCGTTTCCAATACCAGGGCTATTGGATTACGCTTCTCGACCCATGGCCGAGTTATTGGTCGGATAACTGGTATGACACCGACGACGTCTACATCGCCTACGAGAACGACGGTTACTACCTGCACAACCGCAGGTATCCGGGCATCGGAATTGCGATCAGCATCTCGGAATAAATGGCGTTGCGTGCGTGCATTCTTGAAGTGGCATCGCCGGTGGTGGGCTCAGCAAAAAATCGTTGCCCCATCCTTCTGTCATCTGAGCGACCCTGAGCGAAGCCGAAGAGGAGTCGAAAGCCTGCCCCGAGCGAAGATCGTCCGCCACGGCGGACGATCGAAGTCGAATGGGGATCTGCGGCTGCTCTTCGTCGCTTTGAAAGGGCACGACCGGGCAACCCACCCAGTGGGTGGGTCGCGTGTCGGCCCCGTTCCACCATAAGGAGGAAGCGTGGGGCCTCAGCCCCACGCCACCCGCCCACCCACTTTTCGAGAAATAAAGTCCGCGGCGCAGCCGCGCGCCCTGTATCAGGGCACGGCTTAAGCCGTGCCGCAACCCGCCCACCCCTTTCCGAGAAATCAAGTCCGCGGCGAAGCCGCGACCAAATCCCACCGCCCAGCCCGCGCACCGGGCATCAGACGATAGCCCCAGGCGCAAGCGCGGGGACACCGCCCACCCATTTTCGAGAAATAAAGCGCGCGCTTGGGCTCCCCCACAAGCCACTTTGACGATTGATCCGGCCCCAAAATACAGTGTCCGTGCCCCATCCATTTCCGCGTTTCTTGCGGAAATGGGTGGGAATTGCGCCACTATTTGCGGGCCGGATCAATAGTAGATGCAGATGCTCTGGCATCACCGCATAGCCGGCAACGGCAAACAGAGAACGCCGGCGGACGCGCTCCAGCGCGTCTTCAAAGAGATCCGTGGCCGCGGCCGACTCAAAATAGGACCGGCAGCGGGACCAACTGAAGGTGAGAAAGTGAAATTCTCCAGCTTGCTGAGAACGAATGCGCGCCTTTCATGCACTGCGAGGATACCCCGACTCCGATTCCGTTGGCGGTGATCAATGAATCCTCCATCCCCGGTCCCCAAAGGCGAATGACCGGGGGCACCCTAATTGTGGTCTGCAAAGATCACCGGGACCGGGGCCACCCGCCCACCCGCCAGCGGTAAGGATTGGAAGGAGACCTCAGAACAGGGTTCCTCCGAACGGCGGCCCCGCATCTCTCTTGCGGCGAATGTTGAGTCGTCCTATAGTAGATTTATCTGACTCTTGTGTTGTTTGCTTGGTCACGCGAGCAGTTACGCGATGATTGGGCCGCACACATCTCCGAGGTGCAAGTCTCGGTCGAGCGGAACGGGCCTCAGGGTACCTTCGCAGAGCACAGGGAGGGTCGGTCGGGCGCTCTTCTGGCTTGACTCGCCGACCAAAAACGATACGATTCGGAAGGAGAGAGCCATGGGATCGACCACCAAAAACGTGCCAACAGGGCGCGGCGTGTTCGCGGCTGGAAGTCCGTACTTGCGAACGCACTGACTCTTGTGTTGTTTGCTTGGTCACGCGAGCAGTTACGCGATGATTGGGCCGCACACATCTCCGAGGTGCAAGTCTCGGTCGAGCGGAACGGGCCTCAGGGTACCTTCGCAGAGCACAGACCTCCGCTGAAACGCGGGCCGAAATCAAGAAGTTTGCAGAAGACGTTCCTCTCCATATAGATCGAATTCAAAGGCAACTTTCAAAGAATCTGTTTGTCTTCAAGCCTGCGAAGGGCGTAAAGGCCAAAAAGAAGGGCAAGGCTGGATTCAGGCCGCTTGTAATCGCGCCAGTCGAATCGAGAATTGTCCAGCGGGCCGTGCACGATGTCCTTTTGAGTCTCCCAGCCATCGAAGCGATCGTACGCACGCCATACAGCTTTGGCGGCGTGAGGAAAGGCGAAGAGGACGAACTTAGTTCCGTCCCCGCGGCGATAAAGGCTGTGCTCGTCAGCATCGGGGATGGCGCCTCGTATTTGATCAAATCCGACATATCGAAGTTCTTCACTCGAATCCCGAAATCAGAAGTCAGAAAGATCGTTGAGGCTGTAATTAGCGAATGCTCCTTCCTAACCCTCTTCGACAATGCCGTGGCCGCCGAACTCAGCAATATGCAGGAACTCCAGGGATACGCGCACGAGTTTCCAATCGGAGACATCGGCGTGGCTCAAGGGAACTCCTTGTCTCCCCTTCTCGGCAATCTCTTGCTGAAGGACTTCGATGCGGAAATGAATGCTCTGCCCGACATTCGGTGCATCAGGTTTATTGATGACTTCGTAATTCTCGGCCCAAATAAGAGCGTTACGATGGAAGCGTTCCGAAGAGCGCAGGGCATTTTAGGTCAATGGCAGATGGCACTAGCGGACAATAAAACCCAGTCCGGGAGCGTCGAACAAAGGTTCGAGTTTCTTGGTATTGAATTCAACAACGGTTTTCTAAGGCCATCAAAGGCTGCCCGTCTCAGATTCCTTACATCAATTGAGGATCTGCTGGATAACGGTCAACGCGCACTCATCGACTATAAAGATAAGCACGTAATCGAGAAACGGTCCACGCTTCTAAGAACGCTCGCCACGCTTAGCGAGACAGTATACGCATGGGCGATGAGCTACAGCTTTTGCAACGACGCGCATTGTCTGCGTCAGCTCGATCAGGAGATCGAACGTCGACTCGGGAAGTACTTCGCAACTTACAGATCGATAAGAAATAATCTCGGCAGCTCATCAACACGGGATCTCCTCGGCATTCAGTCACTTGAGAAGTGTGAAAGGCAGAGTTTTGCCTGGCCGAAGAAGGCAGCGGGAAATTCTTGGAAAGGCACTCTCTGAGCGCGGCTTTGGGGGGTGGCCTCGGTCTCGCCGCCCCAAAAACCACACTGAGTGTGCCCGTCCTGAGCGAAGTCGAAGGATCCCCCGCACTTGTGGACCGGGGAAACTCCGGACCTAAATTGGCAGGAAGAACCCACGGCCTAGCAGGATCGGTCCCAAAAAACGCCCTAGCGTTCAGGAGCGCGGCCGTGCCACGATTGTCGCCGGTCTCGCCGGTGGGCCTTCGTCACTACCGCCCGAGAAAGTGAACTTTGATCCCTGAAAAAACCGGCCCGAGGGCGCGCATAGGAATAGAGCAGAATCTTTATACCATACCGGGGTATAGTATTAGAAAAAGCCTCTCAGAACCAACGGGAGAATCTCCGCGAACGCTTGCATACAGCCAAGAGGCGGGTGGCCTCGGCCTCGACGCCCCATAAACCACACCGTGGATGCCTGTCCTGTGGTCCTTTCGCGCTCTGCTGCGCGCCAACTTGCTGACTCGCTCCCTCGCTCCCTTGTTCCCTGTTTTCTTGCTCCCTCGCTCCCTTGCTCCCTTTTTTCTATTCCCTGTTCCCTGCTTTTATCAGCCCCAGCGCTTTCACCACCGACTCATCCACCTGCGCGGGCTGGCCGTCCTGCTTGGTCACGACGCCGAAGCCGCCGCGATAGTCCCACATCGTCCAGCCGATGCCGTCAGCCTCGAGCGCGGTGCGCGTGTCGCGGATCCAGTTGGCGCGCGAGACGGGATCGGCGTAAGCGCGGTAGGCGCCGAATTCGTTGCAAACGAGCGGCACGTGATGCGCGCGCGCCCAATCCGCCGCCTCGTCGATGATCGACTGAATGTGTTGCGCGTCCCAGCCATCGAGAAAGTAGTTCTCGAGCTCGGAGCGGTCGGCCGCGTCGGGAACCTCCTGCAAGAAAGCCTGCATCGCGGCGGACGCATCGGGATTTGCGGCGGGATTTGGCGCGGGATACGGAATGGAATGCGTCGCGCTCCACCACGCCACGCCCCAGTTCGCGCCCTGGTGCGTGAACTCGTGCGGCTCGTAGAAGTGGAAGGTGTAAATCACGTTGCCGTCGGCCAGCGGCTCGAGCCGCAACAGATCGCGAAGGCTGGAGTAGTTGGCGCCCGTGGCAATAAGCGTGTGCCGCGGCGCAACCTGGCGAATGGCCGCGGCCACGTGCGTCTGAATGCCGGCCCAGCGGTAGTCGTCGTCGACCTCCGGCTCGTTGAGGATCTCGAAGAACACGCGCTCGGGATCGCGATTGGCGTAGTGCGCGGCCAGCTTGCGCCACAGCGCGGTGAAGCGCTCCACGCCGTCGTTGCCATTGCGCAATTGCTGCTTGTATTCATCGCTGGGGTGCACGTCGATCTCCACCGACAGGCCGTCCGCGAGCATGGTATCGACGGCGCGATCCAGGCGCGCGAGAAAATCCGCGGTGGGGCCAGAGCTGCCCGCGAACGACTGCTCGAGCGCATTGGCGTCGATGCTGAGGCGCACATGATCAAAGCCCAGCCGCGCCATCAGCGCGATGTCCTGGGCGTCGGTATAGCCATTGGTGTGCGCCGCGGAGTACTCGCCCCACTGCGCGAACCACTCCGACGCATTGATGCCGTGGCGCAAGTGCCGCGCGCGGGCAAATGCCGTAGCGGCGTCGGGGCTCGGCTGCGCCACGGCCGAAACGGACAGCGCTACAAGAACGGCCATGCTGACCAGGCAATAACGCACCTTCGCCCTCCCGAAAAGGAACTCGAGCCCACCATATCACGCGCGGCGCGGGCGCAAGGCTGCAACGCGTTTCCGCCGTCGAATGCCCATAAAAAAGCTCCCGTTCGCCGGGAGCTCTTCTACCTCACTCAAATTCTGTTATTGACCGGGGGGCGAATCCGGTTCCAGGTTCGCGGCCTGTTCGTACGTCACGCGCAGGTACTTGTGCGGATTCACAGGCACATTATGCACGCGCACCTCGTAATGCAGGTGAGGCCCGGTGGCCCGGCCCGACTGGCCAACATAGCCAATCACCTGGCCGCGCGTCACATGCTGTCCCGGAACCACCGCAATCGCAGAAAGATGCCCATACAGCGTCAGCACATCGTGTCCGTGATTCAGCGTTACTTCGCGTCCGTATCCTGCGCCCATCTCCGCGCCGGTTACATCGCCATCGGCCGACGCTCGCACCGGCGTTCCGTAGGGCGCGTCGATGTCCACACCGGTGTGGAAGGCGCCTTCTCCATTGATCGGATCCTCACGCTCGCCGAAGCTCGAGGCCACGCGGCCTTCCACCGGCCACATCGAAGGCGCATCCGCCAGTTCTGTCCAGTCGCCGGTGAAATTCGACGTCAATCCGCTCTCGAGGGCGCGCGAAATCTCGCCCGATAGAGCCTCGCTGCGCAACGCGTAAAACGTATCGATGGAGTTGGTAATTTGCTGCTGGCTCATGTCGTCGGGTTGAGCCATGCTGGCGGGAGCCGGAGCAGAAGCCGAAGTTTTGGCGCTGGCCGGTCCTGCGGGCTTGGCCGCGTCAAGCCGGTTCTCGAGCCGGTTCTGGCGCAATCCGTAGAGCGCGGTCACCTCATTCGCCAGTGCCCCCAGTGACGCTACCTGCACACTGCGATTGTGCGCAATCTGTTCCATGCGCTGATAATTCTGGCGCAGCGTCTCGCGTTCCGCGCGAACCTGGTTGTAGCTTTCGGCTTTCAGCAGCATGCGCGTGTACGAGCCCGCCAGCCCCACAATCGTGAAGGCGCCCACGATCGCAGCCACCAGGAACCCATAGGCAAACTTCAGCGGAAGCGGAATCTTCCGTAGCTCGCCGTCCTCATCCCTGGCGACAAAAACTATGTAATAGCGCTTGCGTAACATCGTGCCTGCGATCCCCAACGGCCCGCCGGCCGCAACGCATTCCCATTCGGGAGAGAGAGTATCGCGCGCGGGCATCTACGCCCACACAGAAGACTGTTCGCCCCAACGGAGCAGATGCGAGAACGTTGGTTAAGAGTAGCAGACGCTTCCACGCAGGGTCAATTGAAAGCTGCGCGATTCGGAATCTTTCGTGGTATCTTCAAATCCTCTCTTCCGGCGAGTGCTTTCCTCGGTAACTCCTTCCGCATCAGCAGGAGACGGCTTTGTGCAGGTCTCGGGCCGGCGCCATCGGTATGCGCCGGACGTCTCCTCGAGGTTCCGGCCTTTCACCGCTCTCACCCGGCCTCCCGCTCCATACCCTATCCTGAAGAACATGCACTCCGGTAGCGGCAAGCCGGGCGAACTGGCCCTTTTGAAGCAGATCCGCGCGCGGGCAGCGCAACGCTCCCACGGCGTCGCCCGCGGCGCGTTACGTCTCGGCATCGGCGACGACTGCGCCCTGCTTCGGATCGGCGTCGGCGAGGAACTGGCCGTCACCACCGACCTTTCCATTGACGGCCGCCACTTCCGCCTCGCGTGGCACTCTCCCGAGTCCATCGGGCACCGTACTCTGGCGCGTGGCTTAAGCGATCTCGCCGCCATGGGCGCGCGGCCCGTCGCGGCTTTCCTCTCGCTGGGTCTCCCGAAGCAACTCGTCCAAAACCAGAAAAAGTGGCCCGGCAAGAAGCCCTGGCCCGCGGAAAAAACCTGGTTCGACCGGTTTTTGGATGGATTCTTCGCCGTCGCCCGGGCGCATCAAACGCCCCTGGCTGGCGGCGATCTCGCGGAATCGCCCATCGTTGTGGCCGACATCGTCCTCGCCGGTGCGGTGCGCCGCGGCAAGGCCCTGCTCCGCTCCGGCGCGCGGGCCGGCGATCTCCTTTACGTCACCGGCACACTCGGTGGCTCCGCCGCGGGACTCGCCCGCCTGGCGAAACTGGCCGGAAATCGGAAAGCGCGATCCGGCCCGCCGCGCATTCCCGCCCGGCTTCAGTCTCTGCTCGCGCCGCATCTCTTTCCGCAGCCGCGCATCGCGCAGGGCCAGTGGCTGGCGCAACGCGGCCTTGCGAGCGCCGCGATCGATTTGAGCGACGGGCTCTCCACCGATCTTGCCCACTTGTGCGAAGAGTCTCAAGTCGCAGCCGAAGTCAACGCCAGCACATTGCCTGTTCATCCGGGCACGACACTCGAACAGGCTCTGCAAGGCGGCGAGGATTACGAACTCCTCTTCACCGCTCCACAGGCAGCACGCGTGCCGCGCCGCATCGCCGGTGTTCCCGTAACCCGCATCGGCCGCATCCTGCGCCCGCGCAAAGGCCGGCCGCAGGTCGTGCTCGTCAATTTGCAAGGCGGAGCGCAAGCCAGGACGCAAGACGCGCAGCTCCTCACTCCCCAAGGCTGGGAGCACTTCTCTTAAAAATTGGTTTCATAAACCGTGCCTTGTAACAAGGGCACGGCTTTAGCCGGGCCACAAGCCGCTCGACCCCTTTTAGAAATCAAGTCCGCGGCGCAGCCGCGCTCAAATCCCACCGCCCAGCCCGCGCAGCGGGCATCAGACGATAGCCCCAGGCGCAAGCCTGGGGATCCCGCCCGCCCATTTTTCGAAAAACAACGTCCGCGGCGAAGCCGCGCGCTTTGTATCAGGGCTTGGCTTAAGCCAAGCCGCAAATCGTCCCACATTCATTTCGAGAAATCAAGTACGCGGCGCAGCCGCGCGGGGCCCGCGCGCCGATTCGCTCTCGACCCGCGCGCTTTGCAGGATTGGGAGCAGGGACGCCGCCGTCCGGATCGCGCCGCGCGAGCGTATCTCACCGTGATTGCCCGCCATCCGGAGGCGGTGGTGGAGGCGCTGGCTAGCTTAGCCGCTAAATCCCAAGCCAAGGCCCAAAATCGGGATCGCAGGGTGCCCCCTGCCGTGGTGAGCCCGCCCCCGAGACCCAGACGACCCGCCAAAATAAGTCGCGTTATCCTTTATTCATGCCCTTGATGAGCAAAAAGAAACAACCGTTTATTCTCGACGAAGACTTAGGAGATGCGCCCAAACGGTATTTGCCAGCAGACGCGCGCACAACGGTCGAATGCGGACTCCGAAGGGGAGCCAAGGATTATCCGTTTCTCCTCGACCTCTGCCAGCGCGAGGAAGCAATGCTCGTAACAGCTGATACTGAATTCCCGAAACACATAGCGCGCTACCAGCGCGAACACAACGATTGCTGTTGGGGCCTCCTGCTTCTCCCAGGCGAAGAAGCTAAACAAATCGACGTCCTGCGCCGCCTCAAAGAAGGCAGGATTAAGCTGAAACACCCTCGCGATCCGGATCTTAAATTCGACTACGCACGCCACGACAATCTCTTCATAAACCTGCGCGCCGATCCGCCAGAGGTGAGGGAGCTCTGCGAATGCAGGTGGGAAGAAAAGAAGTAACTACCCCTCCAAACCACCGGCGCGGTGGCCCTCGCCGCGGTGAGCTCGCTTCCCCGAGGCCCGAGCCAGCCGCCTCGTGACCCCCTACAGGACGGCATAATCCGCCGCCCCTCTCAATGTTTGCAAGACAAAGGGTAAAAGATAGCTCGATGAAGTAGTTTCAACCCAAAACAGAGATTGGCACGCGTGGTCTATGGGAAAGGATGAATACGGACCGCCCAGCCTGGCCAGCTGACTAAGAGACTGCTGGTTGTCGTGAGATGCTGCATTTCTTGCGGCTTGGAGTATCTTGGCCTCCGAACTCGCCAACGTACACATCCCGGAGAGGCTGCTTGCGTTCGCAGGGCCCAGCAATGTCAAAATATCCAACAACACATCGACGTCTCCCCAGGTTGGCTCGAGCCGCAGGAGCAAATTGGACCTCCTCCAGTTCACCCCTCTGTTCCTCCATGCATAAATTGCGGCACCTGAAACGTGGCCATCTGTTTGGGCACCGGCCAACGGTGGGATATGGACTCCCGTGACGGTGACGGTGCCTCTGCAGGATTCGAAGATTAGACGCCTACAGAAGCGACACCACGCCTGCCAAACCCTGGAGAGCACACCCTCAAGTTGGCACAGTTCGTCGACCGTGAAATCGGTCGGCGCAGTGAAGGTCTTCGAGGTGGCTAGCTCCTCATACACCCTAGTTGGCTCAAGAAGCTCGGCCTCGAATTCAGTGTGAACCTGCAGCAGGGCCATTGCTAGCCAATTTCGCCTCGGAGAGCCCTACAGAGCCATTTTGTTCTTATCACACGCTGATTGGCCCTATTTCCGCCCTCCGAAGCAGCCGTCACGTATTCTTCAAATCGACTGAGGTCTTTGTCTTCGTGCGCGGCGGCGAGTTTCCGTAATCCTGCCTCTGCGGGCCCCGCCGCAACCCAGAACTCGCCGGTCGGGGCGAAGCCCAGCTGCCCCTCGGCGTTCGGGAGGCCCCAGCGGTTGTATATCAAAGCGCAAACGAGCGAAAAGAAGATATGCGTCTTTGTCAGATATGTTCCCGCCATGAACGACATATTGCCTCGAACGAATGCCAACGTGCCCGCAATTCTCTCATCGAACACCTGCCGATGACTGAATTCAGCGTCGTTGTCCCTATAGATATTGGCCAATTTTTTCGGGCTTGTGCTGACGATCCCCTGATCGATGGCGAGTGCGAGATCCGCAATTAGCTCCGTGTCCAGCATTCGCAGAATCTGACGGCTTGAAAGAATCTGCCAGTCAACAAAGATGGACCCATACTCGTCAAGGGTTCTGTTCACCCAACTCTTAAACTCTCCAAAAAAATTACTCTGGCGCTTCTCCGCGTCGTTAAGCGGGAGCGTGTAGGCATTCATCCTGCGGAACATCTCCAGGATCTCGGGGCGTTCAGCGTTTCGAATGACATCGACCGAAACCGGGTAGGCGTAGAACGCGTCTTTGGCCTCCTCGCCGAGATCGTCGAATGTCGATCCCTCAAAATCCGAGGTGTTCGAAAGCGCGAATTTGTTCTCCAGGAATTCGACGATTGTGCGAATCCTCTGCTGGCCATCAACGATTTCCCTTTTGGGCTTCTTTAATTCCCTGTCAACCTTCTCGTGAAAATAGATCTTCGGAAACGGAAATCCTTTGAGAATGGTATCTATGAAGTAGCTCTTCGCGGTTTTCGGCCAGAGTCCGGCCGCGCGTTGGTATTCCTGGTTAACAGTGAGTTCACGCGTGCGAATCCACTGGGCAATTTCCACGATTGAGTATTTCGCCTCTTCAATTCTCATGCGCTCTTTGAACCCCAAAAGTCTCGTAAAGAGTATACCTAGGTGGGGCAAACGGCCGGGAAGGCGCCACCCTAACGCCTCCGCAAGCCCGCCAAGCCATTTTTCTCCATCAACCACTCAAAACACTCCGCAAATTCCGCCCGCCGCCGCCCGGTCTTCCCGCTCCCTCGTTCCCTCGCTCCCTTGCTCCCTGCTTCTGTCAACCCCTGCATCCCTCAAATCGAACCGTCTGCCTAGCCGTAACTCGTTCCTTTTCTGATCTCTGACCCCTGGTCCCTGTTCCCTGAATTCGTTGCATAGAATAAACCGCATCCGGCGCATACTGTTCCCATGAGCGCTCAACCAGACCTGCGAAACACGAAGCACGAACCACGGTTCACAGCCAGAGCGCACTCGCACTCACACTCCCCACACTCACACCCGCGACGCCCACACGCACACTTCACACTGTCCACTGCCCCGGGCAGCTATTTACCACTTCATATGAACGGACGGGCAGATCCCTGACATTTCAGACCGGGCACATGCCTGACACATTTTCCTTATCAGGAAGGTTTTTGTTTTGGTCTTCCGGGCCAGGGCAAGCTTGCCCTGGCCC
>JBEKIE010000010.1:0-104956 GCA_050011915.1 Occallatibacter sp.
TACTCACCCGTGCGCCACTTTACTCATGGCATTGCTGCCACTTTCTCGTTCGACTTGCATGTGTTAGGCACGCCGCCAGCGTTGATTCTGAGCCAGGATCAAACTCTCGTTTGAAACCTGATGTCAACCCACCCCGACGGAGGTCGGTTGGGTCGACCGTGCCCGCGCTTGCTTTCTCTCGAAAGAGCGGGGCACCTTACCTTGTGAGATGATCAAGCCAAACCTGATCGCATCTCACGACTGGCACGTTCAACCAATTTGTCAAAGATCCTTGAGGGCGATTCGCCTGAGCGAGACCCCTTGGGATCGAGGTCCGGACTTTTGGTCCGGCTGTCCTCGAACTTGATGCGCAACGCTAATTTTTCCGCTTGTCCAGCAGGATACGGCGTTTTGGCGCGAACCTTTTGAAGTTATCAAAATACTGGTTGCGGGTCAAGGAGAAACTCCGCCCGAACCATCTTCGACAACCCGTTCGCGCTGCGCAAAATATCAAATATCAACCAGCAAAAAGCGCTCGAGCCGCTAGGGCTCGCGGGAGATCAACTCCCGGGTCTTGCAATGGGTTCTCTCTAGGGATTCCCTACAGGGGCTTGCGGTAGGGCTTCAACCAGCCTCGACCAGACCCAACGAACCAGCTTCCCACTTCCCTCAATTCACAACTTGCTTCACCGAATCGGGGCAGGCCACACGGCCACCGGGAGGCTCCACTGCTCACTACTGCTCAATTAGAGTAGCACAGGCCACTCCGGGATGCAAATGGTGTAGCCCGACCAAATGCCATCCGTTGCAACCAGACGAAGAATAGCAATTTCAAGGGGTTAGAAGCAAGGACCGGGGCCTGTGGAAAGCCACCCCTTTCTGTGGGAAAGTGCGTAAATCAGAGCGGAGCTAGCGGAGTTGGCGGCGCTAATGGGTTTATCCGCGCCTGCTGCTTCCTCGCTCCCTTGCTCCCTCGCTTCCTTGTTCCCTGCTCTTCAATGCTTTGGAATCAACCCCAAGTCCGTGATTCCATTCACGAAATACTGCATGGCCAGAGCCACCAGCAGCAGGCCCATGATGCGCACCAGGATGCGGATGCCGGTTTCGCCCATCACCTGACGTACCCGACTGGCCGCAGCCAGCACGAAATATGTCACGACGGCCGTGATGGTGATCGAGCCCAGGATCGCGGCCATCTCCCAGTGCCAGAGCGCGGGTACCTGGCCCACCAGCACCATGACCGATGAGATCGCGCCGGGGCCAGCCAGCATGGGAATGCCCAGCGGCACGATGCCCGCGTCCTCTTTCGTCGTGGCTTCTTCGGTGTCGCCGTGGGTCTCCTGCGTCGGCGAGCGCCGCGCTTCCAGCATGTCCAGGCCAATCAACAGCAAGATGAGACCGCCGGCGATTTCGAATGCCGGCAGCGTGATGCCGAACATGCGGAAGATGAGCTGGCCGGCAATGGCGAAGCTGGTAAGCACGATGAAGCAGGTGAGTGCGCCCTTGCGCGCCATGCGCCGTCGGCGCGCGGCATCGGCGCTCTGGGTGATGGCCAGAAACGACGGGATCGCGGCGAATGGATCGACGAGAAAGAAGATCGAACTGAGCGCTAGAAGCGAGAAGCGCACGATGGGCGCCTGGCTGAGCTCGTTGAGAGCATTCGCGGCTGAGTTGGAGAAGAGCACGCTTCAGGCTAGAACATTGCGGCTGCATTTGTCAGCGATGCGGCCATCGCGTTAGTTCTCCTCGAGCGCCCCGATGTGATCGACGACAAAAACATCGACGGGAGCGGTCTGTTTCACGAGCTTTAAGCCAAGCTGTCTCTCAAGCGCAATGGGCAGCGGCTGAAGGTCATTCCCGGCGGAAGAACCGGGATTCTCTTGAAGGTCGTCGAACGTGAAATCGAGCACCGCATCGTAGCGTCCTCGAAGCCCGGTCCGGTCAACGACAGGCATTCCCGCCCGCAAACTGTCCGCAATCTGCTGCATCGTCACGTTGAGCATCTCCAAGCGACGACCGCCGCCAGGGCCGAGTTGGCGCTCGGTAATGCCACAGCGTACAGGAGCGCTTTTATACGATGGAAATGCGTGCGGATACTTGTTCTCGTCGGTCTGGGACGGAGAAAGCGCGCAGGCTGCGCCTTCAGGATGCGGTTTCAGTCCCAATCCCGGCCTGGCCACTTGCAGGGCGTACACCTGAGTATCGCGCTCTTCGAAATGGGCGGCGAATTGAAAACGGTCTTCGAGCAGCGATCGCACCATTCGGCGCACATCGTCGCGGGTCGGATTCCCCTCCGCACGGGCTTCAACGGCGTACCACTTTTCCTGCGCCCACTTGGGCAGCCCCTGCCCTGCTTCGCGCCTTGCGTGTGGGCTCCTGAGATCGTAGGCAAAGTTAATCAACAGTGCGAGCGGTACATTCCATGAAAATAGCCCGCCCGACGGCGCAACTTCGCTCCCCGAATCCAGGAAATCCATCCCTTTCATCGCTCCCTGCGTACCCGGCCGGACGGAAGCAACGTCAAATGTCAGCTTGCCGGCCGCGCTCGTTTTTGGGCGCGCGGGAACTGAAGACGCATGCTGGCCGCCGCTGCCTCCCGCTTGCGCCTGCGCCGACCCTGGAGGCGCAACCGCGATCGCCAGCATCAACAGCGCTGCAGCCTTCGAGAACCCGCACACACGAATGCCTTTGCGAACCGGGTGAAAAGGAACACAAGACGGAATCATGGCATGGACTATAGCGCACGCCGCACACAACAGCCAAAAGGACGGGATCTGACACTGCCGGATCTACAATCATCTCTTGCTCACTGAAGCACAACGCGAACCCATCGAAGTGGTGCTGGTCTCGCCGCGCAACCCCCTCAATATAGGAGCGGCGGCGCGAGCCATGGCTAATTTCGGCTTTTCCCGCCTTACCGTGGTCGCGCCGTTTGAGGAACATTGGCGCGAGGCGAAGTCCGCCGTCGGCGCCTCGGACTTGCTCCAAACCGCAAAACGCGTGGAGCGCCTTGCCGAGGCTGTGGCCGATTGCACGCTCGTCGTGGGTACGGGAACGCTCGAGCATCGCCGGCCCGAGCAGACGGTGGTGGCG
Organism: Occallatibacter sp.; assembly: GCA_050011915.1. GTDB lineage: Bacteria > Acidobacteriota > Terriglobia > Terriglobales > Acidobacteriaceae > Telmatobacter. The sequence goes on from JBEKIE010000010.1 coordinate 3,073, forward strand.
CTGCCGGCTCTAGGGCGGCAGATTAAACAGAAGTTGGATCGCGGCGATCGCGTGGCCCTCGTCTTCGGATCGGAGAAGCGCGGCCTCACCCGCGACGATCTCGCCCTCTGCCATTTGCTCGTGGAGATTCCCACCAACCCTCGCCAGCCCTCGATGAATCTGGGCCAAGCCGTTGCGGTGTGCCTGTATGAGCTGGCGGCGCAGCGAACTCCACAATCCCCCGAGTGGGGTGCCCACGGTCCCTCGCATTTGGGGACCGAGGAAAGTGATAAGAGCGCCCTCCCCGTCTCATCCAGTGACCTCGCCCTGCTGGCCGAGGTCGTCGCAGAGACCATGCGGGCCGCAAACTACTCCCCTCGAGCGATGCAGAAGGCGAATCGCCACGATCTCGACCTCCTCTTGCGTCGGCTCAAGCTCGAGCGGCGCGACGCGCGGCGGATTCTGGGGCTCTTCCGGCGGATTCTGTGGCGTCTCAAGCGGTGAAATCGCGGGACCTGCATCGGCGGTTACCAACAGCGCAAATATCACGGCCACGGAATCGGATTTCCTGTTAAAGTGGCGTGCATAGGCTCTCATGATGGTTCGATCTCATACCTCGTCATTGGCCGCGCCGGTGGCCCTGTTCAACGTGCTTCGGCGCGGCGTGTTCCGGTATAGTGTGTTGTCGTTCTGCGGCGCCGTGGCGCTGTTGCTCGTGCCGGCCGCGCTGAACTCGGGACGGGCGAAGGCGCAGCAAACGCCTTCCGCCCCCGAGCCCGCGGCTCAAGCGCCGTCTTCGGCCGCAACACCGCAACCGGCGCAAACGCCTGCTCCAGCGCCTCAAGAAAGCCGGCCGGCTCAGCCGCCTGCGGCCGCTCCCGCTGTCACAGTCCAGGCCCCGGAGCTCGGCAGCATCACGGAAGACGCATTGCGAAAGCAGCTCGAAGGCAAGGATCTCTTCCTGCGTGGCGGCTACCTCGACAACACGCTCACCTTCAACGAGCACGGCGTGCTCATCGGTCACTCAGCGCAGGGGTCGTACACGCTCAGCGGAATCCGCATCAACAAGGTGCGCCTGCTCAAGCACAAGGTGGAGCTCGAAGGCGCGCGTTACGGCTTGCATTTTCTGGGTGCGCTGCCGTCCGAGGATCCCACCAACGCCGTGGACCGGGTGAACATCACACCGAAGAAAAAAGAGGTGCGGATCACCATCGATCGTGAGCTGGTGTTGAAGCCGAGACAACAAAAGGCCAGAGAAAAAGCTACGCCGCCTGCCGCGAAGCCCGCTGCGGCCGCGCCTGCTGCAACACCTGTTCAGGCATCTGCAGCCACGACTGCGCCAACGGCTACCGCAAAGCCGGATTCCGCTGCCTCGCCAACAGCTTCCACTCCCGCTACGCCAGCGGCTTCCACTTCCACGACTGCGCCCACGGCTTCCGCACCTGCGCCGAGCGCGGCAACAAATCCCGCAACGGGCCCCGCGCCCAGCGCGGAACCGAGCGATGCCGACGAGGCGCTGGCCGAGATTGCCGCAGCTCCTGCGGCGGAGCGGCCTACTGACGCCAAGAGCGTCACCACAACCCTTTCGCCGGCGCATGCGAATCAGGTCCTCGAGGAAGCGCTCGATAACGTGTTCGCCCAAGGCTTCGACACGCGCATGATGGCATCCATGCCGCATTTCTGGAAGCTCTATTACGAAGCGGTCGCAGCCAGGGCCGATTACCAGCCCAGCGATCGCGACGTGCTGCGCCAGAACATGGTCGATAAAAAGGCGCGGCTGGTGACGACCTTCGAGCCCGCGTCGAACCAGTTTGCGCAGGACTACGGCGTGGCGGGCATGTCGGAGTATCACGTCGTTGTCGGCGCCGACGGCAAGCCCAGCGAGATCGCTGTGGCGCGGCCCATCGGCTTCGGGCTCGACGAGAGCGCCGTCGAGGCCATCCGCAAAGCCACCTTCGAGCCCGCCATTAAAGACGGCAAACCGGTTCCGGTCCTGCTGAACATGGTGTTCGAGTTCCGGATTTACTCCAAGCGCACCGCAGCGGAATCGAAGCCCGCGCCCGAACAGGCCCCCGAAGCGCCATCGCTGCCCGGACCTTACAGCGTGCAGCACTAAGCGCGACTGCGCGTCGTGCTAGCTGTCAGCTTTCAGCTAAAGGCTATTCGCTCAGAAACAACAACGCTTTCAAGAAAAGGCAATGCGATTTTGCGTCGCCGTCTCACAGAATCACAGAAACCAGGGTCCTTCTAGGCGCGATTATGGGAAATTCTCTGCATGCCTGCGCCCTTAATCGCGAAATTCTCTTTTCATGTTTGTCCTTAGAGCGCGCAATTGCCTGCAAGATGTTTCAAAGAATCGCGAAATTCCAGGCGAACATTCAGGGGGTGAACAGTCGCTTTCAAGCAAGCATCTGGCCAGTTTTCGGTAGCCAGGAATCGCTCATTTCGTCTGATTCGGCGGGACTTAACGAAACACATCACCCCGTACGCAAGAATAAGGGTCCGTCCGTTGAGAATCGGGTAAGATGCGCGTATTGGAGGCCACCATGCGGAGGGATGTCTTGAAGCTGATCGCGATCGTCTTTCTTGTTCAGCTTTGTCTGCCCGGCCAAACACTTGAGGCGCGGGCGCAGGCAGAGAAGGCTGCGTATCCGGCTATGGCTCCGGTGGACGCGTATCTGATCGCCGACCAGAATGCGGAGATTGCGTTGGCGCGCAGTGCTGCTCCGAAATCGATTGGGGACGGAGCCGAGGTGATGGTGCTGGGGAAGACGGGATTCACGACCGCGGTGAAAGGCACGAATGGCTTTCTGTGCCTGGTGGAGCGATCGTGGGGCGCGGCCACGGACGACGCGGAGTTCTGGAATCCCAAGGTGCGCGCACCCATTTGCTTTAATGCGGCGGCCGCAAGAAGCTTTGTGCCGATCTTCCTGATGAAGACACGGCTCGTGCTCGCAGGAAAGTCGAGGGCGGAAATCCTGGCGGCGACGGCTGCGGCGCTGGATACGAAGGTGCTGCCGGCACTGGAACCGGGAGCGATGTGCTACATGATGTCGAGGCAGCAGTACCTGAACGACCGCGGCATGAGCTGGCATCCGCATTTGATGTTTTTTGTTGCGGGCGACGCTGCAAAGAGCTGGGGAGCCGACAAGGACGATTCGCCGATTATGGCCACGAATGACCCTGAAGAGCGGGTGACGATCATGATGGTCTGGGTGGACAACTGGTCCAATGGGTCGGCTGCTCCGATGACGATGCACTGAGGCGGCGCGGCGTAAGACGGTGTCTTACGGCTGCAAGACGCGTGGTTGACATGTGAGACACGAATGCGGGGGCTGCATGATGCCAAAGCAAAAACAGGCCCCTCGGCTCCGCTCGCCCTCTGAAGGCGCTTCGCTCGAAAAGACAGGAATTAGGGGCCAGGGATCAGGGAATAAGAAGACGGGCCCCGCGATGAGCGGGCCCGGAGGCCCGCACGACAGCCGGTCTCCCACCCCAAGAAACAAGGACCGTTCCTTGGGGACCCCGGTCTCCCACCCCAAGAAACAAGGACCGTTCCTTGGGGACCCCGGTCTCCCACCCCAAGAAACAAGGACCGTTCCTTGGGGACCCCGGTCTGGAGATCGGCGCAACATGAAACATGCGGGCGCGGCACAGCGCAGCCGTCATTATGTGATTCAGTTTTCTGTTGGCTTGGTGATGTTGTCGACCACGAGGTTGGGCACGGACTCGTGCGCAGCTTCGAGCTTGAGCCCAAGCTGTTCCTGCACCGCGGTAAAAATCGAGGGCCAGCTGTCGGGATCGTGATCGGACCAGTCGCGGCCAAACTGAAGCGTGTAGTTGTAGGTGCCGGTGAGACCGGTCTTGTCAACGACGGGCGCTTCGACCATCGAACTCAGGGCGCCGCTGATGGCCCGCATCGAGGAATTTGATCCGTCAAACTCGAGGCCATGCTGCGTGCCATGCGCCTTGACGTCGGAGGGTGGCGGCGGAGGCGGCGTCTCTCCGTTATCGGGCGGCGGAAGCGGAGGCACCAGTTGCATCTTGACGCCGCCTTTGTCCACGACAAGGTTGTAGATGGAGGTATTGCGCGTTTCAAGGTGGGTCTTGAGGCCGAAGCGCTCTGCCAGCAGCACGCGAATCGCGTTGCGCTTTTCAAGCCGGACCTCGTTATTGGTGAGCTTCGCAAGCCTGGCGTCGGCTGCTTCATCGGAGCGAGCCTGGATGGTGTAGAACGTGTTCGCGACCCAGTCTGGCGCGCCGACGACGGGGGCATCGAAGCCGTAAGCAATCTGCAGAAGAGCTTTGATGGGAAGGTTCGTGGCTTCGAAACGGCTGGAGTGTGGCGGGCTGGAGACGGCTACGTGGAAGGTGGCATCCGGCGGTGGCGCGAGGCGAATGGTGGCAACGTCAAAGGTCAGCGTGGGCGTGTAGTTGGGTTCTTCCACGATGGGAGTCTGCGCGTGAAGGTACAGGCCGCACGGGAAGACGAGAAGGGCCACGCAGAAACCGATATGTCGCTGGGCGATACGGGAGATGGGGCGGAACATGGACGTAGGACTCCTTGTGGGAAGGATACGGGCGAGCGAACAGTCAAGTTCCCGCCCCGGTTCCTGATTTGACATGAAAACAATGTGCAAGGTTCCGCTTCAGGCTGCGGTGGACTGGACCCATTCTAATTGCAAAGCTTTCCCAGGGTTTCACCTGTAAGACATGTGTATGGCGCGATGCAAGACGGCGTAAAACACGGACTTCGGACCGCGTCTTACGCCGTCTTACGTATCTTACAGAGCCCGCTACGCACGGACCGGGATCTGCTTGCCGGTTACTCGGGCGGCGGCGCCTGCCAGAGCTCGACGCGGTTGCCTGCGGGGTCCCAGATCCACGCGAAGCGCTAACGCAAGCTGGCCGCCTCGGCCGTCAAGACGATGACCTCTTTGTTGGGAGCCTGGCGCCGGATGCGCATGGTGCACTTGCTCAGGATCAGCCGCGCCAGCAGCTTCGGCCGCGGGTTGCCTGGCCCGCCAAGATCGAGGATGTCGATGGTGACCAGGCTGATCGTTGTGCCGGACGTGGCCGCCTGAAAGAGCTTGGGCGAGGCTGAGTCCATCTCCTTGACGATGGTCATCTCATGCACGTTCGGCTCGCCGGTTCCCCCGGCAAATTGCTGCCGTACGGCGCCGAGATTCTCTTCACTGAGGATCATGCCGCCCAGAGTCGCGCTCTCGAGTTTGATCCAGCCCTGGTGGCCGGGGACCGTGGAATCGCCCTGAACGCCGGCGAAGTTCATGTAGATGGGATCCTGCGCGAGCAGGGCGCAGGGAGCAAAGAAGAGCGCTACGAAGGCAAGCAGGCGGACAATCGCCGCCGGGGCTGCACGAAAGAGGAATCGTTTCATATCGAATACCTCACGGCCAGAAGTTACCGGTCCTGGCGCAGATATTCGTAGTACTCCCCAGCGGCGCTGTCAAGAGCAGCCGCTCTCAGGCCGCCTACGCCTGCCAGAGCTCGACGCGGTTGCCTTCGGGATCCCAGATCCACGCGAATTTGCCGTAGGGGGCGTCGTCGCGCTTGGGATCGATGCGCACGCCGGCCTCGGCCAACTGGGCGAGCAGAGCGTCGAGATCGTCGACGCGGAAGTTGACCATGGCCTGCTGCTCGCCTTCGCCGAAGTATTTGGAGTCGAGCGGGAAGTGGGCGAAGACGGTCATGCCCGTGGATGCGGGGCCGTCGAAGCCGAGCGACCCGCCGCCCTGATCCGGGATGCCGAAATGCGTTGCGTACCATTGGGCGAGCGCCTTGGGGTCGCGCGCCTTGAGGAAGATGCCGCCGATGCCAACTGCTTTCGCCATAGGAACAGCTCCTAGCTTTCAGGTGTCAGGTGTCAGGGAACAGGGAACAGGGAACAGGGAACAGGGAACAGGGAACAACTAACAGCTTGCCAATTTCTCTGGCGAGAGGCAAGGGTTTTTTCCGCCGAAGGAGGAAGGGGCTGGAAGCTGCCTAGCCATCTTCGCGGAGCAGATCCTGGAGTTTGGGCTTGTGCTTGGCCTGGCGGCCGGTGGGCGGCGCGCCGGGGAGGACGCGCGAGGGCTTGGGCTGGCCCACACGCTCGCGGGCGTTGGCCTTGACGGCTTTTGCGGCGGAAAAGCGGGCTGGCTTGCGTTTCGCCATGGCAAGAACGAGTATGGAATAGATTGGGCGCGAGTGGAAGTGCCTGAGTCGAGTCTTGATTCGAGTCCCTAGCACAGGCTGCTTGCTGCCGGGTTGGCGAGCCGGGGTCCCCGGCGACAGGTCTTCGTCGCTGGGATGGGAAGCGAAGGGCGGAGCGGATATGGATGAGCGCGAGTTTTTCAACGAGACGACCGAGCAGCGCACGCACAATTTGAATTGCCCCAAGTGCGGGCAGGCTGCCGAGTACAAAGTGACGTGGATCGTGCGGCGCAAGCGCCAGCAGATTCCGCGTGGGGCCGACGAGCGCGACCGCGCGCGTTTCGCCAAAGCGCAATCCTATATGGTGCGGCGCGACGACAAACTGACGTGCGCCAATATCCGCTGCCGCAAGCCGTTCGAGATTACGACGCTGCAATCGCTGGCGTTTTTGGTGGATTGAAGCGGAGCGCTGCGGCAGGCACAATCCTTACTTCCCCTTGTACCGCACACCTCAGGAGGCGGGCGTGCTAAGTCTGTTCGATCGAGGTGAAACCATGCGCATTTCCGAGCGTTTTTGGCGGCGCTCAGCCGCCTTCGCGATGGGAATCGTTGTCCTGCTGGCCGGAGCGATGTTTTGGGCCGGTCTCGATCGCGGCAGCACGCCGGTGCTGGCCGCGGAGCTGCAGCCCATCCAGCTTCCCAAACCAGACCTCACCGGCGGCATGCCGTTGATGCAGGCGTTGAGCGGGCGCAAGACGACGCGTGCATTTCTTGACAAGCCGCTGCCGTTGCAGACGCTCTCGAACCTTCTGTGGGCGGCCTTTGGCGTGAACCGCGCGCACAACGTGATGCCCGGATCGGGAAGGACGGCGCCTTCCGCCTGGAATGCGCAGGAGATTCAGCTCGACGTGGTGCTGGCCGGGGGCGTGTACGTCTACGATGCGGAGCAGAACCTGCTGCGCCTGGTGGCGGCAGGCGATTTGCGCGGCGCCATCAGCACGGCGCCTGCAGCCCACGCCGCGGTGACGATTGTGTATGTGGCTCCGGCCAAGGGCGACTACGCGCAGGTGGACTGCGGATTCATCGGCCAGAATGTGTACCTGTTCGCGGCCTCGGAGGGGCTGAACGCGTGGTTCTACGCCGTACGCGCGCAGGACGTGGCGGCGAAGCTCGGCCTGGGCGCCGATCACGTGGTGCTTTACGCGCAATCGGTCGGGTATCCGTCGCAGTAACCGCGAATTGCCCCGGGGGCCCGGAATCGAAAATGAGGGCGCAGGCGAGGCCAGTGGCGCGGGGCGCGCGGTGTGTGATTGAATTGTGAATAGGACCACCGGATCTGGAGGTCGGACCCTGAGTCCTGTGAGGTCCTGTAAGGAGAATTTCCATGGCAAATCCTCTGCTTCCCCTCGAGGAGCGCAATCTGACTCCCGACCAGATTGAGGCGCTGGACAAGCGGCGCGACCTGGGACACACCTTTCTAGTGATTGCCTGCCAATTTGCGGTGATGGCCACCATCCTGCTGCTTTGGGTGGGACAAGACCTGACGTATTCGCCGGGCTGGCAGCATCCCATGGCGTTTTACTTTGTGATTGCGTTGGCGCTGATCGGCATTTTTGGCCTCACCGGACTGGCGCTGCGCCGGGGCACGCCGCGGCTCGACTGATTGACGAGTGTGAGCCCTGCTGAAGGTCCGCGCGCAATTCCGCGCGGCAGCAAGCGGCCCGTCTTGCAACAAAACTCGCTCGCGCCTCCACTGATAAACTGAAGTCAGATGATCCTCCCGTTCGTCCGCGAGATGTTCGCGGAGTTGGAGCAGGCCCCGGGATTTGAGCGCGTTCGCAGGCACCTGAGCCTGGGTGCGGGGCGTCGGCGTGTGTCTGGATTGACGGCCACGGCGCGGGCGCTCTATCTGCCGTTGATGGCGCGGGCGGCCAAGCAGCCGGTGATCGTAATTGTGGCCGACAACAAGGCCGCTGAGGCGCTGGAGCCGCTGCTGAAGGCCGGATGCGAGCTGACAGGCGCCGTTGATCCGGCGCGCGTGGTGCGTTTTCCGGCGCACGATGTGCTTCCTTTCGAAAATCTTTCGCCGCACCCCGACGTGCAGGAGCAGCGCGCGGCGGCGTTGTGGAAGCTGTCGACCGGGGCCGTCGATATCCTGATCGCGCCCGTGGAATCGGCGGCGCTGAAGCTTTTCGATCTCGAATACTATGCGGGCCTGGCGGTGGCGCTCAAGCGCGGCGAAGAGGTCGACATTGAGACGCTGACCGCGCATCTGGCGAGCGTGGGCTACACGCAAATGGATATCGTCGAGATGCCGGGGCAGTTTACGCGGCGCGGCGGAATTTTGGACGTGTACTCGCCGGAGGCCGATCGGCCCGTGCGCATCGAATTCTTCGGCGACGAGATTGAGACCATTCGCAAGTTCGATCCGGAGACACAGCGCTCGCAATCTGGACTGGATGAGACGCAACTGCAGCCATTGACGGAGGCTCCGGTGACGGAGCGGCTGCTGGCCGCGGTGAATGCAAGGCTGAGCCGGCAGCGCGTCGAGACCGAAGACGAAGAAATGGCGGCCGAAGTTGCGGCGGCCGGCGGCGTAAGCGTGTTTCCGGGGTGGGAGTTCTTCACTCCCGTTGCGGGCGCGGAGCGATCGTTGCTCGGGCTCGTGCCGCGAAGCGTGTTGTTTGTGGATGAGCCGGCGATGGTGCGCAACCAGATCGACCGCTGGTGGAACAAAGTGGAGCAGCGGCACGAACGGTCGGGGATCGGCTCGCTGGTGAGGCCGGAGGACATTTACCTGCGGCCTGAAATTTTGCGGGCCTCGCTCGAAGCGCACATGGGCCTGGACCTGGATCAACTGAGTGCGGTGGACGTACTGGACGACGATGCCACGCTGGGCGAGATCGAATTGCCGACGCGGCCCACATTGCGCTTTCACGGATCGATTCCCGCACTCACCGAGCAACTGAAAAAACTGATGGTGACGGAGACGCGCATCGTGCTGGCCGCGCCGCATCAAGGCGACGTGGAACGGCTGGCAACGGTGCTGCGCGATTACGACGTTCCTTACCGGCTGGGCAGCCGTTCGCCACGGCCCGGCGAAACCATGCTCGACGAAGGCAGCTACCTGGCGGGCGATCTGCGCGTACCGGTGATTGTGCGTTCGCCGCTGGCGGCGGGCGTTGTCTTCGGCGAATCGAATCTGATTATCTTTGGCGCCAACGATCTCTCCGATGAAGCCGACGTGGCGGCGCGGCCGGAGCCGAAGCGATCGAAGACCGCGGCGTTTATTTCGGACTTTCGCGACCTGGGGGTCGGCGACTACGTGGTGCACGTGGAGCACGGCATTGCGCAGTACCAGGGGCTGAAGGAAATCGCGCAGGACGGGCTTTCGGTGGAGTTCATGATTCTGGAGTTCGCCGAGGGCGCGAAACTCTACGTTCCTCTCACGCGGCTGGATTTAATCCAAAAGTACCGCTCCACCGATACGGGCCCCGCGCCGGTGCTGAACAGGCTGGGCTCGCAGCAGTGGACCAAGACCAAGGCGCGCGTACGCAAGGCCATGCAGGACATGGCCGCGGAGCTGCTCAAGCTCTACGCCGTACGCCACACCGCCGAGGGCACGGCGTTTTCGAAGGACAACGAATTCCAGCGCGAGTTCGAGGACGCGTTCGATTTCAGCGAGACCGACGACCAGATGGCGGCGATTCGCGCGGTGAAGTACGACATGGAATCGCCGACGCCGATGGACCGGCTGCTGTGCGGCGACGTGGGCTACGGCAAAACCGAAGTGGCCATGCGCGCGGCGTTCAAGGCCGTGCAGGACGGCAAGCAGGTCGCGGTGCTGACGCCAACCACGGTTTTGAGCTTCCAGCATTTCGAGACCTTCAAGCAGCGCTTCGCGCAGTTCCCCATCCACGTGGAGATGATTTCGCGCTTTAGAACAGCAAAAGAACAGAAGGACATTGTGGAGCGCGTCGCAACCGGCAAGGTGGACATCCTGATCGGCACGCACCGGCTGCTCTCGAAGGACATCAAGTTTCAGGACCTGGGACTGCTGGTTGTCGACGAAGAGCAACGCTTTGGCGTACGCCACAAGGAGCGGCTGAAGCAGTTGCGCAAAGAGATCGATGTGCTGGCGATGAGCGCCACGCCGATTCCGCGCACGCTGCATATGTCGCTGGTGGGGCTGCGCGACATGAGCGTGATCGAAACGCCGCCCAAGGATCGTATGGCGATTCAGACCGTTGTGGCGAAGTTCGACGAGAAGATCATCCGATCCGCAATTGAAGTGGAGCTGGAGCGCAGCGGGCAGGTGTTCTTCGTGCATAACCGCGTGGAATCGATCTACGAAATGGCTTTGCGCATCCAGGAGCTGGTGCCGGCGGCCCGCGTGGCCGTGGCGCACGGGCAGATGGGCGAGACCGATCTCGAGAAAGTAATGCTCGCCTTCATGCGCCACGAGTTCGACGTGCTGGTGGCGACGACAATCATCGAAAACGGCCTCGACATTCCGTTGGCGAACACGATTTTGATTAATCGCGCGGAGCGGCACGGGTTGAGCGAGCTCTACCAGTTGCGCGGACGCGTGGGCCGGTCGAATCGAAGAGCTTATGCGTACCTGCTGATTCCGCCGGAGAACGAGTTGACGGAGATTGCGCGGCGGCGGCTGGCGGCGTTGAAAGAGTTTTCGGACCTGGGCGCGGGATTCAAGATTGCGGCGCTCGACCTGGAGCTGCGCGGCGCGGGAAACATGCTGGGCGGCGAGCAGAGCGGACACATCGAGGCGGTCGGATTCGAGTTGTACACCACGATGCTCGAAGCCGCGGTGAAGGAGCTGAAAGGCGAGGATCAAGGGGAGCGGCCGGCCACGCAGCTCAATTTGGGAATTGCGTTGCGCATCGATGAGAGCTACGTGCCGGAGGAGAATCAGCGATTGCGGCTCTACAAGAAGATCGCCGGCTCGGCCAGCGAAGCGGCGATCCAGGAGATTCGCGCCGAGATGGAAGACCGATACGGCGCGCTGCCTGACGCGACTGTTTATTTGCTGGAGGCGGCGCAGGTGCGCCTGGAGTGCGAGCGCATGGGCGTGGCGCAGATCGACCGCAAGCGCGGCGAGTTGCAGATTCGCTTTACCGAGAATGCCGCGGTCGATCCCACGCACCTGATGAAACTGGTGGCGCGCAACGCCAAGCGCGGCGCTCAGTTTACGCCGCAGGGCGTGCTCAAGCTGCCGCTGAAGGCCGCGCGACCCGACGAAGTTCTGCTGGAGATTCGCGAACTGCTTACCAGCCTTGCGCCCGCGCCGGTGACCGCGTAGCGCGAGCCAACTTCAAACAACTTTCCATTTGATGTTGCAGCCGATCGAGGGCCTCTGGTCCGCGGGAACGTGCTTGCCCGCGAGGACTGCGTCGATGGCCGCACGAAGATCCTTTCCAGTGACTGGGATGCCGTTGCCGGGGCGGCTCGCGTCGTACTGGCCGCGATAGACGAGCTTGAAATCGGAATCGAACAAATACGGATCGGGCGTGCAGGCGGCTTTGTACGCGCGCGCCACGGCCTGCGACTCATCGTAGAGGTAAGGAAATTCGAAGCCGTTGGTCTCGGCTTGCTGCTTCATTCCGGCGGGGCTGTCGGCGGGGTGCGTGGTCACATCGTTGGAACTGATGGCAACAATGCCGAGCGGTTTGTCGCCGTAATCGGCGCTGAGTGCCCCAAGGGATTTCTCGATGTGCTTGACGTAGGGACAATGGGCGCAGATGAACAGGACGAGCAGCGCTTTTTGGCCGCGGAAGTCGTCACGGTGAATGATCTTGCCGGTGATGGCGTCGGTGAGTGTGAAATCGGGAGCGATCGTGCCGAGATCGAGCATGGTGGATTCGGTGAGGGACATGACGATATCTCCTTTTCTAACTCAGCTAACTCTCTTACTACTCTACCGCCGCGACGCACCCAATTGAGATCAGCAAGCCCATAGGCAGCGGCACCTGCATGGTCATCCTTGCCGGCGGAGCAGAAGGGAAGTACTCCGCAAACAGCTGATTCACCACTCCGAACTGCGAAATATCGCTCACCAATACCGTTGCATTCACAACAAGGTCCATCCGGCTGCCACCGGCCTTCACCACCATATCGAGGTTTCTAAACACCTGGCGCGCCTGCGCCTCAAACGTCGGCCCTGCCACCTCGCCCGTCGCAGGATCAATTCCCGGTTGCCCTGCCACGAACAGCAGCCCTCCGGCGCGCACCGCCTGCGAGTACGGCCCGATCGCCTTCAACCCCGGGACCTCGATCGCCTCTTTCGCTGTCATCTCCGCCTCCTCACTTTACAAATTTTCCCTCTAAAACAATGGCGTTTGGCGGCCGGGCATGGCGAGGCCGAAGTGCTCGTAGGCGAGGCGCGTGGCTACGCGGCCGCGCGGTGTGCGGTCCAAAAATCCAATCTGAATCAGGAAAGGCTCGTACACTTCCTCGAGTGCGTCTTCTTCTTCGGCGAGCGTCGCGGCCAATGTGCCCAGGCCTACCGGGCCGCCATCGTATTTCTGCATAATCGTCAGCATCAGCCGCCGGTCGATCTCGTCGAAGCCGTGCGCATCGACTTCAAGCATGGTCAACGCCGCATTCGCCGTGGGACGGTCGATGGAACCGGAGCCGCGCACCTGGGCATAGTCGCGGACGCGGCGCAAGAGGCGGTTGGCGATGCGCGGTGTGCCGCGGGAGCGAAGCGCAATCTCCGCTGCGCCGTCATGGTCGATGGGGATCTGCAGCACTTCCGCGGAGCGCTCGACGATAATGCGCAGTTCTTCTTCGGTGTAGAACTCGAGGCGCAGCAGAATGCCAAAGCGCGAGCGCAGGGGCGACGAGAGCAGTCCGGGACGCGTGGTGGCTCCGATGAACGTGAAAGGCCTGATCTCCATCACGTGGGTGCGCGCCGCCGGTCCCTGGCCGATGATGATGTCGAGCTTGTAATCCTCGAGCGCGGTGTAGAGCTTCTCTTCAAGGACGGCCTGCAGGCGGTGAATCTCGTCGAGGAACAGAACCTGGCGTTCGCGCAGATTGGTAAGGATCGCAGTGAGGTCGCCCTGGATGACGAGGGCCGGACCTGAGGATTGCTGGAAGCCGACGTCGAGCTCGTTGGCGATGATGGTGGCGAGCGTGGTTTTTCCCAAACCGGGAGGACCGAAGAGCAGGACGTGGTCCAGCGCTTCGCCGCGGGACTTGGCCGCCTCGAGGGCGATGGCGAGCTGCTCTTTTGCTTTTGATTGGCCGATGAACTCGCCCAGCCAGCGCGGGCGCAACTTAAGCTCAAAACCCTGCTCTTCGTCGGCACGCGCGGCGCTGACCAAACGTTCGGGAGAGTTGTCGCGGGCAATGGCCATGCTGAGCAGAAGTTTAGTCTTTCCAGGTGGCCGCGGCAAAGAGAACACGTGAAAAACCTTGTGAATGAATGTTTTGAAAGGGACTCATAAGAGTTTTCGCGGCCCATATGATTTCTTCACCCGGATATAAGCCATCTTCATGCTTTCCTGATTCGAATTCCCACAGGATGTAAAGAATTCACGCTGGAGTATTTCCGGCGGCGAGCCTTTACCACGGGTCAACGCATTTTATGCGCGGAGCGTTAGGAGCGCTGTGCGCATTCCGAGCTTCCTCAGGTAAGCCCACAACTGGACCCTCAAAACACTGCGAAACAGCAGACGGGAGACGTGTACCCAAAAACGCTTGAAGCACGAGCTGTGTCTTTGAACCGCGAAATCCACATGCGAAAGTGAGAGGCTACATGACGAAAATGAATCGCAAGCTCATACCCGCCGCGGCAGCGGCCTGTCTCGCTCTACTGTCTCTTCCCGGGGCTGCGCAGCAGAATCAATCGAGCGCCGCGCCTACGCTCACGGCGAGGGTGGACCCTCCGCCCGGCGCACAACCCGCATCGAGTCCTCCCGCAACGAGTGCTCCGGCAACATCGGCGAGCGGCGAACGCACCGCACCCGCCGCAAGCGGCGCGCAACCCGCGGATCCCTCGCAGATCAGCAACGCAGAGCTCATGAAAGACATGCTGGAGATGCGGAGCGAGATTACGGAGTTGAAGACGGAGCTAAAGTCGCGCAACGATGCGGATGCGCTTTCGTCGGAGGCGATCAAGGCGTACGAAAACGACGTTGCTGCGTTGCGGACCGCGGTACATCCCGTGATGTCGGCCGCGACGCCCTCGGCAGGCGGAATGCAGCAAGCCGCGCCGGCCGCGGCGCCTGCCCCGCCTGAGATTACCGCGGAGACCACGACCAAGTCGGCGCCCTTTCCCGGAGACTGGACGTGGCTGAACTCAGGCGGTCACAACTCGGACTCTCCGATGTCGACCAAGTACTTCACACCGGAGGTCCGGTTCGACACCAACTACATCCTCGACTATAACCACCCTTCGGACGATTCGATGGGCGGTTCGACCGAGATGTTCCGTTCCGACGAATGGCAGCTCGAGCAGGCCTCTGTGGGCGGCGACTTCCGCATGCAAAACGTGCGCGGCCGCATCTTGACGATGTTTGGTGAGTTCGCAACCACCACCATTCGCAACGATGGCAGTTACAGCCGCGGTCAATGGCAGCTCCAAAACGCCTACCGGTACGTCTCCGAGGCGTGGGGCGGCTATCACTGGGATGTGGGCCACGGCCTGAACGCTGACGCCGGCATCTTCGTCTCCTACATCGGCCTGTTCAGCTACTACAACTTCGACAACTGGGCCTATCAGCCCTCGTACGTTTCGTCGAACACGCCCTGGTTCTTCACGGGGTTGCGCATCCAGTACTGGCCCACGGAGAAGCTGAAGATTGAGCCGTGGTTCATCAACGGTTGGCAGACGTACGGGCGCTACAACAGCAAGCCCGGACTGGGCGGCCAGATTCTTTATCGTCCCAAGCCGTGGCTCGACTTCGTCTGGAACAATTACGGTGTGGGCCAGGACGACGCCGGATTCCCGGGACGCACGCGTATCCACGCCGACTACTCAGCGCAGATCAAGTTCTACGACAACCCGAAGAAAACGCTGGACAAGATCGCCTTCACGGTTACCGGCGACCTTGGCTGCGAGATGGGCGGCGGCCCAGTGTCGTTCGCGATGACGGGCGGCACGCTGAAAGCGAACGGCGCCTCTCCGGAGCAGGGCAACGGTGTGTCGACGTACAACGGCGGCGTGAACTGCCACAACCACAAAGCCAACGAGCCGAAGCAGGATTTCGAAGGCTGGATGGACTACCTGCGCTTCTGGTTCGATAAGGATAAGTACGCCATGACGTTCGGCGGCGGCCAGATGAGCAACCCGGGCCGCTACCTGACGCTGCTGCCGCCGATCAACGGCGCAACAGCGACCACGGGGTCGCCGTACTTTACGGAGAACGCCGGCGACCAGGCGCAGATGCGCGACGGAGGCATTACCTTCGACTACATGCCGGCGCAATTCATCACCTTCCGGCTTGAGGAAAGTTACCGCTACTCCAATGTGCCGTATTGGACTGGCCGTGGGGGCATTACGCCCTACGCGCCAGGCAACGGCAACATCCATCAGAACGTGGGCAGTCCCTCTGATTACATCTGCTCCGGTAGCAGCTCGGCCGGACTTGTCGACTCGGGCATCGGCTATGTCGGCCCTGATGGCGGGGCAGGACTGGCGGAGGCAGTCAGGGTTTGCAGCGGAGGAACAAGCGCTACTTACGTGGGTGGAAATTCCCAGGTGCTCTCACCGGCAAGCTTGAGCAACATCTGGTGGCCCGACCTGCGCACGAACCAGACATCAACCATTCTTGCGATCATGGTTCGTTTCTAATCACAACGCAAGCTAACCATTACGAAAGTACTTAGAGGTTGGCCGCCTATTCCGGAGCGAATGCTCCGGCGTGGGCGGCCAATTTGCTGCAGGCGCATGCATTTGCCGGTGAGCGCATGCCGCTTCGATAGCGCATGCGGCGGGTGTGTGCAGGCATAATGGCAATGAGGTTCCCGATGAAAAGCCGCATCCCGATGCTCGCACTCTTCACACTTGCTGCGTTTGGGCTTACTCCGCTTGGGCTCACCCCGCTTGGCGCGCAGGCAGCAGAGCAGACTTTTACCAAGACCATCAATCTGAGGGACCGGCTGGATCTGACGATCGTGTCGGGCGCCGGCACCATCCAGATCAGCCAAGGGCCGGCAGGCAAGTTACGCATTACCGGCCATGTGAAGGCGAACGACTGGCGTCCGACCGACGACCGGCTTCGCGATATCGCGGCGCGTCCTCCGATAGAACAGGACCGAAACGTCATCCGCATCGGCGGCACGGAGCAGTTGGCCCACGTCATCATCGATTACGAGATTGAAGCTCCGGCCGACAGCTTCCTTCGAGCAAGCGCCAGTGTGGGCGATATCTTCGACGAGGGAGTTGGAGAGAGTGCGCAGTTCGTCACCGGCTCGGGAAATATCCATGCTATCGGGCTCGGGGGGAGGATCGACGCCTATTCCAAAGAAGGCGACATTGAAGTGGAGCAGAGCGGGCAGGGCGAAGTGAAGGCGGTATCCGGCACCGGCAGCCTGGAGCTGCGCAATGTGCATGGCGCGTTACGCGCGGCGACCGACGCCGGAAGCATTAAGGTTTCCGGCGTGCCCGGGGGCGACTGGACCGTACAGACGGGAAAGGGAGATATCGAACTCACGCTCGGCAACGCGGCCTGTACGATTGACGCCCAGACCGGCGCCGGCCTTGTACATAGCGACCTGCGGATTGAGGGCGCCAACGGCTCCGACCCGCGCCATCTCGCGGGCAAGATCAACGGCGGCGGGCACAATGTGACTCTCCAGGTTGGCGAAGGGGAGATCCGTATCCACTGACGCCGCGTGCCGCGCGCGGACCTGTCGATCGAGGCCGAGAGTGCCGCGCAATGAGAATCTGACGTCAACGACTGAGACGCGACGAGCAGAAGATCCTCTTCTCGATTCTCGTGAAACGGTCATCGCGATGAAGTTCGTCCGCGGGTAGGTCAGCAGTAAGAAATCTCGATCAACGGGCCGCGTGCCAGGGGGCTGCAATCCCCGGCGCGCGGCCCGTTTTTTGTGCTTGGAACAGGGCCGCCGATAGGGGCTGCCACACAGCCCAAAAAGGAACGCCAATGAACTTATTGACTGTCTTGGTGCGAAACGCGAAAGTAACACCTTTGTGCCATAAGGGCGCGAGTTTCAGAGGCATATATTTGATGGCGTATAGGCCAGCGAGAGTCTGCCATGACGCCGTTGGTTCGACGTCAAAACCGGCGGCAGATTCCGGAGATCAACCATGAATGATCGTTTAATACTGCGAGCGCTCCTTGTGATTGCTCTCGCGCTGCCCATAGCCGGTTGCACGACTGCTCTGATCGATTCACTGGCGATTTCTCCTAACTCGCAGGCGCTTACGGTGGGGCAGACCGTACAGTTCACGGCCACGGGAACGATCGGGCACGGAAGTAACCATCCATCGACCACGCAGGACGACACGACTCTGGTGACATGGACTTCGAGCTCGCCTTCGGTGGCGACCATCAGCTCCACCGGCCTGGCAACTGCGGTTTCCGCTGGGACCACGACGATTTCGGCAAGCATGAACGGGTACACCGGCAACATCGCGGCGAGCGCGACGGTGACGGTGACACCCAGCTCAGTTTCTTCAGAGCCGATCGTCTCGCTCGCGATTACGCCGGGCTTGCAATCTCTGGCGCAGATCAACCAGACCGCTCAATTCATTGCCATCGGAACGACCGCATCGGGAACAACAGTCAATCTGACAAATCAAACAGCCAAAGTTGGGACGGCGACGATCAGTGCGGCGGTTTGGAGTTCTTCGGTTCCAGCCGTGGGCACGATTAGCGCCACTACCGGCGTCGCGACATCCGTGGGAGCCGGCGCGTCTACGATCACAGCGATCGTGACCAATCCGGACGGTACGGTGGTAACAGGAACGGCGACCCTTGCCGTCACTACGACTACCACTTCGAGCGAGCCAATTGTTTCGCTGGCCATCGTTCCCACCTCGCAAACGCTCACCGCGGCCAATCAAACGGCCGGATTCATCGTGCTAGGGACCACGGGATCGGGGACAACGGTAAACCTGACCGGTCAGACAGCCACGGTGGGCACGGCGACGATCAAGGCCGCAGCCTGGACTTCAAGCGTGCCGTCGGTAGCGAGCATCGGTTCGGCAACCGGCGTTGCCACGGCCCTGACCAACGGAGTGACGGCCATAACCGCGGTTGCTTCCAACCCGGACGGCACAGTCGTGACCGCAACCGCAGCGCTCACTGTGAATATTCTGTCGACGCCGGAGCCTATCGTCTCGCTGGCCATTGTTCCGGCTGCGCAAACCTCCCTGACAACCGGCACAAATGCCAATGTCAACTTCATCGCTATCGGCACCACCGCAACGGGCACTGCCGTAAACATGACCAGTCTGCCGTATACAGTCCCGGGAGTAACGCCTGTTGAGAAGATCCAACCGGCAACCTGGACCTCCAGCAACCCGGCAGTGGCCAGCTTCCTTTCTCCCACGGGAGGAGTTGCCACGCCGAATAGCTCCGGCGTCACCGCCATCGCAGCCATCGTCACCAATCCGGACGGCACGGTGGTGACGGGCAGCGCGGCCTACACAGTGAATGTACCCGCCATCACGGAGCCTTACGTGTCAGTGGCCATCGTTCCGGCCTCGCAAACGCTCACTGCGGTTGGACAAATTGGCAGCTTCATCGCCATCGGCACCACCGGGAAAGGCGCTACCGTGGATCTGACCAATGCGCCTGGTGTGACGTGGAGCGCCAACAGCAGCGGAGTGGCCAGCCTGGTCAGCAATGGGGTGTTCAAGGCCGTAGCCAACGGCGCAACAGCAGTCACTGTCGAAGTTCCCAATCCCGGAATCAACGGCAATCCGCCCGACGGAACCGTGGTGTCGGCAACCGGCTCGCTCACAGTGGCTCTTTCAGCCACGCCTGAACCTCTGCTCTCCATGTCGATTGTTCCCGGCTCGCAAACGGTTGCGTGGACGGGGCAGACGACCCAATTCCTTGCCATCGGCGATCTCTCCGCGTCTTCGCCAACGCCGGGCGAACAGAACATGGCAAGTGTCTCCAGCTATACAGTGACCTGGTATTCGAGCAACCCGTCAGTAGCCACGATTTGCACGCCGGCAAATGCCAGCACCAATACTGCAGCTAACTGCCCATCGACGCCTGGGCTTGTGACTGCCGTGGGTCCGGGCACCACCGCTATCACAGCCATCGCGACGAACAATACAGATCACAGCGCGGTGACGGCATCGGCGACCTTCACGGTGACGGGATCGACGCCAAACGAGATCACGTCTCTCGCCATTATTCCCGGCACGCAGACTGTGACCTTGCCATTGATCGCAGGGACTTCTCAGCCCAACCCGTTTGTCGCGATCGGCACCAATGGGAGCGGCCTGCAATTGCCAGAGACCAGCTCGGTCCAATGGTTTTCCAGTAACCAGGCGGTTGCGACCGTGAATCTTACTACCGGAGCGGTAACGCCGCTGACGCAAGGCACGACGACCATCACAGCTCAGTACACCAACCCCTCAACGGCGACCAGTCCGGCCAATGTGGTCACGACGTCCGCCACCTTGACGGTGAACGGCATCGCAGCGGAGCCCCTGCTTTCCATTACGATCTACCCCGGAGCGCAAACGGTGAATTATCCGGGCCAAGCCAGCCAACTGGTCGCGACCGGTACGTTCTCGGTAGCCCCAGTTACGCGGAATCTGACCACCACCACCGGACAATACCAAGTCACGTGGGTTTCCAGCAATCCTGCTGTAGCCACGGTTTGCACGCCGGCAAATGCGAACCTGAATATTTTGGCTAACTGCCCATCTACTCCCGGGCTTGTGACGGCGGTTACCCAGGGTACGGTCGCCATCACGGCCGTCGCATCGAACGCCGACGGCAGCGTAGTGACGGGCGCCGCTACCTTCACCGTGACCAACGGGACGCCTGAGCAAATGACTTCGCTTACCATCATTCCGGGCTCGCTGGCGCTTTCAGCTACCGGGCAGCCCGGCTATTTCCTCGCGATTGGCACCTCCGGAGCGACTGGTCTGCAGGAGGACGTGACCGATTCGCCGCAGCTTGCCTGGAGTTCCAGCGTTCCGGCGTATGCCACGGTGAGCACGACGCTGGCCCCGACGCAGACCTGCGTAAACAACAATGCGACGCCCCCGGTGCAGGTATGCACCAACGACTCGCCCGGCCTGGCCAAGGGAGTGAGTCCGGGCACGACCAATATCGCCGCCGAATACACCAATCCCGCCGTCGGCGCCACCCCGTCGAGCGTAGTGACGGCTAGCGCCAGCGTCACGGTGACAGCCACGCCTGCAGCGGAGCCTCTGCTCTCGATTAACATTGCACCGGCAGACGTAACGATTCTCGATTTGGAAGGGAACGCGCAGTTTCTTGCCTTTGGAACCTTCTCGACCACGCCGACCGTGCTGGACATCACGAACGGCTTCTTCCACTCAGGTTTCTCTGCCGTTGGTTACCCTGCCTCCGCTTGCACCTCCGCCTATGCCGCAGCGGATGCCGCTTATGTCGCGGCTGAAGTTGCCTCAGAGACTGCGGTGAATCCGGCGAATTTCCCGAACCCTCAATGCGCCTTTGTCCCAGTCACCTGGGTTTCACTTCCCGAGCCCTTCGGCTTCCCGATTAACTCTGCCGGCGCTGCGGGAGGCTTCGGCGGGCTGATTACAGCCGAAGGATCCGGAACCGGGGAGCAAGTTTATGCTGTGGCGGCGAACCCGGACGGCACCCTCGTTTACGGCACAACCGGCGGTGCTGGAGGGTTTGCAACCTTCAACTGCCCGTACACGCCGCCCACTTACGGCACCACCACGGTCACCATCGGCACCGTTACAACTACCACTACGGATTTCAACGACATACTTACCATTGGCACGTGCAATCCGCTGACAATTGGGACCGGTATTCTGTCGACACTAACGGTATTCAACGCAAGCCTGGTTAGCACTGGTCTGGACCAGGCGAACTGGCTCGTCCAGGCTCCTTCCGCCACAAGTAATTGGACCAATCCGTTGCTCGTCATCAACTGTGGAGGAACGAACCAACAGGGAACGGTCGGCGGGTCTGTGTGCGAGGCTACTTATCCCGATAACTCAACCGTGATCCTGAATGCTCCAGCAGAACCGGGCGTTAATTTCGGGGGATGGTCTTCGAATTGCACGCCTTGCACTCTGAACCCCGCCACGGGCGCCTGCCCTGCCATCGTCCCCCCCGCACCCCTTTACAGCGCAACGGGACCAAACGCGTGCTCGGTCGTTGTCGGGGGAACTTGCACTTACCAAGCGACCACAGCCTCGTACGAATGCACCCAATCCAATGTAACCGTGGGGGCTATCTTCAACTAAGTTTGCTGTACGAGGTAAGAAGCCGCTCTTTGGAGCGGCTTTTTCTTGCTCGCGCGTGAATGGCGTGTTGCGAGAAGGCGGCGAATCCGTTCAAGCCGGCAGGATGACGACTCCGGCGACCAGTTTGTAATGAAAGTTTTCGAACGGTTCGCTGAGGCTGACGGTAAGCAACGTGTCCGGCGGCTTGCCAGTAAAGAACGATTCGTGCGGATAGATTCCTACCGGGCGTGAACGCAGCTGTTCCAGCCACATTGGATCCGTGGCAGCGAGATCGTAGCGGGCGCGGCTGGCGTGGCCGAGACGAAACACGGCACGATTGCGGCGCTTGCCGTTTTCCTCACGGATCCACCACCAGAGATCATCAGGATGGATGAGCTCGAGAGAGTGGCTTGCCGGGATCTCGGCAAACTTACGCACATAGACCCTGTCGCTGTAGCTCTCGAGCAGGGCCGGCCGCTTGTTCAGATATTCCTTCAGAAAACGGATGTCGCGTGGCTCGTCGAAGCGGCGCACCGGCCGCCAGGGTTTTCCTGTTGCAAAGACATCCTCGGGATGGCACTTCGATGCGCACTTCTCGCCGAGCTCGGCCTCGAAAACGTCGAGAAGCGCAGCCTCGGTACCGTCCTGATAGCAGGTTTCGTCGACGGTCAGGCAACCCGCGACTTTTCTGCCGACAAGCCGGACCCATCGCTTTGTCGCGAGATCGATTCCCGCGACACACCGGTGATCGTGTTTATAGGAGTTCGCAAGACAGAGAATCCGGTCAACGCTCATCGAGCTGACGTACCTCCGGAACTCAGATCTAGAGATGGTGGATGACTACATTGTTCCAGTGTTGCTGCACGTATTCGAGCGCCAGCCTGCGGTGGCAGTGCTCGGCGGTGGCTTCGCTGCACAGCAGAACAGTTTTCTTCTGGAAGCTTTCTTTCGAGAGCGCCGATTCGACCTTTCGCGACCGGATTAACGCAAGATAGGCTTCCGTGTAGGTTTCCCAGCTGCCTTTTTGCTTTTTGAACGCGTCGAGGATCTCCTGTGTGGGCGCGAGGAGGGGCTCATGCTCATACACCGCGCCGCAGATTTCCTGGAGAAAGTATTTGAGGTCGGATTGCTTTGCAAAGCCCGCAAGCTGCGAAGTGTTGTTCAACCGCACATCGAGCAGACGTTCGATGCCGGCGACCTTCAGCGCGCCAAAGAACTCGCCGGCACTTTTTTTCGTGAAACCGATGCTGTAGATCTCCATTGGTCCTCGTCCAACTCGGCAAACAGGGCAGGTTGCCCGCTTTCCAGAGGCTTGCCTGACTCGGCTGTTACCTGCGCTTCTGTTTGCAGGCGTCCATCGGCGCGGATGTGAAGAAGCTCGTGGCCATGCTCGGCCAGGACGCGCCCAACCAGCAGGCGGCGATGGCAGTGAGCAGGATTTTCCTCCCCGCACAAAAGGGCCACGCGAAACGCGGCGATACCGCGCTCCAGTCGAGCGATGCCGCTCACAAACGCGCCGTCGGATTTCATGCGGCCGTAGAGCACATGGCCGTCTTTGTCGTAATACGCCGGATCGGCCGGGCGGCCACCCAGTTCTCCGCCCAGAAAAATGTACTTGATCCCGCTCGCGGTCAGTTTCTTCTGCATGATTTCGCGGTCGAATTGAGGGGCGAAGCGGGAATAGGGCGCGGATCGAGTGTCCACAATCACGTCGACTTGGCGGCCTGCCAGAAGCCCCGCAAACTCATCCCAGGTATGCGATGAATGGCCGATCGTGTAGACGGTACTCATGGAAGACTCAAGCCAAGCATAGCATTGGTTTCAAATCGACGCGGCTCGTCACGCGCATGCCCGCGTCTCCCGGCGCAGGCGTTTAGACTGGTAACGTCTCCTCGATACGAATGACGCACCGGTTTCAAGCCCTCCGCCGCTTTCAATTCAATCTGCCGCAGCGCATCGCGGCGGGAATGCTGGCCGTCTTTCTTCTGCAGGGATTCTGGCTCATCAGCCGCCAGACATTAACAGACATCGATTACCAGTACGCGCGTTGCGGGCGCGAAACCTGGGAGAAGCCCTCGCCCCTGGCCGGCTACTACACCTCCTGCGGCAACATTCACGACGGCATTTTGGCGTACCGGTTGGCCGGGCTTCCGCTCACCCTGAATCTGTTGCTTGAGCGCGGGCTCGATCTGGTGCGCAAGCCGGAGAATCGCGTGGTGCAGGAATCTGGCGGCGAGCTGAGCACGTGGGAGCTGCGCCATCAAATGACGCACGTTCTGCTGCTGTTGCGGCTGCCGTTTCTCTTCGCCGGCTTCCTGCTGGGGGGATGCATCTGGTGGGTCACGCGGCGGCTCTACGGCAATCTGGGCGGCTACACGGCGCTGGCGCTTTACTGCTTTTCGCCCGCGGTGCTGCGCGCCTGCGTCACGCCAAATCCCGAGGGGTTGGCGGCGCTGGGCCTGTTTGGCGGCGTCTACACTTGCATCGGCGTGGCCCACGCCATGCAGGGGCCGCGGCGTAAATGGCGGCCGCGCATCGTTCTTCTCACGGCAATCCTCGGCGTTGCGGCGGCCGCGCATATCGTGGCGCTGCCATTGGCTGCGCTGTTGGGGCTGGCGGCGATGCTTTGGGTAGCCGAAGGCCACAGGAGCCAGACATTGCCCGTGGTGCTGGTGGCCTCTGTCGGCGCGCTGCTGCTGGTGTTTGCCTGTTACGGCTTTTCGCTCGATGCGTCGAGCTACGTTTTCCGCTCGGCTGCCGGCTTGGTGTGGTTCTCGCTGGATCCCGCCCGGCGGTTTTTCGGCACGCTCGCCAATGGTGGCATCACGGTGGCCGCGTGCGCCGCCGTCCTGTTGTATTTGGGTGGGCGCAAATCGCGCTACTTCGGCAACACAACTCCCCTGCTTTGCGCTTTGCTTTGCATGGTGCTTGTCATGACGGGCTCTTCGGGAAGCCCGTGGCTCTGGGCGCAACCTTTTCTGCTGACCTTTGTGGGCGGCGTGTTCGCCGATGCCTACGAGGCCCCAAGAGGACGCTGGGCGCTCGCCGCGGCGGCGGCGATTGTAGCGTTGCAGGCGGTGCTGTGCGTGTTGAGCCTGCCCGGATTGATCTGAATTTCGCGCGGCTCATCGGCTGCCCGAAGTCGCATTTTGGGGCTGCAAAAATCACGCTTTGGAGAGCGCAGTTTTTGTGCAAAATCGGGGCCTGTGACATGGGCAGACCGGGGTATGCACAGGTACGCGATCTCCTCTACATAACTCTAAGAAAAAGAACATCTTATTTCCATCGCCCAGCCTTGCTAAAACCCCCGCCGAACCACTAAAATAGAAGCTAAGAGCTGCGGACCCGGCCCCGCTTTTTCCGGACTTTTTTGCCGCCTTCCTGCACGCCCTCAAGAAAACTATGGCAGACGACCAGAATCCTCAGCTTCCTCTCGACGGAGCGAATCCTCCCGGCGGCACGAACCTCATTCCCATCAACATTGAAGAGGAGATGCGCCGCTCCTATCTCGATTACTCAATGTCGGTGATCATCGGGCGCGCGCTCCCCGATGCCCGCGACGGATTGAAGCCCGTGCATCGGCGCATCCTTACGGCGATGGACCGTGAAGGGATGCAGCACAACAAGAAGTACTCAAAGTGCGCCGGCGTGGTAGGCGAGTGTTTGAAGAAGTACCATCCGCACGGAGATTCGTCGGTGTACGACGCGCTGGTGCGCATGGCGCAGCCGTGGTCGCTGCGCTACCCGCTCGTCGACGGCCAGGGCAACTTCGGCTCGGTCGACGGCGATCCGCCGGCGGCTTACCGGTATACCGAGTGCCGCATGGAGCGCATCGCCGAAGAGATGATGGCCGACATCGAAATGGAAACCGTGGACATGGTTCCCAACTTCGATGAAACCACGGACGAGCCGTCAGTGCTGCCCACGCGCATTCCTACCTTGATCGTCAACGGCTCCAACGGCATCGCCGTGGGCATGGCGACGAACATTCCGCCGCACAATTTGACCGAGGTGCTGAACGCGACCATCGCGCTGGTGAAGAATCCCAAAGGCGGGCTGGCCGAAGTGTTCAAGCACGTGCAGGGGCCCGATTTTCCGACGGCCGGCATCCTCTACGGCCGGACTGGGATCGTGGACGCCTACCGCACAGGGCGAGGGCGCTTCCTGATGAGGGCGAGGGTGGCCATTGAGAACGTCGCCAAGGACAGGCAGGCGCTGATCGTCACCGAGCTTCCTTATCAAGTAAACAAGTCCGTGCTCTTCAAGCGCATCTCCGAGCTGGTCGAAAACAAGATTATCACCGATATCGACACAAACACCGAATGGACGCGCGACGAGAGCGACCGCGACGGCATGAGGATGGTGATCGGCCTCAAGCGCGGCGCGCAGCCTGAGATTGTGCTGAACCAGCTCTACAAGCACACCCAGCTCCAGGAAAGTTTTTCGATGATCTTCCTGGCCGTGACCAACGGCCAGCCGAAGGAATTGGGCCTGGCCGAAGCCATCCAGGTTTTCATCGACCATCGCATCGACGTGGTGCAGCGGCGCACGGTCTTCCTGCTGCGCAAGGCGCGCGAGCGCGAGCATCAGTTCGAAGGCTACAAGATCGCGATCGACAATCTCGACGCCGTGATCAGGATCATTCGCGGATCGAACTCGCGGGTCGACGCGAGAGAGAACCTCTATGCCTGGGGCAAGGGCAAAGACATTGTCATCAACCTGGGCCGTGAACGACTGCCGCACGAGGAAAAAGGCCTCACGCTGCGACAGGTAGACGCCATCCTCGAATTGCAACTCTATCGCCTCACGCAGTTCTCGGTCGACGAGATCCTGAAAGAGTTGGGTGAGATCCGCGAGAAGATCGCCGATTACGAGGAGATCCTGGGCAGCGAGAAGA
Source organism: Occallatibacter sp. (assembly GCA_050011915.1). GTDB lineage: Bacteria > Acidobacteriota > Terriglobia > Terriglobales > Acidobacteriaceae > Telmatobacter. The sequence goes on from JBEKIE010000010.1 coordinate 29,508, forward strand.
AACTGCGCGCGGTGATCGTGAAGGAGCTTGAGGAAGTCCTCCAGAAATACGGCGACAAGCGCCGCACCGAGATTGTGGATGAGAGCGCGGAGCTACATCTTGAAGATCTGATCGCCGACGAGCAGGTCGCGGTGACGGTGAGCCACCAGGGCTACCTGAAGCGAACGCCCATCTCCATCTACCGCCAGCAACGGCGCGGCGGCACGGGGCGCATGGGCATGAAGACGCGCGAGGAGGATTTTGTCTCGCAGCTGATCGTCGACTCCACGCACTCCTATCTACTGTGCTTCACCAACACGGGCCGCGTGTATTGGCTCAAGATCTACGAGATTCCCGACGTGGGCGCCGCGGGCAAAGGCAAGTCGATGCAGAGCCTGCTCGATCTGCAGACCGGCGAGAAAGTCTGCGCCATTCTCCCCGTGCACGATCTCGAGGAAGAGGGCAAGTTCATCCTCTTCGCCACGCAAAAGGGCACCGTGAAGAAGACGCCGCTCAAGGACTTTTCGAACGTCATGTCGCGGGGCATCATCGCCATCGGCATCGACACGGACGATGAGTTGGTGGCGGCGCGCATTACTGACGGATCGCAGGTGATCTTCCTGGCCACGCATATGGGCCTGGCGATTCGCTTCGAAGAGAGCGACGTGCGCTCCATGGGCCGGCCGGCTTATGGCGTTCGCGGCATCGCGTTAATCAAGAACGATTACGTGGTCGGCGTCGCGGTGACGCCGAAGAAGCACGAGCCCGGCGCCTATCGCATTCTTTCCGTCAGCGAGAACGGCTTCGGCAAGCGCACCGACGTGGAAGAGTACCGCCTGCAGACGCGCGGCGGCAAGGGCGTCAGGAACATGGCCGTCACCGATCGCATCGGCCGCGTGAGCAGCATCCAGCTCGTCGACGATACCAGCGAGCTGATGGTCATCAGCCAGTTCGGCAAGATCATTCGCGTCGACACCAAAACCATCCGCAACGCCGGCCGCGCCACGCAAGGCGTGCGCCTGCTGAATCTCGAACCCGAAGACAAGGTAGCCGCCGCCGTCATCATTCCGCCCGAAGAGTTGAACGGCAACGGAAATCACGAAGGCGAGCAGGGGACGCTGCTGCAGTAAGGCTTCGTCAGTGACTCGTGAAGCGGCCCTTCGGGGCCGCTTTTACATTTCATGGCGTCAGGCGAGCGCAGGCCCAGCCTTCTTTCGCGACCAGAACAGATAAACCGGAACCCCAAGCAGCACCAGGATCAGGCCGGGCCAGGTGTACTGCGGCTTGTAGCGCAGCAGGGCCGCGCAGATGCCTATCGCCATCACGATGTAGAGAGCCGGCAGGAATGGGTAGCCGAAGGCTTTGTAGGGTCGCGGCGTGTTGGGCTGCTTGATGCGCAGCACGAAGAGCCCGAGGATGGTGAGGATATAAAACACCAGCACCGCGAAGATAATGTAATCGAGCAACTGGCTGTAGGAGCCGGAGACACAGAGGATCGTGGTCCAGATAGCCTGCACCACGAGCCCGGCGGCGGGAGTCTTGTAACGCGGGTGCAGCTTGCCGACGAAGCGGAAGAATAGGCCGTCCTGCGCCATGGCGTAATAGGCGCGCGCGCCGGCCAGCGTAATGCCGTTGGCGCAGCCGAAGGTGGAAATCAGAATCGCCGCGGCCATCAAATACCCGCCGAGATGCGGAAAGATCTGCTGCAGCACCGCGGCGCCGATGCGGTCCTCGGCGGCATATTGCACGCCGCGCGCGAACACGGTTGCGCCGTTCGGGTCGCCATGCAACGGAAGCACCATGATGTAAGCTGCGCTGGCCAGGAAATACACTACCAGCACAAAGCCGACGCCGAACGCGAGCGAGAGCGGCACGTTGCGCCGCGGGTTCTTGATTTCACCGGCGGTAAATGTAACGTTATTCCACGCATCGGCGGCAAAGAGCGACCCGACCTGCACCACGGCAAGAATCACGATCAGGTTGACCATGACGGTGGGCCCCTGCGCGCCTACCTGCACGGGATGCAGCGACGACCAGCCCGCGTTGCGCCAGAACTCGCCCCAATGGCTGCCGAAGTTGGCGGCAATCGCCGCGCCGTTGCGGCCCACGGTGAATCCCAGCAGCACCAGGGCCGCGAGCGAGAACGCTTTGGCCACGGTGAAAACGTTCTGCACAAGCGCGCCGAATCGCACGCCGCAGATATTCACTGCCGCCACGATCATCACGACGACAATACCGGCGAGATTCGCGGTGCTCACGCCGATGTCCATGTTGCCCAGCACCATGGGGCCGACGGGAATGGCCGGCACGTGCGCGATGTGCCAGAGCCAATGCGCGCTCGAAACCGACGGGAAGAAAACGCCCAGAAATTTGCCGAAGGCCACGCACACCGCGGCGATGGTTCCGGTCTCGATGACGAGAAAAAGCGTCCAGCCGTAAAGAAATCCCCAGAGGGGCCCGAGCGATTCGCGCAGGTAGACATATTGGCCGCCGGCTTTGGGCATCATGGCGGCCAGTTCGCCGTAACTCAGGGCGCAGATCATGGTCATGACCGCGGTGATGATCCACGCGCCCAGGTAAAGCGCCGGAGAATTGGTGAGGCGCGCGATGTCGCAGTCGACAATGAAGATGCCGCTGCCGATCATGGACCCCACGACGATTGTGGTGGCGCTGAAGAGGCCCAGACTTTGCAGCATCTGCGGGGCGGAGCTGGGGTTGGGATGCGCGGAGCCGCGGCCGGGATCGATTTGATCTGTGGATGTCGTCATCGCAATGGGTCGCCGTGGCACCACACCTCAGGCCGGGTGCATGCAGAGAATCGAAATCTGGTTTGGCACAGTCCGATAGGTAACACGGGTTGACTCATTGTTGCAGATCAAGGCATGATGCTCAATCCCAATCCATTACAGGGGCGTCAGCTGAACCGGGAAGGCGGTCCTTGCTCGATTCTTGTGGTACAACCGGCTAAGGGATGCGCGCTTTGAGAATAGGTTCACATGACGGATAAGAAGACCGGGCACATTCAACCCCTGGACGGCTTTCGCGGCATCGCCATTCTTGGTGTCTTCCTGTTTCACTGCCTCGGCGCTTCCTTTGGGTACGACCATCTGCCGTGGGGGCGCTGGTTCTCCGAATTCTCGGCCCCCTGGTCCTTTCTTGCCGTTCTTCCTGTCACATTGGGTTGGGCCGGCGTAGCGGTGTTTTTTGTCGTCAGCGGGTTCTGCATTCATTTGAGCTTTCTGAAGAACTCCACAAACGATTGGCGCGGTTTTTTTGTGCGCCGGTTTTTTCGCATTTATCCACCGTATTTTGCGGCTCTGGTTTTTTTCGCCTGCGTCTTCGCGCCAACGCGCATTCGGTTTCATTCACTCATCGATTGGGCTCAGATTGTCAGTCATGCACTGCTTCTCCACAATCTGGATTACAGATTGTATTTCGGAATCAACGGAGCATTTTGGAGCATCGCGGTTGAGGTCCAGCTTTATCTGATTTATCCGCTCCTGCTGGTTCTCGTAAGGAAGATCGGCTGGCATCGCTCTCTGCTGATCCTTTGCGTTTTGGAAACCCTGATGCGGGCGATCAGCGGCGCTGTCGAGGTTGCCACAGGGAACCCCATCTGGTGCTGGTTTTCCGGATCGCCTTTTTGCTTCTGGTTCAGTTGGGCAATCGGAGCGGCGCTTGCAGATGCATTTGTAAATAAGCGCCCTCTTCCCTTCCGGTCTTTGCCCCTGGTTGCGGTATGCGTGATGGCGGTTGCCACAGCATTCATCAGGCTCTTGAATCCCTTCAGCTTCCTTTTCTTTGCATTGCTCACCGCAACTGTCTTGTCGCGCCTTTTGGCGAGCGAATGTCCGATGAGCCTGGCCAGTCTGCCTGCTGTTCATTTGCGCAATCTGGGACTTTATAGCTACAGCTTTTACCTTCTGCACCAACCGCTTGTGTTTGCCTTTGGGAAGCTCGTCGGGAAAGTTCAGGCTCTGGCGCAATACCCGCTGCTTATCTTTGTCTTTTGCGCCTGCACGTATCCGCTCATCTATCTTCTGTCGTGGTTGTATTACCGAACCCTTGAAGTGCGGAGCATTGCCTGGGGCAAGCGAATTCTTCAGCGAATGCACCCCGTCGCTTTGGCATCAACGCCAACCAGCCATTGAGTTCCAAGAACTGCAAGGATATCCCGACTGCGGCGGGCGGCCTGCGTCCGCGGATGAGTTGCGATAGCCGCATGGGTGCGATCAAAACAGGTACTTCAGGCTCAACTGAATTTGCCTGGGCGGCTTGTTTCCGTAGGCGTTCGAGGACAAGACAGCGCCGAAGTTTGCCGTTGGGCAAAGAGAGCTGTTGCCGGCGCCGCAGGTTGCGAGCTCGAAGTCGTGGTTTGGATCGTCGAAGTTGGGGTGATTGAGCAGGTTGAACGATTCGCCGCGAAACTGCAGGCGCGAGGTGTCGGAGCGCAGCGCCAGGCTTTTGGATAGAGAGAGATCGAGATCGACGAAGGGCGGGCCAGTAAGAGCGTTGCGCCCTTCGGTACCGAAGGCCGGGCCGAAGAGCTCGGTGGCAGGCGCAGCGAAGGCACACTGATTGAACCAGTTTTGCGGCGTCCGTATCTGGGAAGGCGCGATGCAGGTGGGGTTGGCAGCCACAGTTCCGGCCTTTGCCGGATTACCGACGAGGTTTGGCCGCTCGGGATTGCCGAAGGCTGCGGCAGAGGCGGTGGGTGCACCCGCCAAAATCACAGTAAAGGGCGATCCTGACTGCGCGGAAAAAATGCCTCCCGCCTGCCAGTCATTGAGCAGCACTTTGCTCCAGGCCGAGCCTGTGACGCCCTGGCGGCGGAGCGGCAAGTCATAAACGGAACTCACGGACACGCGCTGCGTCGCATTGAAATCCGAAGGGCCGCGTTGCGCCTTGAGATTCTGCGAATTCTGGGGCAGCCCCGAGCCCACACTTCCGGAGAGGACGTCGGAGTCATTGTCAATGGAGCGGGACCAGGTATAGGCAGCAATGAATGCCAGGCCTTGGCTCACGCGCCGTTCCGAGCGAAACTGCATGGAGTTGTAGCTGCTTGCAGATTTCGATTCGGCGTACAGCACCGAGGAAAACTGGCCGTAGGGAGGACCGGTGAAGGGATTGGACTGGTTCTGATCGATCACGTTGGACAGGTGATTGCCCCTGGAACCGACATAGGCCAGGTCGATCATCCATTGGGGCGCCACCTCATACTGCAAGTCGAGGTTCCACTGCTGCATGTATCCGTCGCGAAAGTGGGGATCGATCATATTTCCCTGTTCCACGCCCGCTTGCCGACCGGTCTGGAACAGAAGATCCTGCACGGTGCACAGTCCTCCGGGACAAGTGGGGCTCTGCAGGTAAGCGTCCAGGTTGTAGAACGGCGGATTGCCGTGCGGCAGAACATTGATGTTGCGAATGGATACGTCGTAGAAGATGCCATAGGCAGACCGGACCACGAAGCGTTCCGACTTCATGGGCCGCCATGCAACTCCAACGCGCGGAGCAATGTCGCGACGCGTGGGGAAGTAGGTTGCGTCCGGAATCCCATTGGTTCCTGCCAGTAGAAACTGGGGCGAGAGGGAGCAGGGTTCGGGACAGGAAATCAGATCGGGAACGCTGAGGTGGTTCGAGGCCTCCACGGGGGGGCTGGAGTACTCGTAACGCAGCCCGGCGTTGACAAGCAAACGCGGCATGACGCGAATATCGTCCTGGACGTAGGCGCTGACGCCATGGCTCCCGAGATCGTTGAAACTGCTGCCGCTGACGGCAACTGCGTAATCGGGAGCGCCGATGAGCAACTGGGCAAGGATGCAGGTAGCGGGATCGTTGGGAGGCGCTGTCATGCAGGGTGCGGGATTGCCGAAAGCGCCGAGGATGCCGGCTACGGTCTCACCCTGAAAGAACCAATCTCCGCGGGCCAGAAAATCCAGGTAGCTGCCGAGCTGAATGTGCTCGATGCCGACGCCCAATTTGAGCTGGTTGATGCCCGCCGACCAGGCGAGGTTATCGGAGATCTCATACGTGTTGTCGCGGCGGTTCTGTGGGTAATTCACGGGTTCGCCAATGCCGTCGAAGCTGATCTGGCTGCCATTGAGGTTGCCGCTTAAATTGATGTTGGGAGCGCCCAGGTCGACGGGATTGGTGAGAACGTCGGGAAATCCGAGCTGCGACTCGATGTTGTCACCATGACTCTGCTGCAGCACGGTGGCGCCCATCCGGTTGTAGCCCAGACGGAATTCGTTCACCATGCTGGGGCGAATAACATGCGTCCAGTTCACTCCGGCGTTCTGGCCGAGATTCATGGTGTAGCTGCCGTAACCGGGGAGCGATGTGAAGGCATTCAGGGGGTCGAAGGGATCGAAGCGGTTTTCATCTGTCGCGGAGTAGTGGATCGAAAGCCTGTCGGCAGGGCTGGCCTGCACGTCCACCTTGGAGGAGATCAGGTTCAACGATTCGCGGATGACCGGGGCGGAGAGATAGGTATTTGAAATGGGTAGATCTGCGCCGACGTTGGCGTCCGGGTAGAGTGCGAAGACCGCTTTGCCGGCCGGGTTGAGATAAACAGAATGCGCAATGTTGCACGTGGAGGGATTCGGCATGGGATTGCCGCCGAGCTCCTCGCCAAGAGCGCACGCATCCGCCCATTGGTCCACTGCGGGCACGGTGGCTTCGCGAGTCGCTGCCTGGCGCAGGCGGAGCTGCTCATCGGAGACAAAGAAGAAGAGCTTGTCCTTGCGTATGGGCCCGCCGAGAGTTCCGCCAAACTGGTTGCGATCGAGGCGCGGAATGGGAGCGCACTGGCCCGGCACCGCGCCCGGACAGTCGGGAAGATCGAAATAGTTTCTGGCATCCATGTGCCGGTTGCGAACGAACTCGAAGAGGCCGCCGTGAAAGGCATTGGTGCCGCTCCGCAACACGACATTGATTTCAGCGCCACTGGCTCGTCCAAATTCCGCCGAGTAAGCGCCCGATTGAACCTTGAATTCCTGGATGGCGTCAATCGAAGGCAGAGCTACATACTGATTGATAAACGGATCGGTGTTGTTCACACCCTCGAGCAGGAAATTGTTTGCCTGGTCGCGCGCCCCGTTGACGTTGATTGCGCCGCCCAGCGTGGAGTTCTGGGAGCCCTGCGTTGGCAATTCGCTGCCCGGCACAAGCAGAGCGAAGGAAAGAAAGTTGCGCTCGTTGAGCGGCAGGTCCTGTACCAGGCGATTGTTTACCACCTGCCCAAGCGTGGACGCGTCGGTTTGTATGATGGGCGGCGTCTCGCTGACAATCACGCTCTCGGTGGCCGCACCCACCACCAGGGAGAAATCCACGCGCACCGTTTGGTCAACATCCAAAAAGACGCCGTGGATCACGCTGCGGCGAAACCCCTTGTTTTCGACAGTGACGCTGTAGCGGCCCGGGGGCAGGAGCGCAACGGTGTAATCGCCGGCCCCGTTGCTCCGCGCCTCGCGGGTTGCGTTGGTTCCCTCGTCGCGCACAACAACTTGCGCTTTGGGGATCACCGCGCCGCTGGGATCGGTGATGGTTCCCGTGATGGTTCCCGAGGGGCCGCTGGCAAACAGTGGACAGGTAAAGAAAACAAGCAAACCAAGGGTGAGGTGGAATCGGTTGCGCCTCACGCTGACCTCCAGGCAATTCGCGGTGAGCAAAGCCCGCGACGAATTTACAGGATGCCGTTATGATCTGAAGGTTGTCTGAGAGTTATCGGTGCTTTTGCACCCTCCCAGCGCATGTTATCAGATGGCTTTCACGCAGCAAAGGATAACTTTCGGGACAAGCTCTACTCATACCGCAGCGCATCTACAGGAGAAAGGTGCGCGCCGCGCCATGCGGGGTAAGCGCCGGCGGCGACTCCGGAAGCGATTGCGATCAGAAGCGCGATCAGCAAATGAAGGGGCGAAACGAAGGCCGACACGACGCTTGCGGATTGCGGCAGCGCCGCCAACAATCGCAAGGTTGCGCAACCCACGCCGATGCCAAGAAGTCCGCCGGTCAACCCCAAAGCTGCAGCCTCGGTGAGGATAAGCAGGATGACGTGCCCGCCTTTCCAGCCGAGCGCGCGCAGAACGCCGATTTCGCGTGTCCGCTCGAATACCGACATGGCCATGGTGTTGGCGATGCCAATAATCCCGATCAAAATGGCGATAGTCGACGTTCCCCATGCAACAGAACGTGCCAGAGAAATGAAGATGTTATTCCCAGCGCGCTCGGCGGCTGGGTCTGCGTGAACCGATGGCGCTGCTGCCTCGATCTCCTTTACCGCATGCTTCACGTAAGTGTCATACGATTCGCCCGGCGGCGCCGGCCGCAGCTTGACGTGAAAGGTCGACACTTTTCCATCCATATCCGCGATCACCTGCATCTGATCGAGCGGCATGATCATTGCGCCATCTTCGATCACCGTGCCCGCATGAAAGATGCCCACCACGGTGAAGACAGCGCCCTGGATGGGAAGCGTGTCTCCGGTTCGCTTTTTCAGGTCGTCGGCCAGCAGATCGCCCAGCATCACTTCTCGCTTTCCGTTATGAATGCGGCCGCCAGAGACATACGTGAGCGTATCAAGCTCGTAGGAATCAGCGCGCCAGCCATAAACCAGCGCACTCACGTCGGACGTCAGGTCGACGATGTTATAGATCACTGGAGCCGCCTGCTCAACCTCAGGAACGGCCTCGATTTTGCTCTCAAGAGACTGATCGAGCAATCCGCCGATCAAGGTGGCATGAATCACCGCAATATCGGTACCGGCGTTCGTATACAACCGGACCGAATCGCGCTCAAATCCGCGCGAGAACCCCACCAATGCGACAAAAGCGCCGATGCCCGTCGTGATTCCGCCCAGAGTCAGCAATGTGCGCAGCGGCCGGCGCCAGAGATTTCTCCAGGCGAACCCTGTAAACGAGAGTTGCGTAGCCATCGTGTTGGAAGATTCCTCGTCTGCGGAGATGGTCTGGCACACCTTAGGCGTCAGTTTATCGGGCGAATGTGGATCGGTCGATTGCGATTCTGCGAAATCGCAGTGACGCACTCACTCTTCACATGGCGCGAAGTGGCGGCCAGGCCAGCCAAAATGCGAACACAAGCGCCTCATTCGCCAGGAAAAGAGGAATAAAAACGGCCCTGTTATGCTGCGCCAGCCAGGCTGGCACGTAAGCGTCGAAGTTCGGCCTCCGGTCGGTTGTGTATCTCGCGGCGAGGTCGGTCAAGGGGCATCGCCGACCGTTCAAACGAAGTACAACTCCATGGAGCACCACCACCGCCGTGGCAATCCCCACCCAGCGAAAGGCGCCGCGCCAGGCCAGAAATGGCAACGAAACGATGGAGCCGCCCTGGACCACCCACACGGCTGTGTGCAGCGCTTTGATTGCGATGAGCATGCGGCTTCGAGCCGCTGCCGCAGCTTGCTCAGTCATGTGTCACCGTATCCGGGGCTAGCTGCAAACCAAAATCGCCGTTTTGGCGGTCCAGCATGGCGGAATTATAGACTCTGGAGCCGAGTTCGCTGAAGGTTTGGAGGGGATGGGCTCTCTGCGAACTGCAGCGGCGCGGTCTTCCGCTCCTAAGATCGCGGCCCCTGCCGGACTATGAAAAGCCAATCCGGCGGCGGCGAGACCAGGTCAGGGAAAAGCGTGTGTAACTGACTGATTGCAAAGAGCGCAAGTGGTGCCCAGAGGGGGACTTGAACCCCCACGGCCGGTAAAGGCCTGCGGATTTTAAGTCCGCTGCGTCTGCCAATTTCGCCATCCGGGCCCGCCTCTATATTATGGGACCGATTTGGCCTGGCGCGAAGCCACCAGCCACGCTCCACTCCCCTCCCAGCCTTGGCGCATATTCCGTAATGTGGACGCTCGCGTTTCCACAACTTGCCCCGAAGCGCCAATCCCTCGTATCATCCGGCAAGAGCTACGATCATGAGTAATCCAGAAAGCAAGAGCAATCTGCGCGAGAAGGGGCGGCTTATGTCCGCCTCAGAGATTGAGCGAACCCTGGTGCGGCTGGCCCACGAAATCGTGGAAAAGAGCAATGGGAGCGAGGACCTGGCCCTGGTGGGCATCAAGCGCCGCGGTGTTCCTCTGGCACAACGGCTGGGCAAACTGATCTCGACCATTGAGAAGCGGCCCGTGGATACCGGAGTGCTCGACATTCAGTTTTATCGCGACGATCTCTCCACGGCAGGCGTCCGTCCGGTGGTGACGCCGGGCGCTATCGGCTTCGACGTGGAGGGCCGCGACATCGTGATCTGCGACGACGTGCTCTACACCGGCCGCACCATTCGCGCCGCGCTAGATGCTCTGTTTGATCATGGCCGCCCGCGCCGCGTACAACTGGCGGTGCTCATCGACCGCGGCCATCGCGAGCTGCCCATCGAGGCGACGTACGTCGGCAAACATGTTCCCACCAGCAACCGCGAGATCATCGAGGTCAAGTTCCAGGAAGTCGATCAAACGGAGCAGGTGCTCCTGGTGGAGAAGACGAGCTGAGCTTCGCGCTTTCAGTTCTCAGCCTTCGACTGAAAGCCAGTAAACGGGATCCAAAACCGAAACCTGAAAGCCGCTTTGCGCATGAATCCGGCCGTATCCACGACTCGCCGCCAGCGTAGCACTCCGCCTGCGCCTGCCTCTCCATTTCCCTACCATCCGGGATCGCTGCTCTCGGTTCTCGATCTGACCGTGGACGGCGTGAGCCAGTTGCTTGCCCGCGCCACCGAACTCGATGGCGAGGATCCCATTCTTCGCGACCACGTTCTGGCCAAGCGGCGTATTGCTCTGCTCTTTTACGAATCGTCCACTCGCACCAGAACGAGCTTCGAGCTGGCCTGCAAAGCGCTCGGCGCAGATACCACTCTGGTCTCGAGCCTGAGCTCGAGCATCGAGAAGGGCGAATCTCTGAAGGACACGGGATTGACGCTGCGCGCGCTGGGCGCCGAAGCCATCATCCTGCGCCATAACTCCTCTGGCGCGGCATGGCTGCTGGAGGAGTCGACGCGTTTGCCGGTGATCAATGCGGGCGACGGCATGCACGAACATCCCACACAGGCGCTGCTGGACCTGCGCACGATCCTGACGCATCTGCGACCGGGTCTCACCGGAGTTGGGCCGGAGACGCTGGCCGGCGTGACCGTGATGATCACCGGCGATATTCTGCACAGCCGGGTGGCGCGGTCGAATATGCTGCTGCTGCCGCGGTTGGGCGCGCGTGTGCTGCTCTGCGGGCCGAAAGAACTGCTGCCGGAGCAGGCGGCGCGGTCCGGTCCGGGCATTGAGATCGAGAGGGACTTCGACGCCGCGCTCGCGCAGTCGCAGGCGGTGATGATGCTGCGCATCCAGGCCGAGCGGCTGGCCGGTTTGCAACTGGATCTGGACGAGTACAAGGCAAACTACCAGCTGACCGGGCAGCGGTTGGCGGCGCACGCGCCCACAGCCGTGGTGCTGCATCCGGGCCCGATTATTCGCGGCATGGAGATTACGGCGGGCGTGGCCGATGGCGTGCAGTCGGCGATTCTGGAGCAGGTGACCAACGGGCTGGCGATTCGCATGGCGGTGATGGAGCGCGCGCTGGCCGCGGAAGGAGGCCGCTCATGACGACGCTGGCAATTTGCGGAGGGCGGCTGGTGGATCCAGCGGCGGGAGTTGATGCCGCCAAGGACATTCTGCTCAAGGACGGTCGCGTGGTGGAGATTGCGGGCCCGGGCAAGCTGAAAAACGTGGAAGGCGCGGAGGTGCTGGACGCAACGGGGCTCGTGGTTGCGCCGGGGCTGATCGATCTTCACGTGCACCTGCGCGAGCCGGGGCAAGCCTACAAGGAGACCATCCCGACGGGAACAGCAGCGGCGGCGGCGGGCGGATTCACAGGCGTAGCTGCGATGCCGAACACGACGCCGGTGAACGACTCGCCGGAGATTACGCGCTGGATGCAGGCGCCGGAGCGCGGCGCGCAAGTGCGCGTATTCCCGATTGCGGCGGCCACGCGCGGGTCAAAAGGTGAAACGATCAACGACTACGCGGCGTTGAAATCGGCCGGCGCAGTGGCCGTTACGGACGATGGACGGCCGGTTCTGAAGGACAGCATGATGCGCGAGACTCTCGCGGCAGCGGCGCGCGTGGGGCTGACGGTGATCCAGCATGCCGAGGACACGCGCATGACGCAGGGCGCGAGCATGAATCTGGGCCCCGTGTCGTTCAAGCTGGGACTGCGCGGCATGCCGCCGGAAGCGGAATCGAGCATGGTGGAGCGCGACATTCGCCTGGTGGCTGAGCTGCGCGAGTCGCATCCTCATCTGCACGTGGCGCACACGTCCACGGCCGCGGCGCTGACGGCGGTGCAGCAGGCGCGACGCAACGGGCTGCGCGTCACGTGCGAGGTTGCGCCGCATCACTTCCTGTTGACCGAGGAGCATGTCGGCCTCTACAACACGCACGCCAAGATGAATCCGCCCTTGCGCTCGGCCGCCGACCGCGACGCCATGATCGAGGGGATTCTCGACGGCGCGGTGGACGCGATTGCCACCGATCACGCGCCACATGCCATGCACGAGAAGGAAATTGAATTCGAATTGGCGCCGAACGGGATTACCGGCCTCGAAACGGCGCTCGGGCTTTGCCTGCGCTGGCTGCACGGCGAGTGGAAGATGCCGCTGGGCCGCGTGCTGAGCCTGCTGAGCGCGCAACCGGCAGCGCTGCTGGGATTAAAGGGCCGCGGCACCCTGACCGTGGGCAGCTTTGGCGACGTGGTGGTGATCGATCCCAAGGCCGAGTGGATTTATCGCGCGACGGAATCGAAATCGAAGGCAAAGAACACGCCTTTCGATGGCTGGCCGATGCTGGGCAAGGTGCGCTGGACGGTGAGCGAAGGGCGTGTGGTATACACCGGCGGGTGACGGCGCAGGTGGCGCAGATTGCTGCAAGATACTTCCATGCAACCAACGATTTCTCTTCAATTCAATGTTGATTTCATCGCATGAAATTGCATTTCTGCCGGGTTGCAGTGTGATGCCCCTCTGCCCGGTTCGCCTTGAAGTGCACTCTTCTCAGCGACTCCCCGCGGTTGCGACGTTGTGACGCCGGGAAGCGCGATCCTCGCGTGCATCAAAAAATACACGCTAAGTCATGAATAATGAGCGAGGTATTTCGTTGTAAGCCTCTTCATCGAGCGCTACACTTTGTCCACAATTCCTGGAGCGTGTGTTTCCGGTTCAACCGGTGTTCCGCCTTGGCAAAGCGCATATGCTGCCGTCAGCGCGGATGGATGACGCACGGCGGCTGAAATCCTGGACGCCGGAACCGGGCCGCTCTGGTCTGGGCAGGGGGTGTCCCATGAATCATCTGCTTCGGCTGCTTGTGATTGTTGGAATCGTTGCGTGCGGTATTGCCGTGGTTGCGCTGGGATTTGCCCGCCACGACGCCGACCTGATGGGGCCGGTCGACTTGGTGCTGTTGCTGATTGGAGCGCTAGTCTATCTGCTGCCGATCGGGCTGGCCGTGTACCGGGACTGCCAATCGATGGCGTGGATCGCGCTGGTCAATGTGTTTTTGGGTTGGACGATCCTTGGTTGGTTCGCCGCTATGGGCTGGGCCGCCTCGGGAAAGATCCGCGAGCCTGCTCATCCCGCAATTACGCCGCCCACGCAACCGGCGCCCAACCACTGAGAAGGACAGGGTCCAAGGGACCGAGGGACCAAGGCAAGCAAGCCCCCGGAGGCGAGGAAATTCGCGCCCAAGAAGCCCCCATTGATGAGCGCCAAACGGTGAATTGTGGTGGATGAATTTGCGCTACCTGGTTGTTCCGCGCTGGAGGGGCTCTACGTCATCGCGCTGGTAGGCTGGAGTACATGATGGGAGGTCAACCATGTTCACGATTCCTGGCGCGATGGCGTATGCGGATTGGAGCCTGCTGCTGTTGAGGCTGATGCTGGCGTTGGTCTTCGGGGCGAGCGGATTCAACCATCTGCGGCAGCCAAAGGAGCGGGCTGCGAGCATCGGTATGAGCGTTCCGTTCACCATTTTTCTGGGCGCGGCAGAGTCTGCCGGGGCGCTTGCTTTAGTGGCGGGATTCATGGCGCAGTGGGCGGCGATTGGGCTGATTCTCATTATGCTGGGCGCGATTCAAAAGAAAATTGCAGCGTGGAAGACGGGCTTCTGGGGCGAGAAGTCGATGGGATGGCACTACGAGGTGCTGATAATCACGATGAACCTGGTGATTGTGACGATGGGGCCGGGGAAGTTCAGTTTGTAGTGCTCTGACCGCATGAATTTGGAGCGATCTCCGGGCGAGCGCGGGTCTGGAGACCCGCACTACAGCTGGTCAGGAGACCGGCGCTACTTTTCAATCAGCCTTTGCGGCGGTAATGAACCTGGAACTCGTAGCCGGGATTGGCGGGAAAGAGCGAGGCTACGTGACGCAGGCGCTCGGCGAGAGCGGGCGCGGCCAGCAGCGGGTACTCGCGCTCGCGCAGGTCGTGGTAGTCGAAGTCGACCGCAAGCGAAAGCATGTAGACGGCGAGCGCGTCAGAGAAGGACGACTCGAAGAAACTCATGCGCGCGCGCTCGTCGATGGATTTTGCACCGGGGTGCGGCTCCAACGCGCGGCGGCGGGCTTCCCACGCGTCCTGGCTGGTTTCGCCGCGCACCTGCGCCTCAGCCTGCGACCAGGCAAGCGTAGAGAAGCTGTCAGGAACGCCGGCGGCCTCAACAAAGTTGTGCGCCACGTTGATAAAGAACTCGAAGGCGAGGCCGAAGCGATCTTCAACGAGACGCGTGGAGATGAAGACCGCCTCGGTGGCGCCGAAGGCGGCATTGCGATGGCAGACGGCGCGATCGCCCAGCTCAACCGTGTAGGCGGGCGCAATGAGGTTCTCGCCGGTATCGGCGATGGTGAGGGGAACGAAGTAGTAGGCTCGCTGGCGCAGCGCGGGAGCGAGCGCGGCGGGGACGGCGCCCACAAGCCGCTCGAGGTCCGCGTCGGAGATGCGCGTCTCGCCAAAGGATGCGAAACGGATGCCGTTGGGTGCGTCCTGCACCGTCGCCTGCGTGGCAACCTTTTCGGCATGCCACAACTCGATTTGCGCGCCGCTCGCCATAAGTTTGTATTCTAGTTGAAAGGGGTCGGGCATCATGGCAAAACTGGCGGACGGCGGACGGGGAGCGAGGATTTTCGGGTTCCCGCTGGAGGGTTTTAGTTTGTTCCAGAGCTTGCTGCTGGCATTTGCGTCGGCGTTTCTTACCTTCTTCGCGACAACGTGCATTTCCATCTTCGCGCTGCTGGCATGGAACGTAGTGGGCGGGCATTCGGTGAGCTACGTCGATACGTACCTATACGTCGGATTTCCCGCGGGCGTGCTGGTGCTGGTGGTGGCGCTGCCGCTGTTTCTGGCTTTGTGGGTGAGGGCGAAGGCGCGGAGATAGGCGGACACGCAAGAAACAAAGCGCAGTTATCTTGCGGGGCGGGCTCGCGCAGGATGCGCCGCCTCCGCCAATCGGTACCGAATTCCCTCTACTTTCAGAGATGCGCCAGCTTCATATGTGCTTAGAGCGGCGCCGGTAACGAACGAAAGCTGCGAGCGCAATCCCACCGGCAAACAGTTCGGCGCTCGCCGGCTCTGGGGTCGCTGCGGTGGGAACCGCGTCCACGGTGAAGATGGGATTGGCGCCGAGGTCTACGAACGGGGAGTTAGGTGGATAAATATCGCAGCCGGCGATATCGTCGTTGCAAAAGCCGGCGTCGTATTCCGAAACTCCGGGCGCCGCCGTGGGAGATGGCTGGCTGTTATCGATTCCCCAATAGACAGTATCGCTGCCGTCGGGCGCGATGGTCAGGTAGTAGGACTCGCCGGCATTCAGGGTGAGGCCGGTGAACAGCAGGACACTCGAATAGTCCGTCGTAGAGACGTTGACATCCGTGACGCTGGCGATTTCGTTGGAGACCGAAGTGCCCGGGCCGATCGAGTCATCGAGATACGCGTCGACTGTGTCCGAAGCATCGACTCCCCACAGGACGACGGAGATGCTGACGTTACTGTAGGAACTGGAGCCCATTTGCCATCCGGCGTAGACGTATCCCGTAAAACCATCGGGCCCGATCATTGTTTGGCTGAAGCTGCCGGGTGTCGTTCCTTGCTGGATGATCGTGCTGTCGGCATGCAACGCGCCAGCGCCTGAGAGAATCAGGGCAAACAAGAAAACCTTTAGGGATGACATGCGGGAATTATACAAAGGTTCAGGCAGGATTAGAGCATTTAAATAGTGTCCGAGAATTGTACATTTCAGACACTATGAACTCTCACATCCCCGCGGGCTTGGGGTCGGCGGGGTCGAACTTCGCCACCTGGACTTTGCGGGCGATGCCGAGCTTCGCCAGGATCCAGATGCCCCAGAAGTTGGGATCGATCTCGTACCACTTGAGGCCGTGGCGCGCGGAAACCGGATGCGCGTGATGGTTGTTGTGCCAGCCCTCGCCGCCGGTGAGCAGGGCCACCCACCAGTTGTTGCGCGAGTCGTCGCGGGTTTCAAAGCGGCGGCTGCCCCACATGTGGGTTGCTGAATTTACCAGCCACGTGGCGTGAAGGCCAAGCGTGACACGCAGCAGAGCTCCCCAAAGGAACATGGCGATGCCATTCACAAAACCGCCCCAGTACCAACCGAGCGAGAACAGCAGAATGGCGCTGAGAGTAATTGGCAACCAGTGGTACTTGCTCATCCACACATGGAAGCGGTCTCGGCTGAGGTCGGGCGAGTAGCGCGCGAGCGCCTTGATCTGCGTGTGCAACGCCTGGCCAAAGAGGATCCATCCGGCATGCGCCCACCAGCCGCCTTCGCGCGGCGTGTGCGGATCCCCTTCCTTGTCGCTGAGCTGATGATGCACGCGATGCGTGGAGACCCAGAAGATGGGCCCGCCCTCAAGCGACATCGTAGCGAACACGGTCATAACATATTCGATCCATTTGGGCACGCGGTAGCCACGATGGGTGAGCAGGCGGTGATAGCACATGCCAATGCCCACATTGATGGCCAGGACGTAGAGCACAGCCATGACGACGAGGCGCTGCCAGGTGAAGAGAAAGAGTGCGGCGATCGCGCCCACGTGAAAGAGCACCATCAAGGCGACCATAGGCCAGCTCAGGCCATCGTTGACGGCGGCGGCGCGGCCCATGCGCACGTGACGCCAATTGGGGACGGCTTGCGACTCCACTGAGGCGGCTGATTCAGGAACTGCGGGGGCTAGTGGGCTTGGAGCGATAGCGACGCTTTCTGGCGATGGTGAAGCTGTGACTGTGGCCATGCGTTGGGGAATCCTTGAGAAAGTGTCGATGTGCCCACTTATATCTAAACTTCATTATATAGGAGATGTGAGCAAAATCACACTCGGAGAATCCCACTTTTGAGGGAATTCTTTGTGAGCAATATTGATCACCTTGGGGCGGGAATTGTTTATCTGTTTTATTCGCCCGTCGGGACGACAATCGCGTCGGCGTTGCTCAGGAAGATGCGGGTAGCATCGCCGCGCAGCACGCGGTAGAGGGCAAATTGGCGCTGGGTCGAGCCGCGCAGCTCGAAGAGCAGCTCGCCGCGGTTGTCGGCCAGGGCGTCGACCGCGTCAACCAGGCGCATGCGCGGCGTTTCGTCAAGATGAGCGACGTCTGTCACGTTTTTGACGAGAACTGAGACATTACCGTAGAGATCGGGCTGGGCAATGAGGGTGACGAACTTCTGCTGCGCGCCCGTGGCCTCGGTATGCGCAGAGAGCACCATGGTGGCCCCCGAGCCGTAGGCCAGTTCGAAGATGTGGAACTGCTCGTCCACGAGCGGTGAGGGCTGCGGCGGAAGAGTGAGTTGCTTAGGTTTGTGAGCCGTGGAGGCGGTCTTGGTTTTGGGCGCGGGCTTGGCGGGCGCGGGTGGCGGATTAAGACCCAACGCCGTACGCGCAAGGTCCTCCATCGCGGCCTTCATCCTGGCTTCGTCGTCGGGGTTGGCCCAGATGTAATCCCACACGTGTTCGGGCCGGTCGGCCACATCGGAGACGGCGACCTCCTGATGCATATCGTGCGGCAGGCCGAGCAGGCTGGGCGTAACAGGCCCATCAAAGCCCGCTGATTTGCCGCGAAACAGGCGTGGCCGGTCGGGGTCTCTGTAAGCCTCGTTATTCTCGGCGGAGCTCTCGTCCTCGTTCTTCTTCTTTATGAGCGTCGGGCGATCGGAGTCGCTTGAACCCGCGCTGCTCGACGTTGTGCTATCGGGGGTGCGGTGCAGTACGGGGCGGTCGGGGTCGGATGGGGAGCCGGAGTTCGAGGTGTCGCTGTTGCCGGAGCCGGAAGCGTCGCCGCCCTTGTGGAGCGTGGGACCGTTGGAGCCGGAAGTATTGCCGGAATTGCTGCTGGAATCTCCGCTGGATGCGTCACCGGCGCGATGCAGCGTTGGGCCGTCGGAGCTCGGCGGCTGTGTCGAACTCGTGCTGGAGGTGTTGCTACCTGAATTCGTGTTCGAGCTGTCGCCCGAGTTGCCGGCTGAGGCATCGCCGCCTTTGTGGAGCGTGGGGCGGTCGGGATCGGGAGGCGGTGCATTGGGGTCGGGGGCCGAATCGGTTGATGACCCGCCGGAAGAACCGCCGCTTCCCGAGCCCGCGTCACCGGCATGATGCTTGCGGTGCAGGATGGGCGTGTCGCTCTGGGAATCATCGTCTGCGTCGATCTTGGCCACCTGCTTAGGCGCGGGTTTCGCCACCGGCATCGGCAGGTGCTTGCCGTAGCCGACCCAGGAGCCCTCCTCGCGCGCGGCGGTTTCAATGTCGAAGAGGCCTAAAGGCTTACCATCCTGCAGCAACAGGTACTCGACATCGCTTGAAAGGGCGAGCGGAAACGGGCGTGCGAGATAAACATCCGCGTCCTGGAGCTCCTGGCCGTCGTAGATGCAGACGGGCACGAGGCGGCTCTTCGTGGGTTTGGCCTCGTCGCCGGTCCACTCGAAGACCGCGACGGCGCGCAGCGTGGGAGCGTTTTTCGCAGTGGTGGTGATCTGGCCGGGATATTGCGCGGCGATTGGCAACGCCGCGGACGCGATCAGCAGCAGGACGGCTCCCCACCCTCCTGCCGTTATCCACAAGCGACTTGACAACCGCGATGACATCTTCCGCATCCTTCGATGTTCATCAAACATGGAATAATCAAACCTGAAAGATTCAAACCTGGCGGCCATCCATCGGCAGGCGCCATCAGTAGCGAGGATATTCCCCATGGAACTCCAAAAGAAAGTCGCCAATTTCACGCTGCAAACGGACGAGGTCAAAACCGTAAGCCTTTCAGATTATGCCGGCAAGCCGGTGATCCTCTTCTTTTACCCTAAGGCCGACACCCCGGGCTGCACCATTGAGGCCTGCGGCTTTCGCGACACCTTTAAAAAGCTGCAGGCGGCGGGCGCGGTGGTTCTGGGCATCAGCCGCGATACGCCCAGGGAACAGGCCAAGTTCCGCGCAAAGTACGACCTCCCGTACACACTCCTTGCTGATGTAGACGAGAAAGTATGCAAACAGTTTGATGTGTTGAAAGAAAAGAACATGTACGGGAAGAAAGTGATGGGGATTGTGCGAACGACCTTCGTGATCGGGCCGGACCAGACGCTGCTGCACGTTTTTCCGCAGGTGAAGCCCGAGGGCCACGCCGAGGAAGTGCTGGCGCTGATCAAGGGGTTGAAGCGGGGTTAGCGGAGCTAGCGGAGTATGCGGAGCTAGGGGGCCGGCGGGGGACGATCCCAATTTCATTGACGCTAAGGAACCGAGTCGTGCGACGGAGCAAGCTGCGTGGGGCGGAGGGAAAAGGACGAACTGCCGGGTAGGCTGATGAAGCGCGTCTTCTTCGAAGCGCCGCCGGAGCGTGTGGCGCGGCTTCTCCTTGGCAAGATACTTGTCCGAAGAACAAAGGAGCGGAAGCTCCTGGCCGGGCGGATCGTCGAAGTCGAGGCCTATCTGGGCCCGCACCGGCAGACGGCCGATCCGGCGGCACACTCGCATCGCGGGCCTACGCCGAGGAATCAGGTGCTCTTCGGGCCGGCGGGGCACGCGTATGTCTATTTCATCTACGGAATGTACTTCTGCATGAATGTTTCCTGCGAACGAGTGGGCCATGGCGGAGGGGTGCTTGTGCGCGCCCTGGAGCCAGTGGCCGGGGTGGAGCAGATGGCGCGGAACCGGGGCTTCAAGGGCTTCCCACCCTTCTCGCCAAAGACGCGAAAAGGATGGGGCACGGATGAAGAGTGTGGCAAATTGCGGGAGCTAACCAGCGGCCCCGGCCGGCTTTGCCAGGCGCTGGGCATTACACGCCGCGAGGACAACGGGCTGGATTTGACCGATCCCGAATCGCCGCTGCAACTGCGCGACGACGGCGTGCGTGCCGGACGCGTGCTGGTGACACCTCGCATCGGCATCCGCCACGCGTCGGATCTGCCTTTGCGTTTTATTGTCGCCGGAAACGGCTGCGTTTCAGGGCCGAAGTCGATGGGCCGCGCAGGCATCTTTTCGCACTCCCAATCGGTCATTGAACTGAACTCAAATAACCTCACGGAGTCTGCTCAAAAACGCTGAAAGGATCTCCTGCACGTGAAAATCACTTCCCTGTTTCTTCCTGCTGCAGCGATAGCCCTGCTGGCCGCGGCGGTTTTTGCCGCAACCACGGGCGCGCAGGCGCCGCAAGCCTCGCCGTCCATGCCGGTTGCGCCCGTGATGGACATGCCGCCCGCTACCCAGGGGCCCCCTCCGCAGGGCACGACGCCGGGCGGGCGGTCGATGCGCAACTATCCGCCTCCGACCAACCTGCAGGTGCTGCCCAAGGACCTGACCGGCCGCCAGGTGCGCGACATCATGGAGACCTTTGCGGGCTCGCTTGGCGTGAAGTGCGAATCCTGCCACACGGCCGACCCGAATAATGTGGGCCCGAATGGCCGCCCGCGCATGAACTACGCCGACGACTCCAAGCCGGACAAGCAGATCGCGAGGATCATGTACACCATGACGCAACAGATCAACAAGGAAACCATCAGCAAGGCAATGGATCTGGACAAGGATGGCATGGGCTCGCCGGTAACGTGCGGAACGTGCCATCGCGGCCACGAGATGCCCGAAGACTTTGTGATTCCTCGCGAGGAGCGCCGGGGTGGTCCGGGCGCGGGGCCGGGTGGGCCGCTGCCGGCAGCGGGGGCAACACCGCCGTCAGCGTCGAATCATTAATTCAGTGCGCGGGCGATTTCCGCTGAACGGGCCAGGAGGCGATACGTGATGCGTGGCCACAGTGCGCCGCGCGCTGGTATACTTAAGATTCGGCAAGGCGAGGACGCGGATTTCCGGGTGTGAGCCGTAGCCGCCCGGGCGGCGCCGAAAGTCCTTGAAAATTCTGGAGTTGAACCATGGCACAAGTTTGCGATATCTGCGGCAAGGGTCCGCAATTTGGCAATAACATCTCGCACGCGCACAACGTGACGCGCCGGCGCTGGAACGTGAACCTGCAGGTGGTGAAAGCGCTGGTCAACGGCGCACCCAAACGTCTGCGCGTCTGCGCATCCTGCATCAAGAGCGGTAAGGTCGCCAAGGCGTAGGCGGCGCTCCGCGCCCTTAACTTTTGGACTGGCATTCCCATCACCCCGTTCGCAAGGACGGGGTTTTGTTGTGCTTGAAGAACCGCGCGTCGAGGAGAATTTACTTGTCCGCCTTGGTGAACGTCAACGACGCGGAGTTGATGCAGTAGCGCAAGCCGGTGGGACGCGGGCCATCGGGGAAGACGTGGCCGAGATGGCCGCCGCAGCGGGCGCATGTGACCTCGACGCGCCGCATCCCGAAGCTCCGGTCCTCGCGCTCCACCACGGCTTTTGAGTCGGCGGGAATCATGAAGCTGGGCCAGCCGCAGCCGGAATCAAACTTAGCGCCGCTCAAAAAAAGCATTGCGCCGCAACCGGCGCAGTGATAGTTGCCGGTTTCGTGGTTTTCAGTGAGCGCGCCGGTGAACGGGCGCTCGGTTCCCTTCTCGCGCAGCACGTGATACTGCTCGTGGGTGAGCATGGCGCGCCACTCGGAGTCGCTGTGGACAACTTTTTCCTGAGAATCGCTCAAGGCAGACCTCCTGCCCGCATGCGCCATCGCTTTCGCGCACGGCGGGGACAACTGATAGTTGGTTGCGAAAAAAGGAGATCAGAGAGCGAATCTCCCAAAACTTCCCTCAGGGCCTAAGGGCGACGCCGATTTTGCTCAGCTTGCGGCACGAGCAAAATCGTGCCCATTCAAAACAACGGGTTTTTCCGCAGCCTTCTAGACCTCGGCAACGACTTCGATTTCAACGAGCAGGTTGCGAGGCAACCGGGAGACTTCGACTGTGGTGCGCGCGGGCAGAGTGTCGGAGCCGTTCTCAAAAAACGACGCGTACACCGCATTCATGGCCGCAAAATCGTTGATGTCCTTGAGGAAGACGGTGGCCTTGACGACCTGGGTCAGACTGCTGCCCCCGGCTTCGAGCACCGCTTTGAGGTTTTCGATGGTTCGCTCGGTCTGTTCCTTGATGCCGCCGGAAACAACCTGCCCCGTGACGGGATCGAGCCCACCCTGGCCAGCGGTGAAGATAAAGTTGCCGACGCGCACGCCTTGCGCATAAGGACCGATTGCTGCCGGCGCGCCATCCGTTGAGATGATCGATCGTGTCATAAGAAGATTCTACGGCGGCAGGAGCGAAAAGGGGCAACTCCCCTGAGGGGAATTGCCCCTTGATGCTTTCGAGCCGCATGCGCTCCTGCGCAGAGAAGCGGTCTAGTGGAATGCCGCCAGGATCGCGCCGCCGATGGCCATAGCCACCAGCCAATAACCGGCGTTGATGGCGAGGAGGTTGGCGGACCGGCTCTCGAAAACGTGCTGCACAAAGAGCGGCGGCCCCATAAAGCCAAACCAGCACACAATGCCGATTGCGACTCCGTCCGTAGCGGTAATCGACCCCGTCCAACCCAAAATATGCGCCAGCACGAACGAGAGCAGGAAGCAGCCGATAAAGGAAGCTACGACTCCGAAGAGTTGGTGTTTCGGCTTTTGGTCTTCGGCGAGCCCGATGAGTTTCGTCCAGGATTTCTTGAAAACCACTCCATACCAGAGGGCTCCAAGAAAACACTGCGCTGCGGCCGAAATGACCACCATGGTAAGAAAATGAATGGTGATTGGCACCATGAACGGCATAGCGACTAGATTTGCCACGAGCATTCGAGCACCCTCCTCCAACAGGATTGATGTCCGGCTCCGTCACCCTGCATTCCCGCGGACAGAAACCGCCGCCCGCAGTTCGGATGGGAGTCGCCGGGAAACACTGGCGCCTGTCGGTCAGACGGCGTCGAGGAGATTTGAGCCGACGGCAGACAGCGAGCAGCCGGCTCGTTATCCGATCAGTGGAATGCCGCCAGAATCGCGCCGCCAATGGCCATGGCCAGCAGCCAGTAACCGGCATTGATGGCGAAGAGATTGGCGCGACGGCCTTCAAAAATGTGCTGCGCAAAGAGCGGCGGGGCCATGAAGCCCAACCAGCAGATAACGCCCATTTTGAAGCCGTCGGTAAAGAGTCTGGTTCCCGCCATTTCGATGACGTGGGCCAAGACAAACGAGAGAAGCAGATTGGCAACGAGTGCGGCGGCCAAGGCGAAGACTGCGTTTTTCGGCTTTTCGCCCTCGGCAAAACCCACCAGCTTTCTCCAGGACTTTTTGAAGATCGCTCCGTACCAGAGGGCTCCAAGTAACCACTGGACAATCGCCGCAACCACAATCCAAACGTAACTGATATGCATTCTTGACTCCTCCATCATGGAGTTGGTATACGGCTCCCACGCACAAGTACCAGGAGATAGGGGTATAGACTGCTGGCCCCGCCTGAAAGGAGTCGTCGGAACCACTCTGCGTGAGCCATGGACGCCATGTCAAGGAATTTCAAGGGATATGACGCAGAAGTGTTACTTTCTCGTCACCCGCATCCATCGCACACCGGCGCGCGCCAATCATCGGCGCTTCAGGGCTTCGAGTTCGTCGAGGGTGCGGGGCCAGTCGGAGCCGAGCAAACGCGAGAGGCCGCGGTCGGCAAGGAGCTTGCCGCCGGTCTGGCAGGCGGGGCAGTAGTTGGTTTCGTTGTCGGCATAGCGAATGCGCTGGATGGGCGAGCCGCAACGCGGGCAGGGCTGGCCGAAGCGGCCGTGAACCGCCATCCCAGGCCGGAATGCGGTTACGCCTTCCGGGAATTGTTTCCTGGCATCGGAGGAGAGCCGTGCGGTCCAAAGCTCCAGCGTGAGGCACGTGGCGGTGAAAAGGCGCTCCCATTCTTCCGGCCTGAGCTTGTGGGTAAGCGCGATGGGCGAGAGTTCGGCGGCGTGGAGGATTTCGTCGGAGTAAGCGTTGCCCACGCCGCTGAGGAGCCGCGGATCGGTGAGGGCGCGCTTGAGGGTGCGGTTCTCCGCGCTGAGTGCGGCGCGAAACTGGTCCAGATCCGAAGAAAAAACCTCGATGCCGCCGGGATCGATGTCGTAGAGCGCTTGTTCGCCGCGGAGAAGATGCAGCGAGGCGCGGCGCTTGGAGCCGGCCTCAGTCAGAATGAGACTCCCGTCCGAAAAATCAAGGGCGAGAAGCCCCTGGCGGCCGGAGAGTTTGGCTTGCGGCGGACGCCAGTGGAGACGGCCGGCGATCATGAGATGAATCACGAGCCAGAGATCGCCGCCGGGATCAGATTCGAGGCCGATGGCGATGCGCTTGCCGATGCGGCGCAACTCGCGGACCGCGCAGCCATCGACGGCAGTGATCGGAGGGTCCGCGGTGCGCAGGACAAAAACGCTCTGCAGGCGCACGCGCTCCAGCGTTCGCCCCAGAATGCGCGGCTCGAGCGCTGTGAGATAGGCGGTAATGTCGGGTAATTCCGGCACTGCTTCAAGATTGCGGCTCAAACGCGCAGGTACGCAACGGATTTCTTTCGGCGCTCAGTTCAGGATCGCGTTGTCAATGAGCCGCGTTGAGCCGACGTATGCCGCGACGGCGAAGAGAGTGCCGGGAACGGCGGTTTCGACCGGATCGAGCGTCGACCAGTCAACGAGCGCTATGTAATCAATGCGTACATTGGGCTCGGTGGCAAACACGCCGTGCGCGGAGGCGAGAAGCATGGACGCGCGGCGCTCGCCTTGCGCGACAAGCGACTCAACGTGATGCACGGCGCGGCTGAGCGTAAGGGCCTGAGTGCGTTGCGCCGATGTGAGATAGGCATTGCGCGAGCTGAGTGCGAGGCCGTCCGCGTCCCGCACGATGGGGCAGACGACGATTTCCGTGGCGAGCAGCAGATCGGCGGTCATGCGCCGCACGACCGCAATCTGGGCTGCATCTTTTTGGCCAAAAAAGGCGCGGTCGGGCTCGGCGGCGATGAGGAGTTTCGCGACGACGGTGGCGACGCCGCGAAAGTGACCCGGACGCGTTTGGCCGTCGAGACGTTCGCTCAATCGAGGGACTTCGACAAGTGTTGAATCGGGGCCGTTGGGATAAAGCTCTTCGACCTTCGGCGCGAAGAGAACATCGGCGCCTTCCGCGGCAGCAAGTGCGCAATCGACCTCAAAGGCGCGCGGGTAGCGAACAAAGTCCTCTTCCGGGCCGAACTGCGTTGGATTGACGAAGAGGCTGACGACGACATGCGTGCACGAGACGCGCGCGGCGCGGATCAGCGAAGCGTGGCCTGCGTGCAAGGCGCCCATGGTGGGAACAAGGCCGAGGGTGTTGCCGCCGGACGCGTGGATTGCGCGGGACCAGCGGCGCAGTTCAGCGACGGTGCGTAAAATCTGCATCAGGCCTGATTCATCTCTTCGCGCGCGTCCCGATTCACCATCGCATCGGCGTTGTCGCGCGCGTCCTCAGCATCGAGACCGATGGAAAGCAGCTGGCGCGCGGATTCCGGCAGATGATAGCTTTCCGCGTCGGAGGGAAACGCATGATGCTCCACGTCCAGGCGGTAACGCTCGACGGCGGAGCGAAAGAGCGCGGAAGCGTCGCCGTAGCGGCGGACGAATTTGGCTGCAGGCGCGAAGGTGAGATTCACCAGGTCGTGAAAGACCAGAATCTGGCCGTCGCAATCGGGGCCGGCGCCAATGCCGATCGTGGGAATGGGGAGGGCTGCGGTAATGGCGGCTGCGGCTTCGCGAGGAATGCCCTCGAGCACGATGGCGCCTGCGCCGGCATGAGCCAGGGCGAAGGCATCGGCCTGGAGCTGCAGCACGGCATCCAAAGTGCGTGCCTGCACGCGATAGCCGCCCATGCGGAGCACGCTTTGCGGCGTGAGACCGAGATGCCCAACCACCGGAACTTCGGCGTCCACCAGCGCCCGGACCAACTCCACGCGCGGGCCTTCAATCTTGACGGCATCGGCGCCCGCCTCCTTGACGAGGCGGATGGCGTTGGCGACGCCTTGGTTGACCGCGTCATGATAGCTGCCGAAAGGCATGTCGGCCACGACGAGGGCGCGGCGCGTGCCGCGACGCACGGCGCGCGTGTGGTGCAGCATCTCATCCACAGTCACGGCCAGTGTGTTTTCGTGGCCGAGCATGACCATGGCGAGCGAGTCCCCAACGAGAATCAGGTCGATGCCAGTCTCGTCGACGAGGCGCGCGGTCGGGTAGTCGTAGGCGGTGAGCGCGGAGATGGGCTTGCCCTGGCGCTTCATTTCGCCAAGTGTGGGCATGGTGACTTTTGGAAGGAAGAGGTTGCGCGACGCGAGAGGCGCACGGGCGGAAAACTCGGTGAGGCTCATGACTGGCTCCAGTGCCGCTCCGCAGACTCAGGATGCGACCCGAACACTACAAGTATAGGATGCATCAGCCCTGGAATGGGAATCAGGAATGCGCACGGCAGTGGCTGGAATGGTCCGTGTGTGTGCCGCTGGTCATGCACGGGCGCCTGCAAATGCTATAAGGAATGAAGAATCAAGGGCGTTGGGTGCGGGGCCGTGGCCCGGCAACTTTTTGAGCGCAGCGGAGGAGAGCATGGCCTACGATCTGGCGATCGTACTGCCCACATTTAACGAGAGCGGAAACGTGGGCCCGATGGTCGATCGTCTCGAGAAGGCACTTGCCGGCATTCACTACGAAATGATCTTTGTGGATGACGACTCACCCGACGGCACAGCGGACGTGGTGCGGCGGCTGGCACGCGACCGTGACAACCTACGTGTGCTGCACCGGATTGGACGGCGAGGACTGGCCTCGGCATGCATCGAGGGGATTCTGGCTTCGACGGCGCCGTTCGTGGCCGTGATGGACGCTGACATGCAGCACGACGAGAGCATTCTGCCCGAGATGCTGCGCCGCATGCGCGAGGACAATCTCGACCTGGTGGTAGGCTCGCGTAATATTGCCGGCGGCAGCATGGGCGAGTTCGCAAGCTGGCGCGTAAAGCTGAGCCAGATGGGCAGGCGATTGAGCCTGATGGGCGCAGAGCACGAGCTCAGCGACCCCATGAGCGGATTCTTCATGGTGCGCGTAGCGACGTTCGAGCGGTTCGCGCACCGGCTTTCGGGTATCGGTTTTAAAATCCTCCTCGACATCGTGCTTTCGGCGGAGCCGGGGCTGCGCATCGGCGAGGTAGCGTACCGCTTTCGCGTGCGCGAACACGGCGAAAGCAAACTCGATGTGATGGTAGGGCTCGAATACTTCGAGCTGCTGGTCGACAAGCACCTGGGCAACCTGCTCAACGTGCGCTTTGTGCTCTTCGGCATGGTGGGCGCGCTGGGCGTGGGCGTGCATCTGCTGATTCTGAGCACGCTTCTGCATGTGGCCGGAATGAAGTTTGCCACCGGCCAGGCCGTCACTACGTTCATCGTGATGATCCTGAACTTTATTCTCAACAACTCCATCACCTACCGCGATCGGCGATTGCGCGGATGGAAGTTCTGGAGCGGGCTCGTCAGCTTCTGCCTGGCGTGCGGACTGGGCGTGGTGGCGAATGTCGCCATCGCCAATGAGGCATTTCATCGTGGCGTACCGTGGGTGCTTGCGGCGCTCACGGGATTGCTGTTCACGGCCGTGTGGAACTACGGCGTGACCTCGATGACTACGTGGCGGCAGACGCGGCTCTCGAGCGAACAACGCGCGCGGCGGCGCATCGAGGCAGCTGCGAGACAGGCCGGACCGACTGGCAACGGAAGCGCGCCTGCGAAATCGGCCTGAAAAGCAGGGGTCAGCGAACAGGGATTAGGGAACAGGATTCGCGCGTAAATTTCGATGACGGTGGCTGCGCGGCGCCTTTGTTGCCTCGGCAAGCTGTGCGGCAGCATACTGACAAGCAGAATGATCTCTCCCTTGGCGACCGGAATTTATGTGGGGCTGGGCGCTGCGGCTGGCGCGGGCCTGGCGGCGGGCGCGTTTGCCTACGCGTCGCTTTGGCCCGGCTCGCGCATCTTCGGCAGGGCGCTCGCGGCGCCGGCGCGGCCCGGTGAGTTGGCGCTCACCTTCGACGACGGGCCGAATGCCGAGTGGACGCCGCGGCTGCTCGACATCCTGGCGAAGCACGATGTGCGGGCAACATTTTTTCTCCTCGGCAACCGCGCCGCGATGCAACCCGTACTGGTGCGGCGGATCGCGGCGGCCGGGCATGCGATTGGAAATCATTCGTGGTCGCATCCGAACCTGGCCCGCACGCGGGCCAGCCGCGTGCGCGAAGAACTCAAGCGGACCGACGAGACATTGCAACAGATCGTTGGCGCGCCGGTAAAGTTTTTCCGGCCGCCCTTCGGGGCGCGGCGGCCCGTGGTGTTCCGGATTGCGCGTGAGTTGGGGCTGGAGCCGGTGCTATGGAATGCGATGACCTCCGACTGGAGCGAACCCTCGGCAGTTGAAATCGCAAAGCAGTTGATGAAGAAGATTGACGGGCTCGAGCGCCGAGAGCGCGCGGCGAACATTGTGCTCCACGATGGCGGGCATCGCGATGCGTCCGCGAATCGCGAGCCGAGCGTGAAGGCTGCGGGACTGCTGCTGGAGCGCTACGCCAGGAGTCACCGGTTTGTGACGCTGGATGCGTGGCTCTGACGCGCCGGCCAGCGATTCAACGGATTAAGAAGCAAATGCTGCGCGCGCCGCAGCGATCGTCGCCTCGATGTCGGCATCGCTGTGCGCCGTGGAGAGGAACGCCGCTTCAAACTGCGAGGGCGGCATCCAGATTCCCTGATCGAGCATCGCGCGATGGAAACGGCCGAACGCAGCCGTATCGGATTTTGCTGCATCTTCGTAGTTCGTGACGGGTCCGCCTGTGAAGAACCACGTCCACATGGCGCCGACGCGGTTGGTGGTGAGGGGAATCCCGGCCCGTGCGGCTTCCTGGGCGACGCCCTCAGCGACCGCGTGGGACTTTGCTTCGAGCTGGGTGTAGACTTCCGCAGCGTGTTTCTGCAGATAGGCGATTGTGGCAAGGCCCGCGGCCATGGCAAGCGGGTTGCCGCTGAGCGTTCCTGCCTGATAAACGGGTCCCAGCGGCGCCAGTAGATCCATGAAGCGTTGCTTTCCGCCGAAGACGCCGACGGGCAGTCCTCCGCCGACGATTTTGCCAAGCGTAACCAGGTCGGGATCGAGCGCGTAGAGCTTACAGGCGCCGCCGAGCGCGACGCGGAAGCCGGTCATCACCTCATCGACGATGAGTAGAGCTCCATGGCGCGCGGTAATCTTGCGCAGTCCGGTGAGGTAGCCCTCGGCAGGCGGAATGCAGCCGGCATTGCCGACGATGGGCTCCACAATAATGGCGGCAATCGCGCCGGGGTGGGCGTCGAAGGCGGCCTCCACAACGGAGAGATCGTTGTACGGCAGCGCCAGCGTCAGGTGCGCGATCTCTTCCGGAACTCCCGCCGAGCCGGGAATGCCGAATGTCGCCACGCCGGAGCCGGCTTTGACGAGAAGACCGTCGGCGTGGCCGTGATAGCAACCCTCGAATTTAACGATGATCTTGCGGCCTGTGGCGGCGCGGGCCACACGAATTGCAGACATGGTGGCCTCGGTGCCGGAGCTGACGAAGCGCATCCTTTCGATGGCGGGGTAGCAGGCCACGATGCGCTCGGCAAGATCGGCCTCGGCAGCGGTGGATGCGCCGAAGCTAGCCGAATTGCGCGCTGCGCGCTCGATGGCTTCCACCACGGGCGGAAAGGCGTGGCCCAGAATCATGGGGCCCCAGGAACCGAAGTAGTCGATATAGCGGTTGCCATCGGCGTCGTAAAGATAGGCGCCCTCGGCGCGCTTGACGAACGGCGGATTGCCGCCGACGGCGCGAAACGCCCGCACGGGCGAGTTGACGCCGCCGGGAAAGTAGCGCTCGGCGCGCTGCTGGAGGGCTTGCGAACGTGTGCGAGGGTTCATCGTGGACTCAGTATAAAAGGCGTTGCGATGAGACGGCTCGCTGTTCCACACTTGGCTTGCCTTTACAGCGTCACAGAATCACAGAAACTGTGAGACTGTGAGATTTTTCCTTGTAAAGCGCTCATTTTATTATCAAAAGTCGGCTTCACAGTCTCACAGCCCGGTTTCAGGAGGTTGAGCCGCCAGAAACAGGTTTCAGGTGTCAGGTTTCAGGTGTCAGGGGCACGAGCTTCGTGGCAGAGTGGACCGGGTGCCAAGTTTCAGGCACGCCGGGTGGGGTATCTCCCCTCCCCCGTCTCTGCAAAGAAGTATTTTGTTTTCAGTCTGTTAGTCGACGCGATTTGGGGTAAGTATTCTGTTTTCAGTGCGCTTAGCCACAAGAATCAGATGGCAAAGGACTTACGGAAAGCAGAGAACTAGAGATCAGAGATCAGCTTTTCGCTCCTGTTGCACAATCGGTAACTCCCCCCCATCCCCCCTATCTTTAAGCCCAAAGTCCTCATGGCAAAGGGGTTGCTGGATGCTTGTTGCCTTAAGTTGCTGATTCTAAAGGATCATACTCTGTGAGGTCCTCAATCCATTGAGTTTACCATCCGGAGGTCCGAGTTCCGTGAACCGTGGGTCGTGGACCGTAGGCCGGGTTGGGGCCCGATTAAGGACAGTATGCGCCGGGAGGGGGAAATTATATGCAAATCGCGGGTAGATTAATTTAGTGCGTGCTATCCCGCGTCTTCTGCCGCGGCGGACGAGATGCGGGGCACCGGGCGCTCAGGGGTTGTGGGTTTCCCAGTCCCCGGTTTTCTGGGTTTCACGGACGGGATCGGTTTCGTATTACTATTCCGGGTATGCGCTATCTTTGGGTTTTGCTTTGCTCTCTGTGCCTTTGCGCCTGCGCCACGCCTGCGGGCTTTTGCCAGTCCGCGCCGGCATCTGCCGCGGCGCAGCGCGGTTCCGATGCTTTCCGCAATGAGGCCCTTGTCTTTGAGCACTACGAAACGACCTACCGCATGCGTGCCGAGGGCACCGGGGAGCGCGATGTGCACGCAGTGATGCGCATTCAATCCGATGGGGCGGCGCAAAAGTTCGGTGTGCTGGCTTTCTCCTACGCCTCTGCAAACGAGACGCCGAAGATCCAGTTCGTGCGGGTGCACAAGGCGGATGGGACGACCGTCGAGACTCCGGCGGCCGACGCCATCGACATGCCGGCCGACGTGACAAGGGAGGCACCGCTCTATAGCGACCTGAAGGAAAAGCACATTCCTGTGCGCTCGCTTGCGGCGGGCGACACGCTGGAATACGAGATCGATACGGCGATCAACCAGCCCGAGGCGCCCGATGAGTTTTGGGGCGCGACTCACTTTACTGCGCCGGGGACGGTGGTGGTTCTGGCCGAGACTCTGACCCTGGAGTTCCCGGCGGGCAAATACGTGCAGGTCTGGAGCCCCAATCACAAACCGGAGATCACGGAGCAGAACGGACAGCGCATCTACAAATGGGAAGTTCCGCAGCTCATCCCCGCACCTCACCGGAACCGCGACGATAACGACAAATCCGCGCTGCCCAAAGATCCCGACGAAGACAGCGAAGGCCGCAAGATTCCTTCGGTAGCGTGGACCACCTTCCATAGCTGGACGGAGGTGGGTGATTGGTACCGCGGGCTGGCTCAGGCGCAGTCACACCCCACGGATGCGATCCGAGCGCGCGCCAACGAGGTGACAGCGAACGCAAAGACGCCCGAAGACCAGGTGCGAGCGATCTATGCGTTCGTTTCCACGCAGATCCGCTACGTCGGAATCGACTTCGGTATAGGGCGCTACCGGCCACATGCGGCGCAGGAGGTGCTGACGAACTCCTATGGCGACTGCAAAGACAAGGACACGCTGCTTGAGGCACTGCTCGAGGCTAAGGGCTTCTCGACTGCGCCGGCGCTGATCGGCGCCGGCATTGCGCCAGTGCCCGAAGTGCCTTCGCCTGCGGTCTTCAACCATGTAATTACGACTGTCAATTTGCCGTCGGGGCCGATCTGGCTCGACAGCACTCCCGGGGGTGCTCCGTACCGGTATCTTTCGGCTATCATCCGCGACCAGAAGGCGCTGGTGGTACCGCCTGCAGGGCCGGCCTCGCTCCAAACCACGCCGGCCGAGGCTCCATATCCGTTCACTGCCAACTTTGAAGCCGCCGGCACGCTCGACAAAGATGGCAAGATGAGCGCAAAGATGCAAGCTACCTACCGGGACGACGATGAATTGGAGGTGCGGGCGCTGGCTCGGAGCGTGGCTCCGGCGGACCGCGATCAGGCCTCGCAGTACGTCTCTTCGGCAACGGGATTTAGCGGAACGACGAGCAACACGGTCTTCCACAACGCTGACGATTTAATGCAGCCAATCGAAATGTCTTACGATTACTCGAAGCATCCGTTTGGCGACTGGGACAGTGCGCGCATTTTGCCGCTGTTTCCGGCCCTCGAGTTCAGCGCACTGGACAGCGACACCGCGGCGCCCACCGACGACATCGAACTGGGTGCGCCGCGCACATTGACCGCGATTTCGCGCATCAAGCTGCCCGACGGCTACCGCACCAACCTTCCCGATCCCATCCACGTGAAAACGCCGTTCGCAACCTTCGACAAAACCTATCACTTCGACAATGGCGAGATTGTGGCCGAGCGTACCATTGTGGTGCTCAAGAAGAAGGTGGACAAGGGCGACTGGAAGCAGTACCTGACGTTCACCAAAGACATCAGCCTGAGCGGCGAATCATGGATCCAACTGCTGCCGCCACCCAAGCCAATCACGATCGTCGCGCCTCAGGTTGCGACTGACGGTAAAGGCTATCCCAGCCTGAAAACTCGAAATGCTCCGCCGGAAGGTTCGTCCGCGGCAGCGGCGGCAAATCCGGAGAGCGCGAAAAGCGGCGTGGTGGATATTGTGCCGTCGGAGCCCGCTGAAGGCACGAAGAACGCCGACGCGGACGCGCTGGCCGGCAAGCCGGTTCAGGAACTTCTGTCCGATCTGCCAGACAAGCTGCGCGCTTACGACTGGGCGGGTGCGCGGGAGATTCTGGACGCAGTGAAGGCGAAGAATCCGAAGGAGCCTGGGCTTTGGGCGACCTACGGCATGATTGCGGAGGCCGCCGACCACGATCGCAATGAGGCTATCAAGGACTTCCGCAAGGAACTTGAAGTGAGCCCCGACAACGTGCTGGTAGTGAGCCACCTTGCCGACGTGATGATGCACAACAGCCAGGAGGACGAGGCGCGGGAACTGCTGCAGAGGTTTCTCCAGTCCCATCCGGATAATGCGCAACTGGCGCTCTACCTGGGCCAGTTGCAAACGCAGGCGAAGGACGATCAGGGGGCGCTGAAGACCTATGAAACTGCCGCGGAGCAGAATCCCGACAACCGAGGGCTGCGCATTGCGATGGCGGAAAGCCTGGTGCGGCTGCATCGCTATGACGAGGCCGGCGCCGCGGCCAAGAGCGCGCTGGACGGCGCGGACGACCCCGAAACTCTGAACGACGCCGCCTACACGCTGAGCGAAACCGGCCGCGATTTACCGATTGCCGAAGAGGCCTCGCGCAAGTCCATTTCTACCGAAGAAGAGCATTCCGCATCCATCACCACCGACCAGGTGAACGCCAGCGCATATGGCAACGCCACCCTTTTGGTGGCTTCGTGGGACACGCTGGGCTGGATCCTCTTCCAGGAAGAGAAATACGACGAGGCGCTGAAGTGGCTGTCTCCGGCGTGGCGGGCGTCGCTGCGCGCTGAGGTAGGGAGCCACGTGGGGCAGGTCTACGAAAAACTGGGCAAAAAGGAAGAGGCAGCCGCCATCTACCGGTTGGCTCAGACCGCAATCGACAGGAACACGGCTCCGAATGTGGTGGAAGAGATCAAGGCAGAGGTTGCGCGCACGCACGCAGCCAGCGCGACACAGACCAACAGCCTGCGAGCCACCTCCGAGGGCCAGGAGGCGCTGCAAAATCTGAGAACCTACAAGGTCAAGCGGCCTGCCGGGGCGAGCGGGTGGGGAACGTTCCGGCTCGAGGTGACGACGGCCGGCGTGATCGAGGCCTAGCAGATGTCGGGCGAGCAGAAGCTCGGAGCCGCCATTAAGCCGGTGCTGATGGCCATGAAGTTTCCCGAGTTGCTGCCTCCGGAGTCCAAAGCCCACCTGCTGCGCAGCGCGGTGGTGAGTTGCTCGATGGGCGACACGTGCGAGGTTGTGCTGGTGCCCGACGCAAGCCTGCAGACCGAGCAGCAATAGCAAACGGCTTCCGAGCGGGGTGAAGCGGTTGCGCTGGCGCGCGCAAGCGGCGGCGTGACAGCAGAGGCACCCGCGGTTCCGGTGGACCTTGAGCCAGCTGGCGCGTAAGCGGAGCCCGAGAGGCCTTTCGTTTTGTGGGAAATGCGGCGGCAAATGCTGCTAGAATTCTGCTTTCCGGCTCATCCGCGCCGCGCAGCTTCCACGAAATGAAGACCTCGACCGTGCCTCAGGAAATCTCAACAAAATCCGTAACTTACGCCGATGCCGGGGTGGACGTCCGCGGCGCCGGACAGGCCAAGGAACGCATCAAGTACCTGGCGCAGAAGACCTTTAATCGCAACGTGCTGAGCGGGATAGGCAGCTTTGGCGCACTCTTCCGGCTGGATCTGCAGCGCTGGAAAAACCCGATCCTGGTGAGTTCGGCCGATGGGGTGGGCACCAAGCTGAAGGTGGCCTTCGAGCTGGGATTGCACCAGACGGTGGGCGTCGACCTGGTAAATCACTGCGTAAACGACATCGCCGTGCAGGGGGCGATTCCGCTCTTCTTTCTCGATTACCTGGCGACGGGCAAGCTCGACCCGGACGTGATTGAGAGCGTGGTGAGCGGGCTAGCCGACGGCTGCAAGGCGAATGGCTGCGTGTTGATCGGCGGCGAGACGGCGCAGATGCCTGGCTTTTATACCGACGGTGAGTACGATCTGGCGGGGTTCATTGTGGGCGCGGTGGACCGCGACAAGATGATCACGGGCGCGGGCATCAAGGCGGGCGACGTGCTGATCGGGCTGCCTTCAACCGGGTTGCACACCAACGGCTACTCGCTGGCGCGCAAGCTGCTGTTTGAGGTGGGCGGCTACAAGGCCACGCAATACGTGACCGCGATCAAGGAGAAGGCCGGCGCGGCGCTGATGAAGACGCACCGCAGCTATCTGCACGTGATTCAGAAGCTGGTGACGGCGGGGCTGACGACGGGAATGGCGCATATTACCGGCGGCGGCATTACTGAGAACCTGCCGCGCATTCTGCCCAAGGGTGTCACGGCGCAGGTGGAGATCGGCTCGTGGCCGGTGCTGCCTATCTTCGAGCATCTGCGCGAGCTGGGCAACGTGCCGCAGGAAGAGATGATGCGCACCTTCAACATGGGCATCGGGCTCATCGCGGTCATTCCCGCGGCGAAGTTTACGCGCGCCAAGAACCTGCTGGACCGGGCCGAGGAAAAGTTCTGCGTGATCGGCCGCGTGGCCAAGGGCGAGCGCCGGGTGCAGTACACGTAGAGGAGCAAAAAACAGGGGGACACGCCAATGTACGCGCAAGAGGAAAGGCGGACAGGGCCTGGAAAACTGACCCTCTTGTTCGAGTATCTTCTAAACCTGGCCTGTGCGCTCGGTTGCGGATTTGCCGCGGTCAAGTTGGCGCCTCCCAAGGGGCCCTGGGATCTGCTCAAGGATTTTCGAGCCGTTGGTTTTGCCGTCTTAATGATTGCGGCTATTTATTTCTTCCAGCGAGGACTGCGCCCGGTCATCAGATTCCAAAATGACAGAGCGGCTGATTACTACGCCAAAACAGCACCGATGAGTCTTGGATTGAGCCCGGGACAAACGGATTCCGAAAAGCTCGTCGACGACGGTGAGCTCTGATATGGTGGCTCAATCACGACTGAAGCTCGGCATCCTGCTTTCCGGCCGCGGGTCGAATTTCCTTGCCATCGCCGAATCCCTCCGTGCGGGCAAACTTCCCGGCGTTGAGATTGCTGTTGTTCTTTCGAATGTGGCCGAGGCTCCCGGCATCGCCGCTGCCGCGCAACTGGGTCTGCCGCACGCGGTCCTGGTCTCAAAGGGCCGCAAGCGCGCCGAACACGACGCCGCTGTGGCGGCTTCGCTGAAGGCGCACGGCGTGGATCTGGTTTGTCTTGCCGGCTACATGCGGCTGCTCTCACCGGAGTTCGTGGCCGCCTTTCCCCATCGCATCCTCAACATTCATCCCTCGCTGCTCCCGGCCTTCCCGGGGCTCGATGCGCAGGAGCAGGCCTTCAATTACGGCGTAAAGGTGACGGGCTGCACCGTGCATTTTGTCGACGACGAGTTGGACCACGGCACAATTATTTTGCAAAGGTCCATTCCCGTGCTCGACGACGACGATGCGCACTCGCTCGCTGATCGCATTCTTGCCGAGGAGCACATCGCCTACACCGAAGCGATTGCCCGCGTGGCGAGCGGGGAGTACAAGGTGCGCGGGCGACGGTACGTGAAAGCAGGGAACAAGGGAGCGAGGGAGCAAGGGAGCGAGTAAAACCCGGATCCGATTCTCACTTCTTCACTCCGTTTACTCCCTATACTTTTTCACTCATTTCCTAAATGTCAAGCAGCGGAAGCCTGGCAGTTTTCCGTAAACCGCGATTTTTCAGGCAGTTGCTGCTTTGCGGCGCTTTGCATGTAATTAACCTCGAATTGCCTATCCTTATACACAACAAGACAAACAGTGGAAGCAAAGCGCCGGGCGATGGGACAGACCCTCCCGCCTGCGGTTCCTGATTTCGCCTGCAATTTGTCTCTGTAGGCAGGCGATCTGGCAGAAACAGAGTCGAACCGCAACCATAAAGGCGTCGCGGCGCATGCTTCCCGGGAAGCAGCGAATTCTTCCCGGGGAGCGCGGGACCGCTGTTGTCTCGATGGGGCGGCTCTCCACCGGGTGCCTGGACCGGAACCACGGCAACATCCGGATTCGAGAGCCGCCGTTTGAGCATGCGCAGGGCCGGTGGCGGGTGCAGCGCCGGCCCGCGCAGGAACAATTGTCGGCGCAATCGCACACATTTTCATGAATCGTGCTCGCCGCAGCGAAAAGCGCGGCGCGAAGGAGTTTTGACCTATGAATTTCTTGACGAATATCTGGAATCATCCGAAGACGTCAGCGGCGGGATTGCTGATTGCAGTGGCGAGCATTGCCGGAGTGTTGTCGCAGCAAGGCGTGACTCTGGGCAAAGTGGGAACAGGCACGGTGATCTCGCTGGTGAGCGCTTTGGCCACGGCGCTGCTGGGATTGCTGGCAAAAGATCCTGAAACGGGAACCGAGGGACCAAGGGTCCAAGGGACCAACGCGAAGCTGGGCGCGTGGATGCTGATTGCGCTGCTGGTTCCGTTGCCGTGGATGCAGGGCTGCTCGGCCGTCAGTGTGGCGCAGGACATTGTGAACTGGACGCCTGCGTTGCAAAGCGCGGTGGCCACCGTGGATTCGACCGCGGCACTGCTGGCGCCGGCCGACGCGCCCATCTTTACTGTGGCAACTGCGGGATTTGATGCGGCTTCGAATCTGCTGGTGGCGCAAGCCAAGGCTTATCTGGACAATCCTTCGGCCAGCGCGTTGCAACAGTTGCAGACGCAGGTCGTCACCTTCCAGCAGCAGGTGAGCTCGGCTCTTTTGCAGGCGTCCCGCATCGTCGATCCCAACAGCCAGGCCCATGCGCTGACAGTGATTCAGGCCGTGGCAACCATTGTGAGCACGATTCTGTCGCTGGTGGCTTCGATTTCGAGCAAGGCAGCTGTAGCGAAGATGTCCGCACAGACCGGCATCAAGCTGGCCATGCTGCGGCCGTATCTGAACGAAACCCGCTCCGCAGAGATGGTCGCAGCGCATTACCACGAGCCGCTGACCGTGGCGCGGATGCAAGTGGCGCGGGCGGAACAGATGGAGATGAACGCGGGGTTCTGAGGAACAGGTTTCAGGTGTCAGGTTTCAGCGATAAGTGGTCCTGATGCGAAAACCGCGCGGGCCGCTTCGCTTGCGAAGCGGCCCGATGTATCTCAGGGGCTAAAGCTCCCAATTTTTCTTGTCCGTTTTGGCCCGACTAAAGCCGTGCCCTTGTTACAAAACTGATTTTTGAAACGCGCTTTATGTGTTAGAGTCCCTCTCCTCACCCAGAATCAATTTGATCGTCATGCGACGCTGGCCGCGCACGATCGTCACTCTCACGGTGTCGCCCGCCTGATGCTTCTCCATCAAGGCGTTGATATCCTGCGGATCTTCGACCTGCTGGCCGTCGATGGCGACGATGAGGTCGCCGCCCAGCATGATGGGTGTGTTGCCCACGTAGGCCTGTTCGTGGCCACCGTGCAAGCCGGCGCGCTCGGCCGCTCCGCCCGGAACCACGCGCTGGATGAGCACACCGGAATCGGCGGCGAGACCCATCTGCGAAGCCAGATCGGGGCCGATGGCAAACGAGACGATGCCCAGCGAGGGCCGCTTGACGCGTCCGTACTTCAGCAGATCGGCCAGCACAGCTTTGGCGGTGTTGATGGGAATGGCGAAGCCGATGCCCGAACTCTGGTCGGCGCCGTTCGAGGCAATCATGGTATTGATGCCGATGACCTCGCCGCTCGAGTTCAGCAGCGGCCCGCCGGAGTTGCCGGGATTGATGGCCGCATCCGTCTGAATGGCGTCTTCGATCGGCGCGCCTTCACCGTTGCGAATGGGCCGGATGGCGCTGATGATGCCGCGGGTCATGGTGCCGGCCAGACCGAAGGGATTGCCGATGGCGTAGACCTTCTGGCCGACGTTGAGCTGCGAGGAGTCGGCCAGCGTCACAGGCTGCAGGTTGGGCGCATCAATTTGCAGAAGGGCCAGATCGTGCGTGCGGTCACTGCCGATCACGTGCGCCGAAAATTTGCGCTTGTCGCTCAGCTGCACTTCAACGCCGCGGTTGGCGCCTGCCACTACGTGAAAGTTGGTGAGAATGTGGCCGGCCTTGTCGAGAATGAAGCCAGATCCCTGCCCCTGCTGCGGAACGGTTCCATAAAAGAAGTCGAAGACCAGCGCCGTCGAGGTAATGTTGACCACCGAGGGCAGCACTCTTTTATAGATCGCAATATTGTTCTCTTCTTCGGCGTCGTACTTCGGCGCGGCCTGGGCCTCAGTGAGCTGGAGCGGCGCGTTCGACCCGCCGCCGAAAATTGAAATGCGCCCCATGGAATGCGTGGGCTGGAGATACGTGGTCACCAACCAGAATCCGCCTAGCAAAAGCACGAGAATAAGAAGAATTCGGCTCAATTTCATGGCTTAATTCCCTGAATAAAGATTCCCAAAGATGTTACGGCGGCTCGTATGTAAAGTTCCGCGGCCATCACTATTAATTGTAGTGACAACTACTGGACTGAATTGTTGCTCTCGGCCCTACTCGCTTGAAGCAGCCGCGGCCAAAGCGCCTGGACCTGCGCGCGCAACGATTGAATATCGCCTGAATTATCAAGCACATAATCGGCGTGCGCGGCCTTTTCGGCGTCTGGAACCTGGTGCGCTAGTCGGTTGCGTGCATCGGCCTCGATGGCTTCAGTACTCACCCCCGTGCTGCTGGAAGCTTTGAGGCGCGCGGCGTACCGGGCGATCTTAAGCTCGTCGGGCGCAGTGACGACGACGACGCGATCCATGCGCCGCCGCCAGTCGGCTAAGACGTTGTCTTTTTCGCCGCGTGCCCGGGCGTCGCGCACCACCTCAAAGATGAGCGCCGATTCGATCGCGCGAAGACCTCGTTCATCCACCGCGCCTGGGCTTCGATCACAGGCGGATGCACGATGGCGTTCAGCTCCTGCAATCGGCCGTGACGGAAAGCAAGATCGGCGAGGAGGGCGCGGTTCAGCCGGCCGTCGGAGCCGACAACTTCCGGGCCGAAGCGGTCGACGATTGCGGCAAATACGGGTTGGCCCGGTTCCATGAGCGTGCGGCCCAGGGCATCGGCCTCGACGACTTCTGCACCGAGCGAGCGCAGGATGGCAGCCACGGTCGATTTGCCGCTGCCCAGCCCGCCCGTGAGTCCGACTCGCAACACGACCTACAACCCCCGCCGCAGTTTGGCCGCGCGTACGGTGTTCGACATCAGCATCGCAATGGTCAGCAGGCCCACGCCGCCGGGCACAGGCGTGTAGGCGCCGGAAATCTCGAAGGACTTGGGGTGAATGTCGCCGACGATGGTCGAGCCGCGCTTTTCGAATGCCGCTTCGCGCTTGGCGTCGCCCTTGAAAAAGCGGTCGAATTCCTCGCGCGTGGTGAGGCGATTAATCCCAACGTCGATCAGCGTGGCGCCGGGAGTGACCATCTCCGTCGTGATAAAGCCGGGGCGGCCGATGGCGGCAACGAGAATGCCGGCCTGGCGCGTTATGGCCGGCAGACCGCGGGTCTTCGAGTGGCAGATCGTAACGGTTGCGTTTTCGTGGAGCAGCAGGATCGCTACGGGCTTGCCCACAATGTCGCTGCGGCCCACCACCACTGCATGCTGGCCGGCGATGGGAATGTTGCTGCGTTTCAGGATCTCAATGACACCGGCGGGTGTGCAGGGGACAAGTGCCGGGCGTCCGGCAAGCAGGCGGCCCGCATTTACGGGATGAAAGCCGTCCACATCTTTTGCCGGATCGATGGCGTCGAGCAGCCTTTTGGAGTCGACCTGAGGCGGTAAAGGCAACTGGATCAGAATGCCATCGATGTCGTCGCGGGCGTTGAGCTCGGCGACGAGCGTGAGCAGGTCTTCTGTAGTGACGTCGGCGGACGGCGTGATCAGGTCACTATAGATGCCGAGTTCAGCGCAGGCCTGCACCTTGTTGCGGACGTAGATCTCCGAAGCCGCCACGCGGCCCACCAGCACCGCGGCGAGGCCCGGCCTGACGCCGCGCGCGGCGAGCCGCCCAACCTCCTCGGCCACTTCCTGCTTGATGGCGGCGGCAAACGCCGCGCCGTCGAGAATTCTTGCCATTCTGCCTCCAGATTCATCGTATCGCTTCGGGGAGCGGTGGCCCGAGGAGTGCATCTCGTCACATGGAATTGTGAGCTATCTCACATACAGCCCTGCTTCCAATGCCTAACGTCAGAGCTGTCGGGAGTGTGCCAGATCACATCGCTGATCACAAAGCCCCCTCCTGTCGCTGGCTGTACGGAGACAGTGCTTCATGAAGGATGCAGGACATTTATTCCGGTTTGCAGGGCTCTTTGTGGTCGCGTTTCTGGTGTTTCTGGTGGTGCGCGGCTACGTGGTTCCCAAGACCTTCGGGCAATATGGGCACTATCGCGGAGCGGCGATCGGCGAAATTGCCCAGCGCCCGGTGAAGTTTGCCGGGCACCAAACGTGCGAGAGCTGCCACTCGGACATTGCCGATACCAAGACAAAGGGCGCGCACGCGCACGTGAACTGCGAGGCTTGCCACGGCGCGCTCTATCAGCGTCAGCCCGCTCCGCCGCAGCCCAAGGGGAACCTCTACGAGCGCTTCGTGGCCCTGATCGTTCCCCCGATTCCCCCGGATGCTCCTTTTGTCCTCCACGCGGACGACCCCATGTCCGTGACCCCGGTGAAGCCGGACACCCTGGTGCTTTGTGTGCGCTGCCATACGGCCAGTGCGGCCAAACCCAAGAGCTTTCCGCAGGTGGATCCGGCCGATCACATGGGCGGAGTTCCCTGCGAGACCTGTCATAACCCCCACAGCCCGGCCATCGGATCGGACGCGGCCGCCAGCCCGGCCACGGGAGGTGCGAAATGAACATCAGCCGGCGTCATTTGCTCATTCTTTTGCCGGCCGCGGCTGTGGCCTGGAAATTTGTTGAGGCCGGAGAGCCCGAGGCCTCGCCCAATTATCAGATGAGCGAACACTGGTGGGGCATGCTCATCAATATTCCCAAGTGCATCGGCTGCGGCAATTGCGTCCGCGCCTGCGCAACGGAGAACGACGTGCCCGACGGCTCCTTCAGGACCTGGGTGGAACGCTATCACGTCACGGACACGAATATGACCACGCCCGAGGTGATTTCGCCCGACGGCGGCAAGGAAGGTTTTCCGGTAGCCCAGGAGGACGCAGGCAAGTACTTTTTCGTACCCAAGATGTGCAACCACTGCGCCGACTCACCCTGCACGCAGGTGTGCCCGGTGGGCGCGACGTTCATCAGCCCGGACGGCGTGGTGCTGATCGACCAGACCTACTGCCTGGGTTGCGCATATTGCGTGCAGGCCTGCCCGTATGGCTGCCGCTACATTCATCCCGCGAAGAAGGTCGCGGACAAGTGCACACTGTGCTACCACCGGATTACCAAAGGGCTGACGACGGCTTGCTGCGAGGCGTGCCCGACGGGAGCGCGGCAGTTGGCAGATTTGAAGAATCCCAATGACCCGATTCACGAGTTCCTGAAGACGCATCCGGTGCAGGTGTTGAAGCCGCAGATGGCCACCGGTGCAAAGGCGTACTACTTCGGGCTCGATGGGTCGGTGCGGTGAGAATGCAGCTTCTAGCTCCTAGCCTCTAGCTTCTAGCTGCATGTCGCAGACCGAAGCCAAAGCGGCGAGGACCAGCAAGACGAGCTAGAAGCTAGCAGCTAGGAGCTGTATCTATGAACGGCGTTGTAGGCTTCATGTATCCGAACGAATATGCTCTGCAGTGGAGCATATTGATCGTTTTGTACCCGTTCATCACGGGATTGGTGGCAGGCGCATTCATTCTGGCGTCGCTGGAGCGAGTGTTTCGCGTGGAGGCAGTGAAGCCGACCTACCGGTTGGCGCTGCTCACGGCTCTGGCCTTCCTGCTCGACGCGCCGCTGCCCCTGCAATTGCACCTGGGCCATCCCGAGCGCTCGCCGGAGATGTACTTCACGCCTCACGCCACTTCGGCCATGGCCATGTTCGGCTATGTTTATCTTTGGTACCTGATGGCGGTGCTGGTCTTCGAGATCTGGCTCGACTACCGTCGCGACATCGTGATCTTGTCGCAGCAATCGAAGGGTCTGCTCCGCGCGATCTACAAGATCATGACGCTAGGCTCGAGCAATATTGGCGAACGCTCGTTACGCATCGACGACAAGGTGGGCTGGATCGTTACCCTGATCGGCATTCCCTCGGCGTTCCTGTTGCACGGCTACGTGGGATTCATCTTCGGATCGATCAAGGCCAATCCATGGTGGTCCTCGCCGCTCATGCCCGTGGTGTTCATCTTCTCGGCCATGGTGTCGGGCGTGGCCGCGGTCATGCTGATTTACATGGTCACCACAAAACTGCGCAAGCTGACCATCGACATGCACTGCGTCGACACCATCGCGATGTACATGTTCTACATCTTCGTCATTGATTTCAGCCTGGAGATGCTGGACTTGATTCACCGTATCTACGAGGCCGACGAGTCGTTCCGCAGCCTGGATTTCATGGTTCACACCAAGCTCTTTTTCTCGCAAATCGTGCTCCAGATCATCCTGGGCACGCTCGTACCCCTGGCGCTGCTCTTCATCACGCAGGTCTGGAAGAACAGCCTCAGCGCAATCGTGCGCAAGCGGATTTACGTTATTTGCGGATCGCTGATCATGATCAGTGTCTTCGCCATGCGCTGGAACGTGGTGATCGGCGGACAGCTCTTCTCCAAGAGCTTTCTCGGCTACACGACTTACAAGATGGCGCTGGTGACACGCGAAGGCTTGCTCGTGGCCATTGGCTTGACCATCCTGCCGCTGCTCTTTCTGTGGGTGCTGGTCAAGCTGCTGCCACCGTGGCCCGAGAAGAGCCTGCATCAGGCGCCTGCAGGCGACTGACAGCCACCGCTCATCACCGGTGAGGAATGATGAACAATCTCCCGGAAGACCGAGTAGACATCGACCGGCTCACGCAACGCCTGCTCGCGCAGGAACAACACATCGAAGCGCTGGAACGGCGACTGGACAAAACGGAATCGAGAGTCGACGCGCTTGAGCATCCACTCGCCGCCGATTGGCCGCATCCCTTCGCGGAAGTTGAATCGGCGCTCGCCGCCGCGTCAGCGGCCGTAGAACCTCCCGCGCAGCCGGGGAATCTCTTCCCGGTGCTGGGCAAAGCACTGCTGGGCATTGCCGGCGCGTATGTGCTGCGCGCTGTGGAGGAGACCAGCGCTTTTCCGCGCCTGAGCGTCGCCGCTGCCGGCATCGTCTACGCCTTTCTTTGGTTGGTCTGGGCGGCGCGTGTGCGCGGCGGCCCGCGCTTCACCAGCTCCATCTAT
The DNA here is from genome assembly GCA_050011915.1 of Occallatibacter sp. Taxonomy (GTDB): domain Bacteria; phylum Acidobacteriota; class Terriglobia; order Terriglobales; family Acidobacteriaceae; genus Telmatobacter. The sequence continues at coordinate 74,097 of JBEKIE010000010.1, forward strand.
GCCGGCACATCCGCGCTCATCCTGGCTCCCATGCTTTGGGAGCTGACCCTGCGCTTCAACGTGTTGCCCGCCGCTGCTGCCGCGGTTGTGGTCTGCGGCTTTGCCCTTGCGGCCTTCGCGCTGGCCGCATTCACGCCGCGCGATCTCAAACCACTGCTGCGCGTGGCGTGCGTCGCCGCAGCCGCTCTCGCGCTGGCGCTTGCCATTGCTTCGCACGTTTTTCTGCCTTTCGTGGTGGTACTGCTGATCCTCGGCGCGGTTTGCGAGTTTGTGCCGGGATGCGATCGCGTGCCTGAGGTTGGCGCACTGGTCGCACTCGCCGCCGACGCAGCCATCTGGATTCTCATCTACGTCTATTTCGCCGGACAGACTGCTCACGAGGGTTACCCGGTGCTAAGCCGCGGTGCACTGCTCGCTCCCGGAATCGCGGTGTTTGCCCTGTATGCGGCGAGTGTGGCTGTCAAAACGGTTCTTTGCGCGCGGCCCATCGCAGTTTTCGCGATTATTCAGGCCATCCTTGCGTTTCTGCTCGCTTCAGTCAGCCTGGCGGACTTCGGTCAGCCGGCCGGATTGGCAATTCTCGGCGTGGCATGCCTCGTTCTTTCTCCCGTGTGTTACGCCATGGTCTTCACAGTCTTCGCGCGCGCACCCAATTCGCGCAACGCAGCCGTATTTGCCGCATGGGCCGCGGCGTTGCTCCTCGCCGGTGGCTTCCTGCGTCTGCCGCCGTTGATTTTGATCCCGCTGCTCGGCGCGGCTGCGCTGGCGTCGGTGGGCCTGGGCCGACTGCAGCGTTGGGCGGTTTTCGAGTTCTACGGAATGGTGTTTCTGCTGGCCGCTGCGGCGGCTTCAGGGCTGCTAAATTTTCTGGTGAGTGCGCTCGTGGGGACGCCGGGCGGCACGCTGGCCGTGGGTGTGTGGCTGATCGCGGTGTGTGCAGTGTTCTGCTACGCGCTTGCACAGCCGCGCCAGGCAGAACCATGGATTCCGCAGGCGCTGCATCTCGGCTTTGCCGCTTTGGCGGCTGGCGCTGTAGCAGCATTTTTTGTCGACGGGCTGGTCGCGCTGATTGCGCTCAGCGTGATGCCCGCCGCGCATCACGTGGCGTTGATCCGTACCGTAACGCTGTGCGTAGCGGCGCTGGTGCTGGTCTCTGGCGGCGCGCGCCGGCACCGAAGGGAGTTGACTCGGCTGGGTTATGCCGCCATCGCGCTGGTTGCAGTCAAGCTCGTCACGGAAGACTTGCGCCACGGTCACCTGGCCTACATTGCTGCTTCCATCTTTCTGGTGGCATTCACGCTCATCGCCGCGCCGCGCGTGGCGCGTGCGCGGCAGAAGGCGTGACTCCGATCAACGGTCGACATTCTGGTTGTAGACATCCGGGTGGTAGCTCTGCGGTTCATAGATCGGGTGCTGAGGAATTGGATGCGGCTTGCGGATGTGGTGAATCTCCTCAATCAGCTTCATCTTGCTGACGTGCACGTCGTAACCCGTGCCGGGCAGCAGCGATTCCAGCACGAAGGTTTCCGTGTTTCCACTCTTCAGCTCGCGATAGCGATAGATGCCCACATCGCCCTCGCTGTTTTCCGTACCGCCTGAAGGCATGTCGAGGAAGTGCTCCGCGTCGGCCACGCTGGGCGCGGATCGGTTCTCGCCCTCGGTCAAGCTTTCGGCCGCGTAGGAGCGGACCAGTTTGGTCCAATAGCGCGCCAGCAGATCGGTGGAAGCAAAGAGATCGGCCCACACGATCTCGCCGCGCACAGCCACCACCACGCCCACCGCGTGCTCGTCGCGTAACTTCGCCAGCACCTCTTCGCGCGCCTTCATCACCGGAGCCGCAGCCTCATCCACCTTTTGGCTGATGGCCGGATTCTGCATCATTTTGGCGTAGCTCGTGGTGCCAAGCGGCATCGGCGGCGCGGCCTCGGACCCTCTGCCGCCGCTTCCACCTGTTGAGGCAGGAGCCGGTGGAGCCGCAGCCACCTCCATCTGCGACATCGCGCCATGCACCGAGTCCCACACCTGCTGCTGGTCCTGGTCGACCATGGCGCGCTCGCGTACCGAGGGCTGCACCATAAAGCTGTGAGCCAGCGACTTGTCCGAAGCGCCGAATTCGGCCGAGCTTTCTGTCCAGCGCCCTGGCTCAATGCAGAAGACCGAGAGATCGATGGGATCGGCATTGGCGGGGACGATGCGGTCTTTAGCGACAATGCGGTCCTGCTTGCCGCCCGTGACCACTTCTCCCGCCAGCAGCAGCAACGGCCGCTTGGAGTGGTTGACCAGCACCAGCGTGTTGACTTCGTCGCTGCGATAGGAGTTCTGCGCGTCCCCGGCGCCTCGCCGCCGCACCAGCCCCCGCGCGCGTCCTGCTTCCGTCACCTCAACCTCGCCGCTCTTCAGGCCCTCGTCGAGGGTAATGAACGGCGTTTCCATGGTGGATTTTCCATCGGCCCGCACCACGGGGAACAAAAGCAGGTTGCCGCTCACGATGGGAGCCAACACGCGATACGGGCCGCTCGCGCTTTCTCCCGGCCCGCCGGCGGCTCTGACGACCTTCCCGTGATCACATGCCGCCAAAGCAAAAAACAGCGCGACAACCAATCCCAGTCTGCCCAGTTTTTTCATCGCTCTCGTCTTTTTCATGACTCTCCTCGGGCGGCCCTGATTCCCTCGGCCGGCCTTCAACCGTCGAACGATCAGCAGACAGCTTCTTGCATTCTTTTTCCGGGACCGCATTTTGGCGTATCGTGAGGGCGTGGGAATGGCGCCAACTGAATCCGTGGCCAGCGCAGCAGAGACTGAGGTCCCGAACGGGACTCTCACGCTGGACCGCGCCCTGGCCGCCGAGCTGTGGCGCAGTTGCGATGCGGCTCGTTGGGGCCTCACCCGCGATGAGTTTGACCAAATTCTCCTCGATGCGGGGACGGCGCAGAACTTCGGGCTGGCCGAAGTCTCAGACGCAACTGCGGCGACACGACGACAGCAGGCAGCCTTCTTCCACGGCCTGTGCATAACCGATCTCGTGCTCGCGCGCGCCTGTGCCCACGGGAATGAGCGCGCATGGGAGCACTTTGTCGCCGTCTACCGGCAGCCGCTCACACGCGCTGCCATCGCCATCACCGGCAGCGAGACTCTGGGCCGCGATCTGGCCGATCAACTCTACGCCGAACTCTACGGGTTGAACGAGCGCGACGGCCAGCGGCGCTGCCCGCTGCTTTCCTACCGCGGGCGCGGCTCGCTGATGGGTTGGATGCGCACCACGCTCGCCCAGCGCCACGTGGACCACTATCGGCGCACGCGCCGCGAGGAGCCGATTGAAGATTTTGACGCGCCGGCGCTCGTTTCACCGCCGCAAACGCCGCCCCGTGAGCTCTCGCTGCTGGAGCGGGCGATTGAACAGGCCGTGGGCGGCCGCGGAGCCGAGGAGCGCTATCTTCTCGCGGCGTATTATCTTGACGGGCAGACTTTGCTTGAGATTGCGCGTGTGCTCGGCGTGCACGAGGCCACGGTGAGCCGCAAACTACGCCGCGCGGCGGACGAGATTCGCAAGCAAATCCTCAGGAGTCTCGAGCGCAACGGCATGAGCCGGCGCGCCGCGCAGGAGGCTATGGGCGCCGATCCGAGGGATCTAGAGGTCAACCTGAAAAAACTGCTGCAAAATTCGCAATCGGAGGCGTTCCAGGAACAGGCGGCATCATGAGTGCCACAAGCCAACACGGATTTCATCCCGATGCCGAGAGCCTGAGCGCATTTGCCGAGCAGGCGCTTGAGGGACGGGAGCGCGGCGAGGTACTTAATCATCTTGCCGTCTGCGGGCGCTGCCGCCACGTGGTGGCGCTGGCGCGCGAAGCCGCGGACGCCGACGCCGTGAAGGCGCCCGAAAAATCGCGCAGGACGATTGAACCCAATGCGTGGTGGAGACAATGGCGGCTTGTCTGGGTTCCGACGGCGATCGTGGCCGCGTTTGCCGCCGGCTCGATTTCTGTCTATATCGAGCAAGCGGATCGGCGTGAATCAGAATTCAAGATCGTAGCGCACAACCCGTCGCAAGGTACGCCGCCGGCTGCAACGCCTGCACCAGCGGAGCAGGCAAAGGTCGAGCCTCCCACTGGCGCCGCTCCCGCATCGCCGCCGTCGCATGCCGCGAAGCACACGCATTTCGCCGCGCCCGAGCCGCCGCCTGCACCAGCGTCGCCTGCGGTTGCCGCGCAAATGCCGCCAGAGCCAGACGCCAGCGATCGGGTCCAAGTCACCGGCGAAGCGCCGTCACTTTCTCGCGCGGAAGCGCAGCAAGCGCCTTCCGGATTAACGGCCGGCGCCATGCGCCCTGCTTACGCGCAGCCGGCCGCCGGTGCGTGGGAGGCCAAGCAGAAGCAAGCCGAGGAACAACGCCAGGCGGACACGTCGCGCCGGCGTTTTATGGCCGCCAAAGCGGTGCCCGGAGATGGATCGGGACAAGGCGCGAACCAGGCAGCACCGCCTGGCGCCACGGAAACCGTAACAGTGACAAGTGCGCCGCCACTGGTTGAGACTGCGCCCCAGCCTGCCGCGCCCGCCCTCTCCGCCAAAGTTCAAGCGCAATGGCATGGCTCCATTCCCGTGAGGCAAATTCACCTGCCCAGTGCGTTGGCGGTAGTTTCCAGTACGTCCACCGGGCCTTTCATGCTGGCCATCGACAAAGCGGGCGCGCTGTTCCTGAGCGAGGACCAGGGCGATACATGGGAGCGCGTACATCGGCAGTGGAAAGGACGCGCCGTCGAAGTGACCCGGCAGCATGTGACCAATGACGAAGCGCAGTCTGCTCCAGCGGCTCAAACCGAGACGGCTCCCAACACTCCCGCCAATGCCGGCGCTGCCCCTTCAGTGATCTTTGAACTTTTAAATGACAAAGGTCAGACGTGGATCAGTACCGATGGTCGAACCTGGACTTCGAAATAAGTTACTGCGCCCGGTGTTTCGCCCTATGCCCGATTCCTTCCTCTAGAAACTCCTACCCAATGCCGATGAACCGGTTGTGGGAACGCGCGCGGACGGTGCTCCAGACGATCCTGTGCCTCGGGAACGAAAGCATTCGTTGCGCCCGTCGAATCTCGCGCGAGTCCAAGTTGCACGAGTCAATGATGCGCAAGACCAGGGGAGGTGTCGCGGTGGGTAGGGATGAGGGGCGCGGGCAAGCGGCCACAATGCCCTGGGCGCATCTGCGCCTTCCGCCGTTCCCGCAGGTGGCCGTCAGGGTTCTGCAACTGGCCAGCGATGAGAATGTGCAGTTGCATCAGTTGTGCGATCTCATCTCGTCCGATCCGGCATTCGCCAGCGAAGTGCTCACCGTTGCGAATTCCCTGCTCTACGCGCCGCGTTATCCCTCCACCAGCATCCTCCAGGCGGTGGCCGTGCTGGGCGCCAACACGCTCCGGGGCATGTGCGTCACCGTGGGCGTGCGCGCCTATCTCGGCAAGACGATGAGTCATCCCGCGATGCGCGCCCTTTGGCGGCACAATCTGGGGTGCGCCATCATTGCGCAGCGGCTGGCCCAGACGGGCTTCATTGATAAAGATACGGCCTACACTGCCGGCATTCTCCACGACGTGGGGCGCATGGGCCTGGCGGTGATTCAGCCGGCGCCCTACGCAGCGCTGCTCGACAAGCATCAGGGAGCCGCGGAGACGCTGCTCGACGCCGAGCGCATGCTCTTCGGCTGGAATCACTGCGAGACGGGACGGCAATTGGTGGGCGACTGGAAGCTGCCGGAGGAACTGGAATCCGTGGTCGCACAGCATCATGAGCCGCGCCGCACCGACGGCGCGTGGGATGTAACGGAGTTGGTCAAGGTGAGTTGCTCCATGGCCTCAACCATTGGATTCGCCGCGTTTCCAGGTTGCGAGACAAAGCCATTTAGCGACCTGCTGGAAGCGCTGCCCGCGCGCGAACGCAGGCTCTTCCAGGCTGACGCCAAGGCGTTGAACAAGGACGTGGCCGAGAGCATTCACGCCATCGAGTCGGTGTAAGCCCGACGATCCGGTCGCGAAGGCGGCAGGGGACTGGCACCCGCGCCCCGCGCATCTTTATGACGCGCGCATCAACTTGCGCTGCAACTGCTCCAGCGTCTGCCCCTTGGTCTCGGGGAAGAACAGCGCGACCACGATGAACTGGACCACGGTAGCCGCCGCGAAGAATACGAACGGCGTAGCCGTGCTCATCCTGCTTACTACCACGGGAAACATCTGCGCGATGAGGGCGTTCATGAACCAGTGGCTGGCGCTGCCCACTCCCTGGCCCTTGGCGCGTACCGAGGTGGGAAAAATCTCGCCGATGTAGACCCAGATGACCGCTCCCTGCGAAACGCTGAAGAAGGCGATGAAGGTGACGAGCAACCAGAGCAGCGCGCCAGGATGCGAATGCGTGCTGAACACCCACGCGACACCGGCAAGACAGGCGGAGCAGCCGGCCGCGCCGACGAGCAAAAGCGTCTTGCGGCCCAGCTTGTCAATCAGCGACATGCCGACGATGGTGAACAAGAGGTTGGTTGCGCCGATCACGATGGCTTGCTGGTCGCTCGAGATTTGGCTGAAACCGGCAGCCGCAAAGATGTTGTTCAAGTAGTAGAGAATCGCGTTGATGCCGGCGAGCTGGTTGAAGGCGCCGAGGGAGATAGCGAGAAAAAGCGGATAGCGGTACTTCCAGCGAAATACCGGCTCGTGAGCGGATGCATGTTCCTGAGCAAGCGCGGCACGGATGTCGTCCAACTCAGCCTGCGGGTCCGGTTCGCCCATGAATTTGAGCACGGCGAGCGCTTCTCCAACGCGGTTGTGCGCGGCCGACCAGCGCGGGCTGCGCGGAATGCCGAAGAGCAGGGCGAGAAAGAGCAAAGCCGGCGCAGTGGCGACGCCCACCTGCCAACGCCACTCGGCCGCGCCCAGGTGCAGGGTGCGGATGGCGTAGTTCGAGGTGTAGGCCAGCATGATGCCGAACACCACGTTGAATTGAAACGCAGCGACGAGGCGCCCGCGCCACTTTGCCGGAGCGAGTTCGGCGATGTATACCGGCCCCAGTACGGACGATGCGCCAATACCGAGGCCGCCGATGCAGCGGAAGACCAGGAACGACGGCCAATTCCACGCGAGGCCGCATCCGAGGGCCGAGACAACGTAGAGCAGCGCCGTCAGGCGAAGAGTTTCGCGGCTGCCCAGCCGCTGGCCCACCTGGCCTGCGCCCAGCGCGCCAATCACGGTGCCCACCAGTCCGATGGCCACCGTGAACCCCTTGTTCTGCGGGCTCAATCCATAGAGGCGAACCAGCGCGTCGATCGCGCCCGCGATCACAACCGTGTCGAAGCCGAAGAGCAGGCCGCCGAGAGCCCCGGCGAGCGTGGCCTTGATCAGATTGGCATTGGGTCGCATTGTGAGTTGTCCTTAAAGTTCCAAACCATACTACCGACTGGCCCCGTAGGCAGCAAAGCACCTTCCGCAGCGGCGTGCGCTTCCCGGCACGGCAAAGCCGGGGACCGGTTACTCAGAGAGGCGACGGCTAAAGCAAAACCAGAGTCGCTGCGCCCCGGAGCCTCAACTACTGAGTCGATGCGACCAACAAAAAGCAGCGACCTTCAAAAGAAGCCTGGCAGTGCACTCCAACTCCGGTTCTTCCGGAGCGCTGGTTCGCGTTTCCTCAGGTGGCGGCGCTGGGCAGCACCGCCAGAACCCGGCAGCGATGCTTATCGGCGGCGCTCCACGCCAGCGGCATCTCGCTTTCCATGCACGCGCAATCGCCGGTCTCGAGCACCTCGTGCATGGCGCCCGCGTCCAGGCGCAGGCGGCCTTCGAGCACATAAATCACCGCGCCGGTTTCCTCAAAGGCGTTCATGGCCACGGTTGAGCCGCCGGGCGGGAACTCAATCACTTGCGCAATCAGGCGGAATCCCTCCCCGTCGGCATTCAGCGGCGTCACTTTCACCGGCTCCATGCCGCGCCCGTTGCCCTGCAAATGCGCTTTGCGCGTGATGGAGAGTTTGTGGCGCGAGGGCTCGTCGAAGAAGTAATCCATGCCCACGCCGTAAACGCGGGCGATGGTGGCCAGCGTCGGCAGAGTGGGAATCATCCGGTCCGTCTCGAGCTTGGAGAGCAGCGCCGTGGAAAGCCCGGTTTCGGCCGCCAGCCGGGAAAGCGTGAGCCGCTTGCTGTTGCGCAAGGAGCGCAGCTTGAGACCGATGCAATACGGCTGCAGAGACCATTGGGCGTAAGAAACTGCCTTGGGCATCGCCAGCTCCGGTAGAGTGTAACGGAATCTGTGAACCAGTCTACGCCAACCGCCAGCCACCTGCCGTGCGATTGACTCTGGAGATACCGTACGAACAGGACCGCGACAATCTGCTTATTCTGGACAGAATTTCGAAATTACAATACTCACTGTCCCAGGCGGAGGAAGACACTACCTTCGCCGCTTATCTCCTGAAAGGCAGGAATTCCCCATGAAGAACTCTTCCCCACGCGCTCCTCTTTTGTTGCTTTTTCGCGCCTTACGCATCACAGTGCCGGTTGCCGCGCTGGGAGTAGCGCAGATCTGCGCCGCGCAAAACAAGCCGGATACTCCAAACCCCGCATCCGATGTGCTGGTGTTAAGCAACGGCGACACTTTGCACGGAAAATTTGTGAGCGAGACCGCCGGCAAAGTCACATTCCACAGCGATCCGCTGGGCGATGTCTCTCTTGGTTGGGACAAGATCAAGGAACTTCACGTCGCGGGCAAGTTTGGCGTCCTCAGCCAAACTGTTGCCACGCCCAAAAGAAAGCAGGTTGCGCAATTCCCGGTGGGGGCATTCGACGTCGCGGGCAATGCGGTCACTGTCCATCCTGAGAACGGACCGGCCCCCGCGCCCATCCCGGTGGTGAAGGCGCAGTACATCATGGACAACGGCGCGCTCGACAAGCAGATCAATCACGAGCCTGGTTTCTTCGCGGCATGGAATGGTTCGGCTACCGCGGGCGCGACGCTGGTGTCGGCGACGGAAAACCAATACACGTTTACCGGTGCAGCGAACCTGGTGCGGGCCGTTCCCACGGTGAGCTGGCTGGCCGCGCGAAACAAGACGATCTTCGGTTTCAACGAGGCGTACGGCAAAATCACCCAGCCGGCTTACAAGTATCCGGCAACCTCGCCGAGCACCGGGTTCGTTCAGGTGCCCGCGGTGGTAAGCAAGTCGTCCATTATGCATTTTGGCGCGGAGCGCGACGAATATTTCTCGCCGCGCGTGTACGTGCTTGCGCAGGCGGCCTTCGACCACAATTACGCGCAGAACCTTCAACTGCAACAGATCTACGGCGGAGGCGTTGGGTGGACCGTGGTGAAGTCTCCAAAACAGGAATTCGACCTGAAGGGCACCGTGCAATATGAGAAGCAGCAGTTTTCGCCCGGCAACGTCAATCTGAACCTGATCGGCTCAACGTTTGCGGCGAACTACGTTCTGCACCTCAAACTGCTCACGTATACACAGGCGCTTTCGTTCATCCCTGCCTATAACCAACCCAGCGCCTATTCGGCCACGGAGACCGACGCCCTGGCACTTCCGACGTACAAGAATTTCAGCTTCTCGGTGGGCACTCTGGATTCTTACCTCAACGATGCGCCGTTCATTGCAACCGCAGCATCGGCGCCCACCAAGCCGAATTCATTTCAGTTCACGATGGGATTGACCTACGCGATCAAGTCAAAGTACTAGAAGCTGTTTTCTCATTTCACCGTCACCGGCTGCAGCCACGCGCCATTGCCTGCCGCGTCCCAGACATCGAAGCGCACCCACTTTTTCCCTGTCGCGTCGAAGGGAATGCGGAAGGTTTTTGTGCCGAATGGCTCCGTGTCCGTGAGCCGGATGATCTTGCGGTCGACCTTTGCGCCGTCGCTCCACACCAGCTCGGCAAATTCCAGCGGGAACGTGTATTCGATGCTGGCCGTGTAGACGCTCTTCGCGCCCGCGCCTTCGATGCTCCATTTGTGGAAGAGAATCTCGCCCGTGGTGCCGAAGAAATTTCCGCTGCGAATGCCTTCGACGACCGGAGCCCAGCTCTCGTTCCAGGCCGGAACCTTGTCGAGCTTCAGATAATTGATCGCCAAGAGCGGATAGGTTTCGTCGCTCGGCACCTTCATATAGGTGTCGCCCTCGGCTAGCATGAACTTGGGCTTGGGCGCCCAGTTGCTCATATCGTCGTTCACGCCAAAGCAGCGCACTTCGCACAGCCGCTGCTGCGATTGATCGACCGGCAGAGACTCCCACGATCCGCCGATGAAGCGATCGCTCAGGAAAAAGTCCTGATCCTTGTACATGTCGGGATACATGGCCGAGCTTTTGGTGCGCGGATGCGCCACCCAGAGGATGCCCTGCTCGCGATTGATGAAATTCTCCACGTCCTGAACCGAGCCCAGATGGTAGACGGGTCCATAGGTGGGGTCATTCTCCTCGAAGGTCTGATTCGCTGGGCGCGGCGCAGCGTGCGAGAAGTACACCGGCTTGGGCAGCATCAGGTACCAGTGACCGCCGAGGTAGACGTTCACCTCTTCTGCGGGAATCACCAGGAAATCCTTGTCGCTCATCTTGCGCGCGCCTTCAAAATAGACCTTCTGCTCGGCGAATCGCTTGGGCCCGGGATCGGCGAGGTCGGAGTCGTCGTGAAAATCGCCGAGATAGACGATGTTGATGCCCAGGCCGCGGAAAACCGGAACCCATGTGGGCATGAAGTCCGAATTCCCTTGGTCGCGGAGCATCTCGTTGAAGTCAAGATGGAAGTGGCCGGTGACGGTCTTGAACCCGGGAACAGGCTTGTAGACGTCGTCGTGCGTGTAAGCCAGCACCTGCGGTTGCGCCTGGCGCGCGCCCTCCGCGCTCAGGTAGTAGTAGACGGGCATGTGCTGCAAAGTGCCCGGAGGCGCATTGTAGAGTGCGTAGTTGTAAATTTGCGAGCGCGCCACGTGTACGCGCCGGTTCCACACTTCGTCGCTCACGCCCCACGGCGCGTAACCCGAGCCGCGCTCCGGCTGCATCACGCCCAGCGAAAACGAGTGGTCGCTGTCTTTGCGGTAGTACACGTAGCCCAGGTTCACTTCATTCTCGCGCGCGAAGAAGAATTTGTGCGGCTCAGGGAAGATGGCGAGCGAGCCCGCGCCTGCATCGAGGATTTCCAGCCGATTGCGCGCTTCAAGATCGACCGGCTGCTCATTCAGGTCGCCGCCGAACTCGTACTGCTGCCACTCTTGAGCATCGTCGCGCCACTCGAGCTTTGTGTTTTCGCCGATCGCAAACCCCTTCAGCCCGGCTTTGTAAATGTAGGCCACATCCTTGGCATCGGTTTTGGCCACCGCTTCCTGCCGCAGCAGGTTCGAGCCCTTGTACGCGGTAAACTCCAGGTCGCCTGAAAAAATTCCGAGCGCAAGGCCGTTGAAAAACACGACAACGCGGTCGCCGTCGCTTTCTACATGACAAGAGCTCGCGTTGTAACTCACCGTGGCGCGATTCACCTCATCGGGCGTGCGGCCCGGACCGACAAGATGCGAGTCGTGGCCGGGGATCTCCAGCGGCGCATCCCAGAAAACATTCCACTTGTACTGTTCCTCGGCCTCGGGCGTGTCCTTGTTGAGATGTTTCAGGATGTCGAGCTCTGTTGTCGAGATGCGACGCCGGCCGGTGGTCACCTGAAAATCCGGAGCCAGCTCCTTGCCCAGCACGATCCAAGCGCCTCCAGCTTTTTGCGCAGCCAGCTCTTCGACCACCGGCTGCCCGTTGCGCAGCGCGAACCGCGCGCGGTTCTGCTGGCCATGTTCGCCCTGCCAAATTACCTCAACGCCGTCACGATTTGCGGTCGCGCTCACGCCGGCGATTGGTTTCCAACCCTTCATCTCGCAATTCTGCGCCTGCGCCACCGTCGCGCCTGCACACAACACCATCACCCACATCATCTGACCGAATCTCATCGACATCTCCTCTGTTTGCTTGCGATGGGACTTTCGCTATTGGTTCTTCTTTCGCGCGAATCTACGCGCCGCGCATTACACCTTCACAAAAATCTTCTTGCGATAGAGCAACCACACCGGAAGAAAGCAAACCGCCGCGTAGGCAACCACGTACGCGAACGATCTCCATCCCGGATCAGCGATGTGCATGAAAACGTGCTGGAACACATAGCGAAGCGGGTTCGACGGTTTGCCTCCGTCGGTGAAGTGAATTTGGGCGAGAAGCACGTACAGTTCGTCGCCGATGACAAATGCCACGATAGCGTTCGAGCCGAAGACCAGCCACGGCCAGGCCAGCGCCTTGCTCAAGCCTTTTTGGCCCCAGCCGCGCTGCTCCATGGCCCAATAGACAAGCGCCAACAGGAGCAATGACCACCCAGCCGCAAAGAGAACGTAAGAACTGGTCCACATCTTTTTGTTGAGCGGAAACCATGCGGACCAGAAATATCCCACGGCAAGGCACGCCGCCGCACCTCCAACCAGCCCCAGTGTTTTGATCCTCGCGGGCAGCCATTTGCGCAGCCACAGGCCCGTAAGCAGACCCAGGAGCGTAGTTCCAATGGCAGGAATGTCGCTCAGCAAGCCCTCGGGATCGCGCGTGTTGTGGGGATTGCGTGGGTTCTCATCGGTAAACTCTTCGTAGAGATGGCCGGGCATGAGTTGGCGATCGACCCAAGCCACAATGTTCTGATCCTTGTCGAGGAAGGTAACGTCGCGGCCGGGCACGCCCGCTCCCGGTACGGGAACCCACCGCACCAGCGCCCAATAGCCAACCAACAGCAGTACGAGCAGCACTACTTTTGTCCACATGCGGCGATCCCAGAGATAAAGGAGGGCCACGATCAGGTAGCAGACGGCAATGCGCTGCAGCACGCCGTAAATGCGCCAATGTTGGAGATGGAAGTGAGGAAACCCGTTGATAAAGACGCCCAACAGAAACAAAATGACTCCGCGGCGCACCGCGTGACCTGCGAGTTTCGCGCGCGAGTCACCGCGCCGCAGCCGCGCCTCGGTCGAGAAGACGATCGACACGCCCACCACGAAAAGGAACGTGGGAAAAACCAGATCGGTGGCCGTGAATCCGTTCCAATCGGCGTGTTGCATCTGCGACCACGCGCCGGAAGTGGAGTTGTTCACCATGATCATGAAGGCGATCGTGAGCCCGCGCAAAATGTCCAGCGACAGCAGCCGCTTGACGGGAGGGTGAGCAAATGCCAGGTTGATCATGACGAAAATGACTCTCCTTCAGGCTGATTTCATGGTTCCCGATTACTCTATGCACAAAAGGCCGGCCCCGCCATCGCCGTCATCCCCGCCCTGCCCGCCCTCTTGCTGTTAGACCTTCACAAAAATCTTCTTCCGATAAAGCACCCATACCGGAACAAAACAAACCACCAGAACTGACACCGAGTAGGCGAACGCCGACCAGCCTGGATCCGGAATGAGAGAAAGAAATAACTTCCCGGCTGCGTGAGTGGGCTGGCCAGGGGGGCTTCCAATTGCGTGTGAATAAAGAGCACGAGCCGCTGCCGGGAGCAGCGAGCTGAACATGTATGCCACGATTGCATTCGACCCAAATACCAGCCATGGCCAAATCAGCGCTTTGCCCAGTCCCCTTTTGCCCCAGCCCTTCTGCTCCACGGCCCAGAAAGCCAGCGCAAACACAGCCAGCGACCAGCCCGCCGCCACCAGCACATACGAGCTGGTCCACATCTTCTTATTCAGTGGAAACCAGATCGACCACAGGTAGCCCGAGGCCAGGCAGGCGACGGATGCCACGGCCAGCCCCAGTGTCTTATCCTTGACCGCCCGCTGCCCGCGAAGCCACAGCCCGGTAAGCAGCCCGAGCAGGGTCGTGCCCAGCGCCGGAATATCGCTCAACAGTCCCTCAGGGCCGTGCAGATTGTGCGCCGCAAAGTCCTCGTAATGGTGTCCGGGCATCAGGTGCCGCTCCAGCCAGGCCACCATGTTTTGATCCGGATCGAGAAACGCAATATCCCGCCCCGGCATGCCCGCTCCCGGCACCGGAACCCACCTGAGCAGAATCCAGTAGCCGACCAGAATCGCCGCCAGCAGCGCGACCTTGGTCCACACTCGCTGGTCCCACAGGTAAAAGAGCCCCACCAGCAGGTAGCAGACGGCGATCCGCTGCAGGACTCCATAAATCCGCAGTTGCGTCAACTCGAAGTACGGAAACCCGTTCACCACAATCCCCAGCAAAAACAGAATGCCGGCCCGCCGCGCCATGTGCCACGCCGACTGGACCCGCGTTGCCCCCTTCGCCAGCCGCGCATCGTAGGCAAACACGATCGACACGCCCACGACAAACAGGAAAGTGGGAAACACCAGGTCGGTCGCGGTGCACCCATTCCACGCGGAGTGGCGCATCTGCGCCCATGCGCCGGCGCCGGAGTTGTTCACCATGATCATGAAGGCGATGGTGAGCCCGCGTAGCACGTCAAGCGAAAGCAGGCGTTTCTGCGGCCCCAGGGCAGAAAGCGGGTTAATCATTCGGCTCTCCGTCCGTACCAACTGCAACAATGCTCAATACCCTACGCGCCCGGGGCCGCATTCGCCAAGTGGAAAGCCATCGCTGCTCCGGGCAAGCCTTGAGACCGCGTTTCCATCACCGGCAAACGCTCTTTGCCAGACACAAAAAAGCCCGGACCGATCAAGTCCGGGCCCTTTTTGTTGAGTTGCGGGCTCCAAGCGCTCAGCCGGCGCGCTACTTCAATACTTCGAAGGTAAGCGTCGTCGTTTTCGTCACGCCTCCACCGGTGCCCGTAATCGTGATGGGATACGTGCCGGTCGGAGCAGTCTTTGAAACCGTCAGATTGAAGTGCGCGGAGCCCGAGCCCGGCGCCGCGATGGAAGCGGGACTGAAGCTCGTGGTCACGCCGGACGGCACGCCTGTTGCAGAGAGCGAAATCGCCGCATTGAACGAGCCCGAGAGCGCGGTGGTCACGGTCGCATATCCGCTCTGGCCCTCGAGGAGGTATCCCGAGCTGGGCGAAACGGAGATGGTGAAGCTGCCCACCGGCGCTGCCGTCACTGTCAGATTCACCGTCGCGGTTTCGACGGTCGCTCCCGAAGTTCCTGTGATCGTGATCGTGTGCGTGCCCGTCGCTGCCGTTGCGCTCACGGTGAACGTCAGCGTCGAACTTCCGCTGCCCGTCGCAAACGAACTCGGATTGAAGCTCGCAGTCACGCCCGAGGGCAGTGTGGAGTACGACAGCGTCACGGCCGCTTTGAATCCGCCCACCACCGTACTCGTGATCGTCGACGATCCCGTACTGCCCTGCACCACGGAGACTGCGCTCGGCGACGCCGCGAGGCTGAATCCGGCTTGCACCACCGTTCCCGCCAGCGTGCTCAGCAGAGTGGTCCCGTTCGGGCTGCCCCAGCCGGTGGCCAGGTCGTAGCCGGCGGTGGCAGAGTAGCCGTTGCTGCCGCTGGTGATGTCATGAAAGTTAGCCGTATAACTCGATCCCGTGCCGATCGTGTACAAAGTCGGGTTGATAAAGCCGAGCGGCCCGTTGCCGTTGCTTGCCCTCTGCTGATTCACCAGCGCCAGGTAGCCGGCCCACAGCGGCGCCGCAAAGCTGGTGCCGCCATATGAGTTGGCCGTGCATGTGGTCTGGTCGGCGCACACGTAATAGGTGAAGTTGGCATTCGCTGAAACGTCGGGGCCGTTGCGATACGACTGCGAGCAACTGGCGCAGCTCGCTGCCGCAGCAACCTGCCACGACGGAATCGCAATCTTGTCCGGCGAAATGCCGCCGCCGCTGTCGGCCCACGCGGTTTCAGAGGACCAGGCGCCTGCCGCCGACTTGGTCGACAGGTCCGTGCCGCCCACTGAGGTCACGTACGCATCGTCGGCCGGATAGATCTCCGAAGCTGTGCCCGAAGTCGTCCACTTAGCGCTGTCGCCGGCCGCCTGAAACAGGTTCTGGCCCTGCGCCGCAAACTCCTTGAAGTACGGATCGTCGGTGCTGGGATCGGCTGGGCTCCAGGTCCACGAAGAGCTCAGGTTCAAGGCGAGCGGGGTATGTGTCGCCATGGAGTTGAAAATGGCCGAGTCGCTGGAGCCGACAAACATCACGAGGCCCGAAAGTCCCGGCGCCATGCCCAGCGCCTGCGTCATATCCAGCGTCTGCTCGGTGTCGTCGCAGCTGCCGCCGGCCTTCGTGTCCACACAGCTGGTGCTGGTGCCGTCGGTCGAAAGCAAAGTGATGATACTGCCCGGGTAGGTCTGCTTCGCATTTGTGTAGTAGGTCTGCAGGTCGGCCAGGTCGGTGCCGTAGTACTCCAGCAGGCCGACAACCTGACCGCTGCCGGTCAGCGATCCGCCATAATAGGCCGCACGCATGTCGCTGCCCAGAAACGAAGCCGAAGGGCCGGAGCCGGTGGTGGCGCTGGACTTGGTGCTGGTTCCGGCCGGAATGTATGTCAAGTTGGCGGGCTTCGGAATGGAGAAGTTGTCGAGACCCGCGACGTGCCACAGCGAAAACGTCAATCCCGTGGTCGGTTCCCTGTCCGGCGCGTAGAAGGCCCGGTTCTCCGTGGGATGCTGATACACACCCATGTTCACGTGAAAGGCTCTCTGTATGTTCGCCACGCTTCCCGTCACCTGCAGGTTCACACGGTTCGGCGAAGTATTCACTACGGTCAGCCCATTCGCCTGGGCGAAATTGACCACGGCGTCATATTGCGCCTGCGTGGGCCCGAACTCTGCCGTAAATTGGTCCACCGTGAGGAACTGATGGTAGGACGGACTCGTGGGATCGTAGAGATTCTTGATGAGCTGATCGAGCTCATCCTGGTTCTGCAACGGCAAGGTGATCACGAGTTGCAAAGTTTGCGCTGAAGACAGGTTGCTGATGAAGCGCGCGGTCCCGTCCTGCGTAGCTTGGCGCACATGATGCGTCATCACGGTCTGAGCCTGGCAAATGCCAAGAGCCAGCGAAAGGCATACAGCGATAGGGAACCCAGACATCTTCAATGGACGCATGCGGTCTTCTCCTTCATTGCGGTTGTAGTCTTGGTGCAACCTCGTCCGCTTTGGCATTTCGGCCGTTGCGGGGAATTGGACTTTGGCCCTTCATAGTAAGACCAGGACGGAAAGAAAATGTTGCGCTCTGGCGAACGAATGCTCCATGTATTCATGCATCTTCAGCCGTTCAGTTGGCCGTTGTCTACTTAAATCGGCCGCCGCGACACAGCTCTTCTCATTACTTTTGTGGCATGTGCGACGGCCTTTGATACCCTGCCGAATCCGCGTGCCAAAAGAGATAAATAGTGAATCGATTCAAAGGGATACGGAGCGTGGAAGGTCGTCCATCGCAAGCGCTTTCAATGAGTCTTGCCGATCGCAGTCGGGTGCGCCGGCTGATAAAGGCCAACCGCGCCGCCGCCGGGAAGCGGAATTTGCGTGACTGTGCCCCAGCGCTCCGTATGCGGAGCCGGACAAGCAACACCTTTCTTCTCGAGCCGTGCCATCTCTCGCTTGAGATCGTCGCACATCAAGTACAACTCGTGGCGATCGTTGTGTTCGGCGGGATGGAACGCGGCCTCAGCCGCGGGCATGGCAAAGATCAACCATCCGTGTCCGGCGTCAACGCACGGGAAGCCAAGGATGTCGCGGAAAAACGCGCGATCCGCCTCCGCGTCCCTGGTGTGCAGGACCATATGCGCGCCCATGATCATATCGTTCATCCCTCCTCGTCCCTGTCACGAGCTTGCCACACATTCACTTGTTTGCGAAAGCGATTTCCGGGGTAAAGGCTGCCTGGCGGAGGCCCCGTCCCATTGCAGCGTCCTTGGCGGAAAAGGATGGGAAACCCCAAACCCAATCCCGCTGGTTGTCCGAGCCAGAACGCGTCTTTCGCAGTTTCCTTCGCTCCCTCTCTCTTTTGCCGGAGCCCACGGCGAGCGGTCTTTGCTGGCTTTTTGGCTTGCTCCCCGCTTTCTCGTTCCCTTGTTCCCTTGGTCCCTTGGTCCTTGCCTTCTCGTTCTCTCGTTCCCTTGTTCTCTTGTTCCCTGCTTTTGATACACTCCCCTTTCAGGTATTTCTCTATCATTTTCGTTGCCATCGTTCGGAGGCTCTCGTGCCTGAGTTTCAACCCTTTGTTCCTGCCGATCAAAACCCGCCGGAATTCACGCTCCGCGCCGTGTTGCTGGGCTCCCTCTTCGGCCTCATCTTCGGCGCCGTAACGGTTTATGTGGGCCTTCGTGCGGGCCTTACCGTAGCCGCCTCCATTCCCATCGCGGTCATCTCCATCAGTTTTCTGCGCGTCAAGGGTAAAGTCTCGATTCTGGAGTGCATCATTGTCCAGACGGCGGGCAATGCTGGCCAGTCGATTGCCGCGGGCGTCATCTTCACCCTTCCCGCGCTCATCTTTCTGGGCTTCGACCTCGAATACTCCCGCATCTTCATGCTGGCGCTCATCGGCGGTTATCTCGGCGTACTTTTCATGGTGCCGCTGCGACGCCCACTCATTGTCGAAGAGCACGGCAACCTGAAGTTCCCTGAAGGCACGGCATGCGCCGACGTGCTCATGGCCGGCGCCAAGGGGGGCAGCTTCGCCAGCCGCGTTTTCTTCGGCCTTGGACTGGGCGCGCTCTATACCCTCTTCCAGAACCATTACCTCTTTGGTGCGTGGCCCAGCACGCCCGAGTATCAGCCCGACCTTGGCATGCAGCATGTACTCAAAGGCGCGTCCATCAAGGCCGACGCCACGCCGGAGTATCTCGGCGTGGGCTACATCATCGGCGCGCGCACTGCGGGCACCATGTTTGCCGGCGGCGTCTTTTCCTGGCTCGTCCTCATGCCGCTCATTTACTTCTTCGGCAGCGGTCTGCCGCACCCCATCTATCCCGGCACAGTGCCCATCGCACAAATGGGCCCGAGCGACCTGTGGATCACCTACATTCGTCCCATGGGCGCAGGCGCCGTGGCCGCGGCCGGGCTCATCACGCTTTTCAAGACCCTGCCCACCATCGTTGGCGCGCTGCGTTCCGGCTTCGCACAGATGCGGCACCGCTCCACTGCCGTGGCCGAGCCTATCCGGACCGAACGCGATCTCGCCATGAGCACCGCCGTTATCGGCTCCATCGTGCTCGTCGTCCTCATGTTTTTCTTCCTCGAGTTCAAGCCCGTGCCCGGCGCGCAGGTGGGCGTGTTCGCGAACCTTGCCGCATCGGTTCTCGTCATCGCCTTCGGGTTCCTCTTCGTCACCGTCAGCTCGCGCATCGTGGGGCTGATCGGCAGTTCGGCAAATCCCATCTCCGGCATGACCATCGCCACCCTCATGGCCACCTCGGCCATCTTCCTCGTCAGCGGCTGGACCGCTCCGGCCTTTGGCGCGCTCGCCATCACCATCGGTGGCGTGGTTTGCATCGCTTCGGCCGAGGCCGGAGACACCTCGCAGGATCTGAAGACTGGCTTCCTCGTCGGCGCCACACCCAGGTCTCAGCGCTTCGCGTTTCTCATCGGCATCGCCGTCTCCACCGTCGCCATCGGTTTCACGCTCCAACTCATGAACACCAGCCTGCAAACCTTCCGCGCTGCGCCGCAGGCATGGGACATCAACGCCCCGCATCCCGGCGTGGAAGTTCAGCTCGACACGCACGGCCTCATCGATCAGTTCCCCGTCCTCGCCGCCGACAACTCCAGCACCATGCATCACAAGAGCGAATACGTCGTGCTCAACGCGCTCGGCTCCTCGGATCTGGCCAACGGCAAATATCTCTACTCGCCCGCGACGGGTCAGATTGAGGTGCACTGGATCCCCGGCATCGGCAGTGAAAATGCCGCCGCGCCGCAGGCGCAACTCATGGCCACAGTCATCAACGGCATCCTCACCCGCAAGTTGCCCTGGGGACTGGTCATGCTCGGCGTCTTTCTCGTCATCGCCGTCGAGCTGCTCGGCATCCGCTCGCTCTCGCTCGCCGTCGGCGCGTATCTCTCCATCGGAACCACGCTCGCCATCTTTGCCGGCGGCGTGGTGCGCGCGCTCGTCGATTGGGCTGCCAAGCGTGCCGGCAACAGCGAAGAGTCCGACTCCGATGTCTCGCCCGGTTCGCTCTACGCTTCGGGCCTCATTGCCGCCGGAGGCATCGTGGGCCTCATCGGCGTGGGCCTGCAGGGCTACGAAACCACCTTCCGCAAACCCAACCCCATCGGCTGGCCGCACACGTTCCTCTATAACCCGTGGGTGTCGGTCGTGGCCTTCGCGCTGCTGGCGTATTCGCTGTTCTATTTCGCCCGCAAGCCGCTGAGGAAGTAGACCGGATTCATGGCTTCGATAGACCGCTCAACGGCAGAGTTGGCTGCCGCCCAGGGCATATTCGCGAAAGCGTATCGTGATAAAGTAAGTACGCGAGGTAGCGCATGAGGCCCAGCAGAAAATTTACCGTTGTGATTGAGAAAGACGAGGAGGGCTATCTCGTTGCCACCGTTCCCGCCCTTCGCGGCTGCCACACGCAAGCCAAAAGCCTCGACACCCTGATGAAGCGCGTGCGCGAGGTCATCGCCCTGTGCCTCGAAGAGGAAAAGAACTCTCCCGGCGCGCTTGAACTGGTAGGCATTCAGCAAGTCTCTGTATGACGCGCCTTCCACGCCTCAAGGGAAAAGAACTCATCCGCGCCCTCGAACGAGCAGGCTTCGTCGTGGAGCGGACCCGCGGGAGTCACGTCTTTCTCAGGCACCCCGACGGTAGGACGACTACAGTTCCCGTGCATTCCGGTGAAACGATTGGTCCGGGTTTGTTGCGCGCGATCCTGCGCGATGTTGAGCTGTCTGTCGACGCGCTGGCGGACTTGCTTTAGGTCGCCGGCAGCACGGGTTCCGCGCCAGTTTTTCTTCTCCGCACGCAACCACTCACGCCACTTCACGTCATTGGAGTGGCTTCGGGCGCTCCCTTCGATTCGATTTGATATACCATGAACCAATGGCCGACCCGCATACAAATAAGGCTTCCAGAACCGCCGATGCGGGCGGCGCGGGGAGCGGTGTCACTCGTAACGGCGTGCCGCTCCTTCCCTTGCGCCCGCCCGCGCCACGCGTGACGACGGAGTTGGTCCGTCAGCTCGAGCAAGAGTTGCAGTGACCTCGCCTGTGGCTCCGCACTGAGTCCGTCCCCTCCGCTACAATAGTGTGAAGCTCCTGCCGGCCGGGAACTCGAGTCCCTGGTTCGCCAGGAGCCTTCACACATCATGCTGCCCGAAGATCTTACTGAAGCTCTCACGTTCGACGATGTCCTGCTGGTGCCCGCCTACAGCGAGGTGGTGCCTGCGCACGTTAGCACGCAAACCCAATTGACAAAAAGCATTGCGCTCAACACGCCGCTGATTTCGTCGGCCATGGACACGGTCACGGAGTCGCGCATGGCCATCGCCATGGCGCAGCAGGGCGGCATCGGCATCGTGCACCGCAATCTCTCTATCGCCGACCAGGCCGGTGAGATCGACAAGGTAAAACGCTCCGAGAGCGGCATGATCGTCGATCCCGTGACCATCGGCCCGGAGAAAACCATCGGCGACGCGCTCGAAATCATGCGCCGCTACCGCATCTCCGGCGTGCCTGTGACCCAGGGCAGGCGGCTGGTGGGCATTCTCACCAACCGCGATCTGCGCTTTGAAACGCGGACCGATATTCCCGTGGGCGACGTGATGACCAAGGAAAATCTGATCACCGTGCCCGTGGGCACCACGCTCGAAGAAGCCGAGCTGATCCTGCACAAGCACCGCGTGGAAAAGCTGCTGGTGGTGAACGATCGATACGAGCTGATGGGCCTGATCACGGTCAAGGACATTCAGAAGAAACTGAAATATCCCAACGCGAGCAAAGACGATCAGGGCCGGCTGCGCGTGGGCGGGGCCATCGGCGCCACCGGCGACTTTCTGGAGCGCGCGGCGGAGCTGGTGCGCAACCGCGTTGACGCCTTGGCCATCGATTCGGCGCATGGGCACTCGTCGCGCGTGCTCGAGGCGGTGCGCGAAGTGAAGAAACGCTTCAACGATGTGGCCCTGCTGGCCGGCAACGTCGCGACCTACGAGGGCGCGATGGCGCTCATTGACGCGGGCGCCGACGCCGTCAAGGTGGGCATTGGTCCGGGATCCATCTGCACCACGCGCATGGTCACCGGCGCGGGCATGCCGCAAATCACCGCGATTGCGGAGGCTTTCCGCGCCGCGCACAAGCACGGCATTCCCGTGATTGCCGATGGCGGCATCAAATACTCCGGCGAGATCACCAAGGCCATCGCCGCGGGCGCCAGCTCGGTGATGATCGGTTCGCTCTTCGCGGGCGTCGATGAGAGCCCCGGCGAAACCATCCTCTACCAGGGACGCAGTTTCAAGACCTATCGCGGCATGGGATCGCTGACCGCCATGAGCCAGGGCTCAGGCGAGCGGTATTTCCAGGGCTCATCCGATCTGGCGGACGCGGACCGTGGACCGGCGGACGTGGTGCAGCGTGAGCGCGCCAATGAAAACCGCCTGGCCAAGTTCGTTCCTGAAGGCATTGAAGGGCGCGTGCCTTATCGTGGGCCGCTTGAAGCCATGGTCTTTCAACTTGTCGGCGGGCTGCGTTCCGGCATGGGCTACCTGGGGTGTGGCAGTATTGCGGAGCTGCAGGAGAGAGCGAAGTTCGTGCGTATCTCCGGCGCCGGGTTGCGCGAGAGTCACGTGCACGATGTGATCATCACGCGCGAGGCGCCTAACTACCATGTCGAATAAGGGGCGCGGCGTATTGTTCTGGCTCAGCGCGTGGTGGCCGGTAGCGGTGGGCGTCGTCGTGATTACAACAGAGTCGACAGAGTATTTCGGCGCGAACCACACTTCGGGCCCCCTCCGGTGGCTTGTCCAACTGATCATCGGCCCGGTGAGCTATGCAACATGGGAGATCGTCCATCATCTGATTCGCAAGACAGGTCATTTCCTCGGCTACGGCGCACTCGGCCTGGCATGGTTTCGCGCATGGCGCATGACGTTGCCGGGCGGGCGATTTCTGTCTCATGGTGGACTGGCGCTGCTGGGAACGGCTCTCGTGGCCAGCTGGGATGAGTGGCACCAAACTCTCCTGCCTAACCGTACCGGCTCTCAGTGGGACGTGCTTCTGGACTGCTGCGGCGCCACCACGATGATCGGATTGGCCTGGCTGTACATTCGTTTTCCGGGGCGCGCGGGGGCGGCCAATTAGAATTTTTGGCAGCCCGCACTTATGGTGCGACCGGATCGCATTCACCGCGAGAGGTCCGGCGCAGACTTCCAGCTTCGCTTCGGTGTTTTACCTGGCAACGCGCATGGCTACATGGCTGTGGCTTGCTCGACTGCGGCCATATGCCTCGCCATTGCCGGTCTCGGCATCGGCGTCCACATGATGGGAACTAACGGATCCGTCATCCTCCGCGGCAGATTTTGACTGACGAATTCAAGCGCTGCGGCGGCAATGAAGGATTCCGCGACAGTGGAGTTCCAGCGTCGCAGCGCAGTCTTGATCAGAAGCCCCAGGTCAGAGAAAAACGTGGCCTGCGCCAGATACTCGGCGTCCATTTGCCGCTTCGCCGGAAGCACCACATCGCGATAGAAGTCGTCGAGCCGCTCCCGGGGAATGCCGGCAAGAATCGCCGCCTCCTCCGCAAATGCAATGGTCGCGGCGCCGGTGACACCGGGACGGCAGGGCAGCTCGCACAACAGGTGCTCCGGAATCTTCGGACGCGGACCCACCAGGCTCATGTGCCCCAGCAGCACATTCGCAAGCTGCGGCAACTCGTCGAGCTTTAAGCGGCGCAGGAATGGGCCGATCGAAGTGAAGCGCTGGTTGTCGAGCGTGGTCACGGGATGATGCGCCTTGCCCGAGACCTGCACCATAGTGCGAAACTTGAAGATGGTGAAGGTTTGGCCCTTCATGCCCGCGCGTTCTTGCAGGAACAGAATCGGGCCCCGCGACGTGAGGCGCACCGCGGCGGCGATTGCCAGGAACAGCGGAAGCGCCACAGGGAATGCCAGCAGTACACAAACACAATCGAAGACCTGCTTGGCCGCCGAATGCGTCCATTGGCTGAGCCCTCTCCAGAATGGGTCGAACACCTGCCGGCCGTCACTCAAAAAGAAAACCCGGAAGCCCGGCAGAACTGAATCAGTCCTCCGCGGCTCAGCGCACCAATCGCCGCCAGGACATGCGGGCGTTCCCTCCTTGCGCACATCCGCCGATCCAGGAGCAAGATGCGCTGGAAGGATGGTTGAATTCATATAGATTTTCTGGCCCAAACACTCGGTACGCAAGCTGCCCCCTCCGGCATTCTTGAGAGCGATCAATTGTTGAGCAGATCGAAAGTACAACAACAAACAGGTCGCTCGAGATGCTGCGCTGGATACGATCGCATCGCCGTCTTGTCTTAAAGCAATGCTTGACGATGGTGCGATGTATTCTTCATCCGCTGAGGCGGCCTTGGCGCGTAAGCACAGCGCGTGCGAATCAAAACCGCGGCAGCCTCGCGAGAATGAGAAACATCTAGCAACAAGTTCGACCGGATAGTCTGACGGCGTCAATTTTCTTTCATGGATTTTGCTGTGCCAAAGATCACATTGGCAACGGGAATAGAACGAATACCTAAATGGGAGAAAAACCCGATCGCGCGCTTTTTCCTTCGCTACCAGAGCGAAGTTAGAAGCGTGCCGAAGGCCATGCATCAAGGAAAGAATAAGTTATCTTTTTTCCTGCCTTCGGGTTTGCGCACAAGTGTCGCCGCACTTTGCTCAGCACGATAACATGCGCTAAGCTGCTGCGCCGGAACTGCTGCGCCAGATTCGGGACGTCAATTGGCGGGGTTCCCCGCCCTAGCCTCGTAATTTTTCCGGCAATGGGACAAGTCTCAGCCGAATTCCCATGTTGCTTGCCGCGCCAGGCCGTAGGCATCGCGTCGCATGACAGTTGATTTTGAAACTGCTATAGACTCGTCGCATGAAATCTCATCATTGCGAATGGCGAGACGAACGCGGTAGAGAGATTCCGATCTGCTTACGGACTCAAGGCTACGTTTCGATCGTCCGGCAATTGAGCTTGCTGCTTCTTATCTCCTTCTCTGCAAGCGCGCTTCTTGCGCAGAGCACAGGTGGGCTGGAATGCCCGGATCAACTCCTCGGCATCAATTCGGGGTGCTCCGGCTCGGCGCAGGACGCAATGCAATTGCAACAGGAAGCGCAGAGCGCATTCGGCGCTTCTTCGGCCCATCCCGTGTCCGATCTAGGGGGAAGTTCAGGTAATCCTGGAGACCCTAACTATTCCGGGAACCGGCCCGGCAGCTATTCCGATTTGGAACAATGGACCCGATCGGGGGCCGCGCCGCAAGCACCGGCTTCGCCCGAGCCGCTCACCGAGTTTCAGAGGTTTGTGGCTTCGGCCACCGGGTTGACTCTGCCCGTCTTTGCCGCCGATCTGTTCCGCCACATCCCCTCCACATTCGCGCCGCTCGACATGACGCCTGTGCCGTCCAGCTATTTGATCGGACCGGGTGACGAGCTGCGCATCCGCCTCTGGGGGCAGGTGAACTTTCAGGCCAACCTCCGCGTGGACCGCACGGGCGAAATCTATTTGCCCCAGATCGGCCAGGTGCACGTAGCCGGCTTGGCATTTTCCGCGCTCGACGCGCACTTGCGCGAAGCGGTGGGCCGCGTGTATCGCAACTTCGATTTGACCGCGGACCTCGGGCAGATGCGCGCCATTCAGATTTATGTGTCGGGCCAGGCGCGGCGGCCCGGCGTTTACACGGTGAGCGCGTTAAGCTCGCTGGTCGACGCGCTCTTTGCGAGCGGCGGGCCTTCCGTCGAAGGCTCCTCGCGCTCGATTGAGCTGCGCCGCAACGGCACGCTGGTCACTCGCTTCGACCTCTACAATCTGCTGATCCGCGGCGACAAATCCAGGGATGCCGGCCTGCTGCCGGGAGATATCATCTACATTCCTCCCGTGGGCTCCCAGGCCGCTGTCTTCGGCAGCGTACGCAATCCCGCCATCTACGAGCTGCTTCCGCAGGAGTCTCTCGGCGACCTTCTCGCCGATGCCGGAGGCGTTTCTACTGTGGCCGCCGAGGCCCGCGTTTCATTCGAGCGGATCGACGAGCACCGCGACCGGCATGCCATGGAGATCGCCTACGACGCATCGGGCATGGCGGAGGCTCTGCGCGACGGCGACGTGATTCGCGTGTACCCGATTGTGCCGAAGTACCAGAAGACGGTGATGCTGCGCGGCAACATCGCCAACCCCGGCCGCTTCGCCTGGCATGAGGGCATGCGGCTGAGCGAGCTGATTCCCGACAGGGAGTCGCTGCTCACCCGCGACTACTGGTGGCGGCGGGCGCAGATGGGGCTGCCTGGGCCTGAGTTCGATTCCGGCCAATCCAGTACCCCGCCGGACCAGTCTCCGAGTATGCAACAGCGGGCGGGCGCCACCCCGCTGGCGGGCACGCAAACCTCCGCTCCAGGCCAGTCCCAGATTCCCGCGCAGCACACCGACGTGCGGCTGACTGCTCCCGAAATCGATTGGGATTACGCAGTCATCGAGCGGCTCAATCGCGAGACGTTGAAGACGGAGCTGCTTGCCTTCGACTTGGGCAAGTTGGTGAAAAAGCACGACACGGCGCAGGATCTCGAACTCGAACCAGGCGATGTGGTTTCCATCTTTTCTCAAGCCGATATCCGCATTCCCGTGGCCGAAGAGACCAAGCTGGTCCGGTTGGAAGGCGAGTTTGCTCACGCCGGCGTCTATTCGGCGCAACCGGGTGAAACCTTGCGTCATCTCGTGGAACGCGCCGGCGGTCTTACGCCCAACGCTTATCTCTACGGTTCGCAATTCACCCGCGAACAGGCGCGCGCAGTGCAGCAGGCCCGCATCGACGAATACGTGCAAAGCCTCTCGCTGGCCATTGAACGCAACGCGGTCTCGCTGGCCGCCTCTCCGGCAGTTTCCGCGCAAAGCCTGGCCGGCGGCTTCGCGGTGCAGGGCAGCGAACAGGATCTCCTGGCCAGCTTGCGGCAGATTCGCGCCACCGGGCGCATCGTGCTGGCGTTTCAGCCCGACAGCAGCGGCGAGGCCGGTATTCCCGATATCGCGCTCGAAAATGGCGACAGTTTCATTGTGCCGCACATTCCCGCCACCGTGTTTGTGGTGGGCGCGGTTTACGACCAGAACTCCTTCCTGTTCCAAGCCGGCGCGCGGGCGGAAACCTACCTGCGCCACGCCGGAGGCCTCAACCGCGACGCGGATCCGCGCCGCGAGTTCGTAATCCGCGCCGACGGCGAGGTGGTGAGCCGCGGCATGGAGAAGGATTCCTGGGGAAACGAATTCGTCAATCTGCACATCTACCCCGGCGATACCATCGTGGTCCCGGAGAAAATGCGTAAACCGTCCGCAATGCTCAACGTCATGAACTGGTCGCAGATGTTCTCGGAATTCGCACTCGGCACAGCGGCGCTGAACCTCATTTATTAGCAGGCGGCAGAATGCATCTTCGTAAAAACGTGGATGCGTTCGCGCCTCATTTCAGTTGGCAGGAGATCATGGCCACAGCTATATCGGTTTTCGATCCCAATGCACCAGCAACGCCCAACACCGGCCTGCCCGATTCTGCGCGCGCCGGCGGCCAGGATGACGAGACCTCTCTGCTCGATCTGCTCATCGTGCTTTCCGGGAGCAAACGTCTGATCTTCTGGGTCACGGCGGGTTTCTCGATTCTTTCCACCATTGCTTCGTTTGTTCTGCCCGTGAGCTACACGGCATCCGTGACGCTGCTGCCCCCGCCGCAGAATTCTACATTTAGCTCCCAGTTGGCCGCGCAACTTGGCAGCCTGAGCGGTATGGTGCAGATGGCCAGCGGGGGCGGCGGCAGCCTGCTCAAAAACCCCAACGACATGTATGTGGCCATGCTCAAAAGCCGCACCGTAGAAAATGCCATGGTGAGCCGATTCGGGCTGATGCAGGAGTATCGCAAAAAGTACCCTTCCGATGCGCGCAAAACGTTTGAGCGCCATGCTGACGTCGACGGCAGCGGCAAAGACGGGCTTATTCACATCGCAGTCGAGGATCACGATCCCAATCGAGCCGCCGCCCTGGCCAATGGTTATGTCGATCAGTTTCGCGAGCTGTCGCAAAAACTCGCGATTACCGAGGCCCAGCAAAGACGGCTGTTCTTTGAGGTTCAGTGGAAGCAGGCCAATCAAAACCTTGCCGACGCTGAAGAGGCCCTGAAAGAGACCGAGCAGAGAACCGGGCTGATCGAGATCGACAGCCAGGCGCACGCGCTCATTGAATCCGCCGCCGCGCTTCGCGCCCAGATCACCTTCAGGGAAGTACAGATTCAGGGAATGCGGACCTACGCAACCGGCGAGAACGCGCAACTTATCGAGGCGGAGCAGGAATTGGCCGGATTGCGCGGGCAACTTGCCAAACTGGGCGGCAGCGGCGACAACCCCGACGGCATCATCGTTCCCAAGGGCCAGATGACCGCGGCCAGCACGGAATATGTGCGCCGCCTTCGCGACGTGAAGTACTACGAAACCATCTTCGAAATCCTGGCCCGGCAGTTCGAGTTAGCCAAACTCGACGAAGCCAAAGAAGGCGCAATCATTCAGATCCTTGACCCTGCCGTTCCACCGGACCGTCGATCTTTTCCCAGGCGCTGGCTCATCGTTATCTGTGCCACCGTCGCCGGATTCACGATTGGCGTTGGTTTTGCACTGTTGCATGCGGCGTACCAGCGCATGACGGGCGACTCGGCATCGAGCGCAAAACTGGCCCACTTGCGCGATAGCTTCTGAGAACCATGAGCGCACACACGCCCGAACGGCGTTGGGTCTGGCGTAGCGAAGGAAAGCAATTGAAGATGCCCGCGACAAAAAGAAAGAAGATTCTCAGCGTGTTTGGCACGCGCCCCGAAGCGATCAAGATGGCGCCTGTCATCCGTGCCATGCTCGACGACGCCAGGGCGCAATGCGTGACCTGCGTTACGGGACAACATCGCCAAATGCTGGATCAGGTTCTCGATTTATTCGGCATTCAGCCCGATTACGACCTCAACATCATGGTTCGGGATCAGACCCTGGCGCATGTCACCTCGAAGGTGCTGGAGAAGTTGGATCAGATCCTCGCCGAGCAGCAGCCGGACTGGATTGTTGTGCAGGGCGACACGACGTCAGCGATGGCGGCGGCGCTGGCCGGTTTTTACCGGCGCGTTCCTGTCGCTCACGTGGAAGCGGGGCTCAGAACCAACGATGTGTTCAATCCCTACCCCGAAGAGGTGAATCGCCGCTATATCGATTGTGTGGCGAGTGTCCATTTTGCTGCGACCGAGCGGAACCGGGACGTGCTCCTCCGCGAAGGGGTTTCGCCTTTTCGTATCTTAGTCACCGGCAACACCGTGATCGATGCCTTGTTGCACGTGGCCGGCAAGCCCTTCTCTATCGAGAAATCCCCGCTTGCCGGAATCCCGTTTGCCGAGAAGCGGATTGTTCTGGTCACGGCGCATCGCCGCGAGAACTGGGGCTCGCCTATGCGTGAGATCTGTGCCGCGTTGCGGCAGATTGCCATGCGTAATCCCGATGTCCACATTGTCTATCCAGTTCATCTCAATCCCAGCGTTTATGCGCCCGTTTATGAGTCGCTGGACGGACTTCCGAACATCAGCCTGCTTGCCCCGCTCGATTATCTGAGTTTTATGCAGCTGGCCAAGCGCAGCTATCTTGTCCTGACCGACTCCGGAGGAATCCAGGAGGAGATGCCGAGCCTCGGGAAGCCGGTACTGGTGATGCGGAAAGTCACCGAGCGCGCCGAGGCATTGGAGGCGGGGACGGCCGTGCTGGTCGGAACTTCCGCCCGAGCCATCGCTCAAGGGGCCGCGGAACTCCTCGAGAATTCAGATCGGTATCGGGCGATGGTGTCTTCAAAGAACCCTTATGGCGATGGGCTTGCGGCGCGCCGGATCTCAGATCGGCTCCTGGCGGATGAGGAAAGCGTGAAGGATGAGTATCCTGCTCAAAGACTCGTTGCAACACGATAAGCCCGGTATTGCGGCGCGCTTTCTTCGCGCGGCTCAGCTGACCGCGGGCGCGGGAGTGGCTGCCCGGCTTCTCCTAACGCTCCTTCCGTTCCTGGTCGCTAAACTGATCTCGCGCCCGGATTTCGGCATCTTCACAATCGTTGCCTCCACGGTGACCGTCGGTGCGGGGCTCGGCGAGTTAGGTCAGACCGCAACTCTGCAAAGATTCCTTCCGCAATTTGCCATTCGCGAGCCGAAGTGTATTGGCGCTGTCGTCGATACAGTCGTCGCCGTTGCCCTTTGTTGCCTGCTCACGCTCGCGGCGATCTTGATTCTCTCGAGCCGTCTGGTCGCAGTCAGCCTGTACGGCGATGCGTCTCTGGTCAACTACCTGCGCGTGGCCGCAGTCATCCTGGCCGCGGCCGGGCTCTTCAACGTCCTATCCGGAATTCTGGCAGGATTGCAGGAGTTCGTGCGCTTCTCCGCCGCACAGCTCGTACGCAGTTGCGTGATGCTTGTCCTCGGAGTCGCCGCGGCGGCAGTTTTCGGCCTCAGGGGTGCGCTTGCAGCCCAGGTGATCGGCTCATTGGCCGTCGCCCACTTCGCCGGTCAATTGGCTTCCAGCACGCTGCGCGGGATCTGCGGGACGCGTCTCGTGCCGCGATTCCATCGCAGATTCCTCGGCATGATGACCGGATTCTCGCTGCCGATGGTCCTTTCCGCGGCTTTGGTCCTTCCCGCTTATTGGCTGGCCATGGCGCGCTTGTCGCACTGCTTCGGCGTACGGGAGGTCGCGGAGTTCGGCATCGCCTTCGGCGCGATGCAATTCGTTCTTCT
>JBEKIE010000011.1:0-68702 GCA_050011915.1 Occallatibacter sp.
CTCTACGCGCTGGGATACCAGGTAAGCCAGAGCAAGGTGGATCTTCTGAAGGAAGTGAAGCAGGTCCAGCTCCAGATCCTCGAGTTGCAGGCCTCGCTCGGGAAGACCAGGGAGAACCAGCCCTGATCCTCGGCCGCTGACCACCGCGCGCTGTCCACGATTCACGAGTCTGCGCTTCCTGTATACTTCCCCCGCAGACACATTGCCGTTCGCTTGTGATCCCTAAACTGAGAGTGCGGTCGGCTTCGTCGATTCCCATCCAGATCCCACGAGGAGCACTCCGCATGAACGCCGCTGTCCGCCGTTTTTCCGTTTTTTTCTGCTTCGTCATCGCATCGATCTTCGCGTTTGCGGCAGTCGCGCACGCCGCGCCGGTGTTGATGATCTCGATTGACGGGCTCAAACCCGAATACATCACCCAGGCTGACGCGCACGGCATGAAGATTCCCTATCTGCGCACGCTGCTGCGCGATGGCACCTACGCGGAAGGTGTGGTGGGCATCTGGCCGACCGTCACTTATCCCAGTCATGTCACGCTGCTCACCGGCGTCTGGCCCGATGAGCACGGCATTACGAATAATCTGGAGTTCGATCCCTTGCAGCGTTTCGGCGGCGCGTGGAACTGGTATGCGGCGGGGATTCGCGTGCCTACGCTGTGGCAGGCGGCGCACAAGGCCGGCCTGCGCACGGCCAGCGTGGGCTGGCCGGTGAGCGTGGGAGCCACGGACGTGGATGTCCTGATTCCCGAGTACTGGCGTGGCCAGAATGTCTCGAGCTCATCGGATCCGCAGGACCGCATGCTGATGGCGGCGCTGGCGCGGCCCGATACGCTGCTCCAACAATTGGAGCCGGCTGCCGGTCCGTATATGAACGGCAACGACACCAGCATCGGAGGCGACGAGACCAAGACGCGCTACGCACTGGAGATTCTCAAGCGTTATAAGCCGGCCTTGATGACACTGCACCTGAGCTCGCTCGACGATGCGCAGCACGCACATGGGCCCTTCAGTCCCGAAGCCTGTGCCGACCTCGAAGCTCTTGACGGCATGGTGCAGCGGCTGGTGCATCAGGCGATTGCCAATGATCCTGCGGCTGTTGTGGTCATCGTCTCCGATCATGGATTCATGAACATCACGCATTATGTGAATCTTGCCTACGCCTTTGTCAAAGCCGGATTTATCCAGGCCACCGTCGGCCCGGGCAACGTTCCCAACGTGAGTTCCTGGAGGGCCGAGCCCTGGGGCGGCGCGGGTGGCATGGCCCCAATCATGCTGCACGACCCGAACGACGCAGCCACCGCGCAGCAGGTGCGCGCGTTTCTCGACAAGCTGGCCGCCGATCCCGACAGCGGAATCGCGCAGGTGCTCGATCATGACGCCATTCGTGAGCGCGGCGCGTTTCCCGATGCAGCGTTCCTCGCGGTCTTCAAGCCTGGCTACTACTTCGGCACGGACACCAGCGGCAGTCTGGTCACGTTGGTTCCCGGCGCGCGCGGCTCGCACGGATTTTCGCCGGAGTATCCAGAGATGCGCGCGTCGTTCTTTGCCGTGGGCGCCGGGATCGCGCGCCATCGCGACCTGGGCCTGGTGGATATGCGCCAGATTGCGCCGACCGTTGCCGGGATTCTGCACGTTGCGATGCCGACCGCGAAGGCCAAGCCGCTGCACATCGCGCCTTGAAACGGTGAGCGAGGGAGCAGGAAGTAAGGAAGCGAGGGGAGAATCACACAGGGGCTAAAGCCCACGTTGATTTTGCTGCAGCTCCGGCACGACTAAAGTCGTGCCCTGACACTTCTTGCGGCCCTTGAAAGGTTTTTTCGCAGCCTGTTGAGACACCAACGGCGGTTCCGTGAAAGAACCGCCGCTCATTCCCTGCATCGTTGTTTTCTTGTTTTCTTGGTCCCTTGTTCCCTTGGTCCCTGCCTTCAGAAGATCTTGTAGCTCAAGCCGGCGCTGAGGCCGTAGGGATGGATGTTGAAGGGGCCGCTCAGCGGGCTCGTCAAGGGCCACTGCTGGTACTCAAAGTCAGCGCAGCGAATGGTGAACTTCCGGCTGAGCCGGTAGTCCACGCCGCCGCCGTACGTGAGCACAAGGGCGTTCGCGGTGAGAAAGTCGCCATTGCCAAGGCCTACCAGAACCTTGCCATAAGGCTGGAACCTGTGGAAGTTGCCGATGATGGGGAGGCGCTCGCCGATCGAATAGGTGTTCTGGGTCTGGTTGATTCCAGGGTACTCATTGAAGCGCAGAAAGCGGACTTCGAACTCGGGCTGCAACCAGCGGCTAAAACGGGCGTCCACGTAGCCGCCCACGCCATAAAGCCGGTTGGGGGCGGTGTACGCGCCCGATTCGCCTACGTAGTCGGGCTGGAACGCCGAGGCAAATGCGCCGGCGCGAACGTTGAAGACCCGCTCCGTGGCCGAAGGCACGACCTGGCCATGCGCGGAAACGATTGCAGCTGACGAAAACGCGATAAACAAAAGTGCCAAGATCGAACGCTTCATGAGCACAAAACAATTCCACTTCCTGTGAATCCTCGAACGGTGGGGGCGGCCAATCGGATTCACGCTCAAGAGCCCGGCGGAGTGCGCTTGAAGATCGGGTTGCAACCCGCGCGGGCTCGGAGAGATTGTATTATGACTGCGGATTCGGCGCAGCCGTGGGTTGCTGATCGGGTTGAGGCGCAGCGCCACTCTGGGGTTGCGCCGCGGGTTGAGCCGGCGGAGTATTGTCAGGCGTCGCGACCGGTTGGTCGTTACTGGCCGGGGCTGGCGACGCCGGGGCCGGGGGTGTTACCGCAGCGGCGTCATAGCGCTGCAGCTTGTAGAAGATGGGCGTGACCTCGAACGGCATTTTATCGCGGGCATTCATGGGTGCATAGCGCTTGGCGTTCAGCATATGCACCTTGTCGTCCCACGGGTCCGTCTTCAGCCAGCTTCCCAGCGGCAGGGCCGCGGTCTGCGCCAGATCGTCCCAGTTGATCTTGGGCGCCATGTGCTGGAGGTCGGCCAGCCATGGCGTGCCGTCGGCCTTGAGCAGCGAATCGCCCAGCCGTGGCGAGGTCATCAACGCCTTCAGCACCTTGGAGCGGTCCACGAGCTGCGCGTAGAACAGGCCCGCGCTCGGCAGCTTGTCCTTGTACATGGAAGCCTGCAGATACTCCATGGCCCGCTTGGCGGCCGTTCCATTGTCTACATCGGTGTGGTTCATGTCGATGCGCTGGAAGGTGGACTCATCGGGAAAGAGCAGGCGGTCGTTAAAGGCGTAGCGGGTATCGATGTGGTGGCCCATGGCGATGTGCGCCAGTTCCATGGCGACCACCGAGGCAATGGCTTCTTCGCTGGGCAGGCTGTCGATGAGCCCCTTGCTGATGAGAATGGTGTTGCCCACGGTTGTGGCTTCAATGGTGTCGGTGAGGAGCACGCGGCAATGAATCTGGTCAGTGAAGGCCAGGTTATTGGGCACCTGCAGGTTGATGACGATCTGGCCCAGGACCTTGTCCTCATAGCCGCCGGCATCGAGAGGCGCGACGAGGCCGGCTTCGACGAGGCGGTCGATCACGTTGTTTTCGGCCTGCGTGATCCACATGCGCGAGGCCTGCAGCGGACCCACGTCCTGTGAGTCTTCACTCTTGTCTACAGCGTCGTCGATCTTCACGCTCACGTTCTCGCTGTCGCGTGTGGGCAGCTTGAGCGAGTAGCCCCAGAAGTGCGTCTGCGCCTTCAGGCCGACGGATTTGTCGGTTTCTGTGCGCTGCGTCTCCTCTACGTAGACGGCCACAGGCAGCCAGATGCCGGGCTGCACATTCATGCGCCAACTGTCGAAATGGAAGTAGTGCTTCGATGAATCCTCGTCGCTGGGGCCGGTGTAGGTGCCGTTGAAGCGCACCACGTTGCCGCCCTCATCCTCGATCCAGACGCGACCGTAGAAGCGGCCCATGCCCTTCACGTCGGCCTTGGGATGCACGTCGAAGACCCAGGTGCGCACCGATCCCAGAAACTCGCGGCGCACAAAGCTGAAGACGTAGTGCTGCTGGTCGAATCCGCTGGGATCGAGGAACATCATCTCCATGAACCCGGTGTCGGAATACGTGAACTGCGTATCCAGATGCAGCGCCTTGGTCAGGCCCGTGATGGCTTCCATCGAGCCCTTGAAAAAGCCGTGCCGGGCCTGCTCCTGCTTCGGCGTGTAGGTCTTGTCGAAAAAGCCCTTGCCGAAGTCAACGCGGCTGAGCATGTAGTGGTCCGCGATGGGAACCTCGTAGAGCTTCACGTCCGGCTTGGTGTCCTGAATGTAGGTCTCCACCAGCGGGGTGCGCTGCTGGATGTTCTTGATCAGCACCTTCTCCTGCGCGATGGCCCTCTGGACCAGCGCGGCCTGCTCGGGTGTAAGCTGGCGGGCCTGCTCGTACTTGGGTTGCTTCTTTGCGTACGCGCAGCCCACACCGAGCGAGAAGATCAGCAGGGCAAGGGGGATCTTACGAAACGTCATGTGCAACTCCTGGTGAATTACTTCCTGGCTTTCGTCTCCCCTATTGCGCCTTGCGGCGCGCCACGGCTGAGCACAGGCCACGTGAATCCGACATTACTTGATGCTACGCCAACTGGAAAGTAATGGTAATGGTCGTCGTTATATCCACCGGCCGGCCGTCGCGCGTGGCCGGACGGAAACGAATCTGTTGCGCCACGCGGCGCGCCTCTTCATCGAGCCCATGGCCCAGTCCGTGCACCACGCTCTGGACCACCACCTGGCCTGAAGCCAAAAACGTGACGCGCAAAACCACATCGCCCTGAACCTTCAACTGCCGCGCCTCCGCCGTGTACTGCACAGGCGGCTTGGAGATCACTTCGAGCGCAGTCGAAACCGGTTCCGCAACCGGCTTGGGAGCTACCGCGACCTGAGTGGCGGCGGGAATTCCGGCCGAGGCCACCTTACCGGTTGGACCCGAATTCCCCGTACCAGTTGCACCGGGAATGCCCGCCGATGCAACTTTGCCCGGCGGAACGGCACCGTAGCCGGGCCTGGTGGTGCTCCCGTAGCCTGTCGATCCCACCACGCCATGGGGCGCGACGGCCGGACCGCGGTTGTCGCCGTAGGGATTGCCAATGGAGGCCACAGTGGCCGGGCGGGTGGCGTTGGGATTGGGCGTCACGCCAAAGGTCTGACCCAGGTGCACCGGCGCCGTGGAGGGCTTGTGA
Organism: Occallatibacter sp.; assembly: GCA_050011915.1. Taxonomy (GTDB): domain Bacteria; phylum Acidobacteriota; class Terriglobia; order Terriglobales; family Acidobacteriaceae; genus Telmatobacter. Next base: position 5,195 of record JBEKIE010000011.1, read on the forward strand.
CTGTTGTCCTGCGCGGGCATCGCGTGGTCGAGCGCGGCCTTGGGCTGCGGCTGCAGCGTAATCTGTGGCTTGTTCTGGATCGCCGGCATGTTCACCTTAGCTTCCATCTGGATGGGCTTCGGCTCCGGCTTCGGCTTGGGCATTTCAATCTGGCGAGGTTGCAACTCCACCTTCGGCATCTCCGGCGGCGGAGGCAGCTCGGGCGGCGGCGGTTGCTTGATGTGCTCCGGAGGCGGGGGAGTGGCGGGAACGATCAACTCCGTCATCTCATAGTGCTGCTGGATCACGTGCTTTGCCATCATGCTCGTGAGTATGAGAGTGACAAGAATCGTTGTGTTCACAATCGAACTGATGACGAATGAAACCGGTTTTCCCTCAGGCTCGGGCAGGAGGCCAAAGGTACTTTGTCCCGGAGAGTACTTCATCGACATGATTCAATCCTCGCTTCCGGTCGCCGCCTACGGCGCAGAGTCCTTTCGACTCTCACGAATATCGGCAAGAACAATGGCGAACATTCGCCAGGGATCCCGTATTGCGCTCGTGGTTTTTGGGGTAGATCCGCCGAACCGTGTGGAGAGCGCTTCCGCCCACGGATATGACGTGAAAAAGCCGCTGCGTCGTTACAATTCCTCGTTCCCAACAGCCCGGCGTCGTCAGCTTTCTCCGGATGAGAAGGGCCAAACCCGGTCGATCGATCCATCCAGAGCTGAGATTCCAGACAGGGGTGGGGGAAGAAACCATTATACGTTTGTATGATGTCGTTGCCGAATGCCCCGTTTGAGGAATCGACCCACAAGGAGCAATCACGGCGGTTTCCTGCCTCATAAAGCCCGTCACCGGAACGAGCCGTTAGCCGGCCTTCGAACATTCAGTCCCTCCACTCGATAGGCAAGGCAACTGCTAAAAGAATCGCGCCTTTGCGTGGAGCAAAAGCGAAGATTCCGAGGTACAGAAAGGGGTTCCGGCTCCCCCACGCACGAAATAATCTAACGCCGTGGGCCAGCTACCCGTGTAGGGCAATCGCCGGCGTCGAAAGCTACCGCCGGGAGGCTGTTCTCGCCGCCCTGTCAGGCATTGCTCCTATAGACTCAAAGTAACCTAAACTGTCTTGGGAAGGACAGCCCTTTTGTGAAGATTTTGGTTACCGGTGGTGCGGGGTACATCGGAAGTACCGTTACGGGATTCTTGACCGAAAAGGGCCATAAGGCCTTTGTTTACGACAACCTGAGCCACGGACGCCGCGACCTTTTGCCGTCAGGCGTGGAACTGATCGAAGGCGAGCTAAGCGACCGCGCCAAGCTCGAGCGAATTTTCTCAGCTGCTCGCGATGGGAATGAGCCGTTCGATGCTGTTCTCCACTTCGCTGCGCTCATTGAAGCCGGCGAGTCGATGAAGCACCCGGAGCTGTATTTTCGCAACAACACCGCGTCGACACTTGCGTTGCTTGAGGCGATGCTCAAATGCGGTCCGCGACGCCTGGTTTTCTCGTCGACTGCGGCTGTTTACGGCGAGCCGGTGTCGATTCCGATCGAGGAAGACGCGCGCCTTGCGCCCACCAACGCCTACGGCCAGTCCAAGCTGCTTGTGGAGCAGATGCTCACCTGGCTGCATCGCATTCACGGACTGCAATATGCTTCGCTGCGCTACTTTAACGTGGCCGGCGCCGCGGAGGGTCCCGAAGGAATTGTGCGCGGCGAATCGCATGAGCCGGAATCGCATTTGATTCCGCTGGTGCTGGATGTCGCTCTGGGCCGGCGCGCCTCAATTCGCATATATGGCGACGACTATCCGACACCCGACGGCACGTGCATTCGCGACTACATCCACGTTGCGGATTTGGCCGACGCCCACCTGCTGGCGCTGGCCGCGCTTGCGAACGGAAACGGGCAGCAGGCACCGCTCATCTACAACCTTGGCAACGGTCAAGGTTTCAGCGTGCGGGACGTTGTGGAGTCAGCGCGTCGCGTGACCGGACATCCGATTCCCGTGGAGATTCATCCGCGGCGAGCGGGCGACCCGGCGGTGCTGGTTGCGAGCTCCGCGAAGGCCATGCGCGAGCTGGGATGGAAGCCCCGATATACGAATCTCGACGACATCATTCGCACCGCGTGGAGCTGGCACCAGAAGCGGTATCGCGCGTAGGAGCACAATTACTCAGGAACCGGGAATGCAGCGCATTTATTTGCTATCGACGGGCGGGACGATCGAGAAGGTCTACTCCGAGCAAAGCGGTGTGGTGGAGAATCGCGCGGCCAAGCTGGATCGCTATCTGCGCATGCTGCGATTGCCTGACGCCGAGATCCGCGCCGAGCACCTGATGAACAAAGACAGCCTGGAGATGACGGACGCAGATCGCGCTGAAGTCAGGGATCGCGTGGCGGGGCTGATTGCGGAGGGCGCGCCCATCGTGATCTCGCACGGAACCGACACCATGGTCGAAACGGGCCGCTTTCTCGAGAGATCCTTTCCGGATCTCAAGGCGCCCATCATCCTCACCGGGGCCATGACGCCGCTGGGGTTTGAGGGCAGCGACGGGCTGCAAAACCTGACGGAGAGCCTGCTTGCCGCACGCCTCGTCGCGCCCGGCGCTTATATCGTGATGCACGGACAGGTCTTCCCCGTCAGCCGCGTCCGCAAGGATAAGGACAAGGCCACGTTTGTGCGAACTTAAGCGTGCGGAATTGAGCTCGGCCGGGCCGCAAGCAATCCTGCAACCGTGCGCGCCCTCCGGCCATCAAAAGAATGAACACTTCAGAGGCTTGATTCGTGAGGTTCTTCCCCGGATGAGCTCCGAAAAAACAAAAGGCTTCTTCAGGGCGTTTCTCGATTTCTTCGTTCTGTTCAGCGGCGTTTCAACGGCGTCGAACCTGGCGCGCACCCAGGGCCGTCCGTTGCGGACGCGCGGGCTGTTCCTTTTCCGGTCCCGTAACGAAGCGCCCAAGAAACAAGCGGCTGAACGCAGTTAAGTTGTTAGAATTTGATTTATGCCGATCTCGCGCGAGCAAGCCCTCGATTACTTCCACTCTCCCGACCTGATCGGTTTGGGGTTTGAGGCAGACGCTGTGCGCCGGCGCCTGCATCCCGAGGGCGTGGTCACCTACATCATCGACCGCAACATCAACTACACCAACTTCTGCACCGAGTACTGCACGTTTTGCGCCTTCTATCGCCCGCTGCCCAGGGCCGGCAAGCCCGACCCGCGTGCGGACGAGGGCTACATCCTCGACTTCGAGACGATTTACGCGAAGATCGCCGAGACCCTCGAGATGGGCGGCACCGGCGTGTTGATGCAGGGCGGCATCCATCCCGATCTGAAGATCGACTGGTTCGAGCGGCTGTTCAGGGGCATCAAGCAGCGCTTTCCGCAGATCTGGCTGCATTGTTTGTCGGCGTCAGAAGTGCTGGCCATCGCCGAATACTCCGGCCTCGACCTGCGCACCACCATTGCGCGGCTGCGCGACGCGGGGCTCGACTCCATTCCCGGCGGCGGCGCGGAGATTTTGGACGACGAGGTGCGGCACCGCATCGCGCGCCTCAAGTGCGACACCGAGGACTGGGTGAGCGTGCATCGCACGGCTCATCAATTGGGCATGCGCACCACCGCGACCATGATGTTTGGCGTGGGCGAGAGCTTCGATCAGCGGATCAATCATTTTGAAGTCGTGCGGCGTCTGCAGGAAGAGACAGGCGGATTCACGGCCTTCATCCCCTGGAGTTTCCAGCCCAAACATACCGCGCTCGGCGGCCGCGGCTGGGACGAAGCGACCTCGGTCGAATATCTCAAGGTCCTCGCCATCTCGCGCCTCTATCTCGACAACATTGAGAACGTGCAGGCCAGTTGGGTGACACAGGGACTGAAGGTTCTGGAAGTGGGCCTCCACTTCGGCGGCAACGACGTGGGCTCGGTGATGCTCGAAGAGAATGTTGTGAAGGCTGCGGGCACTTCGAATTGCACCACGGAAGAAGAGCTGCGGCGCATCATTCGCGACGCCGGGTTCAAGCCCGTGCAGCGGGATACGCTGTATCGGACGATGTTTCTGAACTAGCAAAGCGTGAGATACGATGGCCGCGAAAGTTGCGATTCTCCTAGTGGCGGGACTCCTAAGCGCTGGCGTGTTTTGTGAGATATCTCAAAGCCAGAAAACCCACGAACAGTCTGCCTTCGGCGCGGAAGACGTAAAGCTCCAGAACCCTATTCCGTTGCCCGACGGAGTGAAGCAACTCCTGCGAAAGGATCCATACGTCGCGGACTCACTTAAAGGCGAGGTTTCCAGGCCTGAATACCTGCCGGACTCGTGGTTCATGGCAAGCGATGTCCATCTTGCCGGTCCGGATGAGAAAGACGTGGTTGTCGTGGGCCAATGCCCAATCTGCGGAGCAAACTTCGCGCCTTTTTGGATCTTCCGCCCCAAAGGCAGCGGTTACGAGAAGATCTTCTTCACGGGCGCGCTTGGAATCGAAATAAAGCAGCATCGAACGAACGGATATCGCGACATTGAAAGCGGTATCGTCACGATGCAAACACCGCAGGAATCGGTCTGGCGATTTGATAGCGAGAAATATCAGCGCGGCCAAGGGACTCAGACAAAGTGAAAAACCCTATCGTCCCGATTTGGAATAGTCCAAATATTGACCTGTAGCTTTTATGCTACACTCATGCCGTGTTCGACCTGATCGTCTATCGGCAACTCCAAGGCCCGTGCCCGTATGAACGGTGGTTCAAGAGCCTACGGGATGAGAGGGCGCAATCCCGAATCTTTGCGAGGCTTCGTCAAATCCAGGCCCGAAGTCTTGGCGATTGCAAACCGGTCGGGGAGGGAGTCATCGAACTTCGCATTGATGTGGGCGCCGGCTACAGGCTCTATTGCGGTCGATCAGGAGCGACCTTGGTTGTCTTGCTGTGCGGTGGCGATAAGTCAACCCAATCGCAAGACATCGAACGTGCAAAGGAATTCTGGGCAGATTGGAAGCGGAGGAAATGATGAAGACATACAAGGCGGGTATTCCATATCACGAATGGGAAGTCAAACAGCTTCGATCCGACCCGGAGCTTGGTGTCGAATATCTCAAGGTGGCGCTCGAATGTCTCCAGGATCCCGACGACCGCGGCGCAAGCCTGCTGATGCTACGCTCTATCGCCGAAGCTTACGGCGGTCTCGGCGCGGTCGCCGCGAAAGCCGGTATCAGCCGCGAATCGCTCTATCGTTCGCTCTCGCCGAAAGGCAATCCCACGCTCAAAACTCTGGTCGCCGTGCTGAGTACCATGGGCCTGAGCCTTTCTGTCGTTCCGCAGCAGAAGAAGACGCAGAGGCGGACCGCGAAGAAGCCGGGGAAGACCGTGCGCGTGCGCGCCGCGGCTTGAGCGAAGAGCCGCGAGCCGGCCGCGCCGCAAGGGGCGAGCCGCGAACCTATCGATGGGCTCTCAACAAGGGATGGGACTAAAGCAGTTGCGGCGGCAGCGAGAAAGGGTGTGCTGCCCTCAAGGGGAAAGCCGGTTGATCCGGCTGCGCTGCCGCCGCTCTGGGGATTGCACGATTCAAACAATATGATTTTGTCGGTATGAAAACTGTGCAGTTTTGAACAGTTTGCTGCGTTTTTTCGAGGCGCCCTGCCCGCGCCGCGCTCAGCTCTCGGTGGCGATTGCCGAAATTGGCCGGTCGCGCCACTTGCCTTGCGTAAAATCGGGAAATTCCACCGGCGCACTGCCACGGCGCACCGATTCCACGCTCAAGGGCGCCACCGACGCCCACGCGGCGCAATCGTACACGTCGAGATCCGGCGCGAGGCCCTGGCGCACGCACTCGAGCAGCCGGTAGATCATGATCAGATCCATGCCGCCGTGCCCGCCGCTCTTGCGCGCCAGATCCCCTTCGCGCTCCCACAGCGGGTGCACGTACTGCTTGTACGCGCCGATACTGGACGCTTCGAGCGATCCAAAAGCCTCGTCCTTGTTCATGCCGTCGAAGTAGATGCGCGGCGGATAGTCCTGAAACAGTCCTTTGGTTCCGGCGATGAGATTGATGCGGTCGTAGGGATGCGGCGTGGAGACCGCGTGCTTGACGGTGATGGTGAGCCCTTTCGCGGTCTTGATTAGAGACGTATTCATGTCGCCGCAGATGTAGCGCTCCTTCCAGCGCGGATCGCCGGGCGCGAGATGTTCTTTGCGATACGCGTCGAGCCCGCGCTGGGGCGAGCTCATCGAGACCAGCGAAGCGAATCGGTCGCCGCGCTGGATGCCCATGTAATTGGCCACCGGGCCGAGCCCGTGCGTGGGATAGAGATTGCCGTTGCGCAAAGTGTGCTCGGTGCGCCGCCACAGTCCCTCGCCCGCATTCGAAAAAAGCTCCTCGCGCAGATCGTGGATGTAGGCGCCCTCGCCGTAAAGCAGCTGGCCGAACAGGCCGGCATGAATCATGCGCAGGATGAGCGTTTCGTTATAGCCGTAGCAGCAGTTCTCGAGAATCATGCAGTGCTTGCGCGTCTGCTCGGAGGCGTGCACGATCTTCCAGCACTCGTCGAGGGTCGTCACGCCGGGCACTTCAATGGCCACATCCTTGCCGTGCTCCATCGCGGCGAGCGCCATGGGCGCGTGCCAGCTCCACGGCGTGGCCACAACGATCAAATCCACGTCGCCGCGCGCGACCAGGTCTTCGTAATGATGCGGGCCCTGGGTGTAGAGCGCGGGCTTGGGCTGGCCGGCAGCAACCACCAGGAATGCCGCATGCTCGGCCTTCGCGGGCACAACGTCGCAGAGCGCGGCGATTTGCGCGTCTACCGCCAGCAAATTTCCCAGCAATGAAGTGCCACGCCCGCCGGCGCCGATGATGGCGATGCGCGGTTCGCGTTTTTCGAACGGCACGTTCATCATGCTGCGGTGCACGGCCGTCTCCGCGGCCTGCGCGAGCCGGGGCGCGCTCAGGCTCACCGCGCCCGCCGCGCCCAACTGCATCAAACGACGCCGCGTCCAGACTTCGACTGCGGAAAGCAAATCGTCACAGCTCATGATCTTTCCCTTACTCAAATGCGAAGGAAGATTTTCTTCCGGTACATCCAGTACAGCACGAGCCAATAAGTGAGGAGCGTGAGCGCGCCCAGAACCACCGGCTCCACTGCCGTCCCGAAAACGTTGAGCACCCTCATGCCGAGATGGATGCGGAAGCTGCTCTCAACAAAATCTTCGCCAAGGCTGGCAATGAGGTAGGCGGCGATGGAGTTCATGCCTACGACGAGCAGTGGAAACACGAGCCGGCGATGGTTTTTCACGTCCACGAGCCACGAGAATGCAGCGAGGAAGAACATGCAGACGCCTCCTGAGAACAATGTCCAGGATGGGGTCCAGATGCGCTTGACGATGGGGCAGATGCCGGTAAAGTGCAGCACGAGCGCGACCGTGCAGAGAATCGCGCCGGTCACCAAAAGCTTGCGGAAGGGAATCCTGGGAGCAGCCTCGCGATACCACCGGCCCGTGATGAGCCCCAGCAGCAGCGTGCCTAGCGTAGGAATGAAACTGAGCGTCAGGTAGCCGCCTGCGTTGTACGTGAAGGGAGCCGTGCGGGGAAAGAGATTCAGGAACCACACATCGAACGCCTGCCCCAGGTTGCTGTTCTTGTTCCAGTGCGCGGCGAAGCCTGTAAAGAGGTGTTGGTGGAAGTCGGGAGCCACGCCGACGGACGCCCAGTTGAAGTCCAGTCCCGGCACGGGATACAACGCCCATGCCAGCCAATAGCCGAACAGAATCGCCGCCAGAGAGACCCATTGACCTCGCGGCTTCAAAAACGCGATCAGAAAGGCAAAGGTGTAGCCCAGGCCGATCTGCGTCAACGTGTCTTCGAAAGTGAAGTAGGTGATTGGTTTGGCGGTGGAGCGCAGAAAGATTCCCAGGGCGATCAGAAGCAGACTGCGCCAGGCCACATGAAGAAGCATGTGCCGGAACGATTCGCCGTTGCGCTTGCGGGTCGCCAGCGAATAAGGCAGCGATACGCCGGCGAGAAAGGTGAACCCGGGCTGGATGCTGTCGTGCAGGCTCATGCCGGCCCAAGGTACGTGCGACTGCTGCGTGCCCAGAAACTGCCAGACAGGATTGCCAGGAAAGGAACGCGCCACGTACGCGAACTGGAGAACTTCCGCCATCATGAGCACCATGACGAATCCACGGTACGCGTCGACTGCGACGTTCCTGGCTTCCTGCCGGGGAACCTCCGCAACCGCAGCGCTCATAGCCAAATCCTCCACGAATGCCGCATGACCTACGCCCGAGAGCGCCCGCATACGCTCCCGCCATTGTAACCAGTGGACTTGTCGCGTGGCCTTTTCATCTATGCTTTTCTTATGACAACGACTGACTCGCGCACTTTGCGCACCCTCGGCAACTCCGACATGCAACTGACCTCGATCGGCTTAGGGGCGTGGGCCATCGGCGGAGGCGACTGGCAATACGCCTGGGGCCCCCAGGACGACAACGACTCCATCGCCGCCATCCATCGCGCGCTCGATCTGGGCATCAATTGGATCGATACCGCGGCCATCTACGGTCTGGGCCACTCGGAAGAGGTCGTCGGCCGCGCCGTCAAATCTTCGCCGCAGAAGCCTTATATCTTCACGAAGTGCTCCATGCGCTGGCATGCTGACCGCACCATTTACAACTCGCTCAAGGCCGCGTCGCTCGCCGAGGAAGTGGAGGCCTCGCTGCGGCGGCTGCAGGTGGAGACCATCGATTTGTATCAAATTCACTGGCCCAATCCCGACAGCGAGATCGAGGAGGGCTGGGAGGTGTTGGCCCGCTTGCGCGAACAGGGCAAGCTGCGCTGGATCGGGGTATCGAATTTTAACGTGGAACAGATGAAACGCGCGCAGAAGATTGCGCCCATCACCAGCCTGCAGCCGCCGTATTCCATGCTGCGCCGCGGCGTGGAAGCGGAGATTCTGCCTTTTGCGCAGGCCAACGGCATCGGCGTCATCAACTATTCGCCCATGCTCTCGGGATTGCTGGCCGGCAAGATGACGCCGCAGCGCATTTCCTCTCTGCCGCCCGACGACTGGCGCCGCAAGAACGTGGAATTCAGCGAGCCGCGCTTGAGCCGCAACCTGCGTCTGGTAGAGCTGCTGCGCGCGATCGGCAGCGCGCACGGCGTTACTTCCGGTGTGGTGGCCGTGGCCTGGACTTTGCATAACCCCGCCATTACCGCCGCCATTGTGGGCGGGCGCAGCGCCAAACAGGTGGAGGAAACGGCGGCCGCTCTCAGCTTCAGGCTAACGGACCGCGAGTATGCGCAGATTGGCGAATTCCTGGCGGCAAATCAGGCGTAAGCAATGCCCGAGGAAGTGCGGGCGCCAAATGAAGAACCCCGGCCTTGGCCGGGGTTCTGTGTTTGGGAGGAGCGGATGCCGGGTTACATCGCGGCGACAAAATCCGGAACCATGACGGCTGCGTATTCCTGCATCAACTGCGTCATGCGGGCCGCCATACCGGTGTACATCGCGGCGGCGCGGTAGGCATTCACGCGGACCCCTTCGCCAGCATGCGTGAACGCATATTGCGCCAGAGCCGCCAGCACGCATACGCGAATTTGCATCGCATCGCTGTGCAGTGTCTCGATGAGCAGACGATCGACGCCTTCGCAATTTTTGGCTGCGTAATCCGCCATTTCCAGCATGATGCGCGCATTCTGGTACATCACCCATAGACCCCGGGGACCATCCATGCGCTGCCAGGCATCTTCAGGCGTGGCGCTCAGCCCCTCTTTCCAGAGGAACTGGTCGCTCAACTCGCGCGCGCTCCATTCAGGGCGCAGGCGGGCCAGCAGCGTTTCCCACGTTTGCGAGTTGCGACGCCGAACGCTCTTGCGCCATCGCGCCAGATACAGCGCAATCGCCAAGACAGCCGCTATTTGAAGTACGGTCAACATCATCAAGTGATCCTCACGAGCGGGTTTTAAGTAACCGAAAACCTGTCACCGAACCCGGAACACTTTTGAATACATTCAAGTTTTAGCAGAAAACAGGATTTTTGTAAGTACAAAAAAGGGGGCTTAACTACGCCTTTTGTGGTATATAGGCCTAATCCGGAGGACAGTGTGGGAAGGTAACTTTTGGAGTATACGGCAGCTTTTCGATCCTCGAAAAAACTTAGGTAACATGCCTGAAATAAACGCTTTGAGGCCCTTTTTTCCCTTACTAAAGTACCGCGCGGCGGGGCTGTGGAAAACCTGAACGGCCTGGCGGGGTCCTGGGCGGCGACGGACCCTCCCTGACGGCCCCTACAATGAAATGAGAGAAAAATCCCCCTTCAAGGAGCAGAATTCGAGTGGCCCAACGCACATTCAGCATCATCAAGCCGGACGCGGTTCGCAAAAACGCGACCGCCGCCATTCTGAGCGAAATTGACAAGGCCGGCTTCGGCATCGTCGCCATCAAGAAAGAGTCCATCACCAAGCGGGAGGCGGAGGGCTTTTACGCCGTTCACCGCGACAAGCCGTTCTTCGGCGCATTGACGGATTTCATGTCGTCGGGACCGCTGGTCCTCATGGTTCTGGAAAAGGACAACGCCATCGCGGACCTGCGCAAGCTGATGGGCGCAACCAATCCCGCGAATGCCGAGGAAGGAACCATCCGCAAGAAGTTCGCGACTTCAATTCAGGAAAACGCCATCCACGGCTCCGACGGCGAGGACACGGCGGCTTTCGAGATCGGCTACTGGTTTGCCGGCTATGAACTGATCTAGGGTTCCGGCTTAATGCACCAGGACAACAAAGGGTGCTCCACATCTCGCTTTTGAGATGTGGGAGAACACGAAATCAAATGAGGCATCTACTACCGTGAGCGCCACTGATTCCGAACTGACCGCACTGTTTCTCGATTCCTCGCGAAAACTTCTTCTCGGCCAGCACTGGCCACGCATGAAAACTTGCGTCGAATCGCTCACCACGGAGCAGATCTGGTGGCGGCCCAACGAGGCCTCGAACTCGATCGGCAATCTGCTGCTGCATTTGAACGGCAACGTGCGCCAGTGGCTGGTGACCTCGTTCAACCGCGGCGAGGATATGCGTAACCGCCCGGCCGAATTCGCGGCCAAGGAAGGCGGCACGGCAGCGGAGCTTTTGGACCGGCTGGGCGCTACCCTGGACGAAGCCGCCGCGGTGCTCGACCGGCTGACGCCCGCCGAACTGCTGGCGAACTACGAAGTGCAGGGCTATCACACGAACGGGATCTATGTGGTCTACCACGTAGTCGAGCACTTCGGCCTGCACTACGGCCAGATTGTTTACATCACCAAGCTGCTCTCGGCGAAAGATCTCGGCTTCTACAAGGAGCTGAACAAAACCGGCCGGGCTTGAAGGCGAGACTGCCGGCGCTGACCACGCAGAATTCCTCTGCAACCGGATTCACGGGCGCCGGGCAACGGCCACGCGGGGAATGCCCTGGAGGTCGGCGATGAACTCAATCCCGGGGAAGCCTTCTTTCTTGAGTAGCGCTCGAATGGCATCCTGCTGGCCGTAGCCGATCTCGAGCAGCACATATCCGCCGGGAACAAGCGCGCTGAATGAAGCGGGAATCAGCCTACGGTAGATTGCGAGGCCGTCGTCGCCAGCGAAGAGCGCTTGCGGCGGCTCGTAGTTGCGCACCTCTACGGAAAGCGAATCGCGGTCGCTCTCCGGCACGTAGGGCGGATTCGAAACGACGATGTCGAAGTGCTCGCCCACCACCGGCTCCAGCAGGTCGCCCTCGAAAAAGCGTATGCGGTCGGCTACGCCGTTGCGCGCGGCGTTGCGGCGTGCAACCTCCAGTGCTGCCGCTGAGATGTCGGTGGCTGTAATGTGCGCGAACAGCAGCGCGCGGGCGAGCGCCACGGCAATCGCGCCGGAGCCCGTGCCTATGTCGACAATGCGCGGAGAAGGAGCCCAGGTAAGACGCAGTCTCTGCGCCAGCGAGATGGCCTTTTCCACTAAATGTTCCGTCTCCGGCCGCGGAATGAGCACGTCGCGATTGACGTGGAAGGGCAAGCCGTAGAACTCGGCATCGCCGGTAATGTACTGGATGGGCTCGCCGGCGAGGCGGCGTTTCACCAAATCGCAGAACGTGGCGGCGGCATCGGGCGCAAGCGGCTCGCCGTCGTGCGCGATCAGCCACGCTTGGCTCGTATCGAGATTCGTTTGTGGCGCAGTCTTTCTGAGCGCGTGCAGGAGCAGAGTTTCCGTGTCGCGCCGCGCGCGCTCGGGATGCGGACCGGCGGCGAGAACCCTCTGCGCTTCGTCGAGAGCGAAGCGGAGGGTCGGGCGATCGTTGGGTGCGGGCGGCATGATTTCTAGATCGGGTAGCGTTCGAGCTGGAGGGCATGACGGGTCACGGTGCGGCTGAGGGCCACGGCATCGGCCGGGGTGAAGCGCGCCAGCCGCCGCAAAATGGCGAGTTGCGTCATCAGGGCATCGCCCTGGCCGCATGCGGCGAGCACGCGTCGCGATGCCTGCTCGGCCAGCGCCATGGTTTCATCGGCCAAGAGGCCGGTCATGGCCGCGGCGGCTTCTGCCGTGTTGCGCCCAGCTGTGGCTAGCTTGCGCGCGCGCAGCAGCGCGGACTCGAGAGCAAAGACATGGCTGATCATGTCGGCCAGGTCGGCCACAATCTCCTGCTGTTCTTCGAGACCGGTTAGGAAGCGCTGGCTGGCGACGCCCGCGGCAAAGAGCGCCATCTTTCTGGTTTTGGACAGGATTTCTGCTTCACGGGTCAGCGGCTCGCCGGAGCTTGCTGCACTGTCAAACGAAGGCGGCTCCGTCACCTCGTCCATTACGCGCTTGATGGCGGCGAGCAGAGGCAGCTTGCCGCTCAGGGCGCGCTTCATCATCCAGCCGGTGATGATGAGCCGGTTGATCTCGTTGGTGCCTTCAAAGATGCGGTTGATGCGCGCATCGCGGTAGGTGCGTTCCGCCGGATACTCCTGGGTGTAGCCGTAGCCGCCCATGGTGGCAATCAGCTCATCGGCCACCAACGTGAGCATCTCCGAGCCGTAGATCTTCAGAATCGAGCACTCGACGGCGTACTCCTCGATGTTGCGCGCAAGATCGATCGGCTTGAGTGGATTCTCTGCGGCGAGCAGCGCCTGACGCGCATCGATCAGGCCCGCCGTGCGGTAAGCCATGCTTTCGGCGGCGTAGAGTTGCGTCGCCGCCGCGGAAATCTTGCGCTGGATCATTCCGAATTCCGCAATCGCCTTGCCGAAGGCGTGGCGCTCTTTGGCGTAGCGAATCATGGCCGCCAGCGCGTGCCGCGCGCCGCCGATGCAGGCCACGCCGAGCTTGAAGCGGCCCACATTCAGTACGTTGAACGCGATGTGGTGACCTTTTCCCGCCTCTCCCAACAGATTCTCTTTAGGAATTTTGCAATCCTGCAACACGAGCGGGCAGGTGGACGAGCCGTGGATCCCCAACTTGTGCTCTTCAGCGCCTACGGTCAGCCCCGGCGTGCCGCGTTCGATCAAGAATGCGGAGAACTTTTCCCCGTCAATCTTCGCGAAGACCGTGTACAGGTCCGCAGTGCCGCCGTTGGTGAGCCACTGCTTCTCGCCGTTCAGGATGTAGTGCGCGCCGTCGGTAGAAAGCGTGGCGCGGGTGCGGATGTTCATGGCGTCGGAGCCGGAACTAGCCTCCGAAAGCCCATACGCGCCAATCCACTCGCACGTAGCGAGCTTCGGCAGGTAGCGTTGCTTCTGGGCTTCAGTTCCATACCAGACGAGAGGCAGCGTGGCAATGCCGACGTGCGCGCCAAAGGCGGTCGAGAAACTGGCCAGCACCGAAATGTGGTCGGTGATGAGCGTGGAACTCACCTTGTCCAGCTCCATGCCGCCATATTCTTCGGGGGTGTCAATCGCCGCGAATCCCAATTCGGCAGCCTTGCCGAGCAGCGCCGCCATCTCGCCCGGCTCTTTGGCTTCGATGGCCGCCACGCGGGGTAGAATCTCTTCGCGCGCGAAGCGAGCCGCCGTGGCCGCGATTTGCTTCTGCTCTTCGTTCAGGTCTTCGGGGGTAAAGATTTCACCAGGAGTGCGCGCTTCGAGCAGGAAGCTGCCACCTGCGGCGGCTGCGATGGGGGATGCGGCGATGGTGGACATGGTCTTGCGCGGCCTCCTTTCACCGGGAAGCGAAGGGGTCAGCCTCATGATAGACGCTGGCGCTGACGCAAAAAGATAAAATGCCACCGCGACCCATGCGCGCCTATGCGAGAGCGATGCGCGGCGCCGCGGCGGAGCCGGATGGGTGCGCGCGGACAATCTCCAGCACCTCAGCAGGAGTGGCCGCAACTGCATCGGCTTGCGCGCACTCTTCCGGCGTGCCGTAGCCCCACGCGGCGGCCAGGCAACGAATTCCATTGGCCTGCGCGGCCTCGATGTCGAAGCTGCGGTCGCCCACCATCCACGCCTGCGTGCGATCGATCCCATGCTGGTTGAGGATGCGCGCGAGCAAGTCGCTTTTGCTGTGGCTCGCGTAGTCGATTCTGTCGCCATAGATGGCGGTGAAATACTGCGCGATGCCGAAGTGCTCCAGGATGCGCACGGCAAAGTGCTCGTGTTTCGACGTGCACACGTAGAGCGGAAAGCCGCCGCTGTCGAGCTGCGCCAGAAGCTCGGCCACGCCCGGAAAAATCGAGTTGTTGCTCCAGCCCACGCGGTCGTAACAGGCGCGGTAGTCGCTGGCCAGCGCAGCGCGATCCTCGGCGCTGCCATGCGGCAGCAGCTCCTCGGACCACTGTTCCACCGGCGGCCCGATGAAGCGGTCCAGCGGGCCGCAATCGCTCATCTTGCGTGCGTCGAGGACTTCGCGCAGGCAGCCGAGGATGCCGGGTTTCGAATCGGTCAGGGTTCCATCCAGGTCAAAAATGAGCGCGGGCAGCGATTGCGACATAACTCAAGTTTCGCAGAGAGCCGCGAAAGACCCAAAAGCCCGCGGACGCGGGTAGTGTCCTAATTTGAAATCCACAGGGCTATACTCCGATTGTGGCAAGCAACTTGCCGCGAACCCACTCTGAGACGCTTTGGTTATTAGCTTTCGCGGCCCCTGTGATCTTCTTGAGATCATCCGCGTTGAAACGCACAACCACAAATTATGGGTAAAGTAAATGGGCACAAACGATAACAATCACAAGCGCCGTCGCGCCGAGCAACGCGCAAGTGAAAAAGGTGCGCACGTCAGTCTCTCCTCGCAGGATGCCGATGAGGGCAAAAAGAAAAAGGATGCCCCCGCTGATACCGGCCAGAAACCCAAGGAGAAGAAAGGGTTGAGGATGAGAGTGCGCGAGCTGCTTAAGCGCCCGAGCCTAACCGACTACGCGATTGCTTTCTTCACATTGGTTTTGGCTATTGTCAGCTATTTGCAATGGAGGGAACTGAACACCGCTGCCCTCTCCACTCAAAAAGAATTTGAATTTACTCAGAAACAAGTTGTGAATGAACAAGAGGCTGTCGTTGGAATCGAAGTCGATTTTCTGCCACAAGGAGTTCTTGATATAACGGCTATCAATCAAGGCCGCTCCCCGGCGAGAAATGTTCATTTCAGTTTTCAGGCTGCCCGTTATAGTTTGCCGGACTATGGACAAATCGGGAGCGCTCTCTCGACCCAACAGTGGGATATAAACAATCTTCCTCCCCCAGGCCAGCCCGGACGACCTATGGGGGGAACCAGCGAAAGGCAATATCTCATTCCTGGATTTAACCTTAGGAAGGACCTGAGCGATCTCAGTGAGACGAGACAAACAATAAAAATCGTTGGGAATCTTCGCTATGACAATGGGTTTGGGGATACTGTTACCGAGCCGTTTTGTCGCTCCTGGCTCGCATACACGGTAAGGGACACCAATGGAAAACCGATCTCTACCGTCAGTCAGTTTTGGCCCTGCGAGGGCTTCGATGCTCGCGTAGCAACTGCTTTGCAAAATCAGCAAGATGCCAAAAATCCAAATTAGGACACTACCGAGACCTACACCTTCACTGCAGGATGCGCCGCATAATGCAGCAGCACCGCAACTGCGCAGCTCACCAACCGCGTTTCCGCAGAATCCGCGCGGCTGGTGAGGATGGTGGGCACACGTGCGCCGAGCACGATCCCAGCCAGTTGCGCGCCGCCCAGGTATTCCAACTGCTTGGCCAGCATGTTTCCGCTTTCTAGGTCGGGGACCACAAGAATGTCGGCCTGGCCCGTGACCGGCGAAATCAGCTTCTTGATGGCAGCCGCCTTTTCGCTCACAGCGGTGTCGAAGGCCAGTGGCCCGTCGAGAATGCCGCCCGTGATCTGGCCGCGATCGGCCATCTTGCACAGCGCGGCCGCGTCGAGTGTGGACTTGATCTTGGGATTCACGGTTTCAATGGCCGAAAGCAGCGCCACCTTGGGCTCGGGAATGCCCAGGGCATGCGCCAAATCGATGGCGTTCTGCACGATGTCGACCTTGTCTTCGAGTTCGGGGGTAATGTTGATGGCCGCGTCGGTGATGAGCAGGGTGCGAGCGTAAGCCGGGGTGTCCATGATGAACACATGCGAGATGCGCCGCGCCGTGCGCAGGCCGGTATCGCGCTGCATGGCCGGCTTGAGCAGTTCGTCGGTGTGCAGGCTGCCCTTCATCAGCGCCAGCGCGTTGCCCGCGCGGCACATTACCACGGCCGCAGTGGCTGCCTGGGCCTCGGTTTCGGCTTCCACGATGGGAAAGTTGCCGATGTCGATGCCGATCTTTGCAGCCAGGGCCTTCATCGCGGCCTCGGGGCCAATGAGTGTCGGCTCGATAAGGCCGGCGGCAGCGGCTTCTACCGCGCCTCTCAGGGCCACATCGCTCAAAGGCCACACTACCGCCGTGGTGATGGCAGGCAGAGCCTTGCAGCGCGTGATGAACTTATCAAAAACGTGATAGTCCGCGGGATGTCCTATAAGCGGATCAACGGCAACGGCTTCAGCCAACGTGGCAAGATCGCTCATGAATTCCTTCTTCTCCCCCGGCAGAGCGGGGGTACGCCGGGTCTCACACGATTATTGTCGCGTGGCGGCCGTAAAGGGGGTGTGCCTTGGGTCACAGTACGGGCATGCGTCTCTGGATGCGGTACTTACGCGGCTTTTGCGCTCAACGCCGCAGTAAGCGCCCTCAAGACCTTTTTGGCACTCGTTCCGTCTCACATCCAGACTGGGTTTTTGTGTGCGGAATGCCGCGAACGACGCAGTCAAGTTCGCGTTGACGCTCGAAAACGTCCAGCCTATACTCTGTGAGTACCGGGCGTTCCCCATACTCCCATGGTTGGCGGCGTTTCCCGGGGCCAAGTCCCAAGGGAAAGGAGAGTCTGATGAAGAGACTCCTCGCTATCGCCTCAAGTGTCCTGCTGCTTTGCGCAGTTTTACCCGCGCAAGACAGCACCACCACGAGTACACCGTCGACCGCGCCGTCGACCCCGATTTCCGAAATCACCAATCTGGGCAACGTCCTCACCGGAAAAAAGAAAGGCGCCCAGCAGAACGCGAATGCGCCTACCGACCTGAGTAACGTCGACAAGGATAAGATCGCCCACATCGAGCAGATGCCCGATGTGCAGGATGCCATCCAGCAGGAATGGGATCAACTGCGCAAAAGCGACATGCAACTGGCTTATGGCGTCAACCTGACCGAGAACTGGGGCATGAGCCAGGACGCCATAGCCGGCGATGCCTTTGACCGGCAAAGGCTCTACGTCAACCCAGTGATCCAGAGCTATGTGAACCACGTGGGGCAGCGGCTGATTCCCAAGAACTCCAGCAATGTATACACCTTCCGCGTCCTCTACGATCCCATCCCCAAGGCTCTGACGCTTTCAACCGGAACCATTTACATCTCTACCGGTCTGCTGTCCATGCTCGACACCGAAGCCGAGCTGGCTTATGTAGAAGCGCACGAGATCGCCCATGTCGAGCTGCGGCAGGCTTACCTGCGCATACGCGACAAGCACGTGGAGATGGAATTGGCCAAAGAGAAGGCCGAGAAGGAAAAGATCGTCAGCGACGTATCCTCCATGGTGTTGGGGGCCGGCTTGGGCGGGGCGTTCATTCCGCTGCGGCTGGGCGGCCTGATGGGAAGCAGTGCCGGGCTGGCCACGGGCATGGAGGTGGGCCACTACTTCATCCATCCGCAGCTAGAGCCCGTCATCTGGGGAACTAAGGAAGAAGACGATGCCGACGACCTGGCGGTACACCTGATGCTGGATCAGGGATACAATCCGCACGATGTGCTGCACCTGTTCACCACGCTCAACCAGGTGGTGTCGACGGACTCGCGCATGGGCCTCGGATTCATGGGCTCGGCGCCGCGCGTGAAGGGACGCGAGGCTCACCTGAATGCGATGTTGAACGGCACACTGAAGGCCGAGATCGAGCTGCGCACCAAGGGCAAGGGATTCAATCCCAATAGCCCCGATTACTCGCCCATGATTGCCTCGGTGCGCCGCGACAACGGCATCCTGGCCATGGACTTCGACCTCTTCGCGGTGGCGAAGAGAAACCTAGAAAACGCGGTTAGCCAACGGCCCGACGATGCGTCGGCGCATTTCTATCTGGCCAAGCTGGAGAGGCTCACCGCGCGTTCGCCCCAGGAGCGGCAGGACGCGCTCAATCATCTCACTACCGCGCTCAAGCTGGATGCCGACCGCGGCGCCATCCCCGCGGCGCATCTGGAATACGCCGTGGCGCTCATTGAACAGGACGATCCCGCGAATCACGATCAGATTTCCAGCGAATTGAAGGCGTATGTTGCGCTCTCGGAGCGCGATCATGCCGGACTGCCGGCCAACATGCAGTTGATCTACGACTATATGAATGCGGCCGGCGATACCAGATGGTTTCTGCCGCCGCAGTGGTACGGCGCGCAGTTGACCAACAACCCGGGCTTCACGACCACTGCGCCGGAAGCGGTGATCCGCAAGGCGACGATGCTGGAGGGTCCGGCGCCGCCTTCGTCCGCGCCGGCTACGCCCACCACGCGCGGCAAAGCCAAGCCGGCAACGGCGCTGGTAAAGCCGCCGGCAGCCAAGGCCAACACGCCGGCAGCGAACTAGAAGACCAGCGGAGCTAGCGGAGTTAGCGGCGCTAGGCTAGCCCCGGCTGGCTGAACCGGTGGGCGATTGATGCGCGCCCGGCAATCGCAATCAGCAAGCACCACACACCTCATCGGTCGTGGTGGATACGAGGCGGGGTCCTACGAATTATCGGGATGTGTGGGCATCTCCTAACTCTGCTAGCGCCGCTCACTCCGCCCTCCACCCGTCTGCGTTACCCTGATCTCTTATGGGCCGCATCCGCATTCTCCCCGACCAGGTCGCCAATCAGATCGCCGCGGGCGAGGTGGTCGATCGTCCTGCCTCCGTGGTGAAAGAGCTGCTGGAGAATGCTCTGGACGCGGGGGCCGCGCGCATCCGCGTCGAGGTGGAGGGCGGCGGACGCAAACTGATCCGCGTTTCGGACGACGGCCTCGGCATGAACCGCGACGACGCACTGCTTGCCTTCGAGCGCCATGCAACCTCCAAGCTGCGCACTGCCGACGATCTGCTTGCGATTGCCACACTGGGCTTCCGCGGCGAGGCGCTGCCCTCCATTGCTTCCGTGGCGCGCGTCACGCTCGAGACCGCGACCGGCGAGGAAGCGGCGGGAACGCACATCGACATTGCCGGCGGCAAGATTCTGCGCGTGGAGGACGCGGCCCTGCCGCGCGGAACCACGCTTACCGTCGCCGATCTCTTCTTCAACACGCCGGCGCGGCGCAAATTTCTTCGCGCCGAATCGACCGAGCTGGCGCACGTGACGGCGCTGGTCACGCATTACGCGCTGGCCCATCCCGAGAAGCACTTTGAACTTGTATCGGCCAGCCACACCGTTGTTTCCGCGCCTCCGGTCGCGCGCACCGCCGAGCGCATTTATCAGATTTTTGGCAAGGAAACGCTCGGCCAACTGCTGCCCTTGGCGGCCGAAGCACCCCTGGAACGCGCCGGCTTGCCCGAGCCTCCGCCGTGGAAGAAAGATCCCGGCCAAGCGCCGCGGCAGCCCGGGGCTCTGCGGCTCAGCGGCTTTTATTCCAAACCGGAGTTGCAAAAGCTGAACCGCAACTCCATCTACATCTTCGTGAACAAGCGCCTCATCCGCGATCGGCTGCTGCTGCACGCCATCACGGAGGCCTATCGCAACGTGATTCCGCCCACCAGCTTCCCGGTGGTGCTTCTGTTCCTGGAGATGCCGCCCGAAGAGGTCGACGTGAACGTGCATCCGGCCAAGACAGAGGTGCGCTTCCGCCAGCAGAGCCTGGTTCACGACTTTGTGCGCGACAGTCTGCGCACGGCGCTGATCAAGGCGCGGCCCGCAGCTGGTTTTCTGGCCGCACTCGACTCCCAGCCCTCGGCCAGCCCGTCGCTCATGCCGTCTGCCGCCTCACCGGTACCGGGGCCCCCCGGTGATTTGGCCGCGCCGCTTCCGTCCGACTCCGATCCGGAGGCGTTTGTGGGCGGTCACACTACCGCCGAGCCCTTTCGGCTGACTCCGGCAGCTCCGTCACCGGTTCCCGGAAAACTGCCGTTCACGAGCCAAGGCGCGATGGGCGAGCAGCGGGTCGAGGCCCGGCTCGAGGCCGGCAGCTTCGACCGCGAGGCCTGGGGCGAAGCTGCGAGAGCGCTTTTTACGCCAGCTGTTCCCGGCTTGGACGAGTGCAATCCAAACCCTAACGGAGTGGCAAGTTACATCGAGAATCCCGTGGCAGCGGCGGCCTTGGTTGAAGCCGAGCAGGCAGCCAGCAGCCTTAACCGCCTGGGCTCGCTGAAACCACTCGGGCAACTGCGTGAATCGTTCATTCTGGCTGCCGGCGACGATGGCTTGTGGATCATCGATCAGCACGTTGCACACGAACGTGTGCTCTTTGAAAAAATCCTGCGCTCGCGCCACGTGGAGCAGGTGCAGCGGCAGCGTCTGCTCATGCCGCTTCTCGTGGAGCTGAAGCCAGAGCAGATGGTGGTTTTCGCCCAAATCGCCGAAGAGCTTGAAAACAATGGCTTTGATGTGGAACCCTTTGGTCCGCAGACACTTGCTATAAAAGCCGCTCCGGTGGGTCTGGAGGGCGCAGAACTCGAAAGAACGCTGAGCGAGGTGATCGAACAATCTGCGGCCGACTCTGACGAACCCAATCAGAATGAATCACTTAGCCGTCTCCGCTCACGGATTGCCGCCTCCATTGCCTGCCATTCGGCCATCAAAGTGAATACCCCTCTTGATCAAAAACGTATAGAATGGTTATTGTTAGAGCTTGCGAAGACCGATCACCCAACCAGTTGCCCGCATGGACGTCCCATAGCTTTGCTGTATTCCTGGAAGGAAATCCTGCGGGCCTTCCACCGTCTTTAGGATCCCTCGAAGGCGTCTTAGGATCTGGTAGGCGGCCGGGTTGCTCTCAGGAGCGGTGCCGGCAAGTGATTTCGCTAGCCTGGAAGTGAGGTTTTTCTTTGACAGCAGAGCAACTGGAAGCATCGCGCGCCGAGAGGATGCGCCTGAATGGCGCCGGGTCATTCACATTTGAGGATGCCCGGACGTGGATCGAGGAAACGGGACTCTGTCTGTTCCTTCCGCGGAAGCAATTCTCCACCTTCGTCGCCCCATCCTTTGTTGAAGCAGTAGCCGGTGAACGCAACCCGGCTCCCGCAGCCAAAATCACTGCCCAGGCTGAGGATCTTCTCGTTCGCCTGGAAACTGACGGCGTTGCCGTGCGCCTGAATCTGCTGGGACAGCCCGGCGAGCAACCCGATTTTGTTGTGGCCGCGTGGGTTTTGCCTTACGTCTACGCGTTGCGCGGCGACCGCGACTGGCGGCGCAGCCCGCAATTGACCGGATCGCGCGCGGTTTCGCAACTGGCCATCCAGGCCTATAAGCATCTTGAAGCCGGCGACGCCACCATCCCGCAACTGAAGCACGCCCTGGGCCGGGAAGTGACGGAATCGGCGGTTCTGCGCGCCATTACCGAGCTCTGGCAGCAACTGCGTATCATTCCCGTAATTTCAGCGCCCGGCCGCACGCCGCAATGGCAACTGCTGCGGGTGCGTTTCCAAAAGGCCATCGCGGAAGGCGCATCCACGTCGCAGGTCACGGCGATTTCGGTGCTAGCTTCAATTTATCTACAGGCCGTGATCGCAGCGAGCATGGAAGAGGTGGAATTGTTCCTGGCTCCGCTGACGGCGCGCAGCAAGGTGCGCGAAGTGCTGCGCGGGCTGGTGGCAACGCGGCAGGTGCACACCATTTCCATGGGGCACGCGCCGCACTTTTACGTGGCAGGCACGCTGCCGGAGTTTACCGTTCCCGGCTCGATTTATGGGGGCTCCTATTCGAGCTCAGCCATGCCGGCATCGGCGCAATTTCTGCGCTCCTACGAGCGCGACTACGATGCGCACGAGCCGTCTGCGCCGGTATCGCATGTCACTCCGGCCGCGGCGCCTTCCGTGCCTCGCAAGCCGGCCGAGATTGCACCGAGGATTGCCGCTGAAGCCGACGAGAAGCCGCAGGCCGCGCGGCCACACTTCAGCCGCAAGCCGGCTCACGCGCGGAACCGCA
Organism: Occallatibacter sp.; assembly: GCA_050011915.1. Taxonomy (GTDB): domain Bacteria; phylum Acidobacteriota; class Terriglobia; order Terriglobales; family Acidobacteriaceae; genus Telmatobacter. Next base: position 27,763 of record JBEKIE010000011.1, read on the forward strand.
AGCCAAATCAGTCGGCCAGCCGCGCCGCCCGCGGCACCGCGCGGACCAATGGCAGCTCGCGTCACAGCTCTTCAGTGCGCTGGGCGCACGGCGCAGCGAAGAACGGACATGGGAACAGCCACAGCAAGCAAAACGGTTCTCATGCGAACGGCGGCAACGGATTGCGGAAAGCCAAGCCAACCGCGGCACGGGGCTTGCGCAACGGCCATGTCACTACCGGCAAATCGGCGGCAGAATCCTCGGCAAGGCCCGCCTCACGGCGCGCCCCTGTCGCGAGAAAAGACGCGCGGACAGATGCGCGCTCGCGCCGCAAGCCGGCCTTGTCCGCTGCCACGAAAGCGGGCAACAGAACGCGCTACGGATTGACCGCTCCCGCCAGACAGCGCTCAAAGAAACGCGGGTAAACGGAACGCGATGAACGCGGACGAAAACCGCTGTCAGTTTCCCGAACCAGGGCCGAGAATCATTGTCGCCATTGACGGGCCCGCGGGAGCGGGAAAAAGCACCATTGCCCGCCAGTTGGCACGTCATTTCGGCTTGCTCAATCTTGAAACCGGCGCCATGTACCGCGCCTTCGCCCTGAAGGCACTTCGTGCCGGATTGGCTTTGGACGAGAGTGGTGGTCTCGAGGCGCTGGCCGCGGAAACCTCCATCCGCCTTGAGCCGGGCGAGGAGGAAAACCGCGTGTTGCTCGACGGCGAAGACGTAACCGGCCTGATTCGCAATCCCACCGTGACTGAAGGCGCATCGCACGTGAGCGTGTTTCCCAGGATTCGCGCCTGGATGGTCCGCCTGCAGCAGCAATTGGGCGCGCAGGGCGGCGTGGTAATGGAGGGCCGTGACATCGGCACGGTCGTGTTTCCCCACGCCGAGGTCAAAATCTTCCTGGATGCTGCGCCCGAAGTACGCGGCCAGCGGCGCTATGACCAACTCGGCGGGCCAAGCTCTAAAGCAGCTCCGCCGCCTGAGGAGATCATCCGCGATTTGCGCGCCCGCGACGAGCGCGATCGCAATCGGGCCGATTCGCCGCTCAAGCCGGCTGCCGATTCTGTGCTTCTGGATTCGACAAAACTGACACTGGATGAAGCGGTGGCCGCGGCCGTGAGCATTGTGGCCGATAAGCTGCGCTCTGCCGGGCTTGCCTCCTGACGCTTCCCGCCATGCAGCTTCAAGAACACTCGACACACCGTTCACAATCCCTCAGTGGCGCCTCGCGGACTCGTTTCACTGCAGCAGAATTTCCCAGTCTTTCTACCCGCACCTGCGGGTTTTGGTTTAGCATGGTTCAAATACGCCCGTTCTCCCCGAAGATTCCCCCAGGAGCAAGAACGCATGACGATTGTTCATTGCCACGTATGCGGATCCAGGAATCTGCGGCCCTCTCATTTTCAGTTGATGGATCTGGCATATCTTCTTATCCTGCGCCTCCCTGTGCGTTGCCGCAGTTGCCGCGTTCGTTTTCACGTCAGCATTTTGAAAATTGGCAAGGTCAGGCGTGACGCCGAGGCGCGCCGCGACCGCGACCAGCACGAAGAGCGGATGACGCAGGCAGCGAACCCGGACTGGCGGACATTCAAAGATCATAAGTGATTCGAGATGCGCTTCTTGACGGGACTGCCGCTAGCCGCGGTATCCGCACGATGAGACGACGCAACGCCCTGCGTCACTGCCTCATCCGCCCGCGAGTTCGCGTGCCGAGGCGCAATGCTATAGGCTTTGAACATGGAGTTGACCTGCATCCGTTGTCATCAGACTGTGCAGGATGGGTATTGCTACTGCCCGACGTGCGGGCTGCCGCAACTCATCTACTCAGCTGAGACCTCCGCCGACGCCGGACAGAGCGATCGATGGGGCGAAGCGGTGCGCGACGCGAACACAGTCGATTGGAAATCGGCCTTGCGGTCGGCCCTCCTTTTGGCGATTCCCGCAGGACTCCTCTGTTCCATACTTTCGCCGGTAGGCATCTTTGGATTGCTGCTGATGGGTGCGACCGCGGCGTGGGCGGTGGTGCTCTACATGCGCAGCCAGCGGCCCGCTTGGATCACGGTTGGCGCCGGCGCGCGCATCGGCCTCGTAACGGGAGTATTGGGAGGCTGGACGGCCGCTGCCATGACGGGGCTTTCTCTTTATGCCATGCGTTTCTGGCTGCACCAGGGAAGCACCTTTGACAGTTTCTGGCAGGAACTTGTGAATCAGCAGCAGGCACAAGGAACCGCTGTCGGCGCCGACGTGCAGACCCTTGCCGCAGTCAAGGCCCTGATGATCTCCGCGGAAGGGCGTGCCGGCCTGGTCCTGTTCGGGATCGCTTTCCTGATGGCGACGCTCGTGCTGTTTGCCATCGCTGGGGGCGCTCTGAGCGCGCGCCTGCTGGCGCGAACCCGCCGACAGGGAAACTAAGGATCTTCTCCCTTACTGTCTTGACAAACGTATATACGTTTGATATACATTCAATCAACGAGAGTGCTCTCCAGTCTTGCCGGGGCTTTAGGCCGCTCAGCAGCAGGGCGCGACAACTTCAACCGAGACTTTGACGCTCCTCCTTTGAGACTCGGCGCCACCTCGAACCGGAGACAGATCGAGGTGTCCGCTCCAAGCAAGAGGAGTGTGAGATGAAACCAGCTCAGATGAAGCCCGGAAGCCATCGAAAGAGTTGGATGTCCACTTTGTCTACCGGGGTCAACGGTTTTGTTGGAATTCCGATAAGGCGACCGCGAACCTCAAGAAGCATGGCATCCATTTCGAGCAGGCGTGCGAGGTGTTTTTCGATCCTTTCGTAACTCTTCTCGACGCAACTCCCGAAGACGAGGCGCGCGAGGCGGCTCTGGGACTAACCGAAGATTGGACGCTGCTTTTTGCGGTGCATGTTGTCAGGGAGCGGGGCGTCATTCGCATCATTTCAGCTCGGCGAGCGACGCCCGCCCAACGGAGGCTGTATGAAGACAATGGCTGAGGGAATCAAGAAGCGTCTTCGCCGGGACCGGCCCATGACCACAATCAGCATAAGGGTTCCGGAAGACGTGATCGAAGACCTAAGAATGGTTGCGCCCAAGCTGGGGTTCTCAGGGTATCAACCGTTGATTCGAGCCTACGTCGGTCAGGGGCTGCGCAAGGACCTGGCGCGGCTGGAACGGCCGGAATTGGCCGCGTTGGAAAAGAGCCTGCGCCGGCACGGGGTGAAGAGCGGCGTCATTTCAGCGGTGCTCGACGAGGCGGCGCAACGAAGCGCTTGAGTGCGCGGCCTGGCGAATCTCGCTTGACCAAATCCTCAGCTGCCGGTATGGTGGTATCTATGAGTTTTGAGCTCACAGGGTTGGTGTGTCGGGCGTGTTGTTGCACGTCACACCGGCCTTGTGTGTAAGCTGATTTAAGGGTTCGACCCCAAGGCCGCGTAACAGCCCCAGTGCTGGCGCGGCTTTCGTGTTTTTGCGGTAAGAGCCGCCGGGACGCGAGCCTTGTTCGAGATGCGTTCGACGATGAGTTCTCTCTCCAATTCGCGGCTGCTTGCGCCTGCCTCCCGGCGGGCCAGCGGTTGTTGTTGCCGCTGCTGTTGTTGTCGCGGCTGTTGTTGTAGCCGCTAGCGAATTTCCTAATCCCTTTTCAACTTGATCGCACGCGTGCGCGAAATCCCTATGCGGAAGCTCTCGCGGGCGCATTTTCCCAGCAGCCCACACCAACGGGCCTGGCAAATCTCTTCAGGAGGCAACAGTGTCACTTCAGGAAAGACTGTTTCGTATTCTTCTTGTTGTCGTGGTAGCCATCGCGGCCGCCGTCACAGTTCCGGCCGTCGCGCAGGTTGTGGGCGCAACCATCGCCGGAACCGTCCACGACTCCACCGGAGCCACGGTCAACGGCGCCACGGTGACGGTGCGGCAAACCGAGACCGGCGTCACGCGCATTCTCGTCACCGGCGCGGACGGCCGCTACGCCGCGCCCAGCGTGCCCGTGGGCGACTACACGGTTTCCGTGACGCATGACGGCTTTCAGCCGCAGCAACAGAGGGGCATCGCTCTGGCTGTGGGCCAGAGCGTGCAAGTGAATTTTACGATTAGTGTGAGCACAGTGCACGAACAGGTGGTGGTGGATGCGGGCAATCCTGTCGTCAACATCACTTCGCAGCAAGATTCCGGCCTCGTCGATGAGCGCCAGGTAAAGGAGCTGCCGCTCAACGGGCGCAGCTACGACCAGTTGATCACGCTCAACCCAGCTACAGTGAACTATACGGGCCAGCGCTCCGGCAGCATCGGCACATCCAACTCGTCAGTGGGCAACATGTTCAGCGCCAGCGGGCGCAGGCCGCAGGACAATTTGTTTCTGCTCAACGGCGTTGAATACACGGGCGCGTCGCTGATCAACGTGACGCCGGGCGGCACCAGCGGCCAGTTGCTGGGCGTGGACGCGGTCCGCGAGTTCAACGTGGTGACTGACACCTATGGGGCCGAATACGGCAAGCGCGATGGAGCACAGGTTTCGATTGTCACAACCGGCGGCACCGATAAACTCCATGGATCGGTCTACGATTTTGAGCGGAATAGCTACTTCGATGCTCGGAATTACTTCGATGGGGCGCGCATCCCGGAGTTCCAGCGCGATGATTTCGGTGCGTCGCTGGGCGGGCCCATCCGGAAAGACCATACATTTCTGTTTGCGAACTACGAAGGCTTTCGCCAGAACCTGGGTGAGTCTCTTGTCACCCTCGTCCCTGATTACCAAGCGTCGCTGGGCTACGTACCCGTCAATGGCGTTGAGCCGGCAAAGCCGGTCACTGTCAGCCCGGTCTCAAAGCAGTTGCTGAACCTTTGGCCGCTGGCGACACCAACCTCGACCGAGGTGTACAGCGGCGGCCAGATAACCGGTATCGCTTCAATCCCCAACACGGCGCCGCAGAATATTCGCGAAGACTTCGGCACCGCGCGCTTTGACCAAAGCCTGACCACGAAGGACTCATTCACCGGCGTGTATACCGTGGATGACTCTTCGGCCGTTTCGCCATCGGCCGATCCTTACTCCTACGTATCGGAGCGGCTGCGTGAACAAGTGCTGAGCGGCGAAGAGAAACACACGTTCAACAGGGCGGTGAATGTAGCGCGCGTCGGCTATTCGCGAGCCAGTTACTACTTCTATGGCTACGTTCCAGCTGCCGAGCAGGCGCTTGTGCCGAGCATTCGCTCCGGCGTGCCGACCTATGCCGTGGTGATTGCGGGTTCGACTGCCTCGAATGGAGCTTCGTCGATTACCACGGCGGGCGCCAACGTGGGTGCGAACAACGGCATTACGCGCAATCTGTTTACTGTTGACGATCATGCCTACTATACAAAGGGCAAGCACAGCCTTGAGGCTGGGGTATGGGTGCAGCGCCTGCAATCGAACGACAACCTGGCGCAGGATCAGTATGGGCAGGCATCGTTCGCTTCTCTGAGCACCTTCCTCACGGGCACAATCAAGACCTTCACCTATGCCCCGCAGACCACCGAGCTCGGCTGGCGCACCTTGTTTGTAAATGCGTTTATCGAAGACGTCTATCACATAGCTCCGCGGCTCGAAGCGCGCGTAGGATTTCGCAGCGAGTCTTCGACCGGTTGGAGTGAGTCGCAGAACCGCGCCGGCGTCTACACATTTTCGAATGGCGTGATCTCGAGCACACCCACCATCCTTGGGAACGCCATTACCAACAATCGCGCTATCTTTTTGCCCGAGCCGCGCATCGGCCTGGCGTGGAACGTCTTCGGCAGCGGCCGCACCAGCGTCACGGCGGGAGCCGGCCTGCACCATTCCCTGCTCGATGCTCTCGACTACCGGCTCGACCAGGCTGCGCCGTTCAACACCGTGTATTCGTATTCCAGTTCCCCTATTGCGACCCCAACCAGCCCCACGCCGCAGGTGTCGCCATCCACGGTTGACAGTGGTATTGCCACGCCCGCGCTGTTAGCCTACAACCTCAAAATCGAACAGCAGATCGCGCCGTCGACGTCGCTTTCCGTTGGCTACGACGGCTCGCATAGTTACCACCAAATTCTGAACGGCGACTTGAATGAGCCGGCATATACCGTGCTGGCGAACGGTACAATCTACTACCTCAACACCACCAAGGCCAACACTGCGGTGGCCAATACAACCTCATGGTGGGCAGGTGGCTCAGGCAACTTCAACGCCCTGATCGTTGACGTGCGCCATGATCTGGCCCATGGGTTGCAACTCAGAGGAAACTTTACCTGGGCGAAAAACCTTGACGATGGTTCAGCGTGGAACACGTCGGTCTCATCCAACACCCCGGCGTTCGTCGAAGTTCCTTCGTTGCCGCATCTCGATTACGGACCAGCGGCCACCGATATTCGCCGCGCAGCAGCAATCAATGCAACCTACGAGCTGCCTTTTGGCGCCGGCAAGACCCTGTTTGCCAATGACAGCCACGCAGCGGAAGCGTTGCTGTCGGGATGGTCGCTGTCGTCCATCTCGAATGTGTTCAGCGGCTTCCATTTCTCACCGCAGTTAGGTTACAACCCCACGGGCTCGGGCGACTCGCGCAACCCGGTGCGGCCGAACCTCAACGCGAGCTTCACCGGGCCGCTGTATCCGGGAGGCAACACAGCGGCGCGCGTAGCCGAGTTCTTCAACCCCAATGCGTTTTCCCCTCCGGCCTACGGAACTGTCGGCAATGCGGGCCGCGATTCCCTCGTCGGTCCCGCGTACGCGGACTGGGATGTCTCGCTGCTCAAGTCCACGCAGGTGACAGAGCGACTGCATGTGCAATTTCGCGCCGAGTTCTTCAACGTGCTGAACCACACAAATCTTCAACTGCCGAACGAGGTTGTGTATTCAGCAGGGCCCACGCAGGGAACCACAGCCAATCAGACCACGGCCGCAGCCTTTGGGTCGCCCGGCGTCATCTCGGCAACGGCGAACACCAGCCGCCAGATTCAACTGGGTTTGAAAATATTGTTCTAGTAACGATTCGACGGATTCCGGGGGCTGCCCGATTCATAGCTGATTCGGGCAGCTCCCCGGAAGGCGCGGTTGCGGGTGCCCCCGGTCCCCCAGGGAACGGGAAGGCACGAACTTCAACTGACGTTCCCAAGCACAACCCTCCCGTTGCCCCATCCTTCCGGCGTCTTTTGCCGGAAGGGTGGGATCGCGCGATCTTCGTCTCACTGCCGACTCGCTGGCTTGCTCCCTCGTTCCCTTGCTCCCTGTTTTTCTGCGATCATCAAGCGAGGTTACCCATGTGCCGCAATATCCGAATGCTCTTCAACTTCGACCCGCCCGCCACGCCGGATGAGATTCGTAACGCGTCCCTGCAGTTTGTGCGGAAGATCAGCGGGTTCAACAAGCCATCGAAGGCCAACGAGGCAGCTTTTTCGAAAGCCATCGACGAAATCGCTGCCGTTTCTGAGCGTCTTCTCAGCCAGCTCCAAACCCAGGCGCCGCCGCGTAACCGCGAAGACGAAGCTGCAAGAGCGCGAGCCCGCAACCTCGCACGCTTTGGAGATTGATCACCCTGGCCTTTCTTCCTGCAAAGGGGGGCCGAACCCCTCCCTCGGCTCAAAAATGAGAACATCGATCAGGAGAATCTTCCCCTTAATCCGGGTTCCAATCTATGAGAGAAATCGTTACGTTTGTCTTCGGCCTGGCTTTGCTGGGCAATGCGGCGCTTTTCGTGCCCCAGGCCATTGCCGTTTGGCGCAAGAAGAGCGATGAGGGCATTTCGCTGGTCACTTTCGGCGGCTTCTGCATTCTGCAGGTCATCGGAGTCGTCCACGGCGTCTACGAGCACGACAACTCGCTCATCGTCGGCCTCGGCGCCAGCTTTTTGACCTGCGGAACCGTCACCCTCCTCACCATCGTCTACCGTATCCGCCGTTTACGGGGCCATATCACACGCCTACAAGCCTGACTGGCCCCCCGCTGAACAATAATTTGTGATACCCGTCACATCCCATGTTCCACAAAGGGGGGTACGACAGGGGAATGGCATCCAGCGTATACTTCTCTTCCACGGCAAAGACCCCTGATGACCCCGGGGGCCAACCGGCATATCCCTGGCTGAGACCGATGGAGGACGCGATGAGGATTACCGACACCGTTGATCAGGTGCTCAAGTACAAGAACTTCAACAAAGTATTGCCCGTTTCTCCCGAGCAGACGGTTCACGATGCGCTATCGCTGATGGCCGAGTACGACGTGGGCGCCCTGATGGTCATGTCGGGGCAGAAGCTGGTGGGCATCCTGTCGGAGCGCGATTACGCGCGCAAAGGAATTCTCCAGGGCAACCAGTCCAAGGACACCAGGGTCGGCGAGATCATGACCAGCCCGGTGATCTCCGTAACGCCGCAGCATACCGTCGACGATTGCATGAATATGATGACCCAGGGCCACTTCCGCCACCTGCCCGTGATCGAAGGCGACAGGGTGGTGGGCGTCATCTCCATCGGCGACATGGTGAAGTGGGTGATCAGCGGCCAGGAACACGCCATCCAGGCGCTCGAGGGCTACATCACGGGAGCGTACCCGGGCTGACGCCAGTCAAGAAACTTCGCATCTACCATGAACTGTCATCTTGAGCGACCGGAGCGCGCCAGAACGGCGCTGCGCAGGGAGTCGAAAGATCAGCGGTTGCCTTCGCGCCGCAACCTCACCGAAACAATCGCTCGTCAAACCGGAACGGCTTCGCGGATCCCATCTTGACCTTCGCGAATTCGGGATGCTTCGAGTTCAGCAGAACGTTCCAGTCCCCGTCCACGACCACTGACGGAACCTTAAGCGCCAGCGACCGCAGGCTTCGAGCCCACTCCGAACCGATGTCGCGGCAGCGCTCATTATCGAGGCTGCGCCAGTTCCGCGGCAGTTGATTCAGATCGAGCGTCTCGATGAACTCACCAGGAACCGCAGCCTCGGCCATTAGCAAATCGTCCGGCGCTTCGTTCGGCTCGAGATTGACGAAGAATTCGAGCGCCGCCAGCGCCCGCGAGGTGGCCGTGTACACCATTGGGACTTCCAGATGATTCCACCGGCTTGCCGCGTACATTCCGCCCGCGCCAGTGAACGCCGTGCTGAGGAAGCGCCTCCGGAAGAGCCTCCAAACGTGCATCAGCTATACATCCCGTAAGCGATCCGGTACAGGACCTCTTCTACCGAGCGCACGCCCGGCTCGGTATCGAGTTGATCGAACGGCTTCTTGCCCCCCAGCGCGCGGTTGGGGTTGCTCATCCAATGCGAGGCCTTCTCATCCGATCCCAGAACTTCCTTTGCCAGCGCCACCACGCGGGCCATGCGCATGGCCCGGTCCGACTCGTCGTGGGTAAGGCGCGATTTCGCCGCCAGCCGCCGGCTCAAGGTGCGCGAGGGAATGTTGAGCCGCGCGGCTACCTGGGACCTGTGCAAAGAGAGCGTTCCGGCAAGCAGTTCGACGGTCGACGCGGGAAGGCCGAAGCGCACCTGTTGCGCCAAATCGTCGGTGCTGCGCACCGGGTGCTTGAAGGTTTTCCTGCCGCCGAGGACCGCCACGATCTCCGCAACGCTCATCTCTGCCACCTGGCATTATTTTCGCGCCATTTGGCTTAGAAGTCAAACACACGCCCGCACGTAATGCTGTGCGCCCCGTCAGGAAACTGTCGAGTGAAGCACCTCGATGGCCCATATCCGGCCAACCCGGTAAGTGATGATAATGTCATTCGACATCGTATAAGGCTCAGAGCGGATTGTGAGATCGTGTTCGTGTGCGTAGATGACCATGTCGCCGTTCCGCAAGGAAGGCTGACCTAACATCGCCACTACGGCGACTTCTTTCATGCCAAGGCGAAGAGCCCGGGGCAAACTGAACGACGCATTATCCCCCCTCAACGGCTGGCATCTTTCATCCATCTTCGAGTTAGCACTTAACTGCTGCCATCTGAAGCCGCCAATCGTCGGGCCATTGATTTCGAAGCTCTCAAGCCACAGAACCCACGAGGCCCTCTTGTCGTGCCAATACAAACAGAGCCACGCAAGAGCTTCGCCTGCATCTCCGCGGCCTCCAATCGCCCCTCCAAAATGTTTTTGTGCCGCAATCAGCTCTGTCTCTTCGAGGACAATCGGCCAGCCTGCAACGTTCAAGCCTCTGATCATCTCTTTTGGAACCGTGGGTTTAGGCTGAACCTCAAACCATTCATTCTGGGGAGGTCCCCATACCACCCCCGTTCGGTCTCTGCCTCGGCCAGGAGCCTGGCCATGTGCAGCCAATGCCACAACAATGAACGTCGCGACTTGGATCGTGCGTCGCATTGATTGATCGCGTGCTCCCCTTACCCCAGGAAAATTCCCGCAATCGACGCCGAGATCAGGTTCGCCATGGTTCCGGCGAACATGGCGCGCACACCCAGCCGCGCCAGGTCGTTGCGCCGCTCCGGCACCAGCGCGCCGATGCCTCCGATCTGCATGCCGATCGAGCCCAGGTTGGCGAATCCGCACAGCGCGAAGGTAGCGATGGTAAAGGAGCGGTCTTCGAGCAGTTTGGCGGCGTGCAAGTGGCCAAGCTGGATGTAGGCGATGACTTCGTTCAGCGCCATGCGCGTGCCCAGCAGGTTGCCGATGGCCATGCAGTCGTGCCACGGCACGCCGATGAGCCACGCCACGGGCGCGAACGCGAATCCCAGGATTTGCCCGAGCGAGCCGGGCATCCAGTGCATCCATGCAAGGCCGTGCACCCAGCCGAGCATCATGTCGAGCAGCGCCACCAGCGCCAAGAAACTGATGAGCATGATGCCCACATTCATGGCCAGCTTGCCGCCGTCGATCGTTCCACGAGCAATCGACCCGATGAAGTTTTCGTCGGCGTGCAGCTCGTCCTTGGGAATCACGACCTTGCCTTCGGTGGCCGGCGTCTCAGTCTCGGGCACCAACATTTTGGCCATCAGGATGGTTCCCGGCGAGGTCATAATGACCGCCGAGAGCAGGTGCCGCGCCTCCACGCCTTGCGAGATGTACATGGCCATAATCCCTCCCGACACATGCGCCATACCGCTCGTCATGATGGTCATGAGCTCACTGCGCGTGGCCTTCGACAGGAACGGCCGAATGGTGAGCGGCGCCTCGGTTTGCCCCATAAAGATGGAGGCCGCAACGTTCATGCTTTCCGCGCCCGAGATACGCATGGTCTTGAGCATGACCCAGGCCATTACGCGAATAATTCTCTGCATCACCCCGATGTGATAGAGCACCGCGAAGAACGCGGAGATGAAGATGATGGTGGGCAGAACCTGAAAGGCGAAGATCGCGCCCTGGTTGGCAGCATGCCCCGGGGACTGGGCGAGCAAATCGCCGAATGCGCCGGAGTTGGGCAGCCCGAGTTCGCCGAAGAGGATCCTTGTCCCGGCAAAGGTGGCCGACAGCATATTGGTCACCACGCCGCCCGCCCATGACATGGCATCGCGCCCGAAGCTGAAGCGCAGCACCAGGAAAGCAAAGGTGATCTGCAACCCCAGGCCCCAGGCAATGGTGCGCCAGCGGATGTGCTTGCGGTCGGTGGAAAACAGCCATGCGGCCAGTAGTACGGCCAGAACTCCCAAAACTCCAGTGAATCGCGCCAAGAGGTTGCTCCTTAAAGACAGCTTTCAGCTATTAGCTCTCAGCTTTTAGCTCCGCTGCGCCGACATCGAACTCTTGCAGCAAGGCGGGACGCTGCCGCAACGATCCATTCGACAGAAAAACGCGAGCCTAAAAGCGACAAGCTATGATTCGATTACGTTACAACATTGCAGACCAAACTCCACGGAAAAAGGCGCTGCCCCTGCACGACCGAGCTAAAAGCTGAAAGCCAATAGCTAGGAGCTGTCTTTCAAATACCTCTCCGCTGCTTCGCGGGTAAACACGCGCCCCACCAACGGCACTGCGTGCGGCGGATCTTTGGAGAAGCGAATTGCCTCTTTGAGGATCGCCTCGGGCTCGGCCAGCATCTCCGCGTTGGTCGCATAGATCGTCGCGAACGGTTGCCCCTTCTCCACACGCGCGCCGCGCCGCGCATGGAAGAGAATGCCCGCGTGCGGATCGACAGGCTCGCCAGCCTTCTCGCGCCCCGCTCCGGTGCGCTGCACGGCCCAGCCCAGCGCCGTCGTGTCCATCGCCGCCACGTAGCCGCTCTCCCACGCGTCGACTTCCAGAGTTGCGCCCGGCCTGTGAAACGCCGGATCGTCGAAGACAGAAACGTCGCCGCCCTGCGCATCGACCATCTTCATGAATGCTGCAAGCGCTGCGCCGTCGGTGAGCGCCGCTTCAGCCAGCCGGTAACCGGCCTCGGGCGTCTCTGCCTTGCGGCCCAGATGGATCATCCATCCGGCGAGGATGAGCGAAAGCTCGCGCAGGTCTTCACTCCACGCCGGGCGCGCGCCGCGCAACAGTTCCACGCACTCCACCAGCTCGATCCAGTTGCCGGCCGCCCGCCCCAGCGGCTGGCTCATGTCGGTGAGCAGGGCCACGGTCTGCGTGCCTGCGGACTCGGCCGTGGCCACCATCAGCGCCGCCAGGAACTCAGTGACCTCCATCTTGCGGAGGAACGCGCCCGAGCCGGTCTTCACGTCGAGCACCAGTCCGTTGAGTCCCGCGGCCAGTTTTTTGCTCAGAATTGACGCGCAGATCAGGCCCGGATTCTCGACCGTGCCTGTGCGGTCGCGCAGCGCATAGAGCTTGCGATCGGCGGGCGCAAGCTGATCGGTCTGGCCGATGATGGATGCGCCGCATTTTTGAATCACCGCCTCGAACTCGGCCAGCGTGAGCGCGGTGCGGTAGCCGGGTATAGCCTCCAATTTATCGAGGGTCCCGCCGGTGTGGCCCAGCGCGCGACCGCTGATCATGGGCACGGCCACGCCGCACGCCGCCGCGAGCGGCGCCACCAGAAAACTCGTCTTGTCGCCGACTCCGCCCGTGGAGTGCTTGTCCACGGCCCGCTTGCCGAGCCTCACCGTCACAAACCTGTCGCCCGAATCGCGCATGGCCAGGGTGAGCGCGCGGGTTTCATCGAGCGAGAGCCCGCGAATCCACGCGGCCATGAGCCACGCGGCAAGCTGATCGACGGGGATGGAACCGTCGGCCGCGCCATTCGCCACAAACTGGATTTCGCGCTCGCTTAAGCGCCCGCCGTCGCGCTTTTTGCGGAGGATGTCGATCATGTGCAGCGGTGGTACCGAGTCGGATGGCATGGTTTTCGCCCTGAATTGCGAGGCAAGATTGCAAGGCAATAAGAATACCGCACGAGGCCCGCCGTGGCGCGCTGGTTTTGGATCACATCGCGCTTGACATTGCCCCATCCATTTCCCTAAGATTCCCCAACTACTTCGCGATGCGCTTCTAGCGTGGAGCGGAGCCCCCTGAGAGGCCGCAACATCCAATGTGCATCCTGTTGCGCATGTGTCCGAGTTCGCGACTCCGGAATGCCGCGCGAGACCTCATGGGGCCAGAACAGCTGAAAGGAAATGTGCGATGATCTGTACCGCCTGCGGAAAGGTCAACATCGATGGCTCCGCGTTCTGTGAGCAATGCGGCGCCCGTTTGCAAGCTCAACCGGCAGTCGTTCCAGGAGCTGCTGCGCCAGGCCCACCCCCGGCTGCGCCCGGCGTACTTCCTGCGGCTTTTACTCCGCCGCCGGCTGCTCCGGTTGCGCCGGGGGCGAGTGCGCTGATCGCGTCATTGTCGATGGGGGAGAAGGTAGCCGGAGCCGGCGCGGTTGCCGGCTTGATCGGATTTTTTCTGCCCTGGAGGACGGGGGCGGTGGGTGCTGCGCAAGTCAGCGTGAGCGGTCTCGACCTGGCGAAAACCCTCGGCACCGTGTACCTGATCCCGCTCGTGTCGATCGCCGCTGCCGGTATCGTTTACACATCCAGCAAAGCGCCGGCAGGAAAGAAGCTCATCTTCGCCGGCTTCCTCATGCTGCTCGGCGCATTTGGCGGCCCCGGGGACCTGTCCGGATTGCTTTTTGTATCCTCGATTCAATCCGTGGCCGGATTCGGCATGTGGCTTTCGAGTCTCGGCCTCACCGCAGTCATGGCAGGCGGATTGATGACCATCATGGAATTCAGCAAGAGAGTGTATTGAGCCGTCGCCATCATGCGCTTTCTCACGATCCCCAACATAGCGGCGCGCAGGTTTTCGGCGTGGAGTAAGATGTTCGCAGAAACCCTTTCCGAACGGAGGACTTTATGTCTCCTCGCACAGTTTTTCTCAGCCGGCTGCTCGGACTCTCCTATCTGATTTCCGGTCTGGCTATGCTTGTTCACAGGAATGTCTCTGCGGGCGCGCTCGCAACCCTTCCTAACAACCGCCTGGCCGTGCTGGCCATCTCGTCGGCTCTGGTGCTCGCCGGGCTGGTCATGGTTTTGGCGCACAATCTGTGGTCAAAACCCCCGCTCGTTTTCATCGTGACTCTTTTGGGCTGGCTCACGCTCATCAAGGGCATCGTCTATCTTCTTCTGCCGGCAAGTTGCATGGCAGCATTGTTGCGGGCCGCGCTTGACTGCAGCGCCTACTGGCATTTTGCAGCGGTGTTCATGCTGCTGCTGGGCGCCTACCTGACGTACGAGGGATTCAAGGCAAAGCCCGCGTAGAGCTCGCGGGCCGACCGTTACTTCAATTTCATCTCGAAGCCCAGCGGCAGCACGTCGCTGAAGGCCATGATCCGCGTGCCTTCCCGGGTTGGGAAGGCGACGGGCGCATCGGGCAGGATGAACTCGGCCAGCACCTGCCGGCAGGCGCCGCACGGCGGACTCGGCAGCTATGCGTGTGCTAGAATCCTTGGCAAATTTCAAATAACTATCCGGACAGGGGTGAACATCGATGGGCACGCTTTTTGGTGTTTTCGCGTCGGGTATTGTTCTGCTTCCAACCCTCCTTCTAGCGGCGCTGATTACGTTTGCAGCCGCGCGTGGCTCCCGCAACAAGTATGTCGCTTCCACCAGCACAGTGTTGGAGAGGTTCCTGATCAATCCCTCGCCTTCCGAGGGACCGGCGATTTATATCTCGGGCCGGTATAAGGGGCTGATTGCCTGGCTTCTGACGAACCTGGGCATGGAAACCCGAATCGAGCTGACTGTAACTAGCAAGTATCTGAGCCTTCGCCAGGCCAGCCTGGCCGGGATGAAGATCGACTATATCCCGCTCAGCAGGATCAGAGCCACAATCTGCGGATACCAGCAGTCTCTGCTGGCATTCTTTCTCGCCGTGTTTTTCTCTCTGAACGGCCTTTGGATGCTGCTCGGGGCCTTGCCTCTGCTCGTGCACGGCATCAGCGAGAACACGGAGTACGGCTGGCAGACAACCGATAAGGACATCTCGGTCGTGCTCTTTGTGGCGTTCTGCTGGCTGCTGGGCGCGGGCGCTGCCATGCTGGCCTATCACCTCTCCAAGCGTGCGGCCTTAGGCGTCCGCGCCGTAGGAGAGAGCGCGGTCGGCATCGTTT
Source organism: Occallatibacter sp. (assembly GCA_050011915.1). GTDB lineage: Bacteria > Acidobacteriota > Terriglobia > Terriglobales > Acidobacteriaceae > Telmatobacter. The sequence goes on from JBEKIE010000011.1 coordinate 43,178, forward strand.
TCAAGCGCAGCCTCGTCGAGGGCCAAGTCATCGATCTTGAGATGGCAGAACGGGGAACGGCCCTTCTGAACCGGCTTGTTCAGGCTGCAGCAGATAATGTTCCGCTCGACCAGGTTCTGGCCTTGCCCCCGCCGCAATCGCCGGAGAAGGGCCGCGGAGTGCTCCGCGCCTGGATGGCCATCGCCGGTTATGCCGCACTCTTCATCGTGGCCAGCGTGCTGGCCTGGTATGGCAATGGCGTCGACCTCAAAGTAAATGCCATGCCTGCGGGCTCTTCGGTCTGGCTGGACAATCAGTTTTTCGGCGTCACCAATGACAACGGAACGCTTGCGATTCCCCACGTCCTCCGGCAAGGCCATGATGTGCGCATCTGGCATCAGGACTACCAGCCTTACGTGCAGCACATCATCCTGGGAAAGATGGCGTCGTTCTACGACGTAACCGCGCACTTGGCTCTGCTGAACTACCCCGTGACCGTTATTACCTGGCCTCCTTCGAGCGTTGTGGTCCTGGATGGCAAGGATGGGGGCATGACCAATGGCGGAGGAGCTCTGCTGCTGCCCAACGTCGATCGCGGAATCCACCAACTTGTGGTTTCGCACCAAGGCTACCGCGATGCCACGGGAACCATCCGCGTCTACGGCCGCTCCACCATCCGCATCGAATTGCTCAACCTGGCCGAGGCCGCCCGCCAGGAAGCGGAAGCGCATCAGAGGGAAATCAACGAACACCTTGATCGCGCGCGCGCCCTGTTCCACCAGGCCCAGTACCAGAGCGCGCAGGACGAATGCGACGCCGCCCTCAAGCTCGATCCGGCGAATGCCGCGGCGCAGGCCCTGAAAAAGCAGATCGAGCAGACACGCAAGATTCTTGGGCGATAAAGGGAGAATTTGTGCTTTTTGGGCTGCATCTTCGGACGATGGTTTTTGGCCTTCTCTTTTGCGTTGCAGTGCTGTCGCCTGCTAGCGCCCAGGAAGCAAAGCTGACCCGCGTGCAGGTACAGCAGTTGGTTCAGGCCCAAATTCCGGACGAGACGATTGCTAAGGAAATACAGGACTCCGGGCTAAGTTTCCTCGTTGACCACAAGACCGTGGAGGCGTTTGCGGCAAAGGGTGCCGGGCCGCTTACGCTGGGCGCACTTCGCGAACAGATCCACGAGGGAGAAGTCGAGGTTCGCAGTACCGAGCCGGGGAGCCAAATGTTCCTCGATGGCAAGGAAGTGGGAAATGCGGACGCTGGCGGCTATTTTGTTGTACGCCAGATGCCCGAGGGAAATCATGAACTCACTGCAAAAAAGGAAGGCTATCGGGATGCCCATGTCCAGTTCACCTTAACCAACAAGGAACAGAAGCAGATCTTTCTGCCATTGGAATGGCTGGGCGGCTACCTCTCCATCTCCGCTCAGCCGACGGAGGCGGCGATCCATGTCGCTGGCCCGCAATCCATCGATGGCGGAGCAACGGACCTCAAGTGCCAACCCGGAAGCTACACGGTCACTGCTTCGGCGGAGGGCTACACCTCCCAGACGCGCACCTTCCAAGTGGGCGCGGAAGAGCATCATGCCGAGCGCCTACAACTGGCGGTCGATCCGGCCTTTGTCGCCAGCCTGATGGCAGACGCCAAGGCCAAGTTTACGGCGGGCAATTTCAGCGGCGCCATCTCGTCCGCACGCAAACTCTTGATGCTGACTCCTGGGGAGGCGAAGGCGGAGCAGATTTTTGCCGAAGCATCGTTCAAAACAGGAGATTTTAAGAGTTTCCAGGACACAGGAATCGCGGCCGTTGCCGACGGTGGCGAGGTTACCGTCCCTCTGATGCATCTACACGGCGGCGAGTGGAACGGGAAATTCTCGATCATACATGACGTTACTTTGACGCTGGACATATCAGGCATTACATTCAAGCAGGTTTCAAAAGCAGAAGGGTGCATGATTGAGGGCTTCAAACTGCCCTACGCCCTCATAACGGAAATCAACACATTTGGGCCAGTGGATAGATTCGCGCCTGATCCGAAGGGTCATCGATATCTCCGTCTCAATTTTATTTCTCCGACGAAAGAGATACGTTTTCACACCCCCCTCATCTGGAATGATGGTTCGGGTCGCCAGGTTGTGCGTTTTGATTTTGCGATCCGCGGCGCCACTATCCTGCCCAAGCAGGAAATGGGCGGTCGATCTTACATCCCTATCCAGTCACCCGAGCACGCCGGGGAAGTTCTGGGGAGCGTTTCGGATCTCATCACGGCTGCCGGACGGCTCGAGCCCGCGCAGTCAAACCGGCAGGGCGGCAGCGCGGCTTCCGGAACCACGCCGAGCGCGCTGATTTCATGCCCTGACTATGACAGCTGCTTGCGCGCTGGGAATCAAAAATTATTTCATGACGAAGACCGGTCAAGCGCCATTCCATACTTTCAGCACGCGCTGGATTTTCGTAAGGACGCTACAGGATGGATATACCTTGGTACCGCCTACCTCAGAGCGGGTCGCCCGGCGGACGTATTCTCGGCTTGGAACGAGTTTCTGAAGATCAACAAGCAAATAGGGATGCCGGTTTGCCGCAGTAATGGTTTTGACGAGTGCGAAAGCGGAATGCTAGTACTTGGCCCGAAGAACGTCACTTGGCAGGTAGCAGCCCGTACAGTATTCGATGTTCCTGCTACGAAGGTTGAGGTGATCGGCAATCAGGATCATCAATCGGAGGGGTATATCTCGCTCGGTCTTGAGGTCAATGGAACAGAATATGAATTTGAATTCGTGACCGTAGGTGTGCCGCTCAACAAAGGCTCGAAGCATGTTTTCACCGACGCGCAGGGAATGGCGCAGCAGCGGACCGTCGGCGATTACATTTCGCAGACCATTAAGACAATGGCCAATTCCGATTGAACTCGGCTGGAATGGAGCGAACCGAAGAAATCGAGAGTTTGTTTTATCAGGCAGGTTCAAATCGTCCCGACCCCTTGCCCAAGGAGAGGTGCCTGGCTGACCTCAAGCGCGGAGGTCTTAGAAGAATTTGTGTTGAGCTGGGGCCTGAACTTGTTCATGACAACAGAGAAAGAGTGAAAACAACTGGCACCGGAGACTTTGTCGCAGCAGAGGATGCGCTCGATCAAAAACCTACTTCAATTTCATCTCGAAGCCCAGCGGCAGCACGTCGCTGAAGGCCATGGTGCGCGTGCCTTCCCGGGTTGGGAAGGCGACGGGCGCATCGGGCAGGATGAACTCGGCCAGCACCTGGCGGCAGGCGCCGCACGGCGGACTCGGCATTCCGTTCAGATTGGCAATCGCCACGGCTTCAATGCGAATCTGCGGCCCGAATTGGGAAACGGCCCGCACCAGTGCCGCGCGCTCGGCGCAGAGGGTGAGCCCGTAGCTCACGTTCTCCACATTGGTCCCGGTGACGATTTCACCGTTGGTCAGCCGCAGCGCTGCGCCCACGCGGAATTTGGAATAGGGCGAATAAGAGTTCTGCGCGGCCTGCTCGGCGAGCTTGAGCAGAGGTTCGAGCGCCGCATGGGTCGGGTTCGTCATAGTGGTTGCCCCGAACCACAAAATGGGGCAGGTATTAGAGGCTAATCCATTTGCCTCGGGATGTATAGACGGTGCGGAAGCCCGGGCAGACGAACGCCAGCGGCCATTCCCGCGGAGGCAGGGTTGATCGAAATGAGGAAACGCAGCGGTTGCCGCTTGAATTGCCGCGAACGCGCTTTGCTGCCGTGGCTGTTTCTGGGCGGAATGGCGGTCGCGGCTCTTATCGGCGTGCGTGGCAAGGCGAGCGCAGCCACGCAGCAGCAATCGGCGACCGCGCCGTCAGCCGCTCCGACGCTGGCATTCGATGTCGCCGCCATCCATCCCCACGTCTCCGAGCCGCATGAGCACAACTCCATCTGGAGTTCGCCCTTCGACGGACGCTTCAAAGCTGAGAACATCTCCGTCATGATGCTCATTCATTGGGCCTACGAGATGCCGGACACCCGCATTCTTGACGCGCCGGGATGGGCCAGTTCAACCTGTTTCAATATCGATGCCGCGGCCGATCCCTCAGTCGACGCCGCATTGCATCAAATGACCTCCGACGCGGGCCGCAAGCAGAAAGAAAAGATGGTGCAGGCTCTCCTCGCTAACCGCTTTCATCTGGTCCTGCACACGGAAACCCGCGACCTCCCCATTTACAAGCTCGTCATCGCCAGGGGCGGCGCAAAATTCGGCGATCCGAAGTCCAGCGGCACAATCGTCAATCATGGCCGCGACCACGTCGAGGTGGAAGGGGCTAACAGCGCCACACTTCTCGCCGAGGAGCTATCGAAGGAAACCGGCCGCGGCGTCATCGATAAAACCGGGATCAGTGGCCGCTACGACCTCAAGCTGCACTGGACTCCTGACGAGAGCACCGTGTCTGCGTTGAACGGCTCGGCTTCGCCGGCCTCCGACGCCGGCCCGGCCCTCTTTACCGCGCTCGAAGAGCAGTTGGGCCTTAAGCTGGAGCCCGCCAAAGGCCCGGTGCTGGTTCTGGTCATCGACCACGTGGAGATGCCATCGGCCAACTGAGAGTTCATAGTTCTCAGTTCCCAGGAATTGCCGTCAGATGAGCGTTTTCTGAGCCTTAGTCCCTCAGTCCCTAGGTCCCTTAGTCCCTGTCTTTCTCAAGTTGCTCGCGGTCTTTCCGATAAGGCTCTTGAGTGTCCGCCGCCCGGGGTGTGAGCCCGGCCGCCGCACAAGTGGGAGCCATGGACGATCTGACAAGGGAGTTCCTGATCGAGAGCCAGGAAGGGCTGGATCGCATGGAGCGTTGCCTCACCGAGCTGGAGGAGCGGCCGCAGGACAAAGAGCTCTTGGCCGAAATCTTCCGCTCCGTGCACACCATCAAGGGAACCACGGGATTCCTGGGCTTTAAGCGCCTGGAAAAGCTGGCCCATGCCGGGGAAAGCCTTCTGGGTCAGTTGCGCGATGGCAAAGTGACGGCCGGCGCGACCGTGATTACCGCGCAGCTCCATCTGCTCGACGGCCTGCGCGAAATACTGAAGGCAATTGAAGCCGAGGGCAGCGAGGGCAACGGAAACGACGCCGAGTTGATTGCGCGGCTTGAGAAATTACAAGCTCCCGCGAGCCAGACCAAAGCCAAGAACGCAGGCGCGGCCCAAGCCGCGCGCGAAACGGCCGCTGTCAAGGTCGCCGAACCGGGCGCAACCGCCGCTTCTGCGGCGCTACCCGAACCCGCTGCCACGGGGCCAGCTCACGCCAAAGCCGCACCTCCCGCCACGACACCGTCGCCGGAGCCTGCGGAAGCTGCTGCCGAAGCCGCAACGCTCACGCCCGCCGAAGCCTCAAAGGCGCGCGCGCAGGGAGCCGCTGCGGAAAGCACGTTGCGCGTAGACGTGGCCCTGCTGAACCGCATGATGAATCTGGTGGGCGAGCTGGTGCTCACGCGCAACCAGGTGCTGCAGGCCACGGCCGCCGATCCCAACATGACATTGCTCTCGCGCCGTCTCGACATGGTAACGGCCGACCTTCGCGAGTCGGTGATGAAGGCGCGCATGCAGCCCGTATCCAACGTTTTCTCCAAGATGCCGCGCATGGTCCGCGATCTTACGCATGCGTTGGGCCGGCGGGCGCGGCTGCAGATGGAGGGCCAGGAGACGGAGCTCGATAAGAGCCTGCTCGAAGCCATCAAGGATCCGCTCACGCATGCGGTGCGCAATTCACTCGATCACGGCATTGAGCCGCCTGCCGTGCGCGAAGCTGCGGGCAAGGATCCCGAGGGCACGCTTATGCTGCGCGCCGCCCACGAGGGCAGCCACGTGGTCATTGAGGTTTCAGACGATGGCGCCGGCATCGCGGCAGACAAGATTCGCAGCAAGGCCATTGAACGCGGGCTGCTTTCGGCGGAACGCGCCGCGCAACTCGGCGAGCGCGAACTGTTGCAACTGATTTTTCTCCCCGGATTCTCCACGGCCGCCCAGGTGACCAACGTGAGCGGGCGCGGCGTAGGCATGGATGTGGTGCGCACCAACGTGGAGAAGATCGGCGGCAAAGTGGAGGTTGACTCGCGCGTAGGCAAAGGCACCACGTTGCGCATGCGCATTCCGCTGACGCTGGCGATTATTCCCGCGCTTATTGTGCGCAGCATCAGCCAGAGCTTTGCGCTGCCGCAGGGAGCGCTCTCTGAGCTGGTGCACATTCCTCCCGAGCGAGCCGCCACGGCCATCGAATGGATGGAAGGCGCGCCGCTTTACCGGCTGCGCGGCCGTCTGCTCCCGCTGGTGTTTCTTGACCGGCTGCTCATGCCGGGCCGCGAGTGCAAGCTCTCGACGGAGCGCGACAACTTTATCGCGGTGCTCGATGCCGATGGTCGCCGCTTCGGTTTGGTCGTGGACTCGCTTGCCGATCCCGAAGAGATCGTCGTGAAGCCGTTGAGCGCTGTGCTCAAGGATATCGGCTTGTTCTCCGGCGCTACCGTGCTCGGCAACGCCGATCTCGCGCTGATTCTCGACCCCGGATCGATTGCCATCCAAACCGGCGTGAGCATCAGCAGCAAGGAAGAGTTCTCGCAGGCCGCGGAGGACGAAAGCGACGCCGCGCGCATGCGCTACCTGCTGGTGGAGGTCGCGGGCCGGCAAGCCGCGGTGCCGCTGGCCGACGTGCTGCGCATCGAGCAACTCCCGCTTTCGCGGATCGAATACATTGGCTACCGCCCGGTACTCAACTTCGAAGGCCAGTTGCTGCCGGTCGAGGACTCGGGCGGCATTCTGGCCGCCGCGCAGGCAGATCCCGAGGCCCAGATTGTGGTGGTCGTCTGCTGCGATGGCAACCGGCATGTGGGCATTGCGGTTTCGCATGTGCTCGACGTAACCTCCGGCGGCAACCTCTTCGAAGCAGGTACGGGAACGCGGACCGAGGGCGTCACGCTGCTGAAGGATCGTGTGACCAGCATCGTGGACCTGGGCTGCGTGCCACCGCTGCCCGCCAACGATAACGCGCCTGAGGGCTGGCAACAGACTGCGGAGGCATTGGGATGAGTACGAGTGGAAGCGCATTGCATCGCAAACAAAAAAACGAATCGCTGGTGGAAGTGTGCTCCGTGCGCGTCGACAAAACGCTCTTCGGCATACCCATCCAGCACATCCTTGAGATCGTGGGATCTACGCGTCCGCAGCCTATTCCGCTGGCGCCGGGTTTTGTAGGCGGCCTGGTTCACTATCGCGGCGACGTGCTCACCACCGTGAGACTACGGTACCTGCTCGGCCTGCCGTCCCTCGAGAGCAACCAGGACATTCTGGTGCTGGAAAGCGCAGGAGGGATTTTTGGCCTGCTGGTGGATTCAGTCGGCGAGGTGCTCACCGTCTCCTCAGCCGACTACGAGCCCACCCCCTCGATTCTCGATGAGCGCCGCAGAAGTCTGCTGGCTGGGGCCTACAAGCTCAAGGACAGTTTGCTCGTGATGCTCGATCCCGAACGGCTCGACCCTTCGCGGCTTGACCCGGCGCGTCCGGGCGCGGCCCGGGCGGCATAGGGCTGCCAGAGGCATTTGTGCCAGGAGGAACATCATGCGAGCACTGATCGTCGACGACTCGCGCTTCGTAAGGGGCTACCTGCGCGGCATGCTCGAAGAACGCGGATTCGCCTGCGACGAAGCCGCCGATGGCCGCGCCGGGCTGAACCTGCTGCACGGCGACTTGAGCTTCGATCTGGCGCTGGTGGATTGGAACATGCCCGTAATGAATGGCCTGGAGATGCTGCGCCAGTTGCGCGCCGATGGATTCAACGATCTGAAAGTGATGATGGTGACCACGGAGGCCGAGAACGACTACATTGTGCGCGCGCTCGAAGCCGGCGCCGACGAATATCTGATGAAGCCCTTTGACGACGAAGCCCTGAACGAAAAGCTGGCCATGCTCGGCCTTGTCGCAGCTTGAATCGTGACGAGGCCTGAACGTGTGACGAGGCTTGAACTATGACGAGGCCAGAAAAATGACGACCACCGGCCGCATTCGGGTTTTCATTGTGGATGACTCCGCCGTGATGCGGAATCTGCTGCGCTCCGTCATCCTCTCCGACCCCCATCTCGAAGTGGCCGGAACCGCGGCCGATGGCGCTTCGGCGCTGGAGTGTCTCCGGCTGCAGCGCCCCGATCTGGTTGTGCTTGATGTCGAGATGCCGGTGAAGGACGGACTGGTGACGTTGCGCGAACTGCGCGCGCGTGACAGCACCATGCCTGTGATTATGTGCAGCTCGCTCACTCAGCGCGGCGCGCGGGTGACGATTGAAGCGCTGGCCAGCGGCGCTGGCGATTATGTTGCCAAGCCCACCGGCCATGCCGTACGCGATGCCGCGATCCGCGCTCTGGCGCAGGAACTCATTCCCAAAATTCTAGCGCTCACCGGCCGCGCGCAAACGCGGCCCGCAGCGGCTGCCCCGGCGCGCACCGTGCTGCCCATGCCGCCGCCGAGACCGCTTGTGCCCACCAAGCCGTCGGTGCTGGCCATTGGCGTCTCCACCGGCGGCCCGGCAGCGCTCGACATTCTCCTGCCCGAGCTGTCTGCCAACTTTCCGCTTCCGGTTTTCATCGTGCAGCACATGCCCGAAGTCTTTACCCGGCTGCTTGCCGAGCGCTTGAGCCGCCGTTGCTCTTTGCGCGTTTGCGAAGCCGCGGAAGGTATGCCCGCAACTGCCGGCGGCGTCTACATCGCGCGCGGCAACTGGCATATGGAAGCAGTAGCCCCGGCTCGCCCCGGCGCGCCCGCCACGATCCATCTCACGCAGGATCCGCCGGAGAACCATTGTCGGCCCGCCGTGGATACTCTCTTTCGCTCCACGGCGCGTGTGTACGGCCCCGGCGTGCTCGCGGTGGTGCTAACCGGCATGGGTTATGACGGCCTCGCCGGCTCGCGCGTCATTCGCGAACAGGGCGGATCCGTTCTGGCGCAGGACCAAGCCACCAGCACGGTGTGGGGCATGCCCGGAGCCGTGGCCCAGGCTGGCCTGGCTTACAAAGTGCTTCCTCTTGCCGCGATCGCTCTTGAAATCCTGCGCGTCGCCGGCCCCAATGCTGCCCTTCCAGCCGAAGATCGCAGCTTTCGACGGATGGTGGTTTAGCCATGGAACAAACCGTCGGCCCCGACTACGGCTATCTCCGTCAACTTATCTTCGACGTGTCGCAAAACGTTCTCGATGCCTCGCGCGACTACCTCTTCGACACACGCCTCACCAAGGTTCTGCGCAACCAGAACATGACGCACCTGAACGAACTGGTGCGCAAACTGCGCGCGCAGAAAATCCCCTCGCTGGAGCGCGAGGTCGCCGAGGCCATGACCATCAACGAGACCAGCTTCTTCCGCGATCTTCGCCCTTTTGATCTGCTGCGCCAGGAGTTGCTGCCCAAAATCATCGAAGCACGCCGTTTTCACCGCACGCTCCGCCTGTGGAGCGCCGCTTGCGCTACCGGTCAAGAGGCCTACAGCCTGGCCATGATGCTGCTCGAGCACTTTCCCATGCTGGTCGGCTGGAGCATCGTCATCGAAGGCACCGATATCAGCAGCGAAGTGGTGCAGCGCGCCCAAGCCGGCCGCTACCACCGCATTGAAATCAACCGCGGACTTCCCGCGCGCTACGTCGTCCGCTACTTCGACCACGTCGGCGAGGACTGGATCGTGAAGCCTGAAATCCGCAGGCTATGCAATTTCCGCCAGGCCAATCTCTGCGGCGCATCGCTGCCCTTCAATCGCGCCGGCGATTGCTTCGATGTGATCTTTCTGCGCAACGTCATGCTTTATTTCGATATGCCCACGCGCCGCACACTGCTGGCCGGCGTGCATCGCGTGCTCGCTCCCGATGGCTTCCTTTTCCTCGGTTCCAGCGAGCAGCCCGCCGATCTTTCCGTTTGGACACCCGTCCTTGCCGGCGGTACATGCTACTTCCGGCCGCGTATTCCTAGCTAGACGAGAGCACTAATCGGCTGACCCGCCGAGCAGGCGTTCGACCTCATCATGCAGGCGCGCGGTGATGGCGGCCTCGCTCTCCTCGGGGCTGAAGCGGATGGCCTCGCCCACGCGCACTTCGAGGCGTCCCGAGCGGAACCAGCGGCGTTTTCCCGCCTTCATGTCGCCCAGGCCGCGAATGGCCGTAGGCACCACGGGCACACCACATTGTTTGGCGAGCAGCCCGATACCGGGGCGGAAGCGGGCCAGTTGCCCTTCCGAGCGCATGCCCTCGGGAAAGACCATGACGCTGTAGCCGCGGTCCATGGCTTTGCCCGCGTGCGCAAAGCTCAATTGGAAATCGCGCTGGCGCGGCAGCGGAAAGACATTGAAGAACGCTGTCACAAGCCAGTAGGCGGGCGGGCCGAGCAGATAAATGCCCTTGTGTCCCGGCGGCCAGTCGGGATTGCGCCAGTGCCGGTAGTCGTCGAGCATGTCGCCCGCCATAGCCACGGCGATGTGGCGGCGCAACGGGCCCGCGAGCGCGTATTGAATGAGCGGACCGTCGTAGGCGGTGACGTGATTGCCGACGATGAGCAGAGGGCCCGGCGGAAGCGGCATCGCAGGGCCAACCACGCGCGGCGCAGCCAGCAGCCACGTGAGCGGACGCTGGATGACTTCAAGGAAAGCCACGCGACACCACTGGAACGGCTTCCACCAGGGCCACTCGGGATAGACCAACTGGACGCGCGGCGCGGCGGGCGGGAGCGCGATTGCGGTGGCCGCTCGCGAAGGTTGCCCTTGCACAGAAGGGGCGGACGGCACGCCTTCGCCACTCTCGGCTGCGGCTCCCGCCACCAGTCTGCGCAACTCTCCCAGCGTGTGCACGTCTTCAAGCAGCCCGTTGCCCTGCACGATGCCCAGACGCTCCTCGATGGCTGCGGAAAGCTGCACGCGTCCCAGACTGTCGAGGTGCAGATCTTCGGTCAGGCGCAATTCGTCGCCCACGCCGGGGTGAGCATCTCCTGTGATCTGCGCAATCAGGGAGAGCAGCCAGTCGGAGGAGGGTCCGAAGGCGCCGTCAGACGGGCTTGGCGCGCCGCTGCTGGTGGTGGCTGCCGCAACCTGCATCCTGGCCAGCCAGGCGGCCACGGGCTTGCGCCGCACTTTTCCGGTGGAAGTGCGCGGCAAATCGGGCTCCGGCCACAGCACCCAGCGGCTGATGCGCTGGAACTCCGCGAGCCTGGCGTTGGCCCGCTCGATAGCCGCTGCGGCTTGCTGTCCCGAGCCCCGGCAGGCCAGCACGGCGCATGGTTCCGGGCCGGTGGGAGTTTCCATGGCGACTACCGCGCACGCGGCGATCTCCGGCTGCTCCTCGATGGCCGCCTCAATGTCTTCCGGGTGGATGTTGAGCCCTGCCGCAGTGACAATCACCTCGCTCTTGCGGCCCAAAAACTTCAGCTCGCCCGATTCCTGCCGCTCCGCAATGTCTCCAGTCGCCAGCCATTCTTCCCGGCGCGGACGAAGCTCGCCCCCCTGCCAGGTCGCCGCGGAAATCATGGGGCCGCGGACGAGGACTTCGCCGTCTGCAGCGAGCTTGACTTCGCGCCCGGCCATGGGTTTGCCGATAGTGCCCTTGGCCACGTGGAAGGGATGGTTGAGCGTGATCAGAGCCGTGGTCTCAGTCATGCCATAGCCCTGTATGAGCACGAATCCGAGCGCGTTCCAGAACTGCTCAAGAGGCCCCGGCAGCGCGCCGCCGCCGGAAACGAAGGCCCAGAATTTAAGGCCGAATTCGCGATGCACGCCGCGGAAGCGCAACCAGCGGCGCCACGGCCTGATTTTTTGCGAGCGCGCGATACGATCGGTCAGGCCCTTATGGGCCGCTTCAAGATGAGCCTTGAGAAGGGCCAGAACGCGCGGCACCGCGGCCAGGACGGAGATGCGCTCCGTGCGGATCAGTTCGACGATGTGCGGGGCGGCGAGCCGGCTCTCAAAATGCAATTCGGCCTTGAAGATGGGCGGGACCCAGAGCCCCATGGTCTGGCCAAAGACGTGGCTCAAAGGGAGCGTGTGCAAAATGCGCAGGGGATGAATGAGCCGTTCGTAGCGCATGTACGGCTGCGCGCCGGCTTCAATGGGACCCACACTGGCCAGCACGTTGCCGTGGGTGAGGACCACGCCCTTGGGTTCGCCGGTGGTGCCGGAGGTAAAGAGAATCTCCAGCGGCGTTTCGTTCGACAAGCCGGACACGGCGCCCATCTCCGCTTCGGGAAGATGGTCGAGCCAGTCCTCGAAGGCAAGAGTGGGAATGGGGGACCCTGTGTGCGCGGCGGCCAGCTTGCCGAGCAGGAGCGCGTCGCCGACGGCGAGCCGGGGACGGACGTCGGCTGCCACGCGCGCGGCAAAGTCGGCGGTTCCGGCGGCGTCGAGAGGGACGGCCAGCACTCCGCGCAGCAGGCAGCCATGGAAGGCGGCGATCCACTCCGCGCTGTTTTCGGCCCAAAGCAGTACGCGGTCGCCCTGGCCAATGCCCTGCCTGGCCAAAAACGCGGCAAAACGGCCGGCGAGGCGCGCCAGGTCGCCGTAAGTGCTGACATGACGCCGGTTGCCGCGATAGTGCACCACGGCAGTCTCGCGGCCGAAGCGGCGAAAGTCGTCGATCAGTGTGGCGAGGTGGTCGCGCATGAATTTTCCCGGCAAGAACATGGTACGCGATGACAGCACCGCTGTCGGTGCGCGGGCGTCGTACACTGGATTTACCGGGATTTCCCCATGAAAAAACTCGCTATCGGCGTTTATGTTCTGATCACTCTGGCTCTAATGGTCTGGGGTTACTACCAGGCCATCTATGTTGCGCCTAACGATGCCATGCAAGGCGAAATCTTTCGCATCTTCTACTACCACGTACCGTCGGCGTCGGTTGCATTTGCGTTTTTCGCGGTCAGCCTGGTGGGATCGATCGGGTACCTGGCCTCAAGACGCGAACATGCTGAACGGGCGCAGATGTTCGATGCCTGGGCGCTGGCCGGGGCCGAGGTGGGTGTGGTTTTTTGCACAGTCGTGCTCACTACGGGACCGATCTGGGGACGTCGTGCATGGGGCATCTGGTGGACCTGGGACGCACGGCTGACGACCACCCTGGTTCTGTGGCTGATCTACGTGAGCTACCTGCTTTTGCGGCGCTTTGCCGCGGGACCGCAGATGCAAACTCTGGCTGCGGTGCTGGGCATCTTTGGCGCGCTCGACGTACCGATCGTCTACATGTCGAACCGTTGGTGGCGTACGCAGCATCCGGCGCCGGTGTTCGGCGGCGCGGAGGGCTCGGGTATGGATCCATCAATGGTGGGAGCGTTCTTGTGGAACATGCTGGCGTGGTTTGCCTGGGGGCTGCTGATTCTGGCGCTGCGCTATCACGTGGAACGGCGGCACCAGAAGATTGCCGCCGCCGCGGCGCATGCGGCGCTGAACGCCTGACGCGAAAACCATCAGATTCGTAATGAGCAAAGACGACTGAGGAGAGAAATGGACCAAGCAGCGATTCTCGACCATCAATTCCGAGTGGCAGCCTACATCATTACCTGGGTCATTCAGTTGGGTTATCTGGCATGGCTGGGCATGAAATGGCGGTCGCAGAAACGCGATGCCGAGCGCGCCGGCGTCCTGACCGATGCGGGCAAATCCTCCACGCGCTGAACCACTTAGTCAAAAAAGTCCGCAGATTTCCCGCGCTTCCCTCGCCATTCCCATCCCGGCATTCAGGAAATCTCCACCTGCAATAGCACTTTCGGTCGACTATCCCGGATTCGTGGGATTGGACATTCCTTGCGGTCCACCGATGATTCCAATGTGAGCCGGCTCCAGAACGCGGCTCGAGGGATCTTACGATGCATGACTTCATCATTGCCCTGGCCTTCATCGGGATGGTACTTGCCCCCGCGGTGGTAGCTGCGAAATGCAGTCCCACGAGGGACAACCACAACTAGCTCTCTGACCGCTTGAAGAGGAACCTTTCCGTGCCCCACCCTTTCGCCCGATATTTGGGCGGAAAGGTGGGAAAACACGAACCCCAATGGCTCGGTCTCCTCCCTGGAGATCGGGCCATCGGCACGCCGCCCGAGAATTGCCCTCCCATCTTCGCAGCCGGTACACTGGGTGATCGGGGGGCGTGTCATGTTGGTAGTGATGAAGGCGCAGGCGACCGAGGAGGAGATCCAGGCGGTCTGCGACCATATCGAACAGTTGGGATTCCGTCCCCATCCCCTGCCCGGAGCGCAACGCACCGCAATCGGCATCACCGGCAACCAGGGTGAGGTGAATCGCGGCAACCTGGAATCGCTCTCCGGGGTCGCGGAAGTCATCCGCGTTTCAAAAGCTTACAAACTTGCCAGCCGCGATGTGAAAGAAGAAGATACGGTGGTGCGTTTTTCCACCGGCGCAAGCATTGGCGGCCGCGATCTGGCCGTCATCGCAGGGCCGTGCTCTATTGAGAGCCGCGAACAGGCCTTTGCCATTGCGGAGCAGGTGGCCGCGGCGGGCGCGCAGTTCTTCCGCGGCGGGGCCTACAAGCCGCGCACGTCGCCGTACGCATTTCAGGGGCTCGGCCTTGAAGCGTTGAAAATCATGTCCGAAGTCAGAGAAAAGTTTGGGCTGCGCATCGTCACCGAGGCGCTCGACACCGAGACGCTGGACCTGGTGGCGGAATGGGCCGACGTGATCCAGATCGGCGCGCGCAACATGCAGAACTTCTCGCTGCTCAAGAAGGCGGGGCGCCTGCGCAAGCCGGTGCTCATCAAGCGCGGCATGAGCGCCACGCTCGAAGAGTTCCTGATGGCCGCCGAGTACGTGATGAGCGAGGGGAACTACGAGGTAATTCTGTGCGAGCGCGGCGTGCGCACGTTTTCCGATCACGCCCGCAACACGCTCGACCTGAGCATTGTGCCCGCCCTCAAGCATGTGAGCCATCTGCCGATCATTGTCGATCCCAGCCACGGCACGGGCCGCCGCGACAGCGTGCTGCCCATGGCGCGGGCCGGAATTGCCGCGGGAGCCGATGGCCTGATCGTCGAGGTGCACAATCATCCCGAGACCGCGGTCTCCGACGGTCCGCAGTCGTTGTATCCCGAGCAATTCGCCACCATGATGAACGACATCGAACTGATCGCCCCGATCGTAGGCCGCAATCTGGCGCGAGGCGTGCATGCGCCCGTTCAAGCGGCAGCGAGTGGACAGTGAAAAGACAGCGAACATGGAGCAGGGATCGGAGAACAGTGTTTCCGCTACGGAACTGCTTCACGCGTTTCCAGACCTGCAGTACGCTCTCTCATAGCCCTGTCATCCTGAGGGAAAAAGTATCGGATGTCATCCTGAGTGGAGTCCGCCGCGGCGGACGGAGTCGAAGGATCTGCGGTTGCTTTTCGTCGAGCCTCAAACTCACCGCACCTGCCGTGCTTTCCCTATTCGCTCTCGGTCTTACCGGCTGCCGCCCGCACGACTTTCCGCAATACCCGCCCAACTATCGCGAATATGCCTATGTGACCAACGGCGGTAGCAACACCGTAACCATCGTCGACGTGGTCAATGTGCGCGTGGACCGCGAGCTTGCCGTGGGACGGCATCCAGTGGCCGTGGCCGCAAGCCCCACGCGCAACGAGATCTACGTGGTGAACGGGGGCGCAGCGGGCGCGGACGGTTCGGTATCGGTAATCGATGCCGAGCACAACACGGTGACGGCGACAATTGCCGTGCATCGGCAGCCGCTTTCGATCGATCTGGACGCCGACGGCGCGCGCGCCTATGTCGTGAACTCCGGTTCCAACTCGGTTTCTGTCATCGACCTGAAGGCGCGGCGGGAAGTTGCGCAGTTTGGCGCCGGCGAGCAACCGGTAGCGGCGCGGCTCGCCGCCGATGGCAACACACTGGTGGTCGCCAACCAAAAGGGCAACTCCGTAACGCTGATGGACCCCGCGAGCGGCCACGTGCGCGCGGTGTTCGGAGGCTGCCCCGGAGCGGCCAGTCCTGTGATTCTGCCGGATTCTTCCAAGACATTCATCGCGTGCTCCGCCGGACACCAGGTGATGGTGATCGCGCTGGCGAATTCCAAGGCCCGTCCCAATCAACCGGACCAACTGGAGACGCTGATGGATGTCGGGCGCGGCCCCGTCGACCTGGCGTTGAAGCCCGATGGCGGCGAGATTTTCGTCTCCAACTCGCTCTCGGATTCGGTAAGCGAGATTTACAACACCACCGACGAAGTCGGCGACACCTACATGATCGGCGCCGATCCCGTCCGCGGGCTGGTTTCGCGCGACAACGCGCTGCTGTATGTGGCCAACCAGCGATCGCAGGACTTGACGGTGTATTCGATTGAGGACGGCAAGCGCGTGAACGTGAATCCGCCGCTCCACGTGGGGGACGGAGCGACCGCCATGGCCTTCTCCGCTGCGGGTCATTTGCTGTTCGTCGTGGACCGCGGTTCGGGCGACGTGGCCGTAGTGCGCACCGCAACGTTGTCGTTGTTTACCCTGCTCCCCGCAGGGCGAGACCCCAACGCCATTGTGGACAAGGCGTTCAAAGTGCAGTGAGGCAGCGAGTCGGCTTATTACCTGACCTTCTCTCGCACATCCTCGCACTCTTGCACATCCGCGCAGTTCGAGCGCTGCTTGCGCCTCATCATCAAGACAATCAGCGCTCCAGCCCCAATGCCGGCTGCGAATGTTGCCGCAACTGTCTCAAACGGATGCCGCTGCACTCGCCTTCTTGTGTCATCAATAAGCTCAGCGGCGGCATCGCTGCCCTTTTTGGTAACGCGCCGTGCCGCGCCGCCGCCATCTTCAAGCGCATCCGCAACGGCGGACGCCGCTCGCGAAGCCCTGTGCGCTGTCTCGTCAATTTGTACGCCCATCTGTTCCAACACTGATTGCGTCATGTTCTCCTGACCTTTCTCATTCGTGGGATCAATAATGGTGCGCTTACTCTCCAATTGCCTTTTCAACCTTGCCGACAACTTTTTGCACTTTTCCGGCATTCTTTTCCGCACGGCCATCGGCCGCCAGGTTGGGGTTGCCGGTAAGTTCGCCGGCCTTTTGCCGGATTGCGCCTTTCACTTCGTGCAGCTTGCCTGTTGCCTTATCCTGCGTGCTCAGTTTCATTAAGATTCTCTCCTTCGCTGTGTGGATGCCTGCCGCCTGCCGAAATTACTGCTGCGGAGGCGTGGTGGTTGTCGTGGTCGTCGATTGCGTCTCGGAGGCTGGGGCTGTGGTTGTGGTGGTCTTCGTCTTTTCCTTCGTCTTCGTCTTGTGGTGATGGCGACTGGTCTTTTCCTTCGTCTCGGTCGTCTGGGTGGTTTGGGTTGCCGGTTCCGACGGAGTCTGCGTCGTGGTGGTGGTAGTGGACTGCGTGTCTTGCTGCGCCGTAACCGGCAGCGCAAACGCAAGCACGGCGAGCGACACGAAGGCTGCAGTAACTAACTTCCTGGATTTCATTTGATTCTCCTTATGCTGTTCGGAATGGGAACTTTCGGTTGCACAGGTATCCCGGCCATTGCGCACCGCTGCCATTGAGGCATACTCAGGTTCGTTCATCTGCGAACGCAATTCTGTGCTGTATGGCTCTAGCCGTGAGCCAGGCAACAAGCGCGGGTCACAGGCGGTGCAGATTGGCCGGTCGAGCCGTTTAAACTCAAGCGGATTGCGGAGGAATTCGCATGCGGTGGCCCGGGGCTCAGGAAGCAGACTTTCCACGAAATGGGGTGCCCTGCGGTCTCGACTCTGGGATCCGGGAATGCACTCAAGTCCGGTACGGCCCTAACGGAGAAATTGCGCCAGCTCGGTTTGCGCTCGGTCCAGGTCTTCGGGGATGCCGATGTCGAGGAAGTAGCCGTCGACTTTGAAAGCCCCGGGGTGAAGGCGCGCGGCCTCGGGAACAAAAAAATCTCGCTCGATGGAGAATTTGTCCTGGAGCGCCGGCGGCCATGCGAGATTGCGCGCGAGAACGTAGGTTCCGGCGCTGATCCAGCCAGAGCCGCAACGGCCCTTCTCTTCGAAGCCCACGATGCGCTGGCCTTCGATGGTGACGCCGCCATAGCGGCTTACGCCGTCGCGGTGGACGACGGCGAGCGTGACTGCGGCGCCGCAGTCCGCGTGAAAGCTCAGCATGGCGGCATAATCGGCATCGAGGAAGGTGTCGCCGTTGAGCACGAGCACGGATTCCTCGCGGGCCTGCGCGAGCGCTAGACGAATGGCGCCTCCGGTGCCGAGGGGATCGCTTTCGATCACATAGTCGAGGGGCATGCCGTGGAAGGTTGCGCCGAAATGTTCCTGAATGACCGTATGCTGATGCCCGACGGAGAGCAGCACCCGTGTGCAGCCGGCGCGGCGCAACTGGGTGAGCAGGATTTCAAGAAAGGGACGGCCGGCGACGGGAGCCATGGGCTTGGGCATGCCCTGAAGGCGCGAGGCGAGCCGCGTGCCGAGTCCGCCGGCGAGAACGATGGCTTCCATCCGGAATCAGCCTTTGGCCGCGGAGGGATTCGCGGAGAAGTAGCGGCGTTCGACGAGCAGAGAGAAAATGTGCTCGAGGGCCAGGTGCGCCTGCTGGATGTACATGGTGACCTCAGAGGGCATGCGCAGGCAATAGTCGCAGAGCGGAGGCATTTTGCCACCGGATTTACCCGTTAGGCCGATGGTGACGATACCCGCGGCGCGGCACTGCTCGAGGGCGCGAAGCACGTTGGGCGAGTTGCCGGAGGTGGAGATGGCGAGGAAGACGTCGCCGGGCTGGCCGAGGGCTTCAATCTGGCGCGCAAAGAGGCGCTCGAAGCCGTAGTCGTTGGCGACAGCGGTGAGGATGGAGGTGTCGGTGGTGAGGGCGACGGCGCGCAGGGCGGGGCGATCGTCGACCAGGCGGCTGACGAACTCCGCGACAAGGTGCTGGGCATCGGCAGCGCTGCCCCCGTTGCCGGCCACCATGAGCTTGCGGCCGGAGAGCAGTGCGTCTGCCGTGGCTTCGGCAGCCGCGGCGAGCGTCGCGTGCAAAGCCGTGTCGCGCGCCACGGCTTCCATCACGCTCAGGCCCTCGAGCAGTTTTTCGCGCACCAGATCGGGCGTTGGATGGGGCGTCGAATGACTCATGGCACTCTCCACACCTGGACACCGCCGGGGGTGAAGTGGCAAGCGTAGGCGGTGCCTCCGGCGTGCTGGCCGCGCAACGCGGCCGTGACTTTGTCTTTGTGGATGGGATCGACGAGAAACATCATGAAGCCGCCGCCGCCGGCCCCGGAGATCTTGGCGCAATAGGCGCCGGCCTCAAGCGCGCGCGAGTACAGATTTTCAATGTGCTCGTTGGTGATCTGGGTGGCCATGCGCTTCTTCGACTCCCAACTGCTGCGAAGCACCTGGTGCAGACTCAAAAAGTCGCCGCGCAACAGGCACTCCTTCATTTGGAATGCCTCTTCCTTGATGGCGTGCATGGCGTCGAGGGCGAACGCGTTGTGGTCGCGCACGTTGCGCGATTGCTCCTGAATGATGTCGGCCGAGGTGCGGGATTTTCCGGTGAAATAGAGAAGCAGCGAAGCTTCCAGCTCCGAGACGACCCATTCCTTGACGCGCAGCGGGTTCACGAGCACGTTGCCGTTGCGGCCGAATTCCATAAAGTTGAAGCCGCCGAAGGCCGCCGCGTACTGGTCCTGCTTGCCGCCTTCAAGGCCGGCCTCGACGCGCTCAATCATGAAGGCGGTGTGCGCGAGCTCGTAGTCGCCGAGGGGGAGATTAAGCCACTCGGCATAGGCTGCGAGCATGGCCACAGTGAGCGTGGAAGAAGAACCCAGGCCGGAGCCGGCGGGAACGTCGACCCGCGTGCTGATGCGCAGAGAAAGCGGCTTGTCCTGGTTGAATTCGCGGACGACGTGGTTGTAGACAGCTTTAAAAAGGTCGAGGCGGCCATCGTTGGGCAGCACGGAGGCGGCAGAGTAGGAGGCGGTTTGGCCGAGGTCGGCGGAGACGAACTCGACATTGCCGGTGTCGAGAGGCTCGAGCGCGGCGTAGGCATAGTAATCGATGGTGGCGTTGAGGATGGCGCCGCCGAATTCGTCGCAGTAGGGAGAGACATCGGTGCCGCCACCGGCCAGTCCAAGACGCAGCGGGGCTCTGGAGCGAATCAGCATAGCACTGCAGCCCATTGTAATCAGGATTGCACCGAGATAAGGATGGCACTCTTGGGGTAGAAGCTTTGGCGTCAACCCCTTGCACGAAACTGCGGGGCTGCTCGCGAGGACTTACGGCCGGCACAGAAGAGCGCGATGCGCTCCGCTGTGCCGGTCATTGGTCTTGTGTCCGACCGTCCTCCCGATGATTCCCCTATGCCCCAGGGATGTAACGCGTGCATTATTGACGCTGGATCGACACAGTACCAGCTTCGCTATCGTCGCTATCCTCGCTCGGCTCTGACCAGGGCGGTAAAACCAGCAGACCGGCCGCGAGCAACTTCTCCGTCAAGCGATCGACGGCCATGGGATATTTGTAGGAAATAGTGCGAATGCTCATGCCGAGCATGACAGCGGTTTCAGCCTGGGTGTACTCCTGCAGCACCACCCGACTGAGCATCTCGCGATCGAGCACCGAGAGCTTGCCGATGCATTTTTCGATATCGAGGACGAAGATGACCGCGTCTTCGAAGGTGCGGATGGGACGACTGGACGCCCATCCGCGGCCAACCGGATCGCCAAGGATGGAAGGCGCTCTGCCCACCTGCATGGATGCATACAGGTAGCGCCGCAACAGGCTTTCAGTATGTTTCCGGTAGAAGGCCAGATTAATCGGTGGAATGGACTGCGCCGCTGCCCCCTCGATTTCGGGCTGCGCCTCGGGTTTTCGTTCCCATCTCCTGCGTTCGATCCGCCAGACCGCCTGAGAGGCGCTGGCTCCCGAAATCATAGGCAACTGGAGAGCTGCGCTCATCGCGCACCTCCCACAGCCTGCGCCACCGCCCAAACCCTGGCAAGTTGCTTACGGCCCGGACGACCGCGCCGCTTGCGGCTCTCCGGGGTTGGAAAGGGTCTCAGCTTCGATTCACACTCCTTGCAGTACACACTTTCGTGTGTTTGGGCGCGATACCAAAGACAACCGCACCCTTCGCACACTTTCAATTGCACGCGCACTTCCATGACGGTTTCTCCATATTTGTTTCATCTCCCGACGGAGGTTTGTGTTGCAGGTTGTTCCGCGGGGTGAAGAGAACCAGGCGAGGCAACTCAGATTTCTCCTGTCCTGATGGGGGATTGCCGCCCGTGCTCTCTTGTTGTCTGTCATGACCATTTGTGCGCAGATCCTGGAATTTCCCGATTGGCGTGCTTCCCGGCATCGTTGAAGAGCGGGGCCGGGGTTGGGAGGTGGAAAGCCGGAACACAACAAGCGAAACCGGTAAATGTTCATCCGCTGTTTCTGGAGGCACGATTGCGCCCCCGCTGGCTCAACAGCGAGTGGACGTTTTCCTAAAGATTCCCACAAGCCAATGCGTGATTAAGTAAACCTAATGTAGGGATATGCTTCTTTAGCGTCAATGCTCAGCCACAGTTTCCCCATCGGCAACTTTCCAATTGTCCAACAAATGCCGAGAATTAGGGCAAACATGCCCTGATAGGTTTTCCAAGAGAAAGCAATAAGCGAAGATGCTTATTGCTGGCGGCAAATTTTCCACAGATGAACTTTAGCCAGATGCACGAACGCCTCCGCCTGGAACTGCTGCGCAGGATCCAGCGGGGCTCGCTCAGCGTCTCGTTATTGGCGCGGCAGACGGATTTCGGGCAGGCGCACCTCTCGAACTTTCTGCGCAGCCGACGCCAACTTTCGCTGGAGGCGATGGATCGCATCCTGGCCGCTCAGCGCCTGACGGTGGCCGATCTGCTGCCCGCGCTGCCCCGGGGCGGATTCTGGACGGAGGATGAGGGCGCCGGGGCGGTCCCGGTGGTTTCGCACGCAACGGCGCTCTTCGAACCGGTGATCCGGCCTTCGGCCGTCCAGCTGACGCTGCATTTGCCGGCCGGGGCATTGAATTCAGTGAAGGCCAGGGCTTCAAACGTGCGCCGGGCGTGGCAGCGCTTTGTAGCCATCCGCGTATCGGCGGCCGATGCCCTGCCCATGGAGCCTTTAGTGCTGCCCGAGGCCATTGCGCTGATCGACCGGCACTACAATTCACTGCTGCCCTACCGGCCGAATCGCCCCAACCTGTACGCGGTCCGGCGCGGCGCGCACCTGACGCTCCGCTATGCGGAATTTCAGGCCAACCGCCTGATCCTGCGGCCGCACAACATCGCGTTTCCGCTGGAGCTGATCACGCTGAGTCCTGAAGAGTCGCCGAGCGATTTGCTGACAGGAAGGATTGCCCTGATTCTGAACGAGATTTGAGGGGGTTTGTGAAGAGATTGGGCTGCGGGTCAGTTTGGATTCACGTGGTTCGGTGCATCCGTGGGATTCGCTAGCATTGGTCTGTTCATCAAGACCTTTGCTGCCACAACACCGATGGCGCAGAATGTGATATAAACGCCCTCAAATATCCAGTCGCCTTGCTCAGCGGGACCTCGATGAGCATCAAAACAAACAAGCACAGCGTAAAGTGACAGACTCATGGCGCTTATGTAAAACCCATATCGCCTTCGATCCCCGTAAAGGAGGAGCAGGCCGACCGCGAGTGCAATGGGAAGAGTGAAAAGGGACCATCCGAGGGTTCGGTACCACGGTGGAACGAATCGGTCGAGAGCAATAGCAGCAACGGTGTAGGCTTCGCACAGGGCGGCCAAAATCAAGAAGAAAAAACAGAGGACGTCGCGGATGCGAATCGGCAAACTCCTATTGCTCTCGGAGACCATCTCACCCCTTTCAGCATGAATAGCATAGATGTTACGACACACCCGCGAGGTTTGTCGCCGACTCGGAAATTGAGACGTTAATTGAATGCTGATTCTACTTTGGATTCATGCTGGCCACCACCATTGATTGGGCCGCGCCGGGGCACCTGTTAAAGTACTGCCGTAGCACTTCGCGGCAGGCGATTGCCGCAGCAACACGCGATAGGAGCCACTGATGTTTATCAGGCAATTCAGCGAGGGAGAGCCGTTTCGCTGCGCCGGCAACGAGTTTGTGATGCTGCTGCCCCGGGACGAAACCGGGGCCTGCGAGGCGGTGCTGCAGATGGTGCGGCCGGGCGGCACGACGCCGCCAAACAGCCACGAGACCTTCATGCAGATTTATCTGTTCTGGGCCGGAGAGGCGCGGGTGCATATCGGCGGGGAGATGCAGCAGGTGCGGGCTCCGGCAGTGGCATTTGTGCCCGCGCGTACCGAGCACTGGGTGGAGAATGCCCTGGCCGACCGTGAATTGCATTATCTCTACATCAGCGTGTGGCCGGATGGGATTCCGGCCGAGGAGCGAGAAGGCGGATGGAAGAAGGTGTACGCGAAGATTATCGACAGCTACGTGAGCCGCGGCTATCCGGTGGACGTGGGGAAGTGAATGAACGGGTGTGGGCGTGAAAGTGCGTGTGCGCGAAGAAGTGCATGAGTGAAAAAGTGAAAGAGTGAATGAGAATGAAGATTATTGACGTTGCGATCAGCGTGATTGCTAATCCGCATTCCGAAATGGTGACGGCGGGCGTGAAAGGCGGCAAGGCCGCGCACGACATCGTCTTTTTACAGATCAAAACGGATGAAGGACTCGAGGGCCACGCATTTGCGTGGGGTGGGCGCTCGGGCCAGGCCACGGCGCATCTGATTGGGTCAATTATCCGTCCACTGCTCATCGGGCAGGACCCGCTGAACCGCGAAATGCTGTGGCAGCAGGTGCGGCGCATGGACCGCTGGTGGGGATTCTTGCCCATCTACGCACACGGGCCGGTGGACGTGGCGCTGTGGGACCTGGGCGCGAAGGCTGCGGGGCTGCCGCTCTACCGCTTGCTGGGCGCGTACCGGACGACGCTCCCTGCCTACGCGAGCTCACTCATTCTGCCCACAATCGATGCCTTTGTGCAGCAGGCGCAGGAGTACCGCGACCTGGGCTACCGCGCGTACAAGATCCATCCCTGGGGCGATCCGGCGCGGGATGTGGAGGCGTACCGCGCATTGCGCGCGGAGCTGGGCGGCGAGATGGTGCTGATGAGCGATCCCGTGGCCGGGTACACGCAGCAGCAGGCATTGCGGATCGGCCGTGAGCTGGAGCGGCTGAACTACTACTGGTTCGAAGAACCGCTCTCGGACTACGACATTTACGGCTACCAGGAACTGTGCCGGGCGCTGGAGATTCCCATTGCGGGCGTGGAGTCAACGCCGGGTGGATTGTTCGGCACCACGCAATACCTGACACAGCGCGCCGTGGACATTGTACGCAGCGATGTGTCGTGGAAGGGCGGCGTGACGGGACTGATGAAGACCGCGGCGCTGTGCGAGGCCTTCGGCGTGAATTGCGAGGTACACACAACGACGAACGCACTGCTGGATGCAGCCAACCTGCACGTGAGCTGCGCAATTCGCAACTGCGAGTACTACGAGGTGCTGATCCCGCAGGAGCCCTTCTGCTTTGGCGTGAAGAATCCGATCAGAATCGATGCCGAGGGGTTTGTGCACGTGCCGGAAGGACCGGGGCTGGGCATGAAGATTGACTTCGATTTGCTGGACAATCATGCGATTTGCAAGGTGTAGGGTGGTGAATTAGGAGTCCGCATCATAATGAAGTTGTCATCCTGAGAGAGCGCAGCGAGTCGAAGGACCTGTGGTTGCTTTTCTGCTGCGGTTGCTCAGCGCATGGGATCGGTGGCACGCTTGAAGTCTGCGGGCTCCAGGTCGTACCAGTCCTTGCTTAGATCGATCCATGTAGGATTCATCTTCTCAATTAGAGCGATCTTTTTTTCGCGCCTCCATCCCTTTAGCTGCTTTTCTCGATCAATCGCTGCTCTTACATCCTGATAACTCTCAAACCAAACAAGGCGGTCGCAGTTGTATTTGGCGGCGAAGCCATCGTGTTCTTTCCATTTGTGCTCGAAGATACGCTTGCGCAAATCGCCGGTGACACCGATGTACAGCGTGTGGCTGCGACTGGCGACGATGTATGTGAAGTAGTTGCCCTCATGCATGGGGTGCATGATAGCGCGAATTCCTGCTGGTGCGATGTGACGGGAAAAGCAACCACGGGTCCTTCGACTCCTCGCTGCGCTCGTCGCTCAGGATGACAGATCTGTTTTGGTTCGAACATTAGCAAAACACTATCCTGCCGGATAGCGCCGGATTTCTATATCGCGTTCGGCTGCAATTAGGTCGTCGGGGCGGCCGAGATCGCGCCAATAGGCGCCATCGGCGCGGAAACCAAGGATGGTTTCGCCTTGAGCGGCGAGGCGCACATACGCATCAACGATGGAAAAGGCGCCGTCTTCCTCGAGTTGGTCGAAGATGCGCGGCGAGACGACATGGATGCCGCCGAAGGCCAGAACAGTTCCGGGATGCGCGGGGCCGGCAGTTGCGCTAGCCCCGGTCCCCAAATGCGAGGGACCGGGGGCGCCCATGGGTTGGGTCTTATCCGCGACGCCGCGGCCCAGGAACTGGCCCCGCGCGCTAAAGAGCAATGGCCGCGACGTG
>JBEKIE010000012.1:0-67904 GCA_050011915.1 Occallatibacter sp.
TCGGAACCATCATGGGGCCAAAGCTATTTCATGTTCCAGTGCTGCTCGGGCTGGCTTATATTGGCATGGCGTATGTGTCATGGATGGTCGCGCGAATGATTGTTCGAGGCGCACCGGACGCACGTAGACGCAGCTCCCTCCTCGCTCTGCCGTTGGTTGCGAGCTTCGTGACGGTGGCATGGGATCTAGCGATGGATCCGGTTTGGGCCACGGTGATTCATGCGTGGACATGGTTCGACGGAGGTCCTTGGATCGGCGTCCCCATCTCGAACTTTTTGGGCTGGTTCGGTACGGTTTTCGTTATCTATCTGGTTTTTGCGCAATACGTGAGGAGAAAGCCGGCTCGTCCGGCGACGCCACGCACACAGATCTTCGAACTGTCGCCGGCATTTTTCTATTTGCTTTGCGCTGCTGGGAACGCGGCGCAGTTGGCAGCGCGGCCGGCTTCGCTGATTGTGTTCGATGGCGCGGGACATTCATGGCACGCGAAAGACGCAATCATCGTTTCGGGCGCCGTCTCACTTTTTCTAATGGGCGGGTTTGCAGCGGCTGCGTTGATCAGTCTCGGGCAGCGGAGCAAGCCAGCTACAAATTGAACAGCTCCCGCAGCCTTTTGGTCTGCGCCCGGCTCACCGGGATCTCCGTCTGCTGCTTATCGTTCATGCGCAGTTGGTAGCTCGACTTGAACCACGGCATCACTTCGCGAATCTGGTCGATATTCACGACAAATCCGCGATGCGCGCGCCAGAAGCGCGCGGGATCGAGCAGTTCCATCAATTCTTCCAGAGTCCGGCACTTCGACTGCCCCTCAAACGCGCGCGTCACCACGCGAATCACGCCCTCGTCGATCGCCGCAAAGCAGATCTCCGCCTGGTCCACGAGCAGCAAGCGGCTCTGCGCCTGCACAATCAGCTTGGCCGGCGGCCGTCCCTGCTCTGCGCCCTGCGGCCGATTCAGCAACCGCAGCAGCCGTTCAAGCTGTGACTCCGCATCGGGCGTACTCAAGCCAGCGGACGCGCCCGTGGCAAGCCGCGCCCTCACCCGCTCCACCGCTTCAAGAACCCGCGCGCGGTCGAACGGCTTCAGCAGGTAATCCACGGCATTCACATCGAAAGCGCGCACCGCGTACTGGTCGTACGCCGTCGCAAACACAAAATGCGGCAGCGCTGCCGCTGGCTTGCCCGCGCGATTCCGCTCCATCAGCCGCTGGATCACGGCAAAGCCATCCTGCCCCGGCATCTGCACATCCAGAAACACCAGGTCGGGATGGTGCTCCTCAATCAGGTGCACGGCGTCAATGCCGTTCGCTCCCTGCGCCACCACGTCCACCCCGCCCACCGAGTCGAGCAGATACTTCAACTCCTCGCGGGCCAGTTGTTCGTCGTCGATAATCAGCGCGGAAATCGCCATGGCAACCGAAGACTCGATTGTAGGTAGCCCGGCAGGCGCGGTCAATGTAGCAGTGAGCGAAGCTGGGTATTGCTTTGATACCGTCGCAAATGGGACCAATTGAGATGCAGGGAAGGACTCTTCAGGGGCAGCAAGAAGTGCCAGGGCACGACTTTAGTCGTGCCGAAAAGCGGGAATAAAGAGTGCGGGCCTCAGCCCCTGAGGGATGTTTTTCTCAAACCGAACCACTACCCACCTCGCGCGTTCGAGACGCCAGCGCGCAATCGCACAAACCCCTCCCCTGCACGAACAAGCTGAAAGCTAAGAGCTAATAGCTGAAAGCTGCCTTTCTACTCGCTCATCACCCGTAGCCGCGCCGGCGTCTGATCCTGCGCCAGCTCGTGTCCGCAGCGCGTGCAATATTGGTCGGTGGCCCGCACCGTGCGGAAGCAGGTGCCGCAGCTGGCCGCAAGCTGGTAGTTGCACTGCGGGCAAAAGTGGAAATCGGCCTGCACATGCGTGCCGCACGCTGGGCAGCGGAAAACCTGCGGCGGCCGCAGCAGAAAATACAGCACCGCGCCGATGCCCGGAGGCATCACGAAGCAGATAAACATCCAGAACCACGTGCTCATCGCGCGCCGCGGCGCGTCCTTGCTGATGTAGCCCACTAACAGGAAGTAGAGCGAAGCCACCGCGCCCCACGAGAGATTGAAATAGATGCGCAAGCCCAGCGCCGGCGGCGCATGATGGTGCTGCGTGGGCGCATAAATCCAGAAATAGTATTCCACCAGAACGAACGCCAGGCTGGCCAATAGAATCGACCACACCGGAATCATCCGTTCTTCTTCGTTCACGCTGATAGCTTGCGGATCGGGCATGGGCCTTCCCTCGCCATAGAGGGCCTTTCCTCAAAATCTTTAGGAACAGATTACCCCTTTTTTGAATGGACGGGAGACCCGCGACAGAAGTTCCCCGACTTAGGGATTTAGACGAGTTTTAGCGGGATATTTCGGGGTTTATTGCTTAATTCGCGCCCAGCCTGCCACGATCATCGCGGCCAGAACCGCTGGGCACAAAATGCAGATCCACAGGCTGGTTTGCGTGAAAATATCGGAAATGTGCTCGCCGCCAAGCAAGCCGTCCGTCACGTGCCATGCGATCGGTCCCAACGCCAGCAACGCCACCAGCAGTGTCGCTACGGCCAAAGCACGGCTGCGCCGCTGGCCCGCCTGCTGATCCCGCATCACTCCCAGCGAAGTCGACACCACCCGGCGAGTCCTCTGCGCCACAGCGCGTTCGCGGCCGGCCCGCTTGCCGGCAAGTGCCGCCAGAAGTTCGCCATCGGCGCTCTCTGCACCGGCCTTCGCGCCAGGCGCCGCCCCGGTTATCGGATTCGTCGCCGTGTCTTCCGCCCACTCCGCCGTGCTCACAGCGCCTCCTCGAGACGTGCTTCGAAGCGCTCCGCAGCGTACCCCAACCGCGGCTTGATCATCGCCAGACCGCGATAAAGCCTCGATTTCACTGTAGAGAGCGGTGCCTTGGTCACCTTCGAAATCTCTTCGAGCGACATCTCCTCGTGGAACCGCAGCACCAGCACCTCGCGGTGCAGCGTATCCAGCTCCAGCAGCGCCGCCGCAATCTTTTCGCGATCCTCGAGATTCGCCGCGTGGTCGAAGGGCGTCGGATCGTCTGCCGCCACTTCAAAAGTCATCGCCCGGTCGTCGTCGCCCACGCCGTCGATCAGCTCATCCAGGCTGTTCATGGTGCGCTTGCGCCGCTGGTCGATCACCAGGTTGCGGGCGATCGTAAACAGCCAGGTCTCAAACCGCGCCTTGCCGTTGAACTGGCCGCCCCGCACCAGCACCCGCATCCAGACCTCCTGAAACAGGTCTTCGGCCGTCTCACGGTGCCCGGTCAAAAAGAGCAGATAGCGCAGCAGCCGGTGCTGGTACTTGACGATGAGCTCGTCCAGCAGTCCTGCCTTGCGGCGTTTCAGCCCTTCGGCGACGGCGAGGCTCTCAAGCCGCGCCTGCTCGTCGGCAACCAGGGACGCTTTAGCAAAAAATGGCCGTACCGAACCGATGGTCATCTCTCTCCATTAGACGACAGAAACGGCCTCCAGGACCAAAAATCGACCCGACCCCAAAACCCCAGCCCGAAGCCTCTTGATCGTCTCCCCCTACTGTCTCCCAACCCCGCTCCCAACAAAAAAGTTGTTAAGAAATCGGAAAGAACTCTCAGGTCTCAGCCGTCAGCTTTCAGCTCTCAGCGGTTTGCTTCTACCTAATCCCTGCCTTATCAGTTCCTTAGTCCCGGCGTCCCTGCCTACTTGCTCCCTTGCTCCCTCGCTCCCTTCCTTCTCAGTCCCTTAGTCCCTCAGTCCCTTAGTCCCCGCTTTTCTGATCCCTGTTCCCTGTCCACTGTTTTTCCAACGCTGCTTCAATCGCCTTCGCCGCGCGTCGCTCCCGTCCCTCGACCGTCTCATAATAAAAGATGCCCAGCAGGTGATTCCTTCGCTGCGCCGGCGTCAAGGCAAACCACGCCTCCCGCGCCCGCGGCTGCCGTTGAAACGCCGCCTTCAGCACCGGCGGAGGCTCCTGTTCCCCCTCCATCGCCTGCATCAGCCGCTCCGCCAACTTTTCCGCGCGCTTCTGCCGGCTCGCGGTACTCTTCGGCTCGTCGACCCACTTCCCAGCCTCGCGCCGCATCGAGTCGCTCAAGCCATCGAACCACTTCCGCAGCTCGCGATCGCTGTTCAGCTCTCTTTCGAGTTCCTCCGGCAGCAGAATCTCGCGCTCTTCCAGATCCGGCTCCAGCCAGATCCGCGCCTTATCGCCTTGCCGCGCACCCACTGCAGCCCGCATCTTCCGGTTCACAATCAGCACGGCCCCCTTGCCGTGCGGATATGAAACCAGCGTGGTGCGAAACGCGAAACCCTCAATCTCGCCGCGCACTCGCCTGCCCTTGCGCCCCGGCCACACCTTGGCCACGTTAAAAGGGACCCGCGCAATCGTCCACTTCATCGCCGTCCCGTCCGGCTCCAGCACCGCCGTGAACGTCTTCCGCACCGCGCGCGTTCTCTTCGTCGCCATCGTCCGCCACACTCCAGCGCTTGACTCCCGTAGTCCCCCGTTCTCAATTCTCGTACCCGCCGCCGCCCACTCACCCCGACGAGCCAGAAGCTAAGAGCTAGTAGCTAGAAGCTGCATTATCGATCCCCATACGGCACATCCCTGGGATCCGTCGTGGTCGAGTCCGTAAACTTCACCGCGCTCCCGTCCGCCGTCACGATCTTGTTCTCCTCCATCCGCCAATTCTTCGCATTCGCAATCGTTCCCGCCGTCGCCGCCTCGATGTCCAGATGATCGATCCGGAAATCCTCCAGCGGCGCCTGCGCATACGCGCTCACATTGAACGCCTGCCGCGCACCCGTCGCCTTCACGTTCCAGATGTGCACATTGCGGAAGCGCGGCAGTCCCTGCGCCTCGGGCACCGGCGTCGCCAGCACCTTGTAATAATCCGGCACGTCCGTCATCCCCGCCGGAATCACCGCGTAGCTGAAGCTCGGGTTCCAGTTCATCGTGATGTGGATCGGAATCGCCACCCCCGTAAGCGTCAAATCGTGAATCCGGATGTCGTCGACAAATCCCCCTCGCGTGTGCGCGCTCTTGAACAGCACGCCCGAAGGCACTCCGCTCAACGCCGTGATGTTGTACGCCTCAATATCCCTGAACCCTCCCGACGTCTCGCTCCCGATCGTCACCGCCGCCGCGCCGCTGCGAACAATCGAGTCGCGGAGAATCACATGCTCTGTCGGCCGGTTCACGCGCAACCCATCCGCGTCGCGTCCCGCCTTAAGGCACAGTGCGTCGTCGTTCACGTCGATGTCCGCATGCTCTACCAGCACGTGCTCCGACGAATCGATATCGATCCCATCCGTCGAAGGCCCCCTACCGCCCTCGTTGTTGCGAATGGTCACGCCGTCGACATGCACCTGGTGCGAATACAGAATCTGCACCGTCCAGAATCCCGCGCGCTTCAGCAGAATCCCGCCGCCCAGTTCCACCGCCGACGAATTCTGGATCAGCAGCAACCGCGGCCGCCGCGCATCGTAGTCCGACGCCCACCTGAGGCCCTTCGGCTCGTACGTCGCGCGCAAATCCCAATACGACTTCCACCACACCGGCCCATCGCCGTCAATCGTTCCCCTTCCTATAATCTGCACGTCGTGCTGGTCGCGCACATTCACCAGCGCCGCCGGCCACGTGATCTCGATTCCCGCGATCCGCGTCGCCAGCATCGGATAATCCTCTAGCCGCTCCGATCCCATCAGCGTCACGCCCTCCGCCACGTCAAGCGTCACGCCACTCTTCAAAAACAGCGATCCCGTCAAATACGTCCCCGGTTTGAGCGTAACTGTTCCCTGCCTTATCCCCTTCACCGCCGCAGCCGCATCAATCGTCTTCTGAATCGCCGCTGTGTTTAGCGTTATCCCGTCGCCCTTCGCTCCATAATCGTTGGCAACAAACACTCTCGGTGCAGCCCCGGCTCGCAGCGCAAACCCGCCCAGCAAAATCATCGCCATCATCCGCAAAGCCGTCATCGGGAACCTCAACGAATCTCTGCTAGCTCAGCACAAAAAAGGGTGCCCCACATCTCGTCCGCCCCGGCGGATGGGATGTGGGAAAGCGCGGACCTCAACTCACTTTTTGCACGCGCTCAAAGTGCAACTGAATCCACCACTTCCGTCCCCGTTTCAATCTCATCAAAAGCCATCATACCCGCGCCAGACACCACTGCACACGCTGCAGCATCTAAGTTTGAAGAGGTGACCTATGGATCATGCAATGGACCAATCCATGACAATACAGGAGAAAGTTGCAGGCATCGTCATCGCGGCAATCATCTTTGTAGTGATCGCGGCGGCGACTCTTCATCACTAACGCGCAATGCCGGCGCGCACATCTGGTTAGTGCGTAGTGCCGGTTTCCAGACCGGGGTGGAAGACCGGCTGTCGTGCGGGCGTCCTCGCCCGCACCGGCAGGCTGGACGTACAAGCATCTACCCCTCGGCCGTCCTCGCGCGCCCACGGAACATCTTCTTCATCACGTGCCACATCAAGCTCACGAGCACCAGCGCGATCGCCACAAGCACCACGGCAATCCCCGCGGCCACGTACGGCTTCCACGTCGAAAGCCATGTCAGGAACACCGCCAGCCCATCCCCGCCCAGGCTGAGCGCAATATTCGAGAACGGCTCCGGCGAGGGCGTCACGGCTGCGCGCGCCGCCGTCTTGCCGCCATGCGCAATAAACGCGATCATCCCTCCGGCAAGCGCCGCCGCCAGTTGCTCGCCCGGCGAGAGATTCGCCGCAGCCTGAAAAGCCATCAGCGTCGCTACCGGCACGCGGATAAATGTGTGCAGCGCATTCCAGATCACGTCGAACCCGGGAATCTTGTCGGCAAAGAAATCCACCGCAAACAGCGCGAGCGCCGCCGCAATCACCCACCAATTCGTCAGCAGGTGCAGCGACGCCGGCAGCGCCAGCCAGCGCGTATGCCCCAACAGTCCCAGTGTCGCCACCGTGGCGTACACGTTCAGCCCCGCGGCAAAGCTCACCGCAATCATCAGGGCGACCATCTGGTCCGGCGGCAGAGGCATAGCGCACAGTATAGAACCCCGCGCCCCTCATGCCAACGCGCTCATCCTGAACGACCAAAAATCGGCTGGAATCCTGAGCGACCGGACCCTGAGCGAAGTCGACGGGGCAGGAAGTCGAAGGACCTGCGGTTGTTCTAGACAGGCCCCGGGACCAACCCGGGTGCCCCACATCTCGATTCTGAGATGTGGGAAAGCTCGAACCTCAACCAGCAGGCTCTTCTGTTCCCTGATCCCTGTTCCCTGTTTTCCCCAGCACCGTTCGCCTCCGCAGAGCATCCAACCCTACAGGAGGCAACTTCATGGCGAATCCCAGGCATAAAATGCGCGACGAAACCGGCCCCGGCTCCGCCGGCCAATCGGGCGATCTGCAACAGATCCGCGACTCTGCCCTCGCAGACTCTGAAAGCGTCGAGGAACTGGTCGAGGAGGGCAACGTTTACGAAGCCGAAGCGATTGACGGCGTCGAAAACGCCCCGGATCCCGACGTCGCAGAAGTCCGCACCCGCCAGGTTCCCGAAGACGACGTCCCCGAAGAATATCTCGACAACGAGCCCTAAACCGCAGTCCCTACGTCCCTGTCTTCTCAGCGATCACAAACGCCGCAGCGCCGCCTTAGCCACAGCAGTCACGCAAACCGATCGATGCATTTCCAGTTCGCTGCGCGCTCGCTCCATCTCCACGGCGGCATACGCCATGCGTTGCGAGCTTACGCGGCGATACGTCTCCGAGCACGTCGTCCTATATTCGCCGTGCCGGCTCTTAAGAGCGCGCTCGAGATGGGTGCAGATGGAGCAGCCCACAACTTCCCCTTCCAGCCTTTCGGCCGGAGTAATAGCGATGAATGTCCGCTTGCTTTACTGTGCCTGTAACTGACGCTCGGCGCGATACCAATCCTGTAAGTCGTAGCCGTGTCCGCTGCCGCGCTTTTCAAAGTTCTCAAAGGCCCGATCCCGTATCTGGCTGTGGGCGCACACCTTCGGCATAGTGCCGGACTTGTTGGCAGAGGCTTGCGGCACAGCAGTAGTCCTGACGGCAGAGGCCCGCGGCACAGCGGCGGTCTCGACGGCGCGGACTTTCGGTAGAGCGGAGTTGGCGGCGGAGACTTGCGGCACATTCGCAGTCTTGGCGGCAGAGGCTTTCGGAGCCACAACCACAACTCTATTCGGCTTCGGCTGTTTTTCAACTTTTGAAACGATCATTGGGAGCCCTCGTAGCAATTCGTGGGCTAAGTGGGGAGGTACTCCAGATAAACTGCCTTAGTTCAGAGGACCTGAAAGAGGAGAACGATGCTCACTCCATCTCTCACACTACGCTCATTCAGCACCCGCCGCACATTTGTTTCGTAAATACCCTGTTTCCGGTGTGATCTGCTCAGCTTTCGCCGGGCGACCCGGCGGTTTCGCTGGTCTGCGCCGGTTTGGTGTCGAATTCAGCGGCTGGATGAAACTGCAAATTTACTTTACGTCCGCCGGCATCAGTTGCGTCCCGGTCTGCACTCGGCTGAAGGCGTTGTATTGCTTGGTCATCGCTTCCTGGGTGGCTTGGGCGTTGGCCAGATTGGCCGCGAAGGCCCTCTGCTGGGTAGCGGTGATGCCGTTAAGGTTGCGGGTGGCCGCATCGACGAAGCCCTGCTGCATTTTGACCCAGGTCGGATTGGAACGCATGGAGAGAAGCATATGGAGGATGATTCGCTTCGAGAGGTCGATCTGGTTATTCGGGGCGATGCATCCGTCGAGCAGGTTGTATCCCCATGTAGCGGCCAGGGGGTAGGTATACGTTCCGGCGACCCAGTAGGCGCCGGTTGGCTGTCCGTTGTGCGTGCAGGAGAAGTTGACTTCGCCGGCGTCATAGCGCGAGCCCAGAACCGCCTGGGCAAATGGGCCCGATGCGATATCCGGACGATCGGCTCCGCTGACGAAGATGGGGCTGGTACAGAGAGAGGGGAGCGTGGTTTGGGCATACTGGCGCGCGAACTGCTGGCCGGGAACGTAAGCCTTGGCGGCCGGACCGGCAAGATAGCCGGGAAGGCGGAAGGCCGCGGGGCCGGGATCGCCCATCAGAATCATGGCGCTGCCGTCGGAGGAGATGGCGCGGAGGAAGGCGGAGACATCGAGCGCACTGCGGCGAGTCATCCCGCCCTCGACCTTCCATCCCGCCGGCACGTCGATGGTAAACGCGTTCTCGTTGGGATCGGTAAAACGGGTCCAGAGTATGTTGTCGCCGGGATTCATTCCTGCGTCGGCTGGAGTGGGAGGGAGTGTCTGGCTGGACACGGAAGCGGCGAATCCGCCAAGGGCCAGGGCTGCGCAGAAGCAAGCGAGGCGATAACGCATGGAAGCTGTCCTTGTGCTAGGGATGCGTGCCGAGGAGGGTATCCTCTTTAGCGAGAAGCGTAGCACGCCTTTGCAGGTCTTCAACGTCAATGTTTGCTCCCTCAGCAGTAGTCTTGAATTCAAAATCCGTCTGCATTTCACTCGTCACGTCCTTATAAACGACTTTGAGGCGGGTGGCCACGGCAGGTTTCGTGAACCGGTTCGGAAGAGAAAGGCGACCCGGTATCGATTTCGATCGACCGAAAGACAAAAGCAGGTCCCTCGGCTCCGCTTTCCCCGTATTCGCGGTGCGAACATGGGGCCCCGAACGCGCTCTGCTCTGATGACCCCTGATTTGGGCCGCTCAGGATGACACTTTGAATTCAATCGCTTAGCTGGCCACTCTATGTCGATGCAGCCTGATCTCTGGTCCCAGCCTTCTTGTTCCCCTGTCCCCTTGGCCCCTTATTCCCTGCCTTTTCACTCCCTGCCTCATCCGTGTTCAAATAGAAGCAATGGCCACTCCCCGGAGATCAACGTTCAAAGGCCGCTGGATCGCCGCCAGGCGCAAGCTGCGCGAGTACGCGATGGTGGTGCGCGCGCTCGCCGATACATCGCATCCCGTGCTGGTGCAGATCATCCCCACTCGCTTCTGCAACCTGAGCTGTGCTTATTGCAATGAATACGACAAGGTCAGCGAGCCGGTCCCGCTCGAGGAGATGTTCCGCCGCATTGACGCTCTGGGCCGCCTCGGCACGGCCATGATCGGCATCAGTGGCGGCGAGCCTCTGACGCACCCGCAACTCGACGACATCATCCGCCGCATGCGCAAGACCGGCGCCATCGCCGGCATGATTACCAACGGCTTTCTGCTCAGTCCCGAGCGCATTCTGCGTTTGAATGAAGCCGGCCTCGACCACATGCAGATCTCGATCGACAACCTCGAGCCGGACGACATCTCGAAGAAGTCGCTCAAGACCCTCGACAAGCGCCTGGAAATGTTGGCCGAGTACGCCGAGTTCCACGTGAACATCAACTCCGTGGTAGGCGGCGGCATTCGCAATCCCAACGACGCGCTGGTCATCGGCAAGCGCGCCCTCGAACTCGGCTTCGAGTCCACCATCGGCATCATCCACGACGGCGATGGGCAACTGAAGCCGCTCGCTGACGAAGAGGCGCGCGTCTACCACGCCATGACGCACCGCAAGAAGACCAACTACGCGCAGTTTGACAAGTTTCAGGAAGCCATTGTGCAGGGCCGGCCCAACAACTGGCGCTGCCGCGCCGGCTCGCGCTACTTGTACATTTGCGAAGACGGCCTGGTGCACTATTGCTCGCAGCAGCGCGGCTATCCCGGCGTGCCCATCGCCGAGTATTCGCGCGACGACGTGAAGCGCGAGTTTACGACCGCCAAGAGCTGTGCCCCGCATTGCACCATCGGCTGCGTGCACCGCATCAGCTACATCGATCACTGGCGCGCCCCGCAAACGCGCATGGTCGCCCCCGGCGGCCAGGAGCTGGTCAAGATCGAAATGCACGGCATTGGTAGCAGTAAGTAAAGAGCAGCTTCTGGCTGTCAGCGCGCCGATTCACAAACTCGCATCGCA
Source organism: Occallatibacter sp. (assembly GCA_050011915.1). Taxonomy (GTDB): domain Bacteria; phylum Acidobacteriota; class Terriglobia; order Terriglobales; family Acidobacteriaceae; genus Telmatobacter. Next base: position 10,970 of record JBEKIE010000012.1, read on the forward strand.
ATGAAGTTGTCATCCTGAACGCAGTTTGGCGTGCAACCGGCACCGTTGCACGCCAAACAAGTCGAAGGATCTGCGGTTGTTCTCCGTGAACTTCAGATTCATCACGCTAGCTGCGAGGCCTTCCCTCGTCCATATTCCGTGGCCTCTACCGCCGCGCCTGTGCCAGCGCCTCGTCGATAAGCTGGTAGAGCTTGCTGCGGTCCACCACCTCCACGAAGGGTGCTGCATGCGCTGCACTGGTCACAATCCAGATCGTCGGCGTGTGCTCAATGCCGATCTTCTGCCCAAGCGCGAAGTCCGCCTTCACCTCCTGCTCAAACTTGCGCATGGGATCGACGGCGAAGGGCAGTGCGATCTTGTGGGCGTCGGCAAAGCGCTGCGTAAACTGCTGCAGCTCGGCGGGCGTCTCGATCGAAATCTGGCTGGCAAAAACGGAATCGCGATACTCGTTGCCAAGGGCCTGGCTCTTGGTGTCGAAGAACCGCGCGTTCACGGCCGCCTGGAAACTCCAGTTGTGCATCGGCAGCGGGAAGTCGTGCCGGATCCACGGAATGTGGTACTTATCGGCCGCGTCTTTCAGCAACGGGTTGGCGCGGGCGCAGTCGGGACACTCCAGGTCCTCGAACTCGACAATGGCCACTTTCGCGCCGGCAGGGGGCTTGAGGGCCGAGGCGTCGTGCACCTGGGTGGTGGGCGGCTCGCCGAACTGGGCGCGCGCCGCGGGCGCAACCAGAAGCAGTGCCGCGGGCAATAGGGCCAGCACAAGGCGGGCACGGTTCAGTCGCACAGGGAATGGAACGGTAAAGGTCAGTCGCATATCGATTTGGACGGCTCCCTCAAGCTATTGTACCGGGGAAAATCAGGGTTCAGGGCTCGGAGATTTGGGATCAAAACAGTGACTGCCTAGCGTCCGGCCCGTGGCTCCGAGTCGTCGCGTTCGCGGCGTCGCGCGGCCATCCACTGGCGCCATTTGTAGTCGGCCACCAGCGAGCCGGCGAGAACCAGCACTGCGGCGATCGTGAGCACGAGTTTCATCGCACCAGCCTGCAACTGCTACAGAAACTATACGGGAATTCCGGCCGGCGGGGGTCGCGTAGTCCAACATCCGTACGGAAATCCCGCCCCGATGCTTTACCCTCAATCTTGCGGTTGATTCCAGCATCGCGGGAGCCTGGATTGCGCATTGTTCTGTCGAACATCGGCACGTTTGGAGACATCAATCCACTGATTTCCATTGCGCTGGAGCTCAAGCGCCGCGGCCACGCGCCGGTGATGGCGCTGCCCAACGTTTACCGGCCGAAGATTGCGCCGCTGGGCCTGGAGTTTCGCGAGCTGCGCCCCGACATCGATCCCACCAACACCAAACTCGTCGAGATGATCTACGACGTGAAGAAAGGCACGGAGACAGGGCTGCGCGAATTCCTGTATCCGGTGCTGCGCCAGACGTATGATGATTTACTCGGCGCGGCTACCCGTCCCGCGCACGCCGATTTGCTGCTCCTCGGCGAGCTCAACTACGCGGGACCGATTGTCGCCGAGGTCACGGGCATTCCCTGGGCGAGTTACGTGCTTGCGCCGTTCTCATTTTTCTCCGCGTTCGATCCTCCGGTGCTGCCGCCCTATCCCAAATTGGCCCGCGCCGACAAGGCTCCGGGCATGGGCCGCGCCATGCGCCGCCTGGCGCGCTTTGTCACGCGCAAATGGCCTGAGCCTGTTTACGCTCTGCGCCGTGAGTTGGGTTTGCCGCCGGGCAAGAACCCCATCTTCGACGCCAAGCACTCGCCCAACCTGGTGCTGGCTCTCTTCTCGCGCGTGCTCGGCACCGAGCAAAAGGATTGGCCCGAAAACACGCTCATCACCGGATTTTGTTTTTACGATGCCGACGCGGGCAACGCGGCGCTGCCACCGAAGCTGGAGGAGTTTCTCGCCTCGGGTGAGCCCCCGATCGTCTTCACGCTGGGATCGGCCGCGGTGCTGGCCGCGGGAGATTTTTACGAGCAGTCGGCGCGCGCCGCCAAAAAGCTGGGCGTGCGTGCTGTGCTGCTTGTAGGCTCAGACCCGAGAAATGACCCGCGCAATCGTCCGCAGCCGCAGGATCTGCCCGACTCGATTTGCGTGGCTGAGTACGCGCCTTACTCGGGTCTGTTTCCCCGCACCTCGCTCGTCGTGCACCAGGGCGGAGTGGGCACCACGGCGCAATGCCTCCGCGCCGGCCGTCCCATGCTCATCATGCCTTACTCGCACGACCAGCCCGACAACGCGCGCCGCATGAAGCGCATGGGCGTGGCGCGCGTCATCCAACGCTCGCAGTACAAGCCATCGCGCGTGGCGCGACAGGTACGCGCCCTGCTCGCCGATGCGGAATATGCAAATCAGGCGCGCATTACAGCCGAGGAAGTAGCTCGCGAGAACGGTGTGAAAGCCGCATGCGACGCGCTGGAAGCCTTGCACGCGCGGAAGAGCCGCCCGGCTTAGCGGCTCGATCTCTCTAGATCTGGTCGCATAAATCCAGTTTTGAAAGGGCACGGCTTTAGCCGTGCCATGAAGGGCGCATAAGCAGTGGGGCCTTAACCCCCGGGGGAAGGTCTTTCTACTTCAAGCCATTTATGCAACCAGTTCTAATTACTTCGCTGGTCCCGCATCAGCACATTGCTTATCCGCCCAGCAGGCTGCGGAAGAACCCTTCAGGACCAGCACGAAGTGTCAGGGCACGACTTCAGTCGTGCCGAAAGTGCAGCAAAATTGCGTCGGCCTTTAGGCCCTGCGGCCCGCCCGTTCACAACAATCGAATTCTTCCGAAGCCCGCTAGACGACCGTCACCGCCGCAACCTCGTATTCGCCCATCGACGGCACGGTAAAGTGCAGCCCGCGATCGTCGAGTTCGAAGGGCAATCGGCTCTCGGCTTTGAGCAGCTCGACGGAATGCACGCCCACTCCCGCCGGCATCTTCATGCTCACATGCTGCGGTCCCCGCGGCTCCACGGTCTGCATCCAGCCATGAAACGCATTCGCGTTCGAGTAGTTGAGCAGGTGCACAGCGTAGCCCGGCTCGGTCTCCCAGCAGAACAGCTCGATCAATCCCGGCCCCGCCACGCTCACCATCCGCTCATCGCGCGTCACCCACTTGATCGTATTCTCGATCAGGCGCAGCAGGTCCGTGTGGCCGGTGAGCCAATACGTGCGCTCCACATCGCCCGCGAACCACGCCAGCCGGCTCGCGCCTTCTTCGCGCAGCACTACGGCCGGCTCGCTGGTTTCGGAAACCGGCGGATAAGCGAGCTCTGGTGGATAGCGCACGAATCCCGGCACCACGGTCAGCACTGGATGCGCAATCGCTTTCAGCGGCACACGATTTTGCGCGCCGGCCAGCCAGTTGGTATCGCTGAATCCATCTAAAACTGGATGCGCCGCTTGCGGCCTCTCAATGCGCGAGTAGTACGGGTTACCATTGGTTCCCACGGCGTCGCCCGCTCTCGACACGCCAAACAAGTCGCCCAGTCCGAAATCCGCCCGCGGGTTCAGATTTTCGTCATACAGGCTGGTCTCAAAACTCGCCATCAGCGACCCGCCGCCGCGCACGTACGCGCGCAACTGCTCGCATTGCCGGTCGCTGAGCATCGCGATGTTCGGCAAAAGCAGAGCGCGGTATTTCTTTAGGTGCTCCGGCTCCAGACGGTCCTCATGCACGTAGTCGAAGGCATATCGTCCGCGCAGCAGCGCCTCGTACATGCCATTCGTCGTCTCGCGCATGTACGTGCGCACCCGCGCCGTGGCCGGGCCGGGATAAAGCAACTGCGTGCTCTGCCCCATCACCACGCCGATGTCGGCAATGGAGCGCCGCACCGCCAGGTGCGCATCATGGCGCGCCGTCCAGTCAAAATACTCCTCGCCCACTTTCTGCCAGCGGCGATCCTCGCAGAATCCCTTTTCCGCTCCTACAAAATGGTTGTAAGGCGCCATGCCGCTGGCCAATGTCTCGCTCAGCCACATGCGCGTTTCTTCGGGAGACTTGGACAAATTTCGCCACCCGGGAGTTCCGGTGGAGTAGGCCGCCGTCACGTTCGCGGCAAACTTTCCGTCCATCACCGCGCTGCACACGCGGCCCTGCTGGCTGCATCCCCACACCGCGGGATCGTCGTAGGTGCGTCCCTGGTTGTCGGCCTGGAACCACGCGATGGTCTTGCCCAATCGGTCCAGGTTCACGCTGGCGTGTACATTTCCCCCCGAATTGGCAAAGAAGAAGCTGTCGGCCTTTTTCTCCTTCGCAATTGCGTCGTAGCGCTTCCACAAATCCAGCACGCGATCGTTGAAGGCGCTCCAGTAGGCTGGCGTGCCGCTCGCCGGCAGCTTGCTGCAAACCGCGCACGAACACTCGGGCAGCATCCCGATCGGAGGCCAGCCGTTCGTGTAAAAGCAATCCACATCGTAAAGTGAATTGACCTCGCGCATCACGGCCGGCACATAGTCATCCATGTACGTTGAGAACATGCACGTCTTGAAGAGCCGCGGCTCCTCCGTGCTGAATTGCGCGGAGCCGTCCTTATGGCGCATCGCCCATTCCGGGTGCGCCGCCAGGGCATCGCCCCAGTTCAGGTCGGGACTCATGCGCGCTACCACGCGCATGCCGCGCTTTTTTGCCGCCGCCACGCACTCTCCGAAAAAGTCGCGGCCATTCAGGAATTTTCCGTGCTTGTGGAACGGCACCTTCGAAGGGTAGAAAGCCAGAATCCCCGTCACGCTCACAAACACCACGTCGACCTTGCACGCGTGCCAGTAGTCGGCCCACTCTTCCACGTTCATCACCGCGGGATCGTGTTCCGTCATGTTGGTTTGGCCCACGCGGCGGACCTTGTTTTGCCACGGCCCAGCCACGTTTGGTTTTGCCGCCGCGTCCGCTTTCGTCAGTCGCGCCGGAAGCGCGATCAGTTGGTAGGCCGGAATCAACGGCGTAGAGTTTGCGGCATGTTGATCCGGCTGTTGCGCGGCGTCGAGAACTGAGACCAGCGGAATCGCTGCGGCCCCTGTGGTCAGGCCCGTCTTCAGGAATTTGCGTCGGCTGAGCATGTACACCTCGACTGAATCGTCGGGACAAGTGTAACCTCCGCAACGCGATTCCAACCAGATAATGGTTTCGGGGGACAGGCAAAGCGGTTTGCCTGAGACAATCCTCAACTGGGTTGCAGGCCCGCGAACGATCGCCTACTGCGGCACGGTAAGATTGCCGCTGACTTCGTCCGGCACCGCCGCGAGCGTCTTCGCTTCGTCGGGCAGCGGCGCGGGCAGCGGGCGCTCCAGAGCCAGCGCCAGCACTTCGTCCATCGTATCCACAAAACGCAGCTTCATGGCGTTCTTGATATTGTCGGGCAGCTCCGAGAGATCCTTTTCGTTGGCGCGCGGCAGAATGGTCTCGAAGATTCCGGCGCGCAACGCGGCCAGCAATTTTTCCTTGAGACCGCCGATCGGCAGCACCTTGCCGCGCAGTGTAATTTCGCCGGTCATGGCAATGTCGCGCCGCACGGGAATCTTCGCCAAAGCGCTCGCCAGAGCCGTCGCCATCGTGATTCCCGCCGAAGGACCGTCTTTGGGGATGGCGCCTTCAGGCACGTGCAGGTGGATGTCCATGTTGCGGTAGAACTCGCGCGAAAGCCCCAGCGCGTGCGCCTTGCTGCGAATGTAGGCCAGCGCGGCCTGCGCCGACTCCTGCATCACATCGCCCAGTTGCCCGGTGATGGTGAGCTTGCCCTTGCCGTCCAGTACCTGCACTTCTGTCGTCAGAATGCTGCCGCCCACCTCGGTCCACGCCAGGCCCGTCACCAGCCCGACTTCGCTCTTCTCGTGCACCTCGGAGTCGCGGAACTTCGCCACGCCCAGAAAATCTGCGATGTTGGCCGCGCTGATCTCTTCCTTGTGCTTCGTTCCGGCCTTCACAACCTTGCGCGCCACTTTGCGGCACACGTTGCCGATCTCGCGCTCCAGGTTGCGCACGCCCGCCTCGCGTGTGTAGTAGCGGATGATTTCGAGAATGGCATCGTCCTTGAAAACGATGTTCTTCTCGCTCAGGCCGGTCTGCTCGCGCTGCTTCTTGACAAGATACTGGCGCGCGATTTCCAGCTTTTCCTGTTCCGTGTAGCCCTGCAGGCGGAGAACCTCCATGCGGTCCTGCAGTGCCGCCGGAATGGTGTGCAGCACATTGGCCGTGGCCACGAAGAGCACCTGCGAGAGATCGTAATCCACGTCCAGATAGTGATCCTGGAACGTCACGTTCTGCTCCGGATCGAGCACCTCCAGCAGCGCCGACGCCGGATCGCCGCGGAAATCCGACGAAATCTTATCGACCTCATCGAGCAGGAACACGGGATTCTTCGTCCCCGCGCGCTTCATGTGCTGAATAATCTGGCCGGGCATGGCGCCGATGTAGGTGCGCCGATGGCCTCGAATCTCGGCTTCATCGTGCACCCCGCCCAGCGACAGGCGCACAAACTTGCGTCCCGTTGCCTTGGCGATCGACATGCCGAGCGAGGTCTTGCCCACGCCCGGAGGTCCGACGAAGCACAGGATCGATCCCTTGGGATTTTTCACCAGTTGCCGCACTGCGAGAAATTCCAGGATCCTCTCTTTAATTTTTTCCAGGCCGTAATGGTCGGTGTTCAAAACCTTCTCGGCGTAGTCGATCGACCGGGTTTCCTTCGACCGCTTCTTCCACGGCACCGCCAGCAGCCAGTCGATGTAATTGCGGCTCACCGTCGACTCGGCTGACATGGGCGGCATGGCTTCCAGCTTTTTCAGCTCCTGGATGCATTTGTCCAAAACGTCCTTGGGCATGCCCGCGGCTTCAATCTTCTTGCGCAGTTCGTCGAACTCGCTCTTTTCGCCGCGCCCCAGCTCCTTCTGGATGGCCTTGATCTTCTCGTTGAGGTAATACTCTTTTTGCGCCCGCTCCATCTGGCGCTTCACGCGCGACTGGATGTTGCGGTCCAGGTCCAGTTTCTCGATCTCCACGTCCAGCATGTCGGCCAGCCGCGCCAGCCGCGCCGCCGGATCGAATATCGCCAGCAACTCCTGTTTCTCCCCAATCCCGACCTGCAGGTTCGCGGCAATGGTGTCGGAGAGCTTGGCGGGCTCGTCCATGCGCACCGTGGCGATGATGGTCTCGTAGTTCAGCGATTGCTGCAGCTTGACGTAGTTTTCAAACAGTGTCGTCACGCGCTGCATCAGTTGCTCGGTCGCAGGCGTCATCTCGAACTCGCGCTTGCCGGTGCGCACCGTGGCCACAAAAAAGCCGTCGCGGTCGGTCACTTCGATGGATTTGGCGCGCTCCACGCCTTCCACCAGAACCTTGATGTTGCCGTCGGGCATCTTCACGCTTTGCACGATGTTGCAAATCGCTCCAACCTGGTAAATGTCCTTGGCCTTCGGCTCGTCGATCGAGGCGTCATGCTGCGTGGCCAGAAAGATCTTGCGGTCCCCGGTCAACGCCTCTTCCAGCGCACGCACGCTCGACTCCCGGCCCACCACAAACGGCGTCATCATGTAAGGAAAGATGACCATGTCGCGGATCGGCATCATGGGCAACTTGCGCGGCTCGTTTTTGTCGCGGGGCGTGGTCATGGGTCGTCTCAATATCATACCCCGTCGGCCACCCTCGGTACGCGAGGCTGGACGCGAGGCATGTAGGGATTGTACAGCCAAGCGGGTTTTCAGGGAACGAAAGGACGAGGGCGCACGGTCTTCAAGCGGGCTGGAGTCTCGATCCGGTACAGCTTCTATGGCGTAACCGATGTCTCACGCGGGCGGATTCCGCCCGTGCAAAAAGCCCCTTCCGCCGCGCGGCAGAAAGGGCTCTTGTGGAAAAAGCTTTGCGCGGGCCTAGCCGGCCTTCTCCAGCAGGCACAACGACAAATCGCGCCGCTCCACCATGTCCTTCGTGATCTCGAGATCGCGCACGCGCTTGTTCGAGGGCAGGTGGTACATCAGGTCGAGCATCAGTTCCTCGAGGATCATGCGCAATCCGCGCGCGCCCACTTTGCGGGCCAGCGCATCGCGGGCCACGGCGCATGCCGCTTCATGGGTAAAGTGCAGGCGCACGTTCTCGTATTCAAAGAGGCGCTGGTATTGCTTGAGAATGGCGTTGCGCGGCTTGGTCAGGATCTCAATCAGCGCGGCCTCGTCGAGCTCGTCGAGCACGCCCATCACCGGCAGGCGGCCCACAAACTCGGGAATCAATCCGTATTTGATCAGGTCCTGCGGCTCGGTGCGGCGCAGCAGCTCGGTGTCGCGATGCGAGCGCGCGGTGGCCTCGTCGGCATCGGCATCGATGGTGCGGAAGCCCAGCGCCTTCTTGCCCACGCGGCGTCCCACAACGCGCTCCAGGCCCACAAAAGCGCCGCCGCAGATAAAGAGAATGTTGGTCGTGTCGACCGCGGTAAATTCCTGGTGCGGATGCTTGCGCCCGCCCTGCGGAGGCACGTTGGCCACGGTGCCCTCGAGAATCTTGAGCAGCGCCTGCTGCACGCCCTCGCCCGAAACGTCGCGCGTAATCGACGGGTTCTCGTCCTTGCGCCCGATCTTGTCGATCTCGTCGATGTAAATGATGCCCTGTTGCGCCCTCGTCACATCGCCGTCCGCGGCCTGCAGCAGCTTGAGAATGATATTCTCCACATCCTCGCCAACGTATCCGGCCTCAGTGAGCGTGGTCGCGTCGACAATCGCGAAGGGCACATCGAGCATTTTGGCCAGCGTGTGCGCCAAAAGCGTTTTGCCCGAGCCCGTCGGGCCAATCAGCAGGATGTTCGACTTGGCCAGCTCCACCTCGTTCGAGCGCACCTTGTTCATCTGGATGCGCTTGTAGTGGTTGTAGACAGCGACAGCGAGCTTCTTCTTGGTTTGGTCCTGGCCGATCACGTAATCGTCGAGGAAGCTCTTGACCTCGGTCGGCTTGGGAAGGTGGCCGGCAGTGGTGGCGGGAGCTTCGCCGCTGCGGTCGTCCTCGAGAATGGAGTTGCAGACAGCTACGCACTCATCGCAAATGTACGCGCGTGGGTAGTCGCTCGGCGACGAGATCAACTTGGCTACGGCGTCCTGCGACTTGTGGCAGAACGAGCAGCGTAGCGCTTCTTCAGGTCCCATCCGCGTTTTCATCCTGTTTGCTCCCCCAACGAGTGTAATCCAAATTCCCCGCGGCTGCTATATGCGCGGCCGGTCGATAATCTCGTCCACAATCCCGTATTCCTTGGCCTGCTCCGCATTCATAATGAAGTCTCGCTCCACGTCGCGCTCGATCCGTTCCAGCGGCTGGCCGGTGTGGCGGGCTATCAGATTATTGGTGATCTCGCGAATGCGCAGAATTTCGCGCGCGTGAATGTCAATGTCGGTGGCCTGGCCGCTCAGTCCGCCCATTGAAGGCTGATGAATCAAAATGCGCGAATTGGGCAGCGCAAAGCGCTTTCCCTTGGCTCCCGCCAGCAGCAGAAACGCGCCCATGCTCGCCGCCTGGCCAATGCAATACGTCACCACGTTGTTCTTGATGAACTGCATGGTGTCGTAAATGGCGAGCCCCGCGGTGATGGAACCGCCTGGAGAATTGATGTACAGCGAAACGTCTTTCTCCGGGTCCTCGCCCTGCAAAAACAGCATCTGCGCCACGATCAGATTGGCCACCATGTCGTCGATGGGGGTACCAAGAAAGATAATATTGTCGCGCAGCAGACGGGAGTAAATGTCGTAGGCGCGCTCGCCCCGGCTCGTCTGCTCTACCACCATGGGAACCAATGCCATGCTTACCCAGCTCCTACCTGCTAGCCTCTAGCTCCTAGCTGTTTTTCCCGCTGTTTTCGCCCAATTTCCTGCGTCGCGGCCCGAAAACTCAACACGCTTACGCGGGCAGTCGTTCGTACAAAATTGAGGCAGTCTTCTCCCGCTTCAGTTGCTCCCTGATCCTAGCCAGTCCGCCTTCCTTGGTCAATCGAACTTTCAGGGCATCGTGCGGCTCACGCGATTGAATTGCCGCAATCTGTAACTCCTTGTCCATCTCCTCGTCGCTGACGGTAATGTTTTCCTCGCCGGCAATGCGATCCAGAAGAATGTTGGTTTTCACTTCGGCCACTGCACTGTCCCGTTGTGCGCCGCGCAGCCGCGTAAAGTCCAGCTTGCGCATCTGCTCGGCCGGCATGCCCTGCGCCGCCAGCGCGCGCAATCCGCGCTCCAGTCGCGTGTCAATCTGGTCCTGCACCAGGCTTTCCGGAACCGGAAAGGTAAACTTCTCCGTCAGCGCGGCAAACAGCCGGTCCTTGGTTTCGGACTCCACACTGCGGCGCTTGCGATTCTCCATGTACTCGCGGACGCTCTTCTCCAAATCGGCGTAGCTCTCGTAGTGGCCGAGCTCCTTGGCGAATTCGTCGTTCAGTTCCGGCAGAATGCGCTTTTTGATGCCCTTCACCGTCACTTCGTACGCCACTGTTTTCCCCGCCAGCTTCGCTTCGGCGTAGTCGGCCGGGTAGATCACTTCCACCTTCAGCTCCTGGCCGGGCTTGGCTCCGCGCAGGGCGCTCGTGAAAGCATCCACCGTATCCTTGCCGCCGATCTCGACCAGCGTGTCCTCGCCACTCACCGCATCACTTGAAGGCTGAGCCTCGGCCTCGCCTTCAGTCGCAACTTCAGCCGCATCCTTCTGGATCTCGCCCTTGTAGCTGATCTGCGCCCAGTCGCCGTCCACAAGCGCGCGCTCTTCCTCAACAGGCTCCATCACGGCGCGCGACTCGCGTAGGTGCTCGAGCTCGTGTTTGAACTCTTCTTCGGTGACTTCCACCGAAGGCTTGGCCACGGTCACGTCTTTGTAGCCATCGATCGAGAACGACGGAATGTATTCGAACACTGCCTTCACGTGCAGCGGGGAACCTTCGTCGACCGTAAGCTCGGTCACCTGCGGCTGGCCCACAGGACGAATTCCCATCTCCGCAACTCCCTTGTTGAACCGCTCCGGCAACAGGGTGTCGATCACTTCCTTCCGGATCTCCGCTCCAAAGCGCCGGCGAATCACCGATTCCGGCACCTTGCCGGCGCGGAAACCGGGAATCTTCGCGTACTTGCGGTAACCGGCGGCCACTTTGGCCCATGTGCGGGAGACTTCCTCCGCGGGCACGTCGATCACAAGTTCCCGCGTGCACTCCGGGTTCAGAACCGGCCCGTGCTCGTGCTCGTGATGTTCTTCGGCGTGATTGGCTTTGTGCTCGGATTCAGCCGTTTCGGAGTTGTTTTCGAGGGCGTTGCTGGCAGTCAAAATGGTCCTTCCGCGCTTGCGCTGTAGTCCATGCGGTCACGGCTGCTTATAAGGCGATGCAGCGCCGTTTGGCCGGCGGATTACCTTCTTTCATGGTACGGGGCTTTGCAGGAGGGGTCAAACCAGAGAAGCCGCTCGGCGACGCAAAAGGCATCGCGAAAGGCACGTTACTGTTCTGCGGCCTCGGGCTTACGAACGTAAGGCAGAAAACGCGGATGCGCCGCGCCAAATTGGGAATAATTGCTGCGCGCCTGGTTCAAGCTTAGTTGCCCGTTCACCGTCAGCCGGATTTCGGAGGCGTCCTCGTCTTCCTGGCCATCGTCCTCCCACCAGCAAACCTCGCAAAGCCGCAAGGCGCCGGGCGCATCCAGCGTCTTGTATCCGCAACAAGGGCAGCGATAGCGAACTTCGACAGCTGTACTCACAACAGGATTGACGGCAAAATGGGTGCATCGGATTACGAAACGCGGCAAGCAATCCGCCAACTTCACGGTTTCCTTATGCCTTTTTGGCCGCCGCCCGTGAGATTCCCAAAATGAGCCTCAATTACTCTGCACCGGAAATGCACCGCCGGTCTCCAGACCTACACACGTTCACGCCCGCCCGGCGAACTCCCTGGTCTCGGTATAAACCCTCACCTTTTCGCCCTCCTGAATATAGAGCGGAACCTTGATCTCCAATCCCGTCTCCAACCGCGCCAGCTTGGTCACGTCCCCTGACGTGTTGCCGCGCGCTCCCGGCTCGGAGTACGCAACCTTCAGCTCAACCTGCGCCGGCAACTGCAAGCCGATGGGGTTGCCGTTGAACTTGTGCAACTGAATCAGCGCGCCCTCCACCAGAAAATCCAGCGCGTCGCCCACCATCGTCGGCGACAGCGTGTGCGTATCGAAGCTCTGCTGATCAAGAAAATAAGAGCCGTCTCCGTCGCTATAAAGGTAGGACGACTCGACAATCTCCAGGTCCGGCTCCTTGAACTTCTCGCCCGCCTTGAAGGTCTTGTCAAACACCGCGCGCGTCAGCAGGTTGCGCATCTTCAGGCGCACCAGAGTCTGCCCGCCGCGGGCCGTCGGCGTGGAGACTTCCGCCTCCAGACAGTAATACGGCGTGCCTTCAAACTCAAAAACCATCTTGCGCTTTACTTCGATTGCTTCAAGCAGTGCAGCCATGCGTTCCTCAAATAGAAAGTTCGATACGGCGAAGAGCGCACAGAGCGCTCTGCCAATACCTTTCCATTATAGGGAGACGAAACACAGGACACTTCATGAGCGCGGAGACTTACTGAACCCGAATCGTTCACTGAGCCAGCGCGGCGATTTCCGCGAAGGGAACAGTGTAGGAAGTCCCCGGCAGCGCAAATATCTCGCCAGGAGTTAGCTGCCCAGACTGAAACTGGTAATAGACCTGTTTCGTCGGTTCGATCACCCAGATTGCGGCTACACCCATGCGCTCGTAATCAGCCAGCTTCTCAAGCATCCGCGCCATCGTATCTTCCGGAGACAGAATCTCGAACACGGCGAGTGGCGCATGGGTAATGATCTGCTCTCGCGGAGCTTTCCGGCTCAAAAGTGTTACGTCAGGCACGCGAAAGCGGCGTTGAGCAACTCGCATGCGCAATTCGGTTCTCGCTTCGATCCCCAACTCTACCTGCCGCATGGTAAAAAACGCCGCCAGAATCGTCTGCCAGGTCGAATGATCGTACTCTCCCACCGGTCGCTCCTCGATCACACCGTCTACGTACTCGCAGTCGGGATCCGAGGTTGTCCTCAGGTATTCTTCGACCGGGATGAGGGAAGGCTGCGCAGCCATGGTGCAATACTCCGTGGCTCATATTATACGCCCGATGCGGATGAGCGTCCGCGTCAGCCCTCTTCCGCCTCGCGCAGCTTCGCAATCACGGTGAAATCCTCGAGCGTGGTCACGTCGCCCCTCACCTCGCCGTGCGTGGCCAGCTCGCGCAGCAGCCGGCGCATGATCTTGCCGCTGCGCGTCTTGGGCAGAGCCTCGGTAAAGCGAATATCGTCGGGCCGCGCCAGCGCGCCGATCTCTTTCGCCACCCATTTGCGCAGCTCGTCCTTCAGGGCGTCGTCGGGCGCGTTGCCGCTCTCCAACGTGACGAACGCCGAAATGGCCTGCCCTTTCAGATCGTCGGGCCGTCCCACCACTGCGGCTTCGGCCACCTTGGGATGCGCCACCAGCGCCGACTCCACTTCCATCGTTCCTAGCCGATGACCGCTCACGTTGATCACGTCGTCCACGCGGCCCATCAGCCAGAAGTAGCCATCGGCGTCCTGGCGCGCGCCGTCGCCGGTGAAGTAGCAGCCGGGAACATCGCTCCAGTACGTCTTCTGGTAGCGCTCGGGGTCGCCGTAAATCGTGCGCGCCATCGACGGCCAAGGCTTGCGCACCACCAGCAATCCGCCGTGGCCCGCGGGAACCTTTTCAAAATGGCCGTTCGCATCCGGCTTCGTCACCACCTCCGGCTGAATGCCGAAGAATGGCCGCGTCGCCGAGCCCGGCTTGGTCGGCACCGCACCCGGAATCGGAGCAATCATGATCGCGCCCGTCTCGGTCTGCCACCACGTGTCCACAATCGGGCACCGGTTGTGGCCGATCTTCTCCCGATACCACATCCACGCCTCGGGATTGATGGGCTCGCCCACCGTGCCCAGCAGCCGCAGCGAGTCCAGCTTGAACTTCGTGACAAATTCATCGCCCCACTTGATAAACGCGCGAATCGCCGTCGGCGCAGTGTAAAAAATCGTCACCTTGTGGTCGTCGATAATCTTCCAGAATCTTGAAAAATCCGGCCAGTTCGGCGCGCCCTCGTACATCAGCACCGTAGCGCCATTCTGCAGCGGCCCATACACCACATACGAGTGGCCCGTCACCCAGCCCACGTCCGCCGTGCACCAATAGACATCGTCGTCGCGCAGATCGAAGACGTACTTCGTCGTGATGTAGGTCTGCACCGCGTATCCGCCCGTGGTGTGCAGCAGGCCTTTCGGCTTTCCCGTCGACCCCGATGTATACAAAATGTAGAGCGGATCTTCTGAATCCATCGGCTCCGCCGCGCATTCCTTATCGGCCCTCGCCACCAATTCGTGCCACCAGTGATCGCGGCCCTCCACCATATTCACTGCCGTGCCGGTGCGCTTCAACACCACCACGTGCTTCACAGTGGGGCATGCGGGCATGGCCTCGTCGACGGTCGCCTTCAGCTTGATCTCGTTGCCGCGCCGGTAGCTCGTGTCCTGCGTCAGAATCGCCACGCACCCCGAGTCCGCCACGCGGTCGGCAATCGCATTGGCGGCGAATCCGCCGAAGATCACCGAGTGCACCGCGCCGATGCGCGCGCAAGCCAGCAGCGCAATCGCCAGCTCCGGCGTCATGCCCATGTACACTGCCACGCGGTCGCCCTTTTTAATCCCCAGGCCCTTGAGCGCGTTGGCAAACTTCTGCACCTCCGCGTGCAATTCCGCATAAGTCAGCCGGCGAATCTCCCCCGGCTCGCCCTCCCATATCAGCGCGGTCTTGTTGCGTCGCTCGCCCAGTGCATGACGGTCGACACAGTTGTAGCTCAGGTTGATCTTGCCGCCCACAAACCATTGGGCCCACGGCAAATTCCACTCCAGAACTTTGTCCCACGGCTTGAACCAATGCAGTTCCCGCGCCACGCCCGCCCAGAAGTTCTCCGGATCCTCAATGGACTGCTTGTAGAGCGCTTCGTATTCCTCCAGGCTCTTGATATGAGCCTTGGCGCTGAACTCCTCCGGCGGCGGAAACACGCGGTTCTCGCGCAGCGTGGAGTCGATATCCCGATTGGCAACGGAAGCCGGCAACGTAGACATGCACGATCCTCGAAGGAAGCTGGTTGTGGCCTGAAAATGGTCGCGCAAGGAAAGCCCGCGCGCCGGAGAAGCCCCGGCTCAAACTTTATCGGGCAGGGCGCATGGAGGGCAAGTCAGCCAGTAAGCGAGTGAGCGTAAGCGGCAAGGAATGGGCAACGAGCCGTCGCTTCTATGCGACCCGGAAACTTGCTGCTTGACTCGTAGTGGATTGACGCTTAGCTTATATCAGATTCACTCTCTGCTTGAGGCCCCTGAATTCAACCGTCGATACTGTCGCCAAAGGTCCAGGTATACTTTGCGGGCAGTGCGGAGAGCGCCTCCCGCCGGATGGATAAAGGCCAATCGCAAGCTGAGCGGGTCGTAGCTGGTCCAAGACTTCGAATGATTGGAGAAAGCGAATGAGCTTTTATGTTTCTCGCGGTGGTCAGCAATTCGGGCCGTACACAGAGGAAAACGTAAGAAGTTACCTTGCCGCCGGATCGCTTCTTGCGACAGACCACATTCGCGAAGAGTCGAGCCCGGCGTGGACGACCATCGGGCAGTTGTTCCCGGCTCCCGTGGCCACGCCGCCGATGATGCAGCCTCAAGCCTCTCCGGCGCAGGCTTATGCGGTTCCACAGCAGGGTGGAATTGTTCCGCCAAACCTGCATTGGTTCGTCGTCCTTATCCTCAGCATCACCTGGGTTTTTCTGTTTATTTGGGCGCTTGTTCAGGCCTCGTTTGCTCGCAAAATTGACCGGAGCAGCAACGCGATGTGGGCGTTCCTATTGTGGATCGGCTTATCGGTGGGCAGTTTCGTGATAACCATCCAAAATGGCCTTGGAACTGCGGCGCAGAGCCCCTCGGACTTGGTCTCGCTCCTTTCGTTGGGCTCGCTGCTTTGCTACTTGGTAGGCGTGTTCAGCATTCGGCAGTCGATGGTCACGCACTACAACACGGTTGAGCCGATCCAACTTCAGCTCAGCGGCGTGATGACGTTTTTCTTTGGAATCCTCTACCTGCAGTACCACATGTCGCGCATCGCGCGGTGGAAGAGCACCGGAATTCTGACGGCGTAGCGCAGCGACTGACCACCGTCAGTTCTTCTCGGCGGCGGAGGCGAGCTTCGCCTCGGCGTCCGAGATTACGCGGAGCGCCTTATCGCAAGCCTCTTCGCTTTCCCCGGCCTCCTTTAAGACCTTCTGGCCGCGGTCGACCTGCCGAAGCAAAAAGGCCGCAAAGCGAAAATGCCATGACTGTACATGGTGTACATCTTTTGATGTACATCATGCTACAATCGGAGATCATGGAAGTTCCTATCTCCCAATTCCGGCAGAAGCTCTTCGACTTCGTCAATCAGGCCCTCGACGGCAAGGAAGTCTGGGTCTCGCACAAAGGCCGCCGCCTGCGCCTCGTGCCCGAACATGCTCCCTCCAAGCTGAGTCGCATCACGCCCATGCAAATCATCGTTCCCGGCGCAGATCTTGAGCACGATTCCTGGAAGTCCGATATGTTGCGCGAATGGGAGCGCAAATGGGACCGCAAGCTCGGGCCGCTCGCAAAACCCGCGCGGGCCGCATCCGCGTCCGGACGCACCGGTGCACGCAAGGCCCGGCGCACGGCATGATTGCTTACCTCGACACCCACACCGCGATGCGGATTGCCGATGGCCGCCCGCGCGTCGGGCGCGACGCTGCACAGCTGATCCAAAGGGCCGAGTTGCTGATCTCGCCCATGGTGCTGGTCGAGCTCGAGTATCTGTACGAGATCGGCAGGTTGACGCTGGCCGCCAAAGACATTCTGCGAAAACTGGAGCATGAGCTCGGGCTTCGCCTCTGCGATCTGCCCTTCGCGGATCTAGCCAGAGCCGCGCTCGACGAAAAGTGGACGCGCGACCCATTCGACCGCATCATCGTGGCCCAGGCCCGGCTCAACGGGCTCGCGCCGCTGATCTCCTCTGACGAAGAGATTGCAGAGCACTATCCGCGCACGGTCTGGTAGCCCTCCACTCCAGCAAAAAGCCCTGCTTGTTTGAGCAGGGCTTATCGTTGAATCGAAAAAATGGTTGCCGGAGCTAATGCGCCTTTGTCGTCTCGCTGGCCGACGACATCTTGGCTTCAGCTTCGGAGATTACGCGGAGAGCTTCGTCGTACGCTTCTTCGCTCTCGCCGGCTTCCTTCCACATCTTCTCGCCGCGGTCGAGCTGTTGCTCGGCGCGCTGCCGGTCGATCTCCTCGGGCTTGAGCGCGTCGGAAGCGAGAATCGTTACGCGATTGGGCAGAACTTCCACGAATCCCCAACTCACGTTGTAGCGCGTCGTCTCTGGACTTGAAGACTCGATGCCTCCGCCCTGGTGAATCCTCACGTCACCCGCGCCCAGTTCGGCCATCAGCGGTGCGTGCCCGTAGAGCACTTCCATGTAGCCATTCGTCGACGGCAGTTCCACCGCCGTGGCGTCCGTCTCACACAGAATGCGCTCCGGCGTCACCAGCCGCACACGAAGTTGGTCAGATGTTGGTTCTGCCATAGATACCTTTCGAGAGGTTTTCGGTGTCAGGTTTCAGGGATCGGAAAGGCCGCTGGTGCACTCGCCACGTCGACTGACACCTGAAACCTGACCCCTGATCCCTGTCCTTACACCGTCGCCTTCAGTTTCTCCGCATCTGCCAGCACTTCTTCGATGCCGCCCTTCATGTAGAACGCCTGCTCGGGCACATCGTCGTGCTTGCCCTCGATGATCTCCTTGAAGGCGCGCACCGTCTCCGCGATCTTGACGTATTTTCCGGGGATGCCCGTAAACGTCTCGGCCACGTGGAACGGCTGCGACAGAAACTTCTGCACCTTGCGCGCGCGCGCCACGGTCAGCTTATCGTCCTCCGAGAGTTCGTCGATGCCCAGAATGGCGATGATGTCCTGCAGGTCCTTGTAGCGCTGCAGAATCTTCTTCACGCCCTGCGCCACATCGTAGTGCTCGTCGCCCACGATGCGCGCGCTCAAAATGCGCGAGGTCGAGGCCAGCGGATCGACGGCCGGATAAATGCCCAGCTCGCTCAGCGGACGGCTCAAAACCGTCGTCGCGTCCAGGTGAGCGAACGTCGTAGCCGGCGCGGGATCGGTCAAATCGTCGGCTGGCACGTACACCGCCTGCACACTCGTCACCGAGCCCTTGCTTGTCGAAGTGATCCGCTCCTGCAGCTCGCCCATCTCCGTCGCCAGGTTCGGCTGGTAGCCCACGGCTGAAGGCATGCGCCCCAACAAAGTTGAAACTTCGCTGCCCGCCTGCGTGAAGCGGAAGATGTTGTCGATGAACAGAAGCGTGTCGGCGCCTTCCTTATCGCGGAAATATTCGGCAACCGTCAGCGCGGTCAACGCCACGCGCAGGCGCGCTCCGGGCGGCTCCGTCATCTGCCCGTACACCAGCGCGCACTTCGACTCCTGCCAATGCCCCGGCTTGATCACCCCGCTCTCGGTCATCTCCAGCCACAAATCGTTGCCTTCGCGTGTCCGCTCGCCCACGCCGCCAAACACCGAGTAGCCGCCGTGGTTCTTGGCCACGTTGTTGATCAATTCCATGATCACCACTGTCTTGCCCACGCCGGCGCCGCCGAACAGGCCGATCTTGCCGCCCTTCAAAAACGGCTGGATCAGGTCGATGACCTTGATGCCCGTCTCGAACATCTCCTCGTGCGTCGACTGCTCGTCGAACAGCGGAGCAGGCCGGTGAATGGGCATCCGCTCGGTTTCGCCGATCGGCCCCAGCTCGTCCACCGGCTCGCCGATCACGTTGATCACGCGGCCCAGCGTCTCTTTTCCGACTGGGACACGGATCGGGCCGCCCAGGTCGATGGCCTTCATGCCGCGCACCATGCCGTCGGTCGCTTCCATCGCCACCGTGCGCACGCGCCCCTCGCCCAGGTGCTGCTGCACCTCGAGAATCACGTTGATGGGCGTGGGCACGGTGAAGCCGTCGCTCACGACGCGCAGCGCCTGGTAAATCGGAGGCATCGTCGCCTCTTCAAACTGAACGTCCACGGCCGGGCCGGAGACCTGAATCACTTTGCCAATGTTTTCTGCCATTTTCTTCTGCCTTTTTCTCAGAGCTTCTAGCTCCTAGCTTTTAGCTTTTCCGCTCCTGCCCCATCTTCTGATTTCGCCTCAATCAGCCGATCCCGCACCAAAAAAGCTAGAGGCTAGAAGCTAGGAGCTAGAAGCTGCATTTACAACGCCGCAGCCCCACTCACAATCTCAATAATCTCCGTCGTGATCTTGGCCTGGCGCACGCGGTTCATCACCAGCGTCAGTGCGTCGATCATGTCCGAAGCATTGTTCGATGCCGAATCCATCGCCGTCATGCGCGCCGCGTGCTCTGCGGCCACTGACTCCGTCATGGCATGGTAGAGCATCGAAAAAATGTACTGCGGCAGCAATCCGCGGAAAAGCTCGTGCGCGGGTTGCTCGTAAATGTAGTCCACGTCGGCCGTGCCGAACTTCTTGGCTTCCTCTTCGCCTTCGCGGGCGTCGGCAGCCTCGATTTCGATGCCTGCCGAGCGGGCAGCTTCGGCCGCGCGCTCCTTCTCTTCCTCGGTTTGCTCCACAGCGCCCGCAATCTGCTGCTTGCCCACTTCGATCAGCGGCAGCAGCTTTTCGACGACGAGCCGCTGCGAGATCACCGACTTGAATTCGTTGTAGACGATGTAGGCGGCGTCGATCTCCTCGTGCACGTAGCGCGCGATAATGTTGTGCGCCATCTTTTCCACGCGCGCGGTTTCGAGTTTCACCAGCAGCCCCGGATGGTCGCCTGTCATCTCCACGCTGCCCTTGCGCGGGCCCCGTACCTGCCGCGCGTGGCCGTGCTCGTCGGTCTGCTCTGTGTAGGCCGCCGCCGGATAACGCCGCCGCAACTGGTCGCGGCCCTTGCGCCCTACGGCCTCAATGTCGATTTCCTTGTCGGGATTGCCTGCGATGAACTGGTACGCCACCTTCAAAATGTTGGCGTTGAATGCGCCGGCAAAACCCTTGTCGCCCGAGACCACGATCAGCAGCACGCGCTTTTCCGGCCGCGTCAAAAACAAGGGGCTGCACAGGTTGCCGGTCTTTTCATCGAAAAGATCGACGCGCCGCCGCAGCGACTCCAGAACGCTGGCAATCATGCGCGCGTAAGGCCGCGCCGCCAGCGCCCGCTCCTGCGCGCGGCGCAGCTTGGCCGCCGACACCATCTTCATGGCCTTGGTGATCTGCCGCGTGTTCTTAACGCTGCGAATGCGGCGTCGTAAATCGAGAACGTTTGCCATTGCTCTTCCAGGATTCAGGGATCAGGGTTCAGGGATCAGTTTTTCGAGCCCTTACTCTTGATGCCTTCCAATATCCCAAAAATCATCTTTCCGACTTCGTGTGATAATCCTTCAGTTTCAACGGACAGTTTGGAATCACCCATTCCAAGTGCGCGTGCGATTTCCAGTTGTGTTTGCAATTCAAAATTGGATCCCCTGGCAACTCCCAGAGACTGCCTGTACTCGCCCGTGTTGAGCCGGCCATGACCTTCGGCAATGTTGCTTGGAATCGAAACCGCCGCCCGTCTCATCTGGCTGATTAATCCGTAGGTCTCTTCCTTCGGAAACCCTCGAGTTAACCGGTAAACCGAGACCGCCATTTGCATCGATCTCTGCCAAACTGTCAAATCCCGGAACGACCTTATCATTGCACTTACCTCTGCTCTCGGGCCCTGATCCCTGACCCCTGATCCCTGATCCCTATTTCGACGACTCCAGTTGCTGCTTAAACATCGCCGCGTATTCCTTCATCGCCGCGTGCAGCCGGTTGCGCAGGTCGTCATCAAGCGCCTTCTTCGCCGTTAAATCCGCCATCAGCGCCTGCTGCGCGGAATCGAAGTACTCGTACAGCCCATCTTCGAAGGCGCGGATGTCCGTCACCTGGAAATCGTCAAGATAGCCCTGCGTTCCGGCAAACAGCACAATCATCTGCTGCTGCCACGTGAGCGGATGGAACTGCGGCTGCTTCAGCAGTTCCGTCAGCCGAACGCCGCGCGCCAGTTGCTTTTGCGTCAGCGGATCGAGGTCCGAACCAAACTGCGCGAAGGCCGCCAACTCGCGATACTGCGCCAGGTCGAGCTTCAGCGTCGAACCCACCTGTTTCACCGCCTTGATGGCCGCCGAGAAGCCCACGCGCGAAACCGAGAGGCCTACGTTCACCGCCGGCCGCACGCCGGAGTTGAACAAATCTGTTTCGAGAAAAATCTGCCCGTCGGTAATTGAAATCACGTTGGTCGGAATGTACGCCGAAACGTCGCCGGCCTGCGTCTCGATCACCGGCAGCGCGGTCAGCGAGCCGCCGCCCCGCTCCTTGCTCATCTTCGACGAGCGCTCCAGCAAGCGCGAGTGCAGATAGAACACGTCGCCTGGATACGCCTCGCGGCCCGGCGGACGGCGCAGCAGCAGCGAAATCTCGCGGTACGCCATGGCGTGCTTCGAAAGATCGTCGTACATCACCAGCGCGTGCTTGCCGTTGTCGCGGAAATACTCGCCCATGGCAGTCGCCGCGTAGGGCGCGAGATAAAGCATCGGCGCCGGCTCCGAAGCCGATGCCGCCACGATAATCGTGTGACCCATGGCGCCATGTTCGGTCAGCGTCTGCACCACCTGCGCGATCGACGAGCGCTTCTGCCCGATGGCGCAGTAAATGCAGATTAGGTCGTTCTTCGCGTTGTTGATAATGGTGTCGAGCAGCACCGCCGTCTTGCCGGTCTGTCTATCCCCAATGATCAGTTCGCGCTGACCGCGGCCAATCGGAATCATGGCGTCGATCGCCTTCAAACCCGTCGCCATGGGCTCGCGCACCGGCTGGCGATCGATAATTCCTGGAGCCAGGCGCTCCACGGGCAACGTCTCGGTGGTCGCAATCGGTCCCTTATCGTCGATGGGATTGCCCAGCGCGTCCACCACGCGGCCGATCACGGCCTCGCCCACCGGCACGGAGAGAATCTTGCCGGTGCGCTTCACCTCCTCGCCTTCCTTCAACTCGGTGTAGTCGCCCAGAACCACCGCGCCCACCTGATCTTCTTCCAGCGAGAGCGCCAGGCCTGCAATGCCGTGCGGAAAGCTGAGCAGCTCGCCCGCCATCACCTTGTCCAGGCCGTGCAAGCGTGCAATGCCGTCGCCCAGCGTGGTGATGGTCCCCACTTCGTCTACCTGGACCTTTGCGTCGTAGTTCGCGATCTGCTCGCGAAGAAGTTGTGTAATCTCGTCTGCTTTGATCTGAGCCATTTCTATTCCTTGCGGCCGCTTCAACCGGCCATTAACGATTCCTTGAGTCTTTCGAGGCGCCCGCGGACCGAGCCGTCATACACCGTCGACCCGATGCGCACCACCGTGCCGCCCAAAATCGATGTTTCGACCTTGAAGCTGGCGTCGATCTTCGCGCCCGCCAGTTTGGCCACGTCGGCAGCCAGCGCGTCGCGTTCTTCCTTGCTCAACTCGCGCGCCGTCACAATCTCCGCGGGCTTGATGCCCTGCTGCTCCTGCAGAATCCTGCGCCACTGCGCGGCCACCTCGGCCACATGCGCGATGCGATTGTTGTCGATGAGCACGGCAATCAGGTTGCGCAGCTCCTTCCGGAGCCCCAATTCAACATTCAGCTTGTCAAGGAACTCCACCTTCTGCGCTGCGGGAAAGGCGGGGTTCACGAAGAACGTGCGTAGCTCCGCGCTGCCTTCCCATGTAGCCAGAAAATCCGCAAACTGGCGGTCGAGTTTGGCCGTGTCGAGCTTCAAGTCCTTCACCACATCGGCAAAGGCCTGGGCGTAGCGGGCAACGAATGCGGGCATCTAGTTCCTGCCTCCCTTGCCTGCAGCGTCGCCGGCCACTCCAGCCACAAACTCGGCAATCAGCGCGCGATCGGTTTCTGGCGTGAGCGTGATCTGCTTCTCCGCCTGTCCGATCGCCAGATCGGCGGCAAAGCTGCGCAGGCCGCGCTTGGCCTGGGTCACCGCCGCATTCAGCTCCTGTTCGGCCGCAGCCACAATGCGCGCGCTCTCTTCATCCAGTGACGCCTTGATGCGTTTCTCGTCGTCCACGCTCTCCTGCTCCACTTGCGCCGAGAGCTTTTTGATCTCCTCGCCGAGTCCGGCCAGCTTCGCCTCCACGGCGCTCAGCCGCGACTGCGCATCCGCCGTCGCCTTGCGCGCGTCATTCAGGTCCTGGCTCAGGGTCTGCGAACGGCCCCGCAGCATCTTCGGCATAGTCCGCGCGAGCGGAATGGCAATGGCAAAGAAGATGATCGCGAAATTGATCCCGAGCAGAAGGTCGACCGTGGTGTCGAGCTTCAGGTGCAGAATGCGCGCCACCGACTTCACCATCGGTGAATGCAGAAACTGGGCGTCCCCTTCGTCGTCGGATTGCGAGGGGGATTGCGCAGGCTGCGCAGCTCCAGATCCGTTGGTCGCCCCGCTTGCCGGCGCGCTCGCCGCCGCAGTCGAATCACCCGTCGCATTCTGCTGCGCAGTCGCGCGCGTCGGCGCAAAAATCAGCGCCGCCACAGCCGCCAGCAGGACAAACCGGAAAGCGCGGTGGCAAAAACTCATTTTCGAACCAGAATTGTTCAACGGGAACCCCCGGCAGCGGCTGGCAGAACGGCGCGGACGGCCTGGCGGGCAAGTTCGGCAGCCGAAGCCTGAAGCGTAGCCCTCGCGGCTTCGGCTTCCGCCTCCAGCTCGGCCCTCGCCTGACGCACCTTTTCGCCGGCTGCCCGTCGCGCGGCCTCGAGAGCCGTGTCGCGCTCGGCGCTCCACTGCTTGGCGCGCTGCTCGCGCAGTTTGTAGGCGTCGGCGCGCGCCTGCCGCAAACGCTCGGCGTATTCCTGGGTTTTGGCCTCGGCCTCAGCCACCGCCTTGCGGGCATCTTCCATGGCCCCTTCCGTCAGGGCGCGGCGTTTGGCCAGAACCGCCGTCAACGGGCCTTGCATCAGAAACTGATACGCGACCACAAGTACGATAAACAGCAGAGCCGTTGGGATCGCGCCCACCAAAAGCTCCCCGAGTTGTTGAATGATATCCGGCATGACGGTACTGGACTACTGCGGCCGCTCAGATGAAATTTTTAGCAAGTGGAACCCTCTTTTTTACCAAGGGAAAACGCCCAAGTCAACGCATCGGAGTCCACAATATGACTTAATGTGACTCCTGTCACGAAGTGGGAATTTTCATGCAAAAAAGGGCTTGCTTTTGCCTGAAATGGTCCTACACTTAAGCTACCACCTAGACCCGGTCCAGGGTCCAGCGGGCAGCCGGTTTCGGGATATCCTTCCACTCTCGATTCCGGCGGCCCGCTTCTTAATTTCAGCCCTTGGTGTAGCGTCTCTTAAACGGCCAAACACAAAAGCCGGTCATCCTGAGCGGAGTCCCGGCGTGCCGGGACGGAGTCGAAGGACCTGCATTTCGGGACCTTCGAATGTGTCATCGGATTTCTTCTGGCTTTTTGGTGCGGAGCCCGCTGCGCCGCACTCGCACAACGAGCTAAAAGCTAATAGCTAAAAGCTAGAAGCTGCATTGAGCAACCCCTGCGCCCTCAGCCAGTTCTCCAGCAGTCCCGGCCACTGGTCCAGCGCCGCATCGCCCTTGCCCAGTCCGCTGCCATGCGCTCCGTTGGCAAAGACGTGGTACTCCGACGGCACGCCCGCCTTCACCAGCGCTTCGAAGAAGCGCAGGCTCTGGTCGACCGGCACCGTCGTGTCGTTAAACGTGTGATAAATGAACGTCGGCGGCGTGTCCCTCGTGACAAAAAGCTCCGGAGAATATGCCGCACGCAGTGCCTCGCACTGGTCCATCAGGTTGAACATCTTGCAGTAGTTCAGGTGCGAGAAGTCGGCCCCAACCGCGCCCAGCCACGGATAACCCAGGACCAGAAAATCCGGCCGGCTTGAAACGCGCTCAATCGCATCGTCCGCATCGGGCTTGCCGGGCAAAAACTGCGTCCCCGCCAGCGCCGCCAAATGCCCGCCCGCCGAAAACCCGATCACCACGATACGATTCGGCTTGATGTGGTAGTCCGCCGCCCGCGCGCGCACCGTCTGGATAGCGCGCCGCGCGTCGAGCAGCGGAACCGGCAGCACGTAACCATGCGAGGTCAGTCGATAGCTCAAAATGAAGGCGCGAAAGCCGCGCGCGGTGAACCAGTCGGCAACCTCGCGCCCTTCCAGGTCCCCTGCCAGCTCACGATAGGCCCCACCCGGAAAAATGATCACCGCCGATCCGTTGCCCGTACCCTGACGCGGCTCCAGCAGCGTGAGCGCCGGAATGTCGTCGCACGTCGCGCCCTTGGCCCCGGGCGCGGTTCCCGGCCACAGCCGGATGGTCTGAATCCCCAGAAAAGCGTTGTCGGTCCCCGGCGTGGCGCAGGAGACGGTTTGCGCGCGCGCCGGCACGGCCAGCGACGCCGCGATCAGAAACGCAAATATTTGTTTCATAAGAGCCTCAACTGGTTTCGCGAGAATTATAGAGGCAGGCGTCAGGTTTCTGGCCCCGAGAATCACGCGCAACCATCTGGGCAGACGCTGTGTCTGCCGATTTGACCTGGCTTCGTCTGTCGCGAGGCAGAATCTGTACGCTGAGCGTCGGACGCGGGACTCTGACCCCTGACCCCTGAAACCTGACCCCTGCTCTCACAGCCAGATCGCCGTGTGTCCCGGGCACAAATTCCCCGCCTGCGCGCAAAGCCCCTCCGCCAAATCCAATCCGTACCGCGCAAAGTAGTACCCCGCCCCGTGTACCCGCTCCTGCAAAACGCCGCCGGGATAGAGTGCATTCCAAATGCTGTTCGCGTGGCGCGTCAACGTGGCTTCGCGCTGCAGTTGGAAGTTCGCGGCCAGCGTCCGCAGCCGGTTCATCTGGTAGCGCATCTTGCCCGCCGCCGTCTCGGCCGACTGCCCCAGCCCCTTGTCCTGCGACTGCATCCACTCCACCAGCGCGTTCAACTCAGCGTCCACCGCATTCCCCGCCGCCGCTAACTTCATCTTCGTCTCGGGAGGCATACTGCGCGCCGCCAGCCGTAGCGCCAGCGTGGCCGCGCTCTCCTCTTGAAATACCTGTTCGAGCGTGAGTTCGTGTCTCCGCATCAACTCCGCAATCGCGGGTTCGATCAGTGTCGCCGAGAAGCGCGCCATGGGAGGCGTCTGCCGCCCGAGAATGCGCTCGAAAAGCACCGTGGACTGCGCCAGATACGCAATCTCCGCGGGGCCCCCAACCTGCGCCGTGGTCCCAAACAGAAAATCCTGAAACACAGGCCGCAGCAGCGCCGCCGGCGAAATGCGCTCCGGCTCCGCATCGAGAATCCCCAGCATATCGCCAGTCGAATAATTCCGATTCCCGTCCGCGCCCGCCCCCTGCCACAAACCGTTGGGCTCCTGGGCCGTCGGCGCCATGCGCTTCAGCGCCACCCGCGCCCCCGTCTTCTCCTCAATCAAGAACAGCAAACTCGACTGCGGCGCAACCAGAACCTGAGAATGATAACCCGCGGCTTCAAGCCCCTGGCTGCGCTCGATCAAGGCCGCATGGAGCTCATCCGCGCGCTCGATTCCTGCACGCAGTACCGTCGCTCCCAGCCGGTGGAACTCTCGGCAGGCTGCGTCCACAATCAGCAGCCCCTGCGCCGCAAAAACCTTCGCATAGAAATCCGCGAACGCTTGCGCAAACGTCCGCCCGGGCTTGTATGCCGCAAGCAAAGCGTCCGTCGCATCCGAAGGCCCGAAAATCTCCGCCGCGCGCTCCGCCAGCGCCGTGATCGACTCATCAAAGACAATCCGCCCTGCCGGAATCGCGGCTTTGGGCGCGGACGCGTAGCTCAGGCTCGCCAGCTCGCGGCCCGCGGGAAACGTCACATGGTCGATCTCGGCAAAATCGTGGTCTTCCGACGCAAGCCAGAAAATCGCCACGTGCGGGTGGCCCGCGGCACTCGATTTCCGCGCGCGCGCAACGGCGGTGGCGGCTTTGAACGGCGTATACAACGGCCCGCCGAACAATCCCACCTGCTGCCCGGTCAGGATGGCGCCGGCGCCCTTCTGCAGCGCCGCAAGCGCTCCCGTAGCGGAGCCCGATGGATTCCGCGCCCCCAGCAGCCGCACCAGCTCCGGCCAGTGCGCCGGCAACGCTGGCCGGTCCCGCTTCACATCGTCCGCAGGCAGAAACGCGCCCAGCGCATTGGCACAAAAATCCAGAAACAGCCGGCTCTGCCCCGGCATCACAGTAACGGGATAACAGTCTGTAGTCGCTATTTCATTAGTTGTTGCTTCACTCACTGGCGGCTCGTTTTCGGAAAGTGCTGAATCTGCTGGCGCAAATCTCAGTATGTTGCTCAATTAAGGATGCCACGGCGAACCGGATCGATGCACAACTCGCCGATGCACAACTCGCCTTAGAGACGCCCAGGCGCATCAGAGCCCGCTTTAGCGGGCGAAAGATGGTAGCCCCAGGCGCGAGCCTGGGGAATGATTGCGAAACCCACATCGCCAGCCCGCTTGAGCGGGCGTAAGAATCTGTCCAGGATCGAGCTTCTTTGACAGAACCTTCACCCCATGCCCAATGCGTATACTCGTCTTGAATCGTACGCATCGAATACTTGCAACCAAAAAAGGACTTGCCATGCCAACAAAAACCACGAGGAAGACCACCCCCGCGAAGCCGAAAAAGACGAAAAAGGTTGTCGCCATCGAGCGCGCCACCGTGCTCAGCTCCGAGGTGGTCTACGAGGGGCCCCTCTTTTGCGTGCGTCACGACAAGCTGGTCGAACCCGGCGGCCGAGCCAACGAGCGCGACGTCATCCGCCACAACGGCAGCGTCGTGATTCTGGCCATCGACAACTCCAAAAGCCAGCGCGATCCGTGGATCGTTTTGGAGCGCCAGTACCGCCATGCGGCCAACCAATACCTATGGGAGCTGCCCGCCGGTAAACTCGACGCCGGCGAAACACCCCTGGCCGGCGCGCAACGCGAACTGGCCGAAGAGACCGGCTACCGGGCGAAGAAATGGCGTCCGCTGGTCGAGTACTACGCCAGCCCCGGCTTTCTTGGCGAGTCGATGAAGGTTTTTCTTGCCGAAGGGCTCCAGCCTGGTCAAACCCACCTCGAAGCAGACGAAGAGATCGAACTGCGGCTCGTGAAACTGTCGGAACTGCTGAAAATGATCGAGAAAGGCGCCATCCTCGACGGTAAAACCTTGACCAGCGTGCTCCTGTACGCGCGCCTCCAGAGCCGCCGGAAGAAATAGCCGCGGCCGAGCCCGTTTTTGCGCCAAAATCGGCGCGTCGGTCTTCGCGCGCTGCCGCCCACTTGTTCCACTTTGTGGAACAAGCAGAATTAGTCAACCTTTCGGCTCTTTTCCGCGTCTTAACAGTTACGGTGTGGTGTTCCCCAAAAGACCACGCCGTATCCCCGCAACAGAAAAGAGGAAGGCGGAACCTGTGGCTCAGTACAAGGGTAAGGTCAAGTGGTTTAACAACGCCAAGGGCTACGGATTCATCGGACGCGAAGACGGGCCGGATGTTTTCGTCCACTACTCAGCAATCCAGTTGGACGGATACAAAACGCTCAAAGAAGGCGACGAGGTCGAGTTCGACATAGTCGAAGGGCAAAAAGGTCCTCAGGCGGATGCAGTCATTCGTCTTCGGGATGCAGCCGCTCACAACGCTGCTTAAGCGTCGATAGGTCCCGGGCGTATCGCAAGCGCAAGACCGCCGCCCGGCGGTAAGGGCGGAGTGCGCCCTCCGAATCGCCTCATCTCACACCTTCCTCCTCCCAAACATTCTTGAATCGCCTTCCGGAGCAGCCGCTCGCAACGTCACAGCCCTCCCTGTTCGTGCCGCCGGCCTCCCGCCCCATGTACCGCCGATCTCCAGACCTTTGTGCCGTCGGTCTCCTATGCGTGCTGAAAAGATGCTTCTTAGGAGCACGAAGTGTCAGGGCACGACTTTAGTCGTGCCGCAATAGCTCCCAGAAAAGCGGCGGGCTTTAGCCCCTGCGCGGTTCCCCCTCGCGAATTCGCCTTTATCCGCAGCCTTTCTTGATCCGCAGATGCCTGAAAACCACGAAATCCAACGTGAGAATTCACGCAGTCAGAGACCCCTCTGGCCCTCCGTCCCGCAAATGATCCATACTCTAGGCGGAGAGTCGCATCATGGACAACAAAACCATGGCCCGCCTGCTGGCGGAGACAGCCGACCTGCTCGAAATCGATGGCGCCGACAGCTTTCGCATCCGCAGCTACCGCCGCGCCGCCGAAGCCGCCGAGCAAACCACAGTCGACTTGACCGAGGCCGCCGCCGATACCGCGCGCCTCATGGAAATCGACGGCATCGGCAAAAGCATGGCCGCCAAGCTCCAGGCTATCGCGCAAACCGGCTCGCTTGAGCAGCGTGATGAATTGCTGAAGAAATACGGCGCTGGCGTCCTCGAGCTGCTCAAACTCCCCGGCATGGGCCCGAAAACCGTCGCCCTCCTCTGGGATGCGGCCAAAATCGGCTCGATCGACCAGCTCGCCCAGGCCATTGAAGCCGGCCGGCTCAATGGCCTGCCGCGCATGGGCGTCAAGCAGATTGAAAAGCTGCGCAAGGGCATCGAGGACTATCGCCGCAGCGCCGGCCGCTTCCGCATCGACGTGGCCACGGAAGAGGCCGCGCGGATCGCCGCATATCTCCTGAAATTGAAAGGCATCAAAAACGTCACGCCGGCCGGATCCCTCCGCCGCGGGCGCGAGACCGAGGGCGACCTCGACTTGCTCGCCACCGGGCCCGCCTGCGAACCCGGTCACACCCAAGCCGCCGTGGAACACGTCGCCGCCTATCCCGGCATCCACGACATGATCGCCAAAGGCGAAAACAAGGTGAGTTTCAACCTCGAACAGGGCCTGCAAGTCGACGTGCGCCTCCTGCCCACAGCCTCCTACGGCGCAGCTCTGCAATACTTCACTGGCTCGAAAGCCCACAACGTCCAACTCCGCCAGCGCGCCCTCAAAATGGGCTACACCCTCAGCGAGTGGGCCCTGGCGCGCCTCAGCGACGACTCAACCGTGGCCGCCGCCACCGAGGAGGAAATTTACGCCGCCCTCGGCATGGACTGGATGCCTCCGGAGATGCGCGAGAACCTGGGCGAGATTGACGCCGCCGCCGAACACGCCCTGCCCCGCGTCGTTTCCCTCGACGACATTCGCGGCGACGTCCACATGCACACCACCGCCAGCGACGGCCACAACTCCATCCGCGAGATGGCCGACGCCGCCGTCGCCTGCGGTTACAAATACATCGCCATCACCGACCACTCCAAAAACCTCGCCATGACCAACGGCCTCGACGAGAAGCGCGCTCTCGCTCAAATCAAGCAGGTACGCGCGGTCGACCGCGCCCTGAACGAAAAGATGCCGGGCCGCATCCGCGTCTTCACCGGCATCGAAGTCGACATTCTCGCAGACGGCGCCCTCGATCTCGACGACGAAGTCCTCGCCCAGCTCGACATCGTCATCGCCAGCGTTCATACCCATTTCGCCCAGCCCCGCGAAGAGATGACAGCCCGCGTGCTCCGCGCCATCGAGAACCCCTACGTCCGCATCCTTGGCCATCCCACCGGCCGCCTGCTCCTGCGTCGCGAGCCCTTCGCCATCGATCTCGTCGCAGTGTTCAAGCGCGCCAGCGAGCTCGGCGTTGCCGTGGAACACAATGCCGCGCCCGAGCGGCTCGACCTCAACGATCACGACCTGCGCCTTGCCAAAGAGATGGGCTGCAAGATCGTCATGTCGTCCGACTCGCACGACAGCCGCAACTTGGGAAAGATGATCTACGGCATAAAGCAGCTACGCCGCGCCTGGCTCACGCCCGCCGACGTTCTGAACACGCTGGGCGCCAAGGAGTTCCTGGCCGCACTCAGGCCAAAACTCTGAAGGATTTGCCCGGATTCCGTGTGTCGTAGTTTCGCTTCTCCCAGTTGGCTTCGTGACTTATTGCCGAACACGCGCTCCTGCCCATCGCCGCCCCAAAGCATGAAAGGGTTTCTCCGCAAAATAGTGGAGAACGGTCGCCATCAATATGCATCCCGCGGCCCAGCAGATCAGTGCCGCTGACTTCTGGATGTGCGAATACATCGCAGCGTTTGAAAGCAGGAAGTACCGCAGCCAAAGGAGTGGTACTACATGCACCAGATAGAGGGGAAAAGAGATCTCGCCGAGAAATACCGCAATTCGGCTCGAAAGCAATGCATTCACGAATCCCCGCTGGAATGCAAGACCGTACAGGAGCGAGGCAAAGAAAAAGTTGAACACAGCATTGCCCCTGTATGACAAGCTTGCGATGAAGATTCCCGCCGCGGAAATTGCGGTAATCCGGCCGGCCCATTTCATCCCGGATTCAGCGGTCAGCGTCCAGAGCCTGAAAATCGCGATCCCCGTCACAAAACAAGCGATCATCCTCACAACGGCAAGCTGTCCGTTCGGGTTGAAGAGGGAACCCTGCGAGGCAGAGACCACAAGGGATCCGGCAAGGCTGAGCGAAGCTATCCCGATAAGTTGCCACTTTCGCGCGACACGCAATGCGCAGAAAGCCAGCCAGGGAAACATCGCATAGCCAAGAACCTCCAGGCTGAGAGACCATACCGGCTGATTCCATTCGCCACTGCCCGGAAGAAACCAGCGGGTTGCCAGGAACAATGTGCGTACAAACGCTCCACGGGAAAACCAGAACGGATCGAAAGTGGTTCGCGTCCACTGAACAAAGGCAGGCTGGAATTCCACGAAGACCGCAATAAGCAGCAAGACAACCGCGTTCAGAGGGTAGACACGGGTGAAACGCAACTTTGCAAACCGAATAAGGTTATCCTTGCGAATCACGTGAAAATCCCGTTCATGGGCATAGATCAGAATGAAGCCGGAAAGCATGAAAAACAGATCCACTCCGTGCCAGCCCTTACCGAAAACCCGAACCTGCTCCAGAAATGGCAGGCCGAAAATCTTGCCGGCGCTTTGCTGTGCATGGTAGAGCATCACCCACAATGCCGCGATACCGCGGATCCCCGTCATGCTGGGAACTCCTCGCACCTTGGTCATTCCGTTTGATCCTGATGGATTTGCATATTGCACGGCAATCGAGACGTATTGCAGAAGGCTACACCCCCACGCTCCCGACCCTGCCGGCAAACCCGCCGGCAACCCTGAAAGAGCTTGCAAAAAAGTCCGGTACCTGGGACCGTATCCCGGAGTCTGCTGATCCCCGGACCCGGTAATTGTGCGCGAGGGGCGTCCATTGCAAAACCTGTGGACTGGTAAAGATTGCTCAAGGAATCCCGAAGTCCAGGAGGCCGCGAGGATCGAAACCGATGGATAATCCGACGCCTCTTTGCTACGCTCAATCAGAAGAAGTTGAGGTTTGAACCAGCATGTTGCCAATCCCAAATCGTTCGTGGCCCGGGAAGCTCTTCGTGTCTTCGCGCCCCCGTGGGGGCGATTGGCTCAGCGATGAGACTAAGAGGTGGCGTCTGAGCGGCATTCAAACCGTGCTTTCGCTCTTAACGCAGGAAGAGGAATCCGAGCTCGGCATTCTGGACGAATCCGTGGAAGCCGCGACTCAAGGTATGAAATTCATCTCCTTCCCGATTCCCGATCGAGGCATTCCGGGTTCAAGCACCGCGGCGTTCGAAATGCTTGACGAAGTCCACAACGAACTCCAGCGCGGCAGGAGCGTCTTGGTTCATTGCCGTCAGGGCATCGGACGAGCGGGAATGGTCGCGGCATCGTTGCTGGTGCTCGACGGCACGGAACCTGGCGCCGCAATCGATGAGGTAAGCAAGGCTCGCGGCGTTCCCGTCCCCGAAACCGCCGATCAGGAGCAGTGGATTTACCGTCTTCCGGCGAGGGTCAAGTGATTCCACTTAGATCGCTGCACCCGGATACAAGTCTGGTCCAGAGCAAGCTCGCTGACTTCCAGAAGCTTCCAAGCGGCGCACTCAAGAAGAGTCTGGCCTCGGGACAACCTCATTGTCTTAAGACAAGACCAGACGGAACGATCTTGGACGGGCATCATCGGATTTTCGTTCTTCGCTCGCGCGGTGAAGATGTGGACAATCTGCCCCGAGAGATTGTTCCCAGGGATACCGAGACCTAGGGCTCGTGCTTCCGTGCGCCCCTGTTTTTGCGCCTGGGGTGGGTTTGATTTCTCGCTCCCTCGCTCCCTCGCTCCCCGCCTTTCCGGTTTCGCACTCAACAAGCTAAGATGAAAGCGCACCGTGGATGGAGGCCGTATGAGCCTGCTGCAACAGGAAGAACACGACGACGCCGCGCGCGGCGAGGAATACACCAAAGGCACCAGCCACGTGCTGATTGCCGCCATCATTGCCGGCCTTGTGATGTGCGTCGCCATTGGAATTTACGCGATTGTCGGCCAAAAGCCGCCCTTCGCCGCCGGCGAGATCACGGCCATCTGGGCGCATCCGCAGCATACTGAAACTTCAGGCTTCGACGCGAACGGCGCGCCCATGGCGAAGCAGGAGGTCGATCAGGTCATGGTCTTCGTCACTGTAAGCTTGCAAAATAAGACCAAGAACCCGCTGTTTCTCGGCAACGTCACCGCCAACGTCACGCTCGCTGACGGCTCCATCGCTCACTGCTATGCCGCCAACAAAGGCGACTACGAGCGCATCTTCGTCGCCTACCCCAACATTCCGGTCCCGCACAACGCGCCCATCTCGCCGCTCGACACCACCATCGACCCCGGACAGACGGTGGTGGGAACCTTCGTTTCAGCTTTCAAAATGAAGCAACAGGATTGGGACTCTCGCAAGGGCCTGGACTTTACCTTCGACTTCCGCTACCAGGCCCCTCTCATCGTCACGCCCAAGGTGAACATTACTGAGCGGTAGGCGGTACGGGCGCGCTCTTGGGCGTCGAGAGATACCCGGATATCTGGCTCTTTGAGTTGATCGCGTTCACCACCACCTCAAACAGCGCCGGATCCTTGCCGCTATAAAACTGCAGCGGCTCATCCAGGCCGCGATTCGGCTTCTGCACGGCCTTGTCGTCGGCGTAAACCACCAATGTGTACATATTCTTCTTGGGGTCCACCCTCTTCAGCTCCAGGCTCACTGTGCCCACCGGCTTTCTCTGGCCCTTGGTGAGGGTGAATTCGTAAAAGTTGCGGTCGCCCTTGTGCTCCAGCGTCACCAGCTCATCGTGATTGCGGGCGATCACGCTGTTGGTATTGCTCAGGTCGCCGCGCACGCTCTGCAGTTGGCTCTCCGTGGCGGCCAGGTCGCTCTGGGTTTTCGTCAGATCCGTCTTCACCCCGCCCACATCGGTCTGCACAGTAGACACCTGGTTCGAAACCGTGCTCACCTGCTGCGCGGTCTGCTTGTTCTCGTTTTCCAGCCGTTCGGTGTCGGCGTCTTCCCGCTTGATAATCGCCTGGGCGCGCGCTTCCAGCTCTTTCTGCGTCAGCCCGTTCTGTTTGCTCAATTCCTCCGTGGCCACCTGCAGCCGGGCTTCGGTTTCGCGCAGATCCGCGGCCTGCTTGGCATTCTGCTGTTGCGCTTCCGTCAGTTCGGCCTGCTGAGTGGTCACTTTGCTGTTCAGTGTCCCGCACCAGATCAGCCCGCCGACAGCGGCCAGTAGTGCAATTGCGATCGCGGCTAGCAAAGCGCCGGAGTACGTTCGTGGGGTATCGTCTACTTCACTCATTCTTTTACCTTTCGTGCTCCGGGGGCTATTCCATGCGATCCGCACCGGGCGTGGGCTTGGCATCCTGTCTTTTAGACGCCGTTTTGGATGGAAAATTGTCTCAGTCCTTGCGGAAATCCTCGCAATTCGCCTTCTTGCCGTGGGGGCTTCCCTGCCATCCAGACCAGCGAAAATTTTCCCGTGCATCCGGCGAACCTACAGGATAAATCCACGGGCCGGAACTTGCGCACTTTAAGCGCCTTTCGCCCCTTGTTCCCTTGCTCTCTCGTTCCCTTGGTCTTTTCTCCCTCGCTCCCTTGCTCCCTTGCTCCCTACCTACTCGTTCCCTCGCTCCCTGTCTTCTTGCTCCCTTGCTCCCTTGCTCCCTCCCTCCCTTGCTCCCTGTCTTTGCGCTAAGCTATAAACATCTTTACTGCACTTTTTGGCGTCGCGCCTCCAACTGGGGGCCGGAACTCCATCGCACGGCCAAGCCGCATCGTAAATATCAGGAGAGGCGAAGCGTATGTCGACTGCTGTCGCAGGAAAGGGTCTCGAAGGAGTTGTTGCCGCGAACTCCGGTATCTGCTGGATCGACGGAGATGCGGGCATCCTCTCCTACCGCGGTATCGACATTCATGAGCTAGCCGAGCACTCCACCTTCGAGGAAACCACCTACCTGCTGTGGAACGGCTTGCTGCCCAACGAGCTCGCCTTGCGCGAGTTCTCCACGCAACTCGCCCTGGCCCGCTCCCTCGACCAGCGCGTCATCGCAATGCTCAAGAGTTTTCCCACCGCCGCCACGCCCATGGAGGTGCTGCGAACTGCGGTGTCGGCATTGAGCTTTTACGATGCCGACGAAAAAGACAACTCGCACGACGCCAACGTGCGCAAGGCCTACAACCTCACCGCGCAGATCGCCATGATCGTGGCCGTCTACGATCGGCTCCGCAAAGGCAAGGAAATCGTTCCTCCCGACCGCTCGCTATCCCACGCCGGAAACTTTCTCTGGATGCTCAACGGCGAAAAGCCCTCCGAAACCGCGACCCGCACTCTCGACATCGCCCTCATCCTCCACGCCGACCACGAGCTCAACGCCTCCACCTTCGCCGCCCGCGTCATCGCCGCTACACTCTCTGACATTCACTCCGCCATCACCGGCGCCATCGGCGCGCTCAAAGGCCCGCTGCACGGCGGCGCCAACGAAGGCGTCATGCGCCTGTTGCTTACCATCGACAAGGAAGGCGCCGACCCGGTCGACTACGTGAAGGGCATGCTCGCCGCGCGGCAAAAAATCTCCGGCTTCGGCCACCGCGTCTACAAAACCGAGGATCCCCGCGCCACCCACCTGCGCGAGATGAGCAAGCAACTCGGCAAGGATTCCGGCAATCCCCGCTGGTTCGACATGTCGCGCGCCATCGAGCTTTACATCAATCAGGAAAAGAAGCTCAACGCCAACGTCGATTTCTATTCCGCCTCCACCTACGCCACCCTCGGCATCGACATCGATCTCTACACCCCCATCTTCGCTATCAGCCGCATCTCCGGCTGGGCCGCCCACGTCATCGAGCAGCTCGACGACAACCGCCTCATCCGTCCCCGCGCCGAATACATCGGCCCGCCCTATCCCACCCACTGGGTCCCCGTCGAAGAACGCCTGTAGGCGGCTCGGAGGGAGCAGGGGCCTTCAGGCCCCTGAAAATCCGCACAAAGAAATGGGCCTTCAGGCCTGGAGAGCAACCCACGGCCGGTTGCCCCATCCCTTCGCGGCCTTTCGCGAAAGGGTGGCAAAGCACAAGTCTGAAACGACATCCCGTGCCCCATCCTGTCGCATCTTTTCGCGAAAGGGGGGGGACCGCGCGAACCCCAACAAAACTCGGTCATCCTGAGCGAGTCCCGGCGCACCGGGACGAGTCGAAGGACCTGCATTTGTTTTTCAACGAACCCCCGATACGCCGCAGCACGAACCCAAGGCTTTGTTACAAGGGCACGGCTTTAGCCGGGCCGCATGAGCGGCAAATAAAACGTGGGGCTTCAGCCCCTGCGGGATATTTCCACCTCGCACCTTTACGCCCTCTTTGTAGAAAAAATGCGAGACTGTTTCTGCATCCCAAAACCCGGAGGCCCAACCAAATGAAAATCCAACTCACGCGCAATCTGAATTGCCTGCCCATCGCCCTCGCCATCGCTGCATTCGCTCTCGCCATCGCCCCTTCCCACGCGCAGCAGCTCGATCCCGTCAAAGGCCCCATGTCCCTCCAGGCGCCCGGGCCGTTTTACGAAGGCTCGAAGGGCGGCGGCACGTATGGGTATTCCATTAAATCCGACTTCGCGCGCGTCAAGTCCTTCTCCTACGCCAACGGAGAAATCCTCAAAGGCAAGCCCGAATGGACAACTGCATCCGCAGCAGACCCACAGACCTCCCCAGCCCCCGGCAGCAACTCACCGCAGTCGGACCTGATCTCTGCATGGGATCTGGTCTATGGCCCCGGTTACTACGCCTCCCACGTCGCCGGCAAAAAGGTCCTCCAGGGAACCTTCACGGGAGATAAGGGATCCACCCTCGAAGTGCAATCGCTCGACAACTTCGTTGCCGTCGGCGCAGACAATCAAGGCAATCTCTACAAGATTGTCTGGTAGAGGAGCCAAGTGAAGCGCCGGTCTCCCCAGGCTGCGGAAAAGCTCAGATCGAGAGGCTTTGTAACAAGGGCACGGCTTTAGCCGGGCCGATAAAGTCAGCAGAATGAGTCGGGCTTCAGCCCCTGCCGATCCATCCTTTGCCGAACTCGCTTCTTGTTCGGGCTTTTTCCGCAGCCTCTTTAGTCGTGCCGCAAACGCCAGTCGTGCCGCAAACGCCGCAAGATGAGCCGGGCTTTAGCCCCTGCGGGAATCTTCGCAAATCTCCCGTGCCCCATCCTTTCCGCGTTCTTTGCGGAAAGATTGGGATCGCACGAACCCCAGCAAAACTCTGTCAACCTGAGCAACAAAAATCGCGTGTCATCCCGAGCGAAGCGTTCTTCAGCGGAGCCGAGGGATCTGCTTCTGCTTCTGCTTCTGCTTCTGCTTCTGCTTCTGCTTCTGCTTCTGCTTCTGCTTTTGCTTTTGCCTTTGCCTTTGCCTTTGCTTTTGCTTTTGCTTTCCTGTTCCCCGGCCTTTGCGCTCGCATCGCCGGCGACCCACTCGGAACGGCTCATCCATCACAAGCGGAAACGCGAGGAGTAATCTTCGGGCTGACGGCCAATCACCAGGGGCTGGCCAACCGCGATGCGTTGCTGCAGCCGGGCTTTCTGAAACCGCTGGACACCGTCTAATCGGCAGCCCCGGCAACCAGCCGCGAGCGAGTATACTGTTGGCGCCAAACCAGTTCATCCATAAAATCGGCATTCAGGAGCCGAACCATGCGCGCATTTCATTGGTTCATCTGCACTCAGCTTCTTTCCCCCCTCCTTGTCCTTGCGCAGACCACGCCTCCCGCCGCCATCGCGTTGAAATCCGATGAGGCTCGCGTCTGGGAACACTGGATCGGACCCGCCGAGGTTCTGCATCGCAGCCAGCAGGAGATGGACGCCCTCGCAGCCAGCAACAATCCGCGCGTTCGCTTTGGCGACGGCATGGGCGAGTGCTCGTTCACAGTGGTGGTTTCGGCAGCGGGCCTCGTTGAATCGGCGACCCTGAAACCCACGCAGTCCCCGCTCGGTTCCTGCTCGCCCCACGAGCAGGAGGCTGAGCCGGTCATCCGCGCGCGCCGCTACCAACCCTGGCTCGTCGACGGCCGCCCCGTGCGCGTCGCGATCGAGGACTCAGTCATCATCTATGCTCCCGAGCGCTGGGGCCCGCAAGTTGCTTTCCCTGAAAAAATCGATCGCAGCACGCTTGAGTTCAAGCTCCAGCGCACCAATTGCTTTGGCAACTGCCCCGCCTACACGGTCAGCATCAAGGGCGACGGCGCAGTCGGCTTTGACGGCGGCCTGGGCACAGCTCTCACCGGGCATCACACCGCGCACATCGGCCGCTCCTTGGTCGATAGCCTCACCGACCAATTCCGCGCTGCCAATTTTCTCTCCGCAATGCCCTCCTATCACAGTCACTGGACCGACAATCCCACGCAAACGCTCACGCTCTCCATCAACGGGCAGACGAAGAAAGTCGTAGATTACGACGGGCTCAGAGACGGCCTCCCACAGGCTATTCGCGAACTCGAAGCCGCCGTCGATCAGGCCGCCGATACGGAACGCTGGGTCAGTGGCAAGGGCGACCTGCTTGCCGTGCTCAATCGGGAGCAGTGGGACTTCGCCGCCTCCAGCGCCGAAAACCAGAGCCTCTATGTCCAGGCCATCACCCTCGGCAACCAGCCGCTGATCCAGGCCTTCCTCGCCGCGCATGCTCCGGCGCTCGCCGCCATCGGCAACAGTGCGCCTCCCGTCTGCGTGGCATCGCGCATAGGCAGCCTTTCCCTGGTCCGCGAAATGCTGCGCAGCGGAGACAAGGTTGCCCCCGAAGTCAAAGATCGCTGCCTCGTCAATGCGGCTATCTCCGGCGACACGGAGATGCTCAACTTCTGGCTCGATCAGGGAGCCGACCCCAGGGCCAAAGCCCAATACGCACACAACGGCAACGATCCCGAAAGCTGGATGGAGCAACAGGGATTGCTCGTCAATGCCGTCGAGTCCGGCAACGCCGAGCTTCTCGAAAAAGTGCTCAGCTTCAAGTTCGATGTCAACCAGAAATTCCAGAACGAATCCCTCGTGTGGTGGGCCATCGCGCGTGTGCGCGATGGCAGGAAGACTGCCGAGGTGGTCGAGCTTCTGCTTGAGGCCGGAGCCGATCCCAATGTCAGGGACACGCAGAGGGTCGACACAACGCCGCTCTTTGAGTGCGGCCTCAAGCCGGAGGTGATCGAACCTCTGGTCCGTGCCGGAGCCGACGTCAATGCGCGCGATCGAAATGGCACAACTCCGTTGATCCGTAACGCCTTCATTGAGCCTTTCGTCCGCGAACTTCTGGCGCATGGCGCCGACCCATCCTTAGTCAACGAGCGCGGCGACACGGCATTGAGCGTAGCCAATCGGAATCAATGCCGCGCCTGCGCCGAGCTCGTCCAGCAAGCTCTCAACCGGCAAAGCGGAGCCGCAGCGAAGTTGAACTGACGACTCTTTTGGCAGGCGCCCCCGCTCCCGGTGGGCATTCGGGACCACACTGAGGGTGCCCACCGGTCCGGGGTTCCCGCGGACACCGCGGTCCCCGGCGGGCGATGCCCGGCTGCAGCGGTTTTGAGAATTGCTCTGCCCCGGAATTGCCACTGCTCAGCGGCAGTTCCTTAAGAAACTACCACCCTTCACTACCCTCAAAAAGGCTCGTGAATTCTCGAACCGCTCTATTTCTGCGGTTGGTGGAGCGTTACCGTAATGTTCAGCGTTTCATCCAGGTTGTCTTTCTGGAGATGGAGGGTTTTGTTCACCGGCTGAAGCTGCATGTTGGTCCAGGGCACGTGGACGCTCATGAGCGATTGCATCATCTCGCCGAGATTATTGCCCAGCGGCGCGTCAATTCCATTTGCAGCCGCCGTCTGTCGCACAGCTTGCATGGCATCGGCCGGCGTCGTACCCTGGGAGTCCGCATTCTGTTGCGCGGCCTGGTTAGCCGCATTCTGTTGCGCCTCCTGGTTGGCCGACTGCTGCATCGACTGCAGCACCAACTGCTGCTCGGCAGCTATTGCCCCCGCTGGATCGTTCTGATATTTCTGCGCAATCTGCTCAGCATTCTGTTCGGCCTGGCTGTTCTGCGCTGCGCTGTCATCCGGCTCCGGTGCGGAGTCGGCGCCATCCGTGCTGGATTTGTTGGTGACGGTCAGGGCAGCGAGAAAGGTCGTCAGCATCGGTGCCGGCGCGGAGAAGCCGTTGACCGTGACGACCTCGGGAGGGATCTGCCAGTTCATGGTGGGCATCTGGAATGTGGGTTGCTCGTCGCACAGGTCCAGTTGCGGTGTGCCGACCTTGGCCGTGTAGGTGTGAGGGCTGGTCAGGCTCATGGGAACGAGCGTTTCGGCGTCGGCGCCGTTCCTGTTCACCAACCCCTCGCCATCGAAGTTCGTAACCTGGATCTTCACCTGGCCGTCCTCGAATTCGGGCGTATAGCAGGTCTTCTTCATATCGATCTTGAGCTGGAGAGTGGCCGTGCCGTTCCATGTGGCGTGCAGATAGGTTCCATCGTCGCCGCTTCGATTCACCTTCAGCGTGAGGCCGACGTCGAAGTCCAGGTAGTTTTGAATCTTCTGGAGGGTTTCTGCGTAGGTTTCCGAATCATTTGGGTTCTCCCCTCCCAGACTGAGGAGCTGTTGGACAAGGGCGGCGTAGACGGGGCACAGGTTGTACTTGTGATTCTTGAAAATCGCGTCATCCATAGCATCGACAACCGCACTCGCCCATTGCGCGGCCAATTGAATCGCGCGTTGCTGCTGGGCCTTCATGTAGTCGTACTCGGCCAGGGTCGCGTTGTGGCCGGAGGGATCGGGATCGGCCACCATCTCCAGCGCCTGCTCCACAGTGAGCAGACATTTGATTCCCGCGTAGGCCCGGGTGGGATCCTTGTCGTACTTTTGCGCCATCGCCTCCACCCTGTCCACAAGGGCCTGGGCCATGGTGTTTGCGTCCGTAAGGTAATTTGCTGGGTCGTTATAGAACGGGTACAGAGCCTTGTCAGTCGCTACAGTCAGAACGGGCCTAAAAGGGATGATATTCACCTCCATGTATGCGGCC
The DNA here is from genome assembly GCA_050011915.1 of Occallatibacter sp. Taxonomy (GTDB): domain Bacteria; phylum Acidobacteriota; class Terriglobia; order Terriglobales; family Acidobacteriaceae; genus Telmatobacter. The sequence continues at coordinate 52,514 of JBEKIE010000012.1, forward strand.
ATCTTCGCCAGGCCTTTCATGTAAGTCGTCTCGGGCTCTGTCACCTGCTTGATCCAGTTGTCTACCGCGGTCTCATTGGGGGTTTTTGTATCGTCTCCGCACACCTGGCAAGGGGGATCGACCTGTGGCGGAACGAGAATGTCCCGCCGCTTGGACTCCTGCTTGGCAAATTGTGTGTAGGTGGTAAAGTTGGCGACGTTGTCCCGGGCCCATTGGGTCACCCTGGCATTGGTGAGCATAATTTGGTCGGCACCCAATACGCCACCCGAATTCTTGCCCGCCTGGCTCCCCGGGCCGCCGGCTTGCGCATCGGCCGGCAACGCTGCGTGCAACAGCATCCCTGCAAGCAACGCCCAGCGGCCAAAGAAGAACGCATGCGCGCACTTCGATTCGAGCTGCCTGGCGAATCTCTCGGTTGTCATTGCGCCTCCGGGGAAGTGCGGAGAAACGTGGCCATAGTATAGCCACGGAATCTTGTCCCAGTCACGCATTTCGATTCTGGCGTGTGGCCTCAATCTCAACGCCCCAAAGACCACACCGAGGGTGCCCCGGTCCGGGTTCCCCGCGGACAGGTCTTCGTCCGCGGGGTGGAGCTTCGCCGATTCGCGTTTCGCGAATCAGGCGGGTGGCCCGCTCGTCAGGATCGCGTTGAGCCGCGAAAAGCTGTGCCCCGTTCATCGCAGTCTTATCGCGATGAGGCGGGTGGCCCGCTCATCAGGATCGCGTTGAGCCGCGAAAAGCTGTGCCCCGTTCATCGCAGTCTTATCGCGATGAGCGGGAAAGCGCCGGACCACGATCTATCAGGATCAGTCCTCATAAACGGCGGGTGGCCCGCTCATCAGGATCGCGTTGAGCCGCGAAAAGCTGTGCCCCGTTCATCGCAGTCTTATCGCGATGAGCGGGAGAGCGCCGGACCACGATCTATCAGGATCATTCCTCATAAACGGCGGGTGGCCCGCTCATCAGGATCGCGTTGAGCCACGAAAAGCTGTGCCCCGTTCATCGCAGTCTTATCGCGATGAGCGGGAGAGCGCCGGACCACGATCTATCAGGATTACTCCCCTAAAACGCCCATTCCACACCCAACTCGCCCCCAAAATTTCCCCCGCCGTTTTGCATATAATTTCCCCCGCCCGGCGCATACTGTTCCCATAAGCCTTCAATCAGGCCCTTGCGCGGCGGCTCACACCCGCCGCGTTCGTGTTCTTTGGTCGCAGTTTTTGGTCCTTCGGAGCCTGGGTCCGTGCATCTTCGGTCCCTTGTTCCCTTGGCCCCTCGGTCCCTGTATCTTTAACCACTGCGTTTTCTGATTCTTGCGGCCAAGTAGACTGAAACAAAGATACTTACCGGAAATTGAGCGGGCCAGAGAACTGAAAACAAACAAGTTCTTTGCAGGGACGGAGGGGGATAGGGGTACACCCCACCACCTCCCCCCTCCCCGCCAGGAAAAGGAGTTTTCTCGATGGTTCAAGCTTGTCGACACATCAAGACCGACGGAGTGAGGTGCAAGGCGAACGCTCTTCGCGATCGGCCCTACTGCTACTACCACGACCGTCTCCACCGCGTCCTCACCAGGCAGACAGCGGCTCAACAGAGATCCCTGCTGCTGCGCCCCCTCGAAGATCGCAGATCTGTCTTCTTCGCGATCTCCGATGTGATCTGCGGACTCGCCGCAAAACACATCGATTCGCAGGACGCTGCCCGCCTGCTCTACGGCCTCCAGATCGCCGGCAAGTACGCACCCGAATCTTCAGACCCTGTCGCCGACGACGCCGTCGAATTCGTCGACTTCACAATGACCGGCGACGAGCTCGCCCCTGAGCTGGAGTTTTGCACCGATGATGACCACTGCGACTCCTGCCACAAAATCGAAGATTGCCCCTTCAAGGATGCCATCGCTTGGCGCGCCGCACACCCCGCCGGGGACGATGAAGAAGACTCCGACGATGACGGTGACGGCGGCGAAGACGCTGAGGCCGATGAAGGCGGGGAAGACGTTGATGATGATGAAGACGGTGGACACGGTGACAGCGGCAAAGGCGCTGAGGCCGCCGAAGACGATGAGGAGGATGGAGGTGACGACGGGACGCCTGTGACAGCGACGGCGGCGAACGAGCGGCCTACTGGCCCGATTCCTCTGCCCGTTCCACAGCAAATAGCGTCACGCGCAACCCCTCACTGTGCGGATCAGCCAATCGATCGCCGCGGCTTCGTCCTCGATCTCAACCCTAAGCGGAACCGTCTTGAGCACAAGCGATGCAGGGAGATCTGTAACCATCGCGCCCAGTCGCACGCAATCCTTCTCGGTCGTCAACAGCGTCGTCGCACCGGCCTTTTGCGCCGCGCTCGTAACCCGCTCAAGATCGCTGGCCGTGTAGCAATGATGATCCCGGAAGGCGAACCGCGCCGCCACGCGCACGCCGGCCGCTTCCAACCCTTGGAAAAACTGTTCCGGCCGCGCAATTCCGCAAAACGCAATCGCTCTTCCATCAATCCGCGGCACGTCCATCTTCCGCCGCAGCCGCCACATCGTTCCCTTCCAGCCCCGTGACTTCACCCATTCCGCAACCTCGGGTTCGTCCGCCGGAATCGCAATCACGTCCGCCCGCTCCGCCGCGCGCAGTGCCTCGCGCAGATTCCCCGCCGGCAGCAAATGATCGCTGAGGTCTTCAAAGCTAAGGAGCAGAATATCCACGTCGCGATGGAGCTGCCGATGCTGAAAGCCGTCATCCAACAAATGCACGCCTGCTTGCTCCCTCGCTCCCTTGTTCTCTCGCTCCCTCGCTCCCTTGCTCCCTTGTTCTCTCGCTCCCTCGCTCCCTTGCTCCCTTGCTCCCTCGGCAAGCAGCCCCGCCTCATACCGCTCAGCCGCCACATAAACCGGCACGTGCGCTTCGCGCGCAATCGCCAGCGGCTCGTCGCCGAATTCTTCCGCTGTACCGCTGAGATCAACCAAAAGTGGAACGGCGGAGCGGCTCCGCCGCCCGTAGCCGCGCGAAAGCACATCCACTTCGAGTCCGCGCGCCACGAGCGCCTTCGCCAGCGCAATCGTGAGCGGCGTCTTTCCTGCCCCGCCTGCCGACAGATTCCCTACACTCACCACAGGCCTGCTCAATCGCCGCACCGGCTTGAGCCCCGCGCGCAACTGGAATTCGCGCAGAGCCAGGCCGAGCCGGTAAACCGGCACGAGCGGCCACAGCAACGGTCGTGCCGTACGCGTCATGAACTGCGCTCCGCGTCTGATTTGTCAGTCAGGAGTTTGCGCAACGCCGCCACGCACCGCTCCGTCGCGCCCGCCTGCCGCTCAAAAACTTCTATCGCTCGCGCGCCCATCGCCTCCGCCGCTGGCCGGTCGCCGAGCAACCCAACAAGCGCCTCGGCCAACTGCTCCTTCGTCGCGATGCGCAACGCGTTGTGCGCCACGAGATCGTCCACGATGGCGCGGAAGTTCGCGAAATGCGGCCCCATCACAATCGCCACGCCGAACTGCGCCGGCTCCAGCGGATTGTGCCCGCCCGCCGCAACCACGCTTCCGCCCACAAACGCCACGCTAGCCAGCGAATACACCGACGCCAACTCGCCAATCGTGTCCAGCAGCACGATCTCGCCAGGCCGCAGCGGCTCTGTCGGTTTCGCACTCCACTCCGACCGCCGCGTCCATCGGTTCCCGGATCTTTCCAGCAATGCCGCAACGCCTGCAAACCGCTCCGGATGCCGCGGCGCAAGAACCATCGCCAACTCCGGGTCCGCCGCCAGCAATCGCGGCCACGCGTCGAGCAACGCCGCTTCCTCGCCCTCGAGCGTGCTGCCCGCAACCACTAGGCGCAACTCCGCGACTCTCGCCCTCAAAATCCGCGTAGCCTCGGCCTCTTCCGCCGCGCGCACATCGAACTTCAGGTTGCCTGCTACTCGAACCCGCTCCGCCGCGCAACCAATCGCGATCAGGCGCTCGGCATCGGTCGTGCTCTGCGCCAGCGCCGGGCCCAGCCTTCCCAGCAGCGGCTTCCACAACCGCCTCAGCTTGTTGTACCGCGGCCACGACCGGTCCGAGATCCTCGCGTTCACCACGGCCACGGGAATTCCGCGGCGAAAGCATCCGCTCAGCAGATTCGGCCAGAACTCCGTCTCCGCCAGCACCAGCAACCGCGGCTTGAGCGCGTTCAGGTACGCGCGCACCGCCCATGGCAGGTCCAGTGGGCAATAAAACACGCGATTCGCCCCGAAGCGCTCCCGCGCCAGCGCCTGTCCCGTGCGCGTGGTCGTCGAAATCGCCACAAAATACTCCGGCAGCGCCGCATCCAGCGTCTTCACCAGCCGCGTCACCGCCAGCACCTCGCCCACGCTCACGGCATGAACCCAGATCAATGGCCGCCCGCCGCTGCCCGAACCCGCCGCCAGCCGCTCGGGAACCCGCCCCAGCCGCTCCCACAGCCCTTCTCGGTATTTCTGCGTCGTGGCCATGCGCCAAAGCCACCACGGCGCACCGGCCACCAGCGCCGCAAGCAAGGCCACGTTATAGAAAAAAAGCGTCATACTGTACCGAAAGACTCTTCCGCCAGTCTAATTCCGGAGAGCCTCATCTGATTCATGGGGTGGTTCACCCTGGAATGATACAGTCGAGCACGATGAGAATTTCCGGTGCAGTTCCGCTCCTGATTCTTTGGCTGGCGCCAACCGGCTTTGCCGCCGAACACACGCCGCCTGCGGTACAGCCCGCTACCTCCTTTCCTGCGGTCGAAGTTCACGCCGACGAGCGCGTGGCTGTCGCCGTTGAACCCTACGACACCAAAGAAAAAGAGTCCATCTTCCGCGTCGACTACATCGGCCACGACGTCATGCCGGTACGCCTCATCGTCACCAACCTCGGCGACAAGCCCATCTCGCTGCGCGACGCGCGCATTCTCTTTGAAACCGCCGACGGCGATCGCATCCAGGCAGCCGAGCCCGAAGACGTGGAACGCCTGTTTACGCTCAAGGAACGCCAGGGTAAAAAGATTCCCCTGCCCGGGCCACTGCCACCCATTCACACCAAGCCCAAAGGCAGCATTTCGGAAATCGAGTCGGACTTCAACACCTTCGAGTACTCGGCCCTTGCAGTCGAGCCGCACACCACGCGCGCCGGCTTCCTGTTTTACGATGTCTCGGGCTTGAGCCATCCTCTCGTCGGCGCCAAGCTTTACGTGCGCTCCATCCGCGACTCCGAAGGCAACGATCTCTTCTACTTCGAGGTTCCCTTCGATAAGTACCTGCAGTCCAAATCCGGCCAGATGAATTAGCCGGCGCAACCCGAAGCGGCCGCCTACTCGTAGTAAGTAGCCGTCGTCGTGTCCGTCTCCCAGATCGTGCAGTCCTTCACGCGCACGCGGCCCGCGGTCACATCCGCCAGGTGCAGATTGGTCTCGTCGTAGAAATATTTGGCCAGGTTCTCGGCCGAGGGGTTCAGCACCGTGAACGGTTCCAGGTCGTTCAGCATCTGGTGGTCGATGCGCTCGATCACTGGCCGCAGCACCTGTTTCAACAATTTGAAGTCGAGCAGCAGCCCGGCTCCATCGAGCTCGCCGCCCGCCAGCGTCACGCGGACCTTGTAGTTGTGGCCGTGCGGGTTCTCGCACTTGCCTTTGTAGTTGCGCAAATAATGGCCGGAGGAGAAATCTGCCTCCACGGTAACTTCAAACATTGCTGTCCGCTCAATCCTGCGCGAGCCACCGCCCGCACACTTCTATTTTAATAAGCGACCCGCGCTCATGGCTCGCGGTTCCCCCGCCGTTCTTGCCGCGTCGCGCGGCGCGCCTCCTGGCTGCGCCGATCCACCTGTTCGAAAAGATTGCTCATCACCCCGATCAGCGCCGACCCAAGCGCCGCCACCACAAGAAACAACGCCACCGTGCGCCACAATGTGCCGTTGGCCGGCAAACCCGGCTGAAAACTCGACGGCACCAGCGCCATGCCTCCGGAGACAAGCGCGAAAAACCCGAGCGTGGCGGCGAGAATGTAGAAGTTGCGGGACATATGTGCGAAGGTGCCGCGTTGTGCGGCTCCTGCTGCGATTCTACGCGCGCGGCCTCAGCCGGTAATCTCCGCCGTCTCGATCGCCGCCACTCCCGCCGCGGCAAACTGCGCCTCCATTGCGGCCGCCGATCCATCGAGATCGATGGCGCGGCAAGCGTCGCGCAGAACCACCGCCGGAAAGCCCAGCCGCCGCGCGTCGAGCGCCGAGTAGCCCACGCAAAAGTCATAGGCAAGCCCGGCAAAGAACACGCGCGTTAACCCGCGCTCGCGCAGATAGCCGGCAAGGCCGGTCGCCGTCGCCTGATCGTTCTCAAAGAACGCCGAATAAGAATCGATCTGCGGCCTGAACCCCTTGCGCAGGATCAGTTCCGCCTGCGGCAGCTTAAGCCCCGGGTGAAACTCCGCGCCTGCTGTCCCCTGCACGCAATGGGCCGGCCACAACGTCTGCATGCCGTAGTCCAGCTCAATCGACTCGTAGGGCTTTTGGCCCGGATGCGACGTCGCGAACGACGTGTGATTGGCCGGATGCCAGTCCTGCGTGAGAACGATGTGCGCATAGCGCGGTACGATCCGGAGAATCGGAGCAACCACCTCGTCTCCGCGGGGCACGGCCAGCGCGCCTCCCGGGCAAAAATCGTTTTGCACGTCGATGACGATCAAAACGTCGTTGGCATCGATCTGCATGGCGCTCCTCGCGGCTGTTGCTGCAGCTCCGATTATGCCAGAAGCACTTCAATCCCATGGTCGCGGAGCATCGCAACGTACTCCGGGCTCAGCTCCGCATCAGAGACGACAATCTGCGCGGCCGCGAGCGGCGCCACGGGAATCATGCCGCCGCGCCCGAACTTGGTGTGGTCGGCCACGATGATCACGCGGCTGGCTACCTCGATCATCTTTTGCTCCGAGCCCACGACCAAAGTATTGTTGTTGCTCAGTCCGGCCTCAGTGATGCCGCCGATGCCCATGATCACGGCGTCGGCGCGGATGGCGCCCAGCATTTGCTCGCAGAAGGGCCCCAGCATCACGCGCAGCCGCGGATCAAGATACCCGCCGGTCAGCGTCAGCTCGATATTACGTAGCGTCTCCAGGCTTTCGGCAATGGGCAGCGAATTGGTCACAATGTGCAACGACTTCGCAGCCAGCTCGCGCGCCACCGCGGCCACCGTCGAGCCGCCATCGAGAATCACCGTCTGGCCGTTTTCAATCAAACCGGCGGTGAGCCTGGCGATGCGGCTCTTCTCGTCGCTCAACCGAAAACTTTCCACCGTGTAGTCGAAGGCGCGATTCGCCGGAGCCTGCACGCTCACCGCGCCGCCGTACACCCGCTTCAGCACGCCGTCCTGCTCCAGAATGTCCAGATCGCGCCGCACACTCGATTCCGACGCTTCCAGCTCGCGGCCAAGCGTCTCCGAGTCGATGAAGTCCCGGGTCTCAAGCATCTGGCGGATTCGCAGTTGCCGTTCAGCAGCCTTCATCGTCGTCCCGTGTCGCGCCCCAGTTGTTGTCCCTAAGTTCCCGCCGCGCCGTCCAGTCCCTTAACCCCTCAATCCCTTAGTCCCTCAGTCCCTCAGTCCCTTAGTCCCTTAGTCCCTTAGCCCCTTAGTCCCTCAGCCCCTCAGTCCCTTAGTCCCTGCTTTTCTCACTTCCCCATCGCCTCCATCACCGCGTCCGTCACCGACTTCACCAGCGATTCCAGATCGCCGTCCGTCGCTGTAGAGCCTCTCCTCGGGGGACCGTCGCACGGCGTCGGCGGGAGCGCAATCGCGCTCGGCACTTCAAGATCCGACAACTGGCACTCCTTCATGCGCGAGGTGTCGAAGCGAATATCCGGCAGGCCAAGCTTCTTCTTTAAGGCCAGCAGATCGTCCCCTTGCTTCTGAGAGATTTGCGAGATAGGCGCGCCCAGTTGCGAAGCGATCATCAGCGTCCAGCAATACGTCTCCAACACTTCGGCGTACCACTCGGCGTGCGTCACTGTGTCGGCCCAGCACACAATGCCGTGATTCGACAGCAGCACCGTGTTGTGCGTCTTCACATAAGGCAGAACGGTTTCGGCAAACGCCTTTGTGCCCGGCGTTTCATAGGGCGAAATCGCCACCTTGCCCACGAAGACTTCGAACTCCGGAATAATCAGGCTCGGTGGCACGTGGCCGGTGATCGCGTAGGCCGTCGCGTGCGGCGGATGGCAGTGCAACACCGCCTTCGCTTCAGGCACGGCCTTGTAGATCTCCAGGTGCAGCAGCAACTCGCTTGTCCGCGGCATCGAGCCCGCAACCTGCACGCCCTCCAAATCCGTCATCCCAATGTCGTCGGGGGTCAGATCGTATTTGCTCACCAGGGTCGGCGTGCAAAGCACCTCGTTGGGCCCGATGCGATACGAAATATTGCCTCCGTTGCCATCGACAAACTGGCGCATCCACAGCTTGCGTCCCACCGAACAAATCTCTTTCTTGATGGCCTCGGCCTCCGGCGTCGAAAAGAGCCGGCGATTCACTGCCATAGAGCCCGTCGCTGCCGAGGACGCCGCGGGGTGCACGGCATCTTGAGACTCGGCAATCGCCTTGCCCGTCACCAGCTCGATCCCGTGCTGCTGCAAAAAGTCGCGCGCCGAGGGCGTGACGACGCTGTTCGCCGCTGTCACGATGCTGCTGGCTCCGGCCGCCACCGCGTCCTGCACATCGCGCATTGCAATCAGTTTGCGCCCGCCAAGATCGATGCTCTTTTCTACGTTCTTCACTTCCCCACCTCGGACAAATCTCTACGGCTTCACGTCCACCGTGTCCACAATCAGCGCCAGGTACGCGTCCACCGGCACTGGCGTGGGCCAAAAAGGATTCGACGCCTCGCGCCCCTCGGTGAATGCCACCATCTGGCCCGTGGCCGCGCCCAGCTCGTCTACCGCGATCAGCGCTTTGCCTCCGCCCCGGCCATTCTTCGCGCGCAGGTTCTCCATCGTCACCGGCTCCACAATCGCCAGCGTGCGCCCGCGATACGACGCCACGGCCGGCGTCAGCGTCAGATGCCCGCGAACCATGCCCAGCCTCATGCCGCGCTCCCCATCTTCGGTTGCTGCACCGCATCCACCAGGCCCACCACCACCATGCGCGCCGGCGTGTTGTTGCCCAGCTTCTCGCGCGCAATGTCGCCGTCGGTTGAAACCATCACCGTCTGTCCGAACGCTGCGCCCATCCAATCCGCCACCACGTTCGGCTCTACTGCCGCCGTTCCATCGGCCTCCAGCCGCCGCGCAACCAGAAACCTGCATCCATCCAATGTCGGATGCTTCGCCGTTGCCACGACCGTGCCTTCAATCCGCGCCAGAAACATCTCTAGATAATCCTCAGTGCGTCCCCAACCACCATCTGCCGTTCGCGCGTAAATGTGAGCGGCGTAGTGATTCCTTCGCCCGTCGGAGTCGCAATCGTGTGGCTGAAATAGCCCGGCCCGCCCACGCCCAATGACGCCGGCGAGGCCGCGTTGTGGATGAACAACGTGGTATTCATGGCCCTCGCCATGCGCGTCGCCGTCTCCAGGTTGTTGGTGTGAATAATCGCCGTATGCCGGTAGCCGTGTTCGGCCTTCACCGCGGCGGCAATCGCCGCATCCGCGTCCTTCACGCGCACGATGGGAACGAACGGCATCATCTGCTCTTCCTGAACAAACGCGTGGTTTTCGCCGGTTTCTCCAAACAGCAGATCGGTTCCCGCCGGCGCCTGCACGCCTGCGGCCCCGGCCAGCACGGCCACGTCCTTGCCAACGAGATCTTTCTTCACGTGTGCCCGTGCGCAGCCGCCTCCGCCGCCTTCAAACGTAAACGCCGCCTTGGTCAGCCGATCAATGGCCGCGGCATCGAGCTGGTACGCGCCCGCGCGCTTCATCGCGGCGACAAACGCATCGGCCACCGATGCCACCACAAACACTTCCTTCTCGCCGATGCACAGCAGATTGTTGTCGAATGCCGCGCCCTCGATAATGCACCGCGCCGCGCGATCCAGATCCGCCGTCTCGTCCACCACCACCGGCGGATTCCCCGGGCCGCCCGCAATCACGCGCTTGCCCGTCTTCGCCGCGGCCTGTGCCACCGCCGCTCCGCCCGTGCAGCACAAGAGAGCCACTTTGGGATGATGAAATATCTGCTCGGCAGCTTCGATCGTCGGTTCTACCGTCGTCGTAAACACGTTCGCCACGCCCAGCTCGCGCTCGATCTCTCGATCCCACAGTTGCAGTGCATACTGCGCCACGCGCGCGCCCGAGGGATGCGGCCCAAACACCGCCGTGTTCCCCGCGGCAACAATATTGATGGCGTTCGAGGCCATCGTCGGCACCGAATGTGTCACCGGCAGCATCATCCCGATCACACCCCACGGCGCGTGCTCAATCAAACACACGCCCGTCGTGTTGCTGCGCGCCTCGGTGTGGAGCGCGTCCACGCCCAGCACAAAGCGCATATTGGTCAGCTTCAAAATCTTGTGGTCGAGCCGCCCTACCTTCGTTTCTTCGAGTTCCATCTTGCCCAGCTCTTCGCGCCGGTCGTTGCAGATGCGGCAAATAATGTCGATGATGCGCTTGCGGTCTTCGAGCGGCATCGCCGCCACTTTCTTCTGCGCCTCCCAGGCAGCGTTCACGGCCTCGTCCACGGTGGCAAACACCCCGTCGCGCGCGGCCGACATTTTTGGTGCCTGCGCCGCGGACGCCGTCTGCATCTGCATGCGCAGCCGCGCCACCACTTCCTTCGCGATCTCTGCAATCACCTGCGGCGACACTTGCTGTTGCGTCTGCATCTAGGAAAACTCCCTCCAGGGGCTAAAGCCCCGGGGTTTATTGCTCGCTCTCGGCACGACTAAAGTCGTGCCCTTTCACGACGCGCAATGTCCGTTCCTTTCGCAGTCGTGCCCTTTCACGACGCGCAATGTCCGTTCCTTTCGCAGTCGTGCCCTTTCACGACGCGCAATGTCCGTTCCTTTCGCAGTCGTGCCCTTTCACGGCGCGCAATGTCCGTTCCTTTCGCAGTCGTGCCCTTTCACGGCGCGCTCAGCCTTCATCACTACGGTTTTGCGACCGTCGCGCCGCCCACTTCAATCGTGTCCACGATGCCCACGATCACGGCATCCACGGGCGCGTCCTTGGTTGTGGGCGTCAGGCGCGCGGAGCTGCCCTGCGTAAACAGCACGCACTCGCCCACGCCGGCTCCCACGCCGTCCACCGCCACCACGGAGCTGCCTGAAATCTGCAGCTTCCCTTCCTTGTTGATGTAGGGCTGAACCAGCAGCAGCTTCATGCCGCGGAACTTCGCGATCTTCTGCGTGGAAACCACGTTGCCGATAACTTTCGCTATGAACATTGCGAACCTCGCAAGAGCCGCACGTCTTCAGGGGCTAAAGCCCCATTCGTGTTACGTGGGCCGCTGCGGCACGACTGAAGTCGTGCCCTTTCAAGACGCCTCGCCGCAAACCCGCGCTGGCGAGACGGTTTCGTTGCGCTACTTCTGCAGTACGATGCCCAGCGAATCGTGCGGACGCGCGATCACATGCACGCTCTGCACTTCGCCGGCCGCGCGAGCCGCCGCCGCGCCCGCGTCTACCGCGGCGCGCACGCTGCCCACGTCGCCTGTCACATACACCGAGCACAGGCCGCTGCCCACTTTGTTCCAGCCCACAAACTTCACGCTGGCCGCTTTCAGCATCGCGTCCGTCGCCTGCACCAGGGCCACCAGGCCCTTGGTTTCAATCATTCCAAGTGCTTCACTCGCCATTGCGATCTCCCTCGTCTCTGCCTACTTCAACATGTTCTCGACCAGCGCGTCGTGAGGCCGCGCAATCACGTGCGACGACACCAGCTCGCCCACGACCTTGGCCGCGGTCGCGCCGGCATCGACAGCCGCACGCACCGAGCCCACGTCGCCGCGCACAATCGCGGTCACATAGCCGCCGCCGATCTGCACCGTCTTCACCAGCTCCACGCTGGCCGCTTTCACCATGGCGTCGCTGGCTTCCACCAGACCCACCATGCCTCTGGTTTCAATCAATCCGATTGCTTGACTCATCGCTTCTCCTTAAATGCAGCTTTTAGCCATTAGCTGTTAGCTATTAGCTCGATTCTGCTGCGTTTGCCGTTTTGCCAATCCGCAAAGCGCCGGTATGATTCGCACGCTCGTTGTCCCACCGCCAAGCTAATAGCTAAGAGCTAAAAGCTAACGGCTGGTCTTTCACTTCTTCGCCGCCGTTTTGTTGCCCTGAACGAAAGACGGCAGCTCGTCGTGAGGCCGAGAGATCACTTGCACGCTCACCACCTCGCCGATCCGCGACGCCGCTTCCGCGCCCGCATCCGTCGCTGCCTTTACGGCCGCCACGTCCCCTTCCACAAAGGCGGTCACCAGACCCGAACCTACGGTCTGCCAGCCGGCGAACGTGACGTTTGCTGACTTGAGCATGGCGTCGGTCGCCTCAAATAGTGCGACCAGGCCTTTTGTTTCAACCATTCCCAGCGCTTGTTTCATCGCTTCCTCTCTTGTTCTGTAGCGTTCCTTCACTTTCGCGTACTACTTGAAAATCTCCACGTCCTTGGTCAGATGCAAACCGCAGGCGTTGGCCTCGTCCGTATCCATGTGCACGTTGAGCTTCGACGTGGGATCGATGCGCACGTGCACGTGGTTGAACGTCACTCCCGACGGCCCGCCCACGCGCAGCTTCATCATGTCGCCCTGCTTTACGCCGAAGTACGCGGCCTCCTTGGGATTCATGTGCGTGTGGATGGCGGCGCGGATCACGCCCTCTTTTAGCTCCACCACGCCTTTGGGCCCGATGATCACCGCGCCCGGCGTCCCCTTCAAATCTCCCGAAAGCCGCACCGGCAGATCGTTGAAGCCCAGCATGATCGCGTCGGTAAACGCCAGCTCCACCTGCGACTGTTTGCGCATCGGTCCCAGAATGCGCAAGTTCGAAATGATGCGGCTGCGCGGCCCCACAATCGTGACCGTCTCTTTCGCCGCAAAGTTGCCTTCCTGAAACAGCGGCCGGTCGAAGGTCAGCTCGGTGCCGGGGCCGAACAACACATCCATATCCTCGCGGCACACGTGCATGTGGCGCGAAGACGCCTGCACCACCAGCTCCGGCGCGTTGCCCTTGCTGTCGCGCCCCAGGTACTCAAGCGCCACCTGGCGCACGATCCGCTCCACTGTCGCCCTGTCGATTACCGGATTCCCTGCGCTTGCCATAACTGTTCCTTGATTTCTGTTCCAAATTCCCTGATATCTGGTCTCCGCTTTTTCGCTTCCGCTGCCGCTAACTTATCTCGGCGAGCTAGAAGCTTAGGAGCTAGCAGCTAGAAGCTGTTTCTTCACCACCGCAATCGTCTCCCGCGCCAAAATCGATTCCTCATTGGCCGGAATCACCAGAACTTTCACAATGGAGCGAAGCGTCGAAATCTCTCCCTCGCCCTCGATGCTCTGATTTGCTTCGTCGTCGAGTTCCACGCCGAAAGGCACAAGCCCCTTCAGCACCGCCGCGCGAATCGACGCGCTGTTCTCGCCGATGCCGCCGGAGAAAGTGAGCACGTCCAGTCCGCCCAGCTCCAGCAGGTAGGCGCCCACGTAATGCCGGATCGCGCGCACAAACACATCCAGCGCCAGCCGAGCCCGCGCGCTTCCCTTGGCCGCGGCTTCTTCCAGGTCGCGCAAATCTCCGCTCGTACCGCTGATCCCCGCCAGCCCCGACTGGCTCCCCAGCAGCTTCGCCATCTCATCCGGTCCCAGTCCCAGCTTCTTCATCATGTGCAGCACAGCAAACACATCGATGTCGCCCACGCGGTTGTTCTGCGGCAGTCCCGACTGCGGCGACGCGCCCATGCTCACATCCACAGCCACGCCCTTCTTGAACGCCGCCACGCTCGAGCTCCCGCCCAGGTGGCAGGAAATGTGCCGCAGATCTCTGCGCCCCAGCAGCGCCTGCGCCCGCTCGTTGGCCGAGCGGTGGCTGGCCCCGTGGAATCCGTAGCGCCGGATCCCGTACTCCGTCCGCCATGCATAGGGCACCGCGTAGGTCGTCGAGGCCTCGTCCATCAACCGGTACGGGAACGGCTCCATCACCGCGACCAGCGGCACGCCCGGCAGCTCCCGCTCGAACGCCTTCATCGCGGCGATATACGGCGGATTGTGCGCCGGAGCCATGAATGAAAACTCTTCCATGGCCGCAAGCAACGCATCATCAATAATTTGCGGCGTATTCAGCGGCCCCGTGTGCACCGCTTTGAAGCCCACCGCGCCAATCTCGCTCAGGCTCGCCAATGCCTTCCCCGGCCCGGCAATTTCAGCCAAACATTTGCGAATCGCGGCAGAGCAATCGGCGCATTCTCCACCTGGCTGCCCAATCCGCTCCACGCGACCCGCCGCCAGCACTTTTTCTCCCGCAGCCGAAGTGTCCGTAATGTCGATTTCCGGCATTTCAAGGAGCCGGTACTTGAATGAGGTGCTGCCGATATTTGGGATCAAAACTTTCATTTTTTGACTGTTCTTGACTGAAAATGAATGATACGATACATTAATCGCCAGAGTCAATCGTAATTGTGGCCGATTTTGATGGAGAATCCGAAGCATGACGCCACAAGCGGGCATTTCCGGGCGAACTCCCGCCGCTTCTCTTGATCGGATCGACGAGCTCGGCATCGTCGGCGCTGGCGGCGGCGGCTTTCCCACGGCGGTCAAATTCAAGACTCAGGCCTCCATACTCATTGCCAACGCCGCCGAGTGCGAACCCCTCCTCCACAAAGACAAGGAACTCCTTCACCACCACGCCGAGCCCTTCCTCCGCGGCATGACGATGGCCATGCAACTTGTTGGCGCGCGCGAAGGCGTCATCGGCATCAAGGAAAAATATCTCGACATCATCGCCGCGCTCGAAGCCGTCGTCCCCGCCGGCATTCGCGTCGTCTCGCTGCCCGACTGCTATCCGGCCGGCGACGAATTCATCCTCGTACACATGGTCACCGGCCGCGTCATTCCGCCCGGCGGCTTGCCCAAGGACGTCGACGCCGCCGTCGCCAACGTGGAAACGCTGATGAACTTCGGCCTCGACCGCCCGGTGACGCACAAATATCTCACCGTCGCCGGAGCCGTCGCCAACCCCGTCACCCTCCGCGTTCCCGTCGGCATCACCATCGGCGAAGTCATTGAGGCCGCCGGTGGTCCCACGGTTCCCGACTTTGGCATCCTCCTCGGCGGCGTCATGATGGCCAAGCCCGCCGCTGATCTCAACGTGCCCGTCACAAAAACCACCGGCGGCATCATCGTGCTGCCCGCCGAGCACGCGCTCATCCGCCGCCACAATGCGCCGTGGATGCACATCGCCAAAATCGGCCGCTCCGCCTGCGATCAATGCCGCTTCTGCAC